>CAMYAO010000001.1 GCA_947253885.1 uncultured Clostridium sp.
TAGTAAGACTATATGAGTTAGTCTTTTCGGATGCAGAGATTGTTTAAATATTTGATAGAATAGAAACTTAAAAAGTTTAATAAAAAGGTATTTCAAAAAGAGATAAAGGAGGCGATTTCAAATGGATAAGTTACTTACAATTATAAAGAAGATTGGACTTCCTAGTGCATATCATCATTTTGCTGAAGGAGAGTCTCCAGAGCCACCTTTTCTTATTTATATCTTGCCATCAAGTGATAATTTTTCAGCAGATGGAAGGGTCTACTTTAAAGTAAATGAAGTTCATATTGAAGTCTATACAGATTACAAAAATCTAGAGATAGAAAAGAAGGTAGAAGTCGTACTTGATGAGTACGGCATTTTTTATAACAAATCAGAGGTCTTTATAGAGTTGGAAAAGCTTTATGAAGTCCTATATATTTTTGAAATGGAGGAAGAAAAACATAAGGATGAAATCAAGAAAACTATAATCGAAAGATATCATTCTCATGGCGGAGTCGATGGCTATAGAACCATACAGGTTTATCTTGCTCGTCAAGGGTATGAAATAAGCAATCTTACTGTTCATAAGTATATGAACACGGAGCTTAAACTGTATTCTGTATCGAGAAAACGTAAGCCCGACTATGTGCGCGGAAAAGCACATAAGACCTTTGAAAACAAACTTCATCAGGACTTTAGCGCAGATGAAATTAATCAAAAATGGTGTACAGATTTTACATATCTTTTCCTTACAACAGGTGAAACTCGATAGAATTGTTCAATACTTGATCTACATGATAGAAGTATTGTTGCAAGCATTACGGACAAACGCATCACTGCAGATCTTGCCAAAAGAACTCTGCAGAAGGCTATTGATTCGCAGCCGGGAATAAATCTCAATAAATTACTCCTGCACAGTGATCAAGGAAGCCAGTATACATCAAAAGAGTTTACAGAGTTCTGCGAGAGCTTAACTATTACTCAGAGTATAAGTAAAGCCGGATACCCATATGATAATGCTCCAATGGAAAGATATTTCAATACATTGAAGAATGATCTAATTAACCATCATTATTACCGTACTGAGGAAGAACTCTATAAATCAATCGAAGAATTTGCATACGTGCATTATAATCATGTACGTCCGCATTCTTATAATAATTACAAAACGCCTTTCGAGGCACGATATGGGGCTGCATAAGCCCCTGCAAAATTAGGTGGCAGTGTTACAAAAATGCTTGATCACAACATATTAACCTAATAAAATATAGTAATAAAAATTAAAATTAATTAAAAAGGAGAAATTAAAATGGAAAAAACTAAAAAATTTATGAAAAACGGAATCATTCTAAGCTTGATTCTTTCCCTATTTATGGGTCTATCTATAAGCTCTGCATTCGCTTCTGAAACACCTGCCGATAACAATAACGGAACTTCAGCAACTGTTGAAGACGAATATGATGAATATCTTGCCGAACATGATAAATATCTTACCGATGAAGATAGAGCATATTTAAACCGAGACGATGAAATTTTCTACAAAGAAATCTTAGAAGCTAACGGTCTAATTGAAGCAGATAATAAATTAAGTGAAGAAAGCCGTGCTTTCTGGAAACCAGAAATAATAAAGAGTTATAAAATGGAATATATACGTATTAAAGAATGTGATAAATATCTTACCGATGAAGATAGAGCATATCTAAACCGAGACGATGAAATTTTCTACAAAGAAATCTTAGAAGCTGAAGGTCTAACCGAAGAAAAACTTGGGAGTAGAATAGGTGAAGAAAATATTGCTTTCTGGAAAGCAGTAATGATAATGAGAGATAAAGGAAGATATAGGAGAATTCAAAAAGAACTTGCTGTTGATAAACAGACTTGGAATGCAGAAAGAGAAAAGAAAGAGGCTGAAAAGAAAGCTAAAGAAAAGGCGGAAGCTGAAAAGAAAGCTAAAGAAAAAACTACTATCACTAAAAAGCCAACTGTAAAGAAAAACGCAAGATTTGCTAAGAAGTATAGAAAAGCATACCTGAAGAATTATAGATTCGTTAAAAAGTACGAGAAATCTTACAAGAAAGTTTACAAACTTTCTAAGAGGTATAAGTACAAGAAGTCAAGAAATGCAAAGAGACTTTACAAGAAATATAACAGAGATTATAAGAGATATGTTGAGCTTTACAAAAAGTACAACAAAGCATACAAAAAGTATGTAAAGCTATACAGAATTTACAGATAAAAAATGAATAACTTTAAAAGACTGGATTATAAAAGCATTTCTACTCTTGTATGGTCGTTATTTCTTTTGTCCGCTTAAAGGTTGTCAGTTAAATTTGATTTCCATAAATCCCTAACTGAACGCTCCTTTTGTCACGGACTTTTTGTTGCCCATATTTAGAGAAAAGTGTAATAATGTTCTGTACAAAGAGTAAAACATGCAATATAATTGATGCATATTAAATTTCAAACAATTATTTTTGTAGAGGAGACAATATCATGGGAAAACGAATATCCGAAAAGGTAACATGGGTAGGAAAAATTGATTGGCAGTTACGTAGATTTCATGGCGATGAGTTGTCTACAGATAAAGGTACCAGCTACAACTCTTATCTCGTAAGAGATGAGAAGGTTGCATTGATAGATACAGTCTGGCAGCCGTTTGATACAGAATTTGTAGCACGCTTAAAAGAAGAGATTGATCTGAATCAGATTGATTATATTATAATGCAGCATAATGAGATCGATCATAGCGGGGCATTACCGGAACTTATGAGAGAGATTCCGAATACACCGATTTATTGTACGGCGGCAGGAGAATCGATTATTCGAGGTCATTATCATCAGGATTGGAATTTTGTTAATGTGAAAACGGGAGATACCTTATCTCTTGGAACATGCACACTGACGTTTGTGGAAGCTGCAATGCTTCATTGGCCGGATACTATGTTTTCTTATCTTTCAGGAGAGAACATTCTGTTTTCCAATGATGGATTCGGCCAGCATTATGCAACGGAATCTCTGTTTAATGACACAGTAAATACTTCGGACATGATGTATGAAGCGGAGAAATACTATGCCAATATTCTGAATTTATATTCAGGTTTTGCAAAGGATAAGATAGAAGAACTGTTGTCAATGAATTTACAGATTGATATGATCTGTCCAAGTCATGGTGTGATTTGGAAGGACAATCCTCTTCAGATTGTAGAACAGTATACAAAATGGGCAAATGCCTATCAGGAAAATCAGATTACTATTTTATATGATTCTATGTGGAATTCCACCAGAACAATGGCGGAGTCTCTTGCGGACGGAATACAAAAAGAAGATCCGGAAGTCAGAGTGAAGTTGTTTAATGTGGCGCATACAGATAAAAATGATCTGATTACAGAGGTATTTCATTCAAAGGCAATTTTAACCGGTTGTCCTACCATTAACTACGGGATTTCCTTTGCTATGGCAGGTGTTTTGGAAATGATTAAGGGATGCCGTTTTATCAATAAAAAAGCAGCAGCTTTTGGAAGCTTCGGTTGGAGCGGCGGTTCTGTAAAAATTATGAACGAGTTTTTGGCAGAATCGGGATTTGAATTGGTAAATGACGGATATGCGGTAAAATGGGTTCCGGATCAGGAAGCGATTGATGCCTGTCGTGATTTCGGTTCTGCATTTGTGAAAAGTCTTTCTTCTGTAGGAGAAGCTTCAGATGGAGAAAATAGCGACAGTGAGAGTTGCTATGCCTGTGATGTTTGCGGATATGTGTATGAAGGTGATGATTTTGAAGCATTGCCGGTTGATTACAGATGTCCTGTTTGCAAGGTTCCGAAGAGTCGATTTGTAAAAACGGCAATTGTATCGGAAGAAGCACCAGCAGAAAAACGGGGAGTTTATGTTTGTAATACCTGCGGATTTGTGTATGATCCTGTTGCAGAAGGAACTCCTTGGGAAGAATTACCGGACAGCTGGAAATGTCCGGTCTGTGGAGTGTCCAAGGATAATTTTACTGAAAAATAGAGAAAACGAACAAAGAGAGATACCTTGGCTGATGAGGTGATCCCCAAAAGTTAGACTTTTTAAGCGTAGCAGTTTTTATGGCTGCTACGTTATTTTTTATGCAGCCAAGAGACTTAATCTGTATTGTACAGGACTTAGCCATCCTAGTTTCTCTTTGATTCTATGTTCGTTGTAATACTTTATGTATCGTTCCATTTCTGATTTTAATTCCTCATAACTGTAATACACAACCCCATAGTAGATTTCCTGTTTGATCAGTCCAAAGAAGTTTTCTATGACAGCGTTGTCGTAGCAGTTTCCTTTTCTAGACATACTCTGGAAGATTCTTTCTTCCTTAAGACGATGAGAATAGGCTTTCATCTAGTATGCCCATCCTTGATCTGAATGAAAAATTCTACGGTATGGACAATCAGATGTTATTGAAATTGCCTGTTTCATTGCCTCCATGATATTTTGGGCTGATGGTTGTTTTGCTATTCCAAAGCTGATGATTTCTCCATTGCACATATCCATAAATGGATCCAAATATAGTTTGTGCATTGTCTGACGTCAATTTCATAATACTTAAAATCTGAAGTATCTGTTGTAATCTTTTGATGCGGTATGCGTGTGTGGAATCGTCTCCTTATACGATTAGATGCAACCGTTCCAACCTTTCCTTTATAAGAACTATATTTACGGCTTTTACGAGTAAATGATGTAACTTGTAACCCGAGTTTTTTCATTAAACGTTGTACCTTCTTTTTGTTAACACAATAGCCTTGATTTCTTAGTTTGCCTGACATTCTACGATAACCATAGTCTTTGTTTTTCTTGTGGATTTCAAGAATCTTTTCCTCGATTTCCTGATCCGGATTATCTCTGTCAAATCTTTTTGCCAATACATATATGTCGCTTTGGACATGCCTGTATAAGAGAGAAGGTCTTTCAGTCTGAATGCTCCTCGGAGGCTGTTGATGACGAGCGCCGTTCTCTCATTTTTGCCTCGTCCTCTAAACGCAACCTCCTCAGTTCTTTTAAAAAGACGTTTTCAATCCTCAGTTTAAGGAGTTCATCCTCTAATTCTTTAACATATTCAGCACCTGTATCTACAACTTGTTCTTCAGCATTTTGAGTTATCCTATCGATTTTAGGTTTATCCAATGTTTTCTTCCGACCTTTCTTTCGAGGGCTCAAAGCATCAGGATCAGCAGCTCGGAAACGATTTACTCAATTTACGATTAAGCCTGGATTGGTAATGCCTTCTTGTATTGCCAAATCCTGATATGAAATCTCACTTGATAAATATAACTCTACAACAGAAAGCTTCTTTTCGAAAGAATAATTATTTTGTCTACGAGAGCGTTTTAGTCCTTCGTCTCCAAATGCATTGTAGTTATGAACCCATTCTTCAACTTGCCTTTGAGCAAGAATTCCATATATCTTAGCTATGTAACTGTAACCACCTTCACCTTTCAAATATGACATAACAACTTTTTTCTTAAACTCCTAACTGTATTTAGCCATAAAAATACCGACCTCCCAATCGTTAGAGTTTAAGTCTAACTTTTGGGGGTCGGTACATGAGGTCTATCTCTTTTATTATTAGGATTGCAGCCCTGTTTTTTAGCAAAGCTGAGAATCAATAAAACCACCTGCGTATGATTTAGATTATGAGGGTGGATTCCCTGTGTTTGTCAATGTTGATCCGGATCCATACCGGATTTGTTTTATGGAAAGCATCCAGAAGTTCCATAAAGATGGAGATCGCCGGATTATAGTTGCTTTTATGCCATGCCATCAGGACTTCATGATGATTTGCTTCCGGTATGTGGATCGATCTGATAGTAATCTGAGGATTAAATCGTTCAATGGATCGGTCACTGGTAATAGCGACGCCGGCTCCGGATTGTACCCATAACAAGACATCTTCCAATTTATCTAAATGGTGTAAGTTGGGATGAAAGCCACTGCGGATGCAGAGATTATTGATATAGAGATATCCCTCTTCACTGGCTTCCGGTTTCAGTTGGAAGAAAATTTCATCTTTCAGATCGGACAGTTTCAGATCTGGTTTATCTGCCAATGGATGCTGCTTGTTTAGCATAATGCAAGAGGAAAAGGTTTCAATCGGAACAGTAACCAGATCCGGCTTGTCAAAAAGAGAAAAATTATAAGTAAATAGAGCATCTAACGCTCCGTTATACAGCTGATCGGGCAGATCAGCCAATGAAAAGCGGGTAAGAGATAACTATTCCGTTTTCGGAACAGAGTAAAAAACTGTGTCAGATCGGCAGAAAGATTATATATATCCAAAATACCGACATGCAGAGATCCCTCATAACCTTCGTTTGCGGTGCGTGCATCAAGGACGGCATTTTGATAGTCTGTAAGGATTTTAGGAAGTCGGCAGAACAGCAAAATACCTCCCGGAGTTAATTTCAGTTTTTTCTTGTCACGAATAAACAGTTTTATTCCGAGTTCTTCTTCCATTACGGAGATTTGTCGGCTTAAAGCGGGTTGACTGATAAAAAGACATTTAGAAACTTAGGTAAAACTTAAACATTCTGCCAATTTAATAAAATAATTCATTTGAGCAAGAGTCATAAACAGATCCTCCTGATAGTAGTTATTATGTAATAACTTAAAAAGCAAAAGTATATTACAAAAAGTTATAATATTATACTTTTTTTCGTTGTTTCCAAACAAATACATTTGATAAAATTTTATCAATATATGGTACGATTGGTGAATCAAGACGAGGAGGATTTCATTATGAAAGTTATGGGAATCGTGACAGGACGCCACAACGGAAACAGTGAAATTTTAGTAAAGGAAGCACTTTTAGCCTGTCAGGAGGAGGGTGCTGAAGTAGAATTGATCAATTTATTTGATTATAATATTTTCCATGTACCGGATGTGAGGTCTGTACTATGAGTATGGGAAATGTAGCCATGGGAAAAGGTGAATATACCGGTTGTGTTTTAAAGGAAAAAGATGATATGGATAAGCTGATCACAGAAATGCAGACCTGCAATGGATTGATCATCGGGGTACCGACCTACGATTTGATGCCAAGTACGGTCTATACTCGATTCACACATCGTTTTCTGGCTTATGAAGCGGCATTTCTTCTAAAGATCGGAAAGATGAAAGAGGATCCGAATCAGGGATTATGTCCAAACTGTCACAGTGATCTGATTATGCGCGGTGACAAACATTGGGACGGAATCCAGTGGCCTTTCGAATGTGTTGTCTGTGGTGCAGGCGGAGACATTGAAAAGGACGAAAACGGAGATGTGAAGTTTGTAATTGCAGAAGACAGATTGTGTCGAGATCGAAATGTAAATGAGTGTCGTGAAAAACACCTGGAAGAGATTGTGACAACCCGAATTGATTATATGAAACGACAAGGGGAAGCGAAAAAGATTACGTTCCCAACTGTAACAATATAGGAAATAAAGAGAAATTCTTCGGTCGATAGGCCGAAGAATTTTCTTTTGTAAGTAATTTTTCTACAGATCGTTTTCTGCTATGTGATCTTATACCTCAAATTGATTGACAATTTTAATAAACCACTATATATTGTATAGATCTTAGATAAAACATAATAGATGTAGATATATGGGAGTTTTGATAATGAAGAGTATTATAAAAAGAAGCTTATTAAAAGAGGACTATAATGGAGAGAAGATTATTCGTGCGATAGAAAAAGCATTTTTATCTGCAGGTCAGACACCGGAAGGAACCTCTGTAAAAGAACTGTTGATACAAGTGGAGAAGCTTTTTGAAAATCGTAGTGAGGTAGGGGTAGAAGAGATTCAAGACGGAGTAGAGCAGGTTTTGATGAGAAATGACTACTATCAAGTTGCAAGAAATTATATTTTATATAGAGAAAATCGGACTCAAATGAGAGAAATCAGAACAAAGATTGTGCAAATGCTGGGGGAAGAGCCGATTATAGAAGTATTACATCAGATTCAAAGGGATTTTCCGACCTATGATCTGAATCGACTTGCAGCAAAATACAGTTCTATGGATAAAGAAAATATGACAGCTGAAGAAAAGCGGGAATTGCTGACTCGTTCGGCAGCGGAGCTTACAACACAAGAAGAACCGAACTGGGAAAAAATTGCAGGGCGGATACTGTATTACAACTTTCGGACAGAACTGGATAAAACAGAAGAGACCTTCGGACTTACTGATTTTTATGAGAAAATAAGATATCTTACAGAACAGGGATTATATGGAAGCTACATATTGGAACAGTATAGTCGCAAGGAAATCTTGCAGCTGTCTGTACTTTTAGATGAAAAGCGCAATGATTTGTTTACTTATGCAGGTTTGGATCTGCTGATACATCGTTATTTAATACATAGCCACAGTCATGTAAGTCTGGAATCTCCACAGGAAATGTATCTGGGAATATCGATGCATCTGGCAATGAATGAAAAAGAAAACCGGTCTGTCTGGGTAGAAAAATTTTATGATATGTTAAGTCTTCATCAGGTAACAATGGCAACGCCTACTATGTCAAATGCGAGAAAGCCGTATCATCAGCTCTCCAGCTGTTTTATCGATATGGTGCCGGATTCTCTGGAGGGTATTTACCACAGTATTTCTCAGTTTGCGGAAGTGTCGAAATTTGGAGGCGGAATGGGGATGTATTTTGGGAAAGTACGTTCTCGCGGCAGCAGTATCCGAGGATTTGAGGGTGCCAGCGGTGGAGTGATTCGCTGGATCCGTCTGGCAAATGATACGGCAGTAGCAGTGGATCAATTGGGAATGCGACAGGGTGCCGTGGCAGTATATCTGGATATCTGGCATAAGGACATACCGGAGTTTTTACAGCTTCGTACCAATAACGGGGACGATCGGATGAAGGCGCATGATGTGTTTCCGGCAGTTTGTTATCCGGATCTTTTCTGGAAGATGGCAAAAGAAAATCTGGATCAGGACTGGTATTTGATGGATCCACATGAAATTTTAATGGTAAAAGGTTATGGACTGGAAGATTCTTATGGAGAAGAGTGGGAGAAAAAATACTGGGACTGTGTACATGATTCTCGTATCTCCAAACGAGTGATTTACTTAAAAGATCTGATTCGTCTGATCTTAAAATCTGCAGTGGAAACGGGAACTCCGTTTGCGTTTTACAGAGATACTGTTAATCGGGCAAATCCGAATAAGCATGCGGGAATGATATATTGCTCCAATCTTTGTACAGAGATTGCACAAAATATGAGTCCGTCCGAGCTTATCAGTAAAACAGTCCGAACGGAAGAAGGAGAGGAAGTGATTGTCACAACTCACAGACCCGGAGATTATGTGGTCTGCAATCTGGCTTCTCTTTGTCTTGGACATATTGACGTGGAGGATACGGATGCAATGGAAGCGATTACGGCAACTGTAATTCGGGCATTGGATAATGTGATTGATCTGAATTTCTTTCCGTTGCCGGATGCGAAAAGGACGAATCAAAAGTATCGTTCCATCGGATTGGGAATCTCCGGCTATCATCATATGCTGGCAAAACATCATATCAGCTGGGAGTCGGAAGAACATCTCCAATTTGCAGATCGTGTATTTGAAGATATCGGATATGCAGCGATAAAGGCAAGCAATCAACTGGCAAAGGAGCGTGGATCTTACCGATATTTTGAAGGAAGTGAATGGCAGAACGGACTTTATTTCAAAAGAAGAAATTATGATTCTGCGCGTTGGAGGCAACTGGCAGCTTCTGTTTCAGAGCATGGAATGAGGAATGCTTGGTTAATGGCAACGGCTCCGACCAGTTCCACCTCTATTTTAATCGGCAGTTCTGCCGGGCTGGATCCGGTAATGAATCGTTTTTTTCTGGAGGAAAAGAAGGGAGCAATTCTGCCGAGAGTTGCACCGGAATTGTCTCTTGAGACGTATTGGTATTATAAACAGGCACATCAGATAGAACAGACTTGGTCTGTGCGTGCAGCCGGAATACGCCAGCGCCATATTGATCAGGCACAGAGCGTTAATTTCTGGATTACTAATGAATATAAAATGAGTCAGCTTCTGAACCTGTATATTTTAGCATGGGAGGAAGGTGTCAAAACAGTATATTATGTGCGTTCAAAGGCATTGGATCCGGATGATTGTGAGAGTTGTTCGGCTTAAGGAGGAAATGAGAAAATGGATCATACAATCAGAAGAAAACCGTTGTTTAATCCGGAAGGGGATATAGAGGTTCGAAATCGCAGATTGATTAATTTTAATACAACTAATATTAATGATTTTAATAATATGAAATATGAATGGGTTTCCGACTGGTATCGCCAGGCGATGAATAACTTCTGGATTCCGGAAGAGATCAATATGAATCAGGATAAAAGCGATTATCCGAAGTTGTCTTCGGCGGAACGCCGGGCTTATGATAAAATCTTAAGTTTCCTGGTATATCTGGATTCTCTGCAATCGGCAAATGTGCCGAATATCAGTCAGTATGTTACTGCAAACGAAATAGGATTGTGTCTTTCAATACAGGCGTTTCAGGAGTGTATCCACTCTCAAAGTTACAGTTATATGCTGGACACCATTTGTAATCCGACAGAGAGAAATGAGATCTTATATCAATGGAAAACGGATACACACCTGTTGGAGAGAAATCGTTTTATCGGAGAGTTATACAATGATTTTTTAGAGGATCAGAGTAAAGAGGGATTTTTAAAGGTTTGTGTAGCAAATTTTATTCTGGAAGGAATTTATTTTTATTCCGGTTTTATGTTCTTTTATAATTTGGGAAGAAACGGAAAGATGCCGGGATCGGTACAGGAGATCCGCTATATCAACCGGGACGAGAATACGCATTTGTGGTTGTTTCGGAATATATTGACCGAACTGCAAAAGGAAGAACCTGAGTTGTTTTCAGAGGAGAGGATACAGCAGATTCGGGAGATGGTGCAGACCGGAGTGGAGCAGGAGATCCGATGGGGGAAATATGTCATCGGAGAAGAAATTCCGGGATTAAATGCATCCATGGTGGAAGACTACATTAAATATCTCGGCAACCTGCGTTTTTCTTCTTTAAAGCTTGGAGTGCTGTATCCGGGATACGAAGAGGAGCCGGAAAGTATGAAGTGGGTTACACAGTATGCAGATGCAAATATGGTAAAGACCGATTTTTTTGAGGCTCGTTCAACTGCGTATGCAAAAAGCAGTGCGATTGAAGATGATTTATAGAAAAGAGTCGGAGTGTTATAATAGAAAAAACAAGAGAGAGGAGCCGATATGCTGGGAAATTTTAAATTTTTAAATTCAACCGCTTTATATTTTGGAGAACGATCACTGGAATCTTTAAAAGAAGAATTGGGACATTACGGAAATACCGTGCAGTTGATTTACGGTGGAGGATCTATTAAGAAGAACGGTATTTATGATGCAGTGATTTCTATTTTGAAAGAGTGCGGAAAAACGGTTGTAGAAGATGGGGGCGTTATGTCCAACCCTACAACCGATAAGTTACGGGAAGGAGTTCAGATTGCAAGAGATCATCAAGTTGATTTTCTATTAGCAGTCGGAGGGGGTTCTGTATGTGATTATGCAAAAGCGGTGTCTGTATCCGTTCATTGTCCGGAAGATCCGTGGGAGAAATACTACCTTCGTTTTGAAAAACCGGATTGTGCTGTCGTTCCGGTCGGTTGTGTGCTGACAATGGTCGGAACCGGTTCCGAGATGAATGCCGGATCTGTTATCACTGACCCGAAAACCGGATTGAAAATCGGACATGTATTTTCAGAAGCGGTTATGCCGAAATTTGCAATTTTAAATCCGATCTATACTTACAGTTTACCGTTTTACCAGATGACTGCCGGTATTTTTGATATTTTCAGTCATATCTGCGAACAGTATTTTTCGGGAGAAGATGATAATACAAGTGATTATATCAGTGAAGGGCTGATGAGGTCTCTGGTTCACAGTTCCCGTGTTGCCATAAAGGATCCGGAGAATTATGAGGCAAGATCCAATATTATGTGGACTGCCACCTGGGCGTTGAATTCTCTTATCGGAAAGGGAAAGAAGCAGGATTGGATGGTTCATATGATGGGACAGTCAGTAGGAGGTGTGACAAATGCAACACACGGGATGACACTGGCAGCGGTAACTTTGCCGTATTATCGCTACATCTTAAAAGACGGTCTTGCAAAATTTGAACGATTTGCAAAAGCGGTGTGGGATATTGTACCGGACGGAAAAAGCTCAGAAGAAATAGCAGAAGAGGGACTGGCGGCAATGGAGGAATGGATGAAGGAATTGCATTTGGTCTTGAAACTGGAAGATCTGGGCGTCACAGAGGATAATATTGAGCAGATTGCAGATGGAACCTTTTTGTTAAAGAATGGCTACAGAGAATTGAATCGTGATGAGGTAATTGCTATTTTAAGAGCAGGAATGTAAAGGAAAGGAACAAAACACTATGAATTTTAAATATAGTAAAAATAAAATTTATTTTGAAGGAGAGTTGGGAAAAACACTTGCATGGATTGAGTTTGTAAAAGAATCGGATCAGATAGTCAATATTTTACATACTGTTGTAGATCCGTCTCTTGCGGGACAGGGAGTTGCAGGAAAAATGACGGAAACCCTGATGGCAAGATTGAGGCAGGAAGGAAAAAAGGTGATTCCGACCTGTTCCTATACTATAAAATGGTTTGAGAAGCATCCGGAGGAGCAAGATTTAAGAGTTTCTTAAGATAATTCACAGAATAATCACGAGAAAAGCAAAAAATAGACATAAAAAAAGGGTATATTAGTTACATCGAAAGGATAAGCAAGTAATCCTTTTGAAAACATTCTTTTCATAAGCTACATTTTGTAGCTCCCTTTTTTCATAAACTTTTCTGTGTGTTCAGAACGAATGGGCATACAACTATAATTGTTTCTCCCAAAAGCAGTTATATGAAAGAGATCGGTGGTACTGACAGTTGTCAGGACTGCCGGTCTCTTTGTTTGTGCGGAAAAATGGAGTAATCAATCTGTTTTGTGCTACAATAGAAGCAATTAAGAAGGCAAGGAGAAACAGTATGAAAGCAACGTTTAATCATGTAAAATTTTCAGTATTGGATTTAGAGAAAACAATTCAATTTTATCAGCAGGCGCTAGGATTACAGGTAAGCAGCAGATTTGATGCTCCGGACGGATCCTTTACCAATCTGTATATGAGTGATGCTTCAGCGGGATTTCGTTTGGAATTGACATGGAACAACGGAAGAGAGGAGCCATATGATCTGGGAGAGGAGAGCTTTCACCTGGCATTTGCTGTGGAAGATATGGATGCCAGCCACAAACTTCATGAGGAAATGGGAGTGATCTGTTTTGAGAATCCGATGATGGGAATCTATTTTGTCAAAGATCCGGATGGTTATTGGATTGAGATCGTGCCGGCATAGGAACGAAAAGGAGAGGGATAATGGAGATTACAAAAATTGGATTTATCGGATTAGGGTTGATAGGGGGATCTATTGCCAAAAAGCTGAAGGCAGATAATCCGAAACTTCAGGTTATTGCCAGGGCAAATGCCGATCATACTGTAGAAGAAGCTTATAAATTAGGTTTGATCGAAAATGATAAGGAGATTGAACTGAAGTACTTTTCAGATTGTGATATAGTATTTCTCTGTGCTCCTGTAGAGGAAAATATTTCCTATTTAGAAGAACTTAAGAAGTATTTGAAAAAAGATTGTCTGATAACAGATGTTGGGAGTACCAAGACGGCGATTCATGAAGAAGTGGCAAGATTGGGATTGGAAGAAGTCTTTGTAGGCGGACACCCGATGGCGGGAACGGAAAAAAACGGAGTAATGAGTGCAAATGCCTATCTATTTGAAAATGCTTATTACATTCTGACGCCTACAGGGAAAACAAGACCGGAATTGCTGGAGTGTATGAGAAGTTTAGTGGAAAGTCTGGATGCCATTCCCCTGATCCTGACTTATGAGATGCACGATCAGGCTACTGCATCTATCAGTCACTTACCTCATATGATAGCTTTTTCTCTGGTAAATCTGATTAAGGAGCTGGACGATGAAAATCATACTCGAAAGACAATCGCAGCAGGAGCCTTTCGAGATATAACGAGAGTGGCTTCTTCGTCTCCCGTTATGTGGAAAAGTATCTGTCTGTCCAATCGTCAGCCGATTCTGTCACTGATGGATGCTTTTATAGAACATTTTCAAGGATTAAGAAAATCCATTGCAGAAAGTGACTCCTCCGCACTGTTGAAAGAGTTCCAAAGTGCAAAGGATTATCGTGACTCGATTATTGTGCCTGCTAATAATCAAAATGCGGTCATCTGCGATTGTTATGTAGATCTTGCCGATGAAACCGGTGGGATTGCTACGATTGCTACGATACTGGCATTTAAAGGTATCAGTATAAAAAATATAGGGATTCTTCACAATCGTGAGTTTGAAGACGGAGTGCTGCATATAGAGTTTTATGACGGGAAAGCAAAAGAGTTTGCTATTGATCTGTTACGGAGTCATAACTATCAGGTATATCATCGGAAATAGCCGTAACCTGATATAAAAAACAGATCGGGATACTATGAGTTCCGATGCAAAGCAATGTTTTTTGCGGGTCATATCCCTGAAAGACACCGATATAGGAGCAATAGGTTCCTAATAATTCCGGACAGGTCTGCTTTGGTGAAAAATAGCTGACAGAAAGAAATGTTCCGGGGGTTAAAGTTTGTAAGATATTATCCAGTTCTTCCTTTCTTTCCGGAGAAAGAGAGGAAAGCGGATAATATTTTTTTTGGCAATCATTAATAGCTGTCTCCAGCCCTCTTAAGGCGGAAAAGGGTGCAAACTGCTTTGCACGCTGAGCCTGCCCCATAGAAGGATGTCTGGAAACCGGACGGTGCAGAGATTGCAGCTGTCGGTATTTTTCGGTATGCAATAGAATCTCCTTTAAGCACGATGTCCTCCAATCTGTTGGTTTCGTTCCAGGAAAGTAGAAGCTTTTAATAGGCTGGAGGCACGCATCAGTGCATTTTTTCCGTATCGATGACGGATAGTCAGAATTGTATTTTGGAGGCGCAATTCCCGTTCCTGTTCTGCAGGATCATGAAACAGGCAGAGCTGAGTAGCTCCTCGAGGCTCCAATTGCTCGAGAGAAACGGACAGCTTTCGAATGCCCACAGGTTTTACAATCTGATGAAAAAGAACGGTAACAGCATCTAGAAGTTCGGCTGTGCTGCTGGTAGGAGCGGGAAGTGTCCGACTCTTTTGGTTATCCGGAGAGAGCAGTTTATGATCGTAACTGATATGAAGGTGTATCCGTCGAGTAACCAGACTTTGCTCAACCAGATTCAGGATTAGCAGTTCTGTCATTTCCCGAAGAACCAACAGTGCTTCCTCTTTTTGATAATTACGCATTAAGATCTGTCCGGAGGAAAGACTGTGTGTTCTGGGGCGGTACTGCTTGATATCCTGTATGGTACAGGGTTCATAACCCCAGGCATGATCGATCAGAAGCTCTGCATCCACCCCGAATTCCCGATAGAGAATATCCTCATCGGTGAGACTGATCTGAGCGATGTCTCCCATTGTATAGATGCCCAGTTTTGAGAGTCGTCGGACAGTTCCGGAACCGATTCTCCAAAAGTCGGTCAGAGGAAGATGATTCCATAGCTGCTCCTTATAAGATGATTCGTCCAACTGTCCGAGAAAATCAGGGGAATGTTTTGCCATAATATCCATAGCGACCTTGCTGAGATACAGATTGGGACCGATACCGACAGTGGCACGGATTCCGGTTTCTTTGAAGATCTCGGAGGTCAGAGTAAGTGCAAATTCCTCAGGTCTCTGATGATAGAGAGAAAGATAGGAAGTAATATCTAAAAAACATTCATCAATTGAGTAAACGTGAATATCTTCCGGAGAAAGATAGCGAAGATAGACACAGTAAATCCTGCAGGAATAATCGATGTACAGTTTCATACGAGGCTTGGCGATAATATACTCCAGTGTGTTCGGAATCTCGTGAAGACGACATCTGTTTCGAATCCCGAGTTGTTTCATGGAGGGGGTGATCGCCAGACAGATCGTGGAGGAGGAACGTTCGGAGTCTGCGACCGCTAAATGAGTTGTAAAAGGATCCAGACCGCGTTCCACACATTCTACAGAAGCATAGAAAGACTTCAGATCGATTGCAAGATAAGTATGTTTCATAATATTTGTCAATTTAATACCCGACCTACAATATAGAACGGAAATTTCGGCTCTACATGGACATCTTGCTCCCTGCAGTCCCGATTAAGAGACAGAAGGTGTATTTGAGGAAGCAGGCGACCGTCCGGAAGCGTGTGGGAAGCGATATGGTCGGCAGAAGGAGTCTCCTCTATATATTTTTTAATATAGGCATTGCCGTTGTAATAAAAAACACCGATCTCTCCGTTGTAAAGCCGGGTAGTCGGTTCCACCCAAACAATCTGTCCATTTACATAGCGCGGAAGCATACTGATCCCAGATACACGAACTCCGATTCGAGCGCGTTTCGGAATCGCATCGGCAGGGAAATCAATGAGTTCATAGCTGCCGCTTGTCAGAAAATTACCGGGACCGGCAGCTGCCGGTTCGTCAAATACCTTCATAGTCAGAAGTGTTTCTTCTGTAGATACGGGAGTGTTGTCTGTAAACTGTCCGGAGGCGATGAGAGCGTCCTTTAACAGTGTGAGAAGAGACTGACCCTGCTCGTTGAGATCGTTGAACGGTACGGGAGCATCTGCGGAAACTCCGGTAAAATAAGTGAGCATATCTGGAATCTGCAGAATATGACAAAGTGCAAATAATTGGTAGGGATTCGGCATGGCATCTCCCTTTTCCCATTTGCTGATAGCACCTGCAGATACCGTAATCTGACATTGGGAAAGAAAGTGTGACAGTTCTTTTTGACTGATCCTAAGTGTTTTTCTTGCTTCGGAAAGTTTTTTGCCGAGTGTATTAAGAGATCGTTCCTCGGCTCCGTTATATCGTTTCATCGGGAATTCTCCTTTTCTTTCTGGAACTCCAGTATAAAACGATAAATATTAGAAGTCAATGGAAAAAATAGATAAATAAGAGACATATAAGATAAAGAAAAAGCATGATCTGTCAAAATATGACGTATCATGCTTGTTTAATCTATGCAGACATCTGTTTGCTGTTTTTTTCTTCTTCTAAAGCTTCTGATATATCCTGTTTTGTTACGGTATATCGTTTTTCTTCCCGAAAAAGAATCTTGGCAAAAAACATAAAGAACACGGCACCTGCCAATATCTGAAACGGAAAAAACGGAACTGCCTTAAACGGAATGAGGAATGCTGATAAGGATAGTACACCTGCAGAAGGCAGATAAAACATAAAATAGTCCATAATCAGCAATGTCACTGCAAACGCAATACATCCTCCGATTACAATCGGTAATCCGAGCACCGTGGAAAACAGCAGTCGGGATAGGATTCCGAGACCGGCACAAATAAAGAACAACAATACGGAAAATACCGGGTGTTTTCGAGTTGCGGATTTCAAATTACATAAATCTGTAAATGCAACCAACAGCGGAGCTGCAACAAAAAATGTTGAATGAAAAACAGAAGCTAAAATACAGGCAAGAAGTACCACTCCGGCACGGATAATGCCCTGTTTTTTCTCTTCTTCATTCGGGTACGGCTTTGCAATATAGGGAAGCTGTGTTCGAAACTTCTCTAAAATCCACTGACATCCTGCAATCAAAGCGGTAAAGCCAACAGCAGAAAGCGGATAAAGAATAGAAGTGACCCCTAATACAACCGGAGAAACAGCCGCCAGCATCATAGGTGTAAAATTCGTTCCTGAATACAGATAAACAGCCTGTGCAACTGCATATACAAGAATCACCTGGAGCCAAAAAGGTCCGGGAGCAATCACTGCAATCAGCAACCCGATAAAAGAACAGATGGCAACTGATGCAATCATGCGAAGCTTATTCGTATTCCAGCTGCGTTTTGGAGAAATCAGTGCCCCGATGGCAATCGCGGCAATCCCCGAAAATACAATTGACTTCGCAGAACTATATGCAGATAGAGTAAGCATAAGATCTACGATCACAATGGAAAATGTGATGGAAAGTATCTTATGCATGTTATTTTTAGATAGATTACGCAACACTATACACGACTCCTTATTGTACTGATATCTTACATACTCTACCATATATAGTGGTAAAAAGCAATTTATTCGTAAAAAAATCTTAACATTTTGCGGAAGAGAAGCTGAGCAAACACAAAAAAGAAACAGTGAATGTAAGCGATGATTTCTGTTTAAAGATAATTCGGTAAAGTTGACTGGTATGCAGAGAGGGGATTTGGTAAAATCAGTGTATAGAACCCCTATAGAAAATTTGTGAAAATTATATAGAATTTATGAGGATAGAAGGAATGATAGAACTGGAAGAGAGACAGGAGACGGTAATTTTGGTAGCAGTTGATCTGAACAATGGCGAGGAGGTAGAACAGTCCCTGCAGGAACTGGAAGAACTTGCGGAGACGAGTGGGGCAAAAACCTGTGCAAAGGTAATTCAGGCAAGAGAAAGCTTTCATCCGGGCACTTATGTAGGGAAGGGAAAGCTGGAGGAGTTAAGAGAACTGCTATATGCATATGAGGCAACCGGAATTATTTGTGATGATGAGCTGTCTCCGGCGCAGATGAGTAATCTGGCGGAACAGCTTGATACAAAGGTAATGGATCGAACGATGATTATTCTGGATATTTTTGCGAAGAGGGCTTCTTCCGCAGAGGGAAAAGTACAGGTGGAATTGGCACAGCAGAGATATCATTTGAGTCATCTGGTCGGATACGGGGCTGCAATGTCCCGATTGGGAGGTGGAATCGGAACCAGAGGACCAGGTGAGAAAAAGCTGGAAATGGATCGCAGACTGATTCGAAACAGAATCTCGCAATTGAAACAGGAATTGTCAGGGTTGCAACGTCACAGACAGATAAACAGGGAGAGCAGACAGCGTTCTCAGTTGAAAACATTTGCAATTGTCGGATATACGAATGCCGGAAAATCTACCTTACTGAACAGCCTGACGGATGCGGGCGTTCCGGAGGAAGATCAGTTATTTGCCACGCTGGATCCTACAACAAGAAAGCTGCAGCTCGGAAATAAACAGGAGGTACTGCTGACAGATACAGTCGGATTTATTCGAAAGTTACCGCATCATTTGATCGAGGCTTTCCACTCTACTCTGGAAGAGGCAAAATATGCGGATTATCTGATCCATGTGATAGACAGTTCCAATTCTCAGTGGGAGGAACAGATAAGAGTGGTATATCAGACTCTGGATCAGCTTGGAGTGAAGGGAAAACAGATCATCACGATTTTCAATAAGATGGATCGGCTTGATGAGAACAGCTTTTTTTCGGACAGTCGTGCAGATTATATTTTGAAGGCTGCGATCAAGTCAGGAATCGGACTGGAGATGCTCAAGGATGCAATGGAGACGGTATTGCGGTCGGATAAATTCTATATAGAAGTGCTTTTTTCTTATGAAGAGGGGGGAAAGACAGCTTCTATTCGAAAATATGGGGAACTGTTGTCTGAAGAATATCAGGAGAACGGAATTCTGATAAAAGCTTATATTCCGTTTGAATTAAAGGGAAAATTAGGATTGGAATAGAAGATGTTAAGGGTTTTTCCTTGACGCTCAAAAAGTTGCATGCTATTTTTATATAGTAGTAATGCACCCGAAACAGGTGCATTATTAGCTTTTGGGAACTTTTGGGAAAAGAGAGGAAATTGAAAATGTTAGAAAAAATCTTTCACTTGAGAGAGAATAACACAAATGTTAGAACAGAAGTTTTGGCAGGTGTTACCACTTTCTTATCTATGGCGTACATTCTTGCATTGAATCCAAGTGTGTTGGGTGTCGTTATGAACGCAAACGGTGTGTTTGCAGCAACTGCAATCGCATCTGCGATTGCCACTTTTGTAATGGCGTTTCTTGCAAATTATCCGATTGCATTATCTGCCGGTGTAGGTCTGTCGGCATATTTTGCTTACACGGTCTGCTTAGGTCAGATGGGAGACAATCCGAATGCATTTACAGTGGCTTTGACTGCTGTACTGATTGAAGGTGTGATCTTCATCTTCCTGACGATTTTTAAGGCTCGTGAACAATTGATCAACGGGATTCCAAAGAATTTAAAGATGGGAATTACCACCGGTATCGGTTTATTTATTGCCTTTATCGGCTTAAAGGGAGCAGGTGTAACTGTTTCCGACAAATCTACGTTTGTAGCACTTGGAAATCTAGCATCTCCTCAGGTGGTACTGTGTCTGATCGGTGTGATTATTGTAATTATACTGTCTCATTATCATGTAAAAGGTGCGATTTTGATCGGTATTTTAGCAACCTGGTTTATGGGGATGATCGCTCAGAAAACAGGCTGGTATGCAGTGGATACCGCACACGGGGTAATGAGTGTATTTCCTGATTTCAGTCAGGGCTTACGTCTGGACGGATTAAAGGACACAGCATTTAAATTTGATTTTTCGTGGGCGGCAAGTCATATAGGAGAATTTATTGCGATTTTATTCAGCTTTTTATTTGTAGATATTTTTGATACGGTCGGAACCGTAGTAGGTGTTGCAGATCGTGCGGGACTTTTGGATAAAGATGGAAAACTTCCGAGAGTAGGGCGTGTATTTATGGCAGATGCAATCGGTACAATAGTAGGTGCCTGCCTGGGAACTTCTACCGTAACCAGTTTTATCGAATCCAGTTCAGGTGTAGAGGAAGGTGGAAAAACAGGGCTTACCAGTTTTACAACCGGTGTATTGTTTCTGGTGTCCTTAGTATTATCACCTATCTTCTTGGCAATTCCGAGCTTTGCTACTGCACCGGCATTGATTTATGTCGGTATGCTGATGTTCTCCAGTGCAAAGAAGATCAATTATGACGGTGATATTGCAGACACTTTGGCTGCTTACCTTGCAATTATTATGATGCCTTTGACTTATTCTATTGCAAACGGAATTATGTTCTCTGTTATGGCATGGGTAATCGTAAAGGTATTTACAAAGAAAATCAAAGATATTAATCCGGTTATGTGGATTATTTTCTTATTATTTGCAATTCGAATTGTCACACTGGTCATGAAAATGGCTTAATAAAAGAAATTATCAGACGGCACAGCGTATGAATCTTCGCTGTGCTGTTTTTTTGCCTTTTACAGAAATAAAAACGGGAAATATTGTTTGAAAATTACAGAAAAATACTTTTTTTTTCAAAGATTAATTTATCTGTTAAAATCGTAAGTGATTTTACTTTTGAATAGTCTATTTGTCAGTTCTTTTTGTAGTGCTGAAACTCTTGTATATTTTAGCTGATTTATATTGTAATATAGCAAAGATTGTTTATGATAAGAGGTAGAATAAGTTAAGGAAAGGACAGAAAGATGAAATTAATGATTGCGTCTGATATACATGGAGACGCCTATTGGATGGAACAGGTACTGCAGGCATATAAAAAAGAAGATGCAGACTATCTGATATTACTGGGAGATCTTCTTAATCACGGTCCAAGAAACGGGATACCGCCTCACTACGATCCTCAAAAGGTGGCAGAACTGTTGAATGCGGAGAAAGAACATGTCTTTTGCATTAGGGGAAATTGCGATTCCGAAGTGGATCAGATGCTGATAGAAGTACCGATTCTGGCAGAAAACAGCCAGATCTTGACGGAGGAGAGAATATTATTTTTGAGCCACGGACATCATTATAATACAGAAAATCTGCCTCCTTTGAAAAAGGGAAGTATTTTCTTGCAGGGGCATACGCATGTTCCGATGATAGAAGAACGTCAGGGTATTTTATGTGGAAATCCGGGTTCACCCACTTTCCCGAAAGAGGGAAGTGCACCCGGTTATTTGTTATATGAATCGGGAGAACTGAAACTGAGGACATTTTAGGGGAATTTATGATTTTTATATTAGATGCATATGATTCTTATGTATACAATTTGGTAGCCTATATTCAGGCATTGGGGGAGTCGATAGAGATAAGACAGCCACACCGGATTACAATAGAGCAATTGGAGAGATTAGAGCCGGACGGGATTGTGTTGTCTCCGGGACCGGGGCATCCAGGTGAGTATCCGTTGACAGAAGCGATCTTAAAAACTTTCTATAAGAAAATCCCGATTTTGGGTGTATGTCTGGGGCATCAGGCAATCGGACATTTTTTTCAGTGTGAGATAATTCGTGGAAAGACTCCGATGCATGGAAAACTGACGAAAATCCACCACTGCCAGCAGGGTATTTTTCGAGGGTTGCCGAAGGAATATTTTGTAACACGTTATCACTCTTTAATTATAGATCGGATTTCCCCGGATCTTCGGGTAACGGCAGTAGCTGAAGAAGGGGTCATAATGGGGATAGAGCACCGAAATTACCCTGTTTATGGGGTGCAGTTTCATCCGGAAGCATTACAGACGGAATATGGATCAGAGTTATTAAATAATTTTATCGGACAGTGTAGAAATGACAAGAGTAATAGAAGAATTAACAGATACCACCGCTTTTGATATATTTGCAAAGATGAGAAAAAAGGGGGATATTTTATTAGAATCCACACTTCATAATCAGCTTGGGAGATATACAATAGCAGGGATTCGACCTTACATGAAGGTAGAGCAAAGAGAATCGTTGTATGTGAACGGCAGGGCGCAGGCGGGGACGATTGCAGACTACCTGAAAACATATTTTGAGATACATAAAGAGAAAAATCCGTACCATCTTCCGTTTTGGGACGGCGCCATCGGTTTTTTTTCTTATGATTACGGAAGAGAACAGATGGGAATATCCAGCAGGCATCAAAAAGAGGATGCACTTCCGTTAGCGGAATTTACGTTTTATGATGGGATAATTGTGGAAGATCATTTTAAACAAAAGGTCTATATGATTGCAAACGGGAAGACCTGCAGACCGGAAGAATTATTGGAAGAAGTAAAGCAGAAAGAAAGTCTGCCGTCGTTGAAGAGTGTGATAAAAGAGAAGGCGGAATGGAAGAGTGATTTTTCCGATCCGGAATATCAGCAGGCAATAGCAAAAATGATAGATCATATGTATCAGGGAGATATTTATGTGGTCAATATGACACAACAGCTTCGAATGGAACGGGATGCCGCTCCTTTTGCAGTGTATCGAAATCTGAGAGAATTAAATCCTGCACCGTTTGCCGCCTTTATGGAAGAAGAGGACTATGCAATTCTATGTTCATCACCAGAACGGTTTTTAAAAAGAGAGGGCAACTGTCTGACTACGAGACCGATCAAGGGAACGCGAGGTCGGGGGAGTACCGAAGCCGAGGATACGGCACATAGGAAAGAGCTGAAAAACTCGGAAAAAGACCAGTGTGAGCTTCGTATGATTGTAGATTTAGAGCGGAATGATTTTCATAAAATATGCAGACCGGGAAGTGTAAAGGTTCCCGATCTGTTTGAAATAGAAGCGTATGCAACCGTGTTTCACCTTTCCGCAACAGTAGAGGGAGAATTGGATCAGGCGGATTGTATGGATATTATAAAGGCTGCTTTTCCGGGAGGTTCTATTACCGGAGCACCAAAAAAGAGAGCAATGGAATTGATTGATGAGGTGGAACGAAGTCGAAGAGGGTTATATACAGGCACGATCGGCTATATGGCATTAGACGGAAACTGTGATTTTAATATTGTAATCCGGACGTTGGTATATCAGGACGGAAGATATCAAATGGGAGCAGGAGGAGGCATCACCTGTGAATCGGAATTACAATTTGAGACAAATGAGGTATACCAGAAAGCAGAAGCTTTAAAACGAGCCTTGGAAGGGGAATCATATGGAGTTTGATGAAGGATATGCATTCGGGATCGGAGCATTTGAAACAATAGCAGTGTACAACGGAAGACCTGTTTTTTTGGAAGCACATTTAGAGCGGATAAAAAAGACACTAAATTTTTTGGGTATTGATAAAACAATTGAGGTGGAGTTTTTGACGGAAAAAGCGAAAGAGCTTTACGGAGAAGCTGTCCTGAAGCTGTTGGTATCTGAAAAAAACATATTGTGTCAGACGAGAGAAAATCCATATAAGCAAGGAGCTTATGAAAAAGGATTTTCACTGGAAATCAGTACGATGTGTAGAAATGATACCTCTTCCTTTGTGTTCCATAAAACCTTTAATTACGGAGAAAACCTGTTTGAAAAGAGAAAGGCATTAAAAAACGGTTTGGATGATTATCTGTTTTTAAATACAAAGGGAAAGCTGACGGAAACTTCTGCGGCGAATCTGTTTCTGGTAAGAGATGGACTGGTGATGACTCCCGGAACAGGATGTGGATTATTACCGGGAATAGTAAGAAACTATTTGTTGGAGCGGTATACGGTTTTAGAGACGGAGATAGCGGCAGAAGAAATCAGCACATGCGAAGAATGCTTTGTGACAAATTCTCTTATGGGAGTTATGCCGGTAAAGCGAATCGGGAAAACAGAATTTCACTCTCGCGCTGTTGCCGGAGCATGGAGAGCGGACTATCTGGAACAGATTAGGATTCTGTAAAAAAACGATACCGATTTGTATGACTCCCAAAAGTTAGATCAAGAATCTAACGATTGGGGGTCATTTCAATTGGATATCGTTTTTTGTTTTCAGGAATGTATCAGATCGAGAACTGTCCGATGTAAATCGTTGTCAATTCGGATAGAACGTTTTTTGAGTTCTTTCGGAACATCCGCCTGTCCCTGATTGATAATGGCATAAACGGAGTTGTGATTACGATCTGCGCTGTGCCAGAACGGATATTTGATCACACCCGGAGTATTGTATCCGACACCCAGTTCCAGGTAGAGTATATGAGCTCCGTCCCAGCGGTGACAGAAGAGATCATAGCGTTCTTTTGCCCGGTACCAGCCTTTGTCCTGAACAAATGTGTGATCGGCACGCAGATTGGTTGTCAGGAAGGCGCCGCAGTGAGGACATCGTGGCACCAGATCCTCCGGAACTCCCATTTTAAGAGTAGAACGGTCGGGAGGAACTAAGTTCCCGTCCGGTTGAAACGTAAAGTTTTGAGCGGAAAGCATAGCCCGAATTCTGTCGTAGTTGTCATAGGTTTCCTGACAGCAGGGCTTCCGACACTGTAATAGTCCATAGTCTCCCTGAGTATAGAAAAGTCGCTTTTTATCAAATCCCGATTTTTGAAAGCAGTGATCGACATTGGTTGTCAGAATAAAATAGTCCTTTCCCGTTAACAGAGTTTTTAAATCATCATAGATGCGACCGGGGATCGGAACATAACGGTTAATATAGATATGCCGGCTCCACCAGGCCCAGTATTCCTTAAAGTTTCGGAACGGATAAAAGCCGCCTTCATAGATGTTTGGGATATCGTATGCCTCTTTAAAATCGGGAAAAAAGGTATCAAAGGGGACTCCGGTATAAGAGAAGCCGGCAGATGCGGATAGTCCGGCACCGGCACCGACAATGATGGCATCTGCCGTATCCAGCTCCTGTTTCAGCTTTTCAATGGAACTCCAATAGTCGTTGGTAGAGATTGAGGTCTTCTTCTTTAAAAACATTAAATATCACCTTTATAGTACTGTGCGTGGTTTTCTTGTAAGCAAATACGGTGTCTGTGGCGATTCTTGCTGCTTCTTCGTTCGGAAAATGAAATTCTCCCGTAGAAATGCAGCAAAAAGCAAGACTGTTTAAGAAATTCAGATCTGCGATAGACAGACAGGAATAGTAACAGCTTCGAAGCTGCTCTCTGTGAGTATCCGTCAAAGGACCGTTTACAACAGGTCCTACGGTATGAATAACATAGCGACAGGGAAGATTGTAAGCCTTTGTAATCTTGGCCTGTCCGACCGGTTCTGCAAACCCCTGTGCCTCTATCAGCTTATGACAATCGTAGCGGAGTTGTACACCGGCAAATGTGTGAATACAGTTGTCGATACATTTATGATTGGGGTAATAGCAGCCGGTCATGCCGGAATTGGCGGCATTGACAATGGCGTCTGCCTGTAGAGTCGAGATGTCACCCTGCCAAAGATAGAGATCCTTGCGGACAGGTACAAGATCGGAAAGACGGGTAATTCCCCTTTGTTTCAATTCTTCTTTTAGATAGGAATCCTGAATGCGGAGAAATTCCGGACTGACTTTTTTTGGTTCCCGAATATTTAAAAGTCCTCGTAATAAGCGTTTTTGTTCAGAAGAAGAGGAAGGGAGAGATGCAGAAGCATCTGTTGAATCTTCTCTTCTTAAATATTCGATTAAATACTGTCGTCGTTGTCTTTGATCCATATTGTCCTCTGTCGGTGTTACTGTAATAAGTTGTTACTTAATCAGTATTTTAGAATATCTGTTGTTAGTCGTCAATAAGAGTAGTTAATTGAAAAACGGGAAGGAGAAGCTGCCACATTTTCATTATTCGAGTAAAGAAGAGAAAAATCTATATAAAAACTACAAAAAAAGAAAACGTTCACATTTTTTTTACAAATTCGCCAACTTTTCACCACATTATTTCAATATGATAAAAGAGACGAAAGGGACATCCCCTATAGTCCCTTTCGACATTCTTTTTTTCATAATCTTTTTCACCATGGAGAATATAAAGTTAGCTAATTTATAGAATTCATGCGGATGCTGTTGCCACCCCCCTATTTGGCAACAGCAAGAAAAACCAATCGCTGTCTTTTCCCCCCTAATGAAATGACAGTGGTTGGTTTTTTCTTTCTATATAGAATTGCTTGATTCAGATAGTTCACATATTTTTCACATATTAAACATTTTTTTATCATAGAAGATTTGTATAGTAATGATATCGAAAGGAAAACCCCTTATTCCTTTCGAACATTCTTTTTTTCATAATCTTTTTCAAATCACTCCATATAAGTGTTTTATGTATGGAATGTTATTATCAATTCCCCTAATAGATAATAACAATAGCAATAGCAGCAGCAATTAGTTCCCCCCCCTAATGAACTAATTGCTGCTGTTTTTTTTGACAAAAACAAAACGATTTGATAAGTTAAACCTAACAAAAAGGTTAGGAGTAATTATGGGAAATAAAACAATTCAGGAGAAAATTAATCAGGCAATCAGCGATAATAGCAGGAGAGACTGCTTATTGGAATTAATTTACACAAGATGGGCTAATCAGCTACCTTATTCCCAGAAGGATCTTTGTGAGGAATTAAAGATGAATCATTGGGAGTATAAGCGTTTAAAGCAGATGCTTCTGGAAAGCGAAGATATTATTGAGATAGAGGGAGATACGATAGAACTTACGCTGGGCGGAAAAAATAAAGCGAGGAAATATATTAGGGAACGTCAGTATCTTTCCTCCTTTTTTACAGATGTATTTCAAATAGAGGAGACATCGGCAGAGCAAAACGCAGCCAGAATCCAGAGAGTGGCAAGTGCGGATCTGCTAAACGGAATCATGGATTTTATGTTTCGGGGCAAGGTTTCCAGCAGAAAAATAAGAGGACATGATCTGAGCCTTTTATATGATGAGGGACGTTATCATTTTGATATGTGTCTCTATACAAGGAAACAGATTGTTCCGAGAGAAATCTGTGAGGAATTTTGTCAATTTTCCAATACGGTCACTTTGATGGTTGAACAGGATAAGAGTGTATTTTTACTGAAAAAGCGAGGAGAACACGAGGAGGGTACACTGTGGTATCTGGATGGACAGAAGTGGAAGGCATCGGGAGAGGTAAAGGAGAATTTTATCCTTCCGAGCAATGCATTTACCTATATTGTAGAAGCCTCCACACCGTTGATCAACGGGGAGTGCCATATTGCATATGTGGAAAGTGGTCAGGAACTCAGAGAACAGGATATTCGCTGTCTGGAAGTACATCTTTGGTAAGGGGAGGGAAATGAAAGAGAGAATCACAAAATTAACTATGCTTCAGATTCGTTATTTAGAGGAACTGGAGAAGATTCCAAAAGAGAAAAAAAGAGGGATTATTACGACGGTTTCCGATATATGCGGAGTGGATCATGCAGCAGTCAGTAAGTTTTTTAAAAAATGTATAGATGCAGAGTATTTGGACAAGAATTATCAGTTTACCAGAAAAGGAGAGAAATGGTTTCAGGTGTATCTGGAGAATCGAAGACGTGTTTCGGAGCACTTGATTTCAATCGGGGTGCCGACCCGAAATCTGGACAGCAGTGTTTCCGCCATAATGGAGAATATGGATCCCCATGTGCTGACCATGTTGACCAATTCTTTTCACAATCAGGAAGATACTGTCAGCAGTTATTCGGTACAAAAGTTAAATCAGATCCGTCCGCTAGATGAGTTTGTGGAAAAGGGAAATCATAAGGTTGCTTTTAAAATTCTGAAATCACAGAAAAATATGGATGGATTTATCCCCTCAATGGCAGATATGGGGTTTGAAAAGCCGGGTTTGATCAAAAATAACAGTAGGGGGTTTGCATTAGAACTGCGGTTAAAGGAATTAAAAGCATGGTCAAGGGTAAATGAGGAATGGATGACCGGACATTTATCCAGTTTAAAATATCTTCAGTTCGGGATTTATAAAAAAGCAAATATTCGGGACGGAAAAGTCCGGATATCATTAGACGGATGTAAGTATCGTTTTTATGCAAAGGACAGAGCGATGGGAATGATCCCGATTATTGTTGCCAGTAATGTAGGGGTAAAGCACATGCCGGAAAGCTCGGCAATTCTTTTGTTCTGGATTTAAAAACAGACTGTACATTTCAAGTTTTTTAAGTAATTTTTCTGAGAGAGGAGTCGTAAAAGCCTTAAAATACAAGGAGTTATAGGATTGTAATAATGTGACCACATGTCACGAAAAAACAAAAATTCATTGCGATAGGAGAAAGGGCATGTTATAAATGAATTGTAGTCAGTTAAGACTAATACAGGGAATTAGTCTTAACTATAACTCCTTTTTCTTATTAGTCTAGATATTCAATGGTGACTACCCTTTTTTCACCATTGAATATTTTTTAGTTAGGAAGATAGTAATGTCAAACCTGAATTAGTGATGAGCAAGGAGGGATATATGAAACGGAGACAACTATTTTTAGCTGCTATGGCAATCAGCATGGTATTGATCGGAAGTGCTACAGTTGACAGTTATGCGGCAAGAGCCATGATACCGACTGCTTTGGCGATAAGTGCAGATTCGCAGGAGCTGTTGAGTGACGGAACCTATGAGATTGGCGGAAAACTGTTAAATGAATATAAAAATCAAATTTCAATGGGAGACAGTGCACTGGTTCATCAGATGAAACTGATTGCGAAGGAAGGATCTTATTACTTAGAGATATCTCTTAAAAAAACAGCATCTAAACTGGGGGGGACCGGTTTGGCAGGTTTTTTAGGAGAATTTTGCTATGCCCGAACAAAGGAAAACGGAAAGGAAATCTGGGAAAAAGCAATTGTAACAGAGTATTACAGTGTAACGGATAAATACAATCGTCCCAAAACAGGGACAGATAAAAAGCAAAGAGGAAAAGCTTATCCAAAAGAAATTGTGATTCCGATTCAAAAAGGAGAAGTGTTTCAAAAAGTGCGGGTATATGTGCCGATTATGGAATCTCTTATGACAGGAGCCGGAACGAAGGTGGCTTACCTGAATTTGGATTGGGATCATCTGACCCTAAAAAAGGAGAGTCCGGAGGATATAACGGAATCCGAGGCA
This sequence comes from uncultured Clostridium sp., assembly GCA_947253885.1. Taxonomy (GTDB): domain Bacteria; phylum Bacillota; class Clostridia; order Lachnospirales; family Lachnospiraceae; genus SY8519. The sequence goes on from CAMYAO010000001.1 coordinate 29,687, forward strand.
CCAAAGTTGAAAGCCGGAAAGCCTCATAAAAAACCGCATAAAAAACCGCATCGAAAGCCGAACAGGAAGCCGGACAACAGCCGGGGTAAAAAAGACGATGATAAAAAAAACGAAGATCGAAAACTATCTTTTGAAACGCTTGCAGACGGAGTGTACGCTGTCAGCGGAACGATGCTGAAGGCGGACAGAAGATCGGCATCTATGGCGAATAACGGAATTTCTCATACGATACAGCTGACAGTAAAAAGCGGAAAGTACAGCCTGACAATGGCATTTCGAGGAATGAAAGTCGGAGATCAGCTGGGATATCTGGGAGCATTAAACTATTATAAAAGCGGTTATCGGATCAGCGGAAATAATGCACCGTACGGAGCAACCGCAGTGGCGACGGTCAACAGTTATCAAACGGATAAGTCCGGAGGGAAGCTAAAGGACGGATTCGGAACCAATTATTTGCGGAGTGCGACCGTTCCTCTTATTCCGGAAGCAAAAAAAGACGGATATGTACCGTTGCAGGTATTTGTGCCGATCATGGATTCATTATCAAAAGGCTCCGGGACACAGTCCGTCTATTTAAAACTGGACAAAAGATCCGTAAGAAGATCCAGTACATCAGAGATTTCTCAAAAGAACCGGCAGGATACTTTGACTCCGGGAAGTACGGATACAAAAGAAGATGTTGGAGGCAGCGGCAGCTCTTTATCAAATGCCGGTTTGCCTAACGGGTTGTCGAAAAACACCTTACAGAAAACGGTCGGAAAGCAGAAAAATACAATCAAGTCGTCCGAGAAGAGTCAGGAGCACAGTGAGGAAGGAAATATATCGGAGAGTACGAAGGAAGGAAGTGCAAAAAAAGCGATGCCGGGAAGGACAGAAAAACAAGAGCCTCCGCTTCGGAAATATGTTGTGCCTTCCGGAATTGCAGCAGGACTGATCGTGACAGTCTCCGTTCTTCACAAGATAGTGCGAAACAGTTGGAGAAGAAAAGGCAGATGAGAGAGGTTTGGGAATGATCGGACAGAAGAAAATTGTTGCAATATGGATTGCAATCACAGTTGTACTTTTTGAGGGGATCGCAGGATCTGTGACGGCAAAGGCGGCGACCGGGACGGTATATACCTGTAAAATATCCAGAAATTATCGAAATCCCAATACCGGAAAAGTAGAGGATTCAGGAGGGGAATCTGCGTATGCCACCGGTCAGGGAATGATAGAAAGTGCCATTCAGGCAACCGGAATTTTGGAAGAAACGGATGACGGACATTATTATCTGACGGTGCGAATGAGCATGATGAATTATACTTCAAAGCAGGTGTTTCAGACAGCGCCTGCGGGAAGTGATCAATGGAGCAATCCGAGACTTGGTGTTACCGGAACGGGAACGGACCGGAACGGGATCACAAAAGATATATGTATAGAACTTCCGGCTAAAAACGCATTGATAAAAGGTTCTATGTTTGTAAAACCTATGGGAAGAAGTGTTGTGTATTTTTTTTCGGCAGGAGATTTTAAAAAGGGAAATTCCACATCTATGAAAGCGACGATGGTAACCGTTGCTTCAGCCGGAAAAAAGAAATCAGAGCCGGTTAAAAAAGATCCGAAAAAAAAGATGCAAAAAAAGAAGGATATGCGTCAGCAGAAGTCGGGAAATGAAACCGGACAGCCGGAAGAGGAAAAAGAAGGGTTAACATTGTCTACGGATACGGCTTCTAAAGAACCGGAAAAGAAGAAAACATCATCAGACAGAGGAGAGCTTTCCATGGGACAGTTGATTGCAGCCAATATTATTTCCGGACTGGTGGTCGGTCTGATTTTGATAGGAGTCGGAGTGGCAGCCGTAATTTATATTCGAAAAAACTGGAATCGTTGGGGCGGAGACGATGGAGAGGATTACAGTGATGTCTATGAAGAAGAATAAAAAGAGTCTGTTCTTCGGAATATGGATCTGGATTCTGATACTTCTGACGGCAGGTTGCAGCCTTCCTCAGCCGAACGGGAAGACAAAGGATACCGGTCCTGGAACCGCATTAGAAAAGGCGACAGCAAAGGTACAGGCACTTGGAAGAGCGCCGAGGATTATTGCAACATCTCCGGCGACTGTCGAGATCTGCAATAAGCTGGATTTAGATCTGGTAGGCGTTCCGAACAGCTCGGTATCGGTGTTGCCGGGGCGATATAAAAAGGCGACCCGAATCGGAGCGGCAATGAATCCGGATATGGAAAAGGTAAGTTCACTTTCTCCGGATTGGATACTGGCTCCGATCTCTTTAAAGCCGGATCTACAGCCGAAATTTGAGGCGATACACAGTGAATGGGCATTTTTGAATCTGAGCAGTATAAACGGGATGTTTCAATCTATACAGGAACTGGGAAAGATATTTCACAGACAAAAGCAGGCAAACCGGTTGGTTGGAGAGTATCAGCATTTTGTAGAGGTTTATCGGAAAAAACATTCTAAGAAGCAAAAGCCGAAGGTGTTGATTTTAATGGGTCTGCCGGGGTCTTATGTAATCGGGACTAATCGATCATACGTCGGGAGTCTGGTAGAACTGGCAGGCGGAGAAAGCGTATATCAGAGTGACCATCAGGCTTTTGTAAACGTAAATACTGAGGAACTCAAAAAAAAGGATCCGGATGTGATCTTAAGAGCGGCACATGCATTGCCGGATAAGGTACAGGCAATGTTTGACAAAGATTTTAAGACGAACGATATTTGGAAACATTTTGATGCAGTTGCAAAGGATCGAGTATATGATCTGAGCTATCGGCATTTCGGAATGAGTGCAAATTTTGAATATCAAAATGCATTAAAGGAGTTAGAGCCGATGCTCTATCCGAAGCAGTCTGAGTAATGAAGGAGGAGATATGACAGCGGTTCAGACAGATCTGAAGCATAGAAAACGAATACGATGTGTTTGCTCCTATGTAATCATGGCAATTGTCCTGTTGGGGTTGCTTTACTGGGCAATTAATACAGGAAGTATTAAGGTAAGTCCCAAAACTCTGTTTCGAGGACTTTTTATTCAATACAATGCGGAAGTATCTACTATATTTGATTTGAGATTTCCTCGAATTGTGATTTCTATTTTAGCGGGAGCAGCAGTAGCGGTATCCGGCGTATTATTTCAATCGGTATTAAAAAATCCGTTGGCGGATCCGGGTATTATCGGTATTTCCAGCGGAGCAAGTTTTGTATCCGTTATTATCATTGCGGTAGCACCGTCTCTTTATTTTTTTACTCCTATCTTTGCATGTCTGGGGGGGATGATGGCTTTTTTTGTAGTCTATACGCTTTCCTGGAAAGGTGGTCTGCATCCATTGCGGATTATTTTGGTCGGTGTGGCGGTCAATGCGATGTTTACCGGATGCCTGAGCGGGTTTAATTCTTTTACGGGAGGAAATTTCAGCAGTGTGGCATCTATTGTAAACGGAAATATTACAATGAAAACCTGGTCGGACGTACAGACTCTGGTGCCGTATGTATTGATTGGTCTGCTGTTATCCTGTGGATTATGTAATCTTTGCAACCTTCTTTCTCTGGAAGACAAGACGGCAAGAGGGTTGGGAGTCAATGTGAATCAGGCCAGAATTGTGATCTCACTGGTAGCCTGTCTGCTGGCAAGTATTTCTACCGCAGTTGCGGGAACAATCAGCTTTTTGGGTCTGATAGTTCCTCATATCGGAAGAATCTTAGTCGGAAGTAATCATAGAATTTTAATTCCGTTTTCCATGCTGCTCGGAGCATGTACGTTTTTGGCAGCAGATACAATCGGACGAACGATTGCGGCACCTTATGAGATTTCAGCATCTATTATTATGAGTATTATAGGTGGACCATTCTTTATAGTTCTATTGAAAGGAGCGAAGAAGTATGGAAAACAGTAGAGCACAGGCAATTGCAGCCAGAGCGATAAAGCCGATGATGGAGGTTCGGGATCTTCATTTTGCATATGGTGATAATAAGATCCTGAAAGGGGTTCAGTTGATGATTCCTCAGGGAAAGATTACGACCATAATGGGTGGAAACGGCTGTGGAAAGTCTACGCTGTTCGGATTGATGACGAAAAATCTGATTCCGAATAAAGGGAAGATTTTTCTGAGAGGAAAAAATATTCAGTCTCTCAGTATTAAAGAATATGCAAAAAAAGTGTCCATAGTACATCAATATAATTCCGCAGCGGAAGATACAACGGTGGAGGATTTGATCGCAATGGGAAGAACTCCTTATCTGGCACATGGAAATATTATGACAGAGGAGGATGACCGAATCGTTGACTGGGCAATAGAAGTAACCAATTTAGGAGAATATAGGGAGAGAGAGGTTGCCAGCCTTTCCGGAGGACAAAGACAGCGTGTGTGGATTGCAATGGCGTTGGCACAGAATACGAAAGTATTGTTTTTGGATGAACCTACCACTTATCTGGACATTCGATATCAAGTAGAAATTTTAGAGTTGATCCGAAGCCTTAATCGAAATTACGGGATTACGATTGTGATGGTATTACATGATATTAATCAGGCAATTGCCTATTCAGATCAGGTTATCGGATTAAAAAACGGAAAGGTAATCATTTCAGGAGATCCGACAGAGGTTATCACAAAAGAATCTATTTATAAACTTTATACCATTCATCTGGAGGTGACAGAGATAGACGGAAGAAAGCAGGTACTGCTTTCCGAGCAGGATGGTCTGATGACGATGTTACCCTCTCAGCCGGTTGATATGGAGGAAATAGAGGAAGAAACAGAAATGGAAATAAGTAAGAAAAAACCGAAAAAGGCGAGGAGCAGAATTGCGAAGGCTGTATGGGGCGGAATCGGCTGCCTGATGCTGGCATTGGGAGCAATCGGTGTCGCATTACCGATTCTGCCGTTCGTGCCGTTCTTTTTAGCAGCATTATTTTGTTTTGCAAAGAGCTCGGATCGGCTGTACAACTGGTTTATCAATACCGATCTGTACCACAGGCATTTAGAGAGCTTTACCGATCATAGAGCGATGACATTAAAGACAAAGTTTTCTATTGTAGGAACAGTAACGATTGTGATGGGAATCGGATTTGCATTTATGGGAAAGGTTCCGATTGGTCGAATTATTCTGGCAATTGTATGGGCAGTTCATGTAATCGCATTTTTCTTTATTATAAAAACAGAAAAACCGGAGCATTGCGAGGTGGAAAAAGATGATTAAAAAAAGATTGATAATATTGCTTTCCAAATCCCGAAAGTATGTTTATTTACAAGTGCTTTGGCAGTGGCTGTCTTTGATCTGCCAGATTGTTTTGATCTTTACAGTAGCAGATTTACTGCAGCATGCACTGGTACGTGAGTGGAACGGTTCTGTTTTTCTGCGGAGTATGGTGATCGTTATGATTACAATTGTTTTAAGGGTTTTATTTGATAAGCAGGCGACAAATGCGGGATTTCAGGCATCTGTAGATGTAAAGAGAATATTAAGGGAAAAGATTTATCAGAAATTGTTGCGTCTCGGAGCGTCTTATCGGGAACAGGTATCCACTTCGGAGGTGGTACAGATGAGTGTAGAGGGAGTAGAGCAGTTGGAAGTTTATTTCGGCAGATATCTTTCCCAGTTTTTCTATAGTCTGATTGCACCGATTACATTGTTTCTGGTATTATTCCGGATTAATTGGCAGGCGAGCCTGGTTCTGTTGATCTGTGTACCGTTAATACCGGGTGTAATTGTGATGATCACAAAAATTGCCAAGCGCTTATTGAGTCGATATTGGAGTATCTATACGGGACTCGGAGACAGTTTTCTGGAAAATTTGCAGGGGCTTACCACTATAAAAATCTATCGGGCGGAGCAGCAAAAAGCGCGCGAGATGGATGCAGAGTCCGAGCAGTTTCGAAAAATAACTATGAAGGTGCTGTCAATGCAGTTAAATTCGATTATTGTAATGGATATTATTGCATATGGCGGAGCTGCAATTGGAATGGTAATTGCCTTATGGCAGTTTTATCAGGGACAAACCGGTTTCGAAGGAACTCTTACTATTATTTTACTGGCGGCAGAATTTTTCCTTCCGATGAGACTTCTCGGATCATTCTTTCATATTGCAATGAACGGAATGGCTGCCAGTGATAAAATGTTTGCTTTCTTAGACTTGCCGGAACCGGAAGAAAAATCTGTTGTATTGTCAAAGGAAGAGGCGGAGTTGGAACTTCGGGATGTGGGATTTTCTTATCATCCGGAACGTCAGATTTTACAGAATATCTCCATGACATTACCGAAGGGAAGCTTCACCTCAATTGTAGGAACTTCCGGATGCGGAAAGAGTACAATTGCGGGAATTCTGATGGGAAGAAACCGTGGCTATCAGGGCAGCGTGAGATTTGGACAGCAGGAGTTGTCAGAGGTGACGGAAGAGAGTCTGATGAAGCAGATTACCTTAGTTTCCTGCAACAGTTATCTGTTTAAGGGGACGGTTCGGGACAATCTTTTATCAGGCAATCCGTATGCAAAGGATGATGCACTTTATCAGGCATTGGAACAGGTAAATCTGAAGGGATTTGTAGAAGCGGAAAATGGTCTGTCGACAGAAGTTGCGGAAGGCGGAGCCAATTTCTCCGGAGGGCAGAGACAGCGACTGGCAATTGCGAGAGCATTGCTTCATGACTCGCCTGTTTATATTTTTGATGAAGCAACCTCCAATATTGATGTGGAAAGTGAAGAATTGATTATGGAGGTAGTACATAAACTGGCAAAGGAAAAGACGGTAATATTGATTTCACACCGTCTTGCCAATGTAGTAGCATCCGATCGAATCTACATGTTGGATAAGGGAGCTGTTCAGGAATCCGGAAGACATCAGGAACTGTTGGAGAAAAACGGAGCCTATGCTCATCTGTATCGGAGTCAGCAGAGTTTGGAGGCTTACGGAAAGGTGGTAGTGGAATCATGAAAGAACAAAGACGAAGCGGAATCCGAATTATGAGTCAGCTGATCGGTCTGGTGGCACCGCTGCTTCCGGTTATGATTCTGGCAATTTTACTGGGAGTGTTGGGATTTCTATGTGCAATCTTTTTAACAATATTTGCCGGATATGAACTGATGAGTTTGTTTTCTCCGGTCTCCATACAGAGATTTAATTTTCAGACATTTGCAATTCTTTTGATTACAATCGGAATTTTAAGAGGCATCTTACATTATGGAGAGCAGTATTGTAATCATTTTATTGCTTTTCGTTTACTGGCGATTGTGAGACATAAAGTATTTGCGGTGTTGAGAAAGCTATGTCCGGCAAAGCTGGAAGGACGAGATAAGGGAAATCTGGTCTCCATCATCACAACTGATATAGAATTGTTGGAAGTGTTTTATGCACACACTATCTCACCGATCTGTATCGGAACGATTACCAGTGTGATTATGGCAATCTTTATCGGACGTCAGTCTTTAGCTGCAGGAGTTCTGGCAGCAGTCGCTTATTTTGTGGTAGGAGTTTGTATTCCGTTGGCAATCGGTGGAAGAGGATCCGATTACGGAATGAGATTTCGAGAAAAATTCGGAGACCTCAACAGTTTTATTCTGGCTTCACTATATGGAGTAGATGAAACAATCCAGTATCAAAACGGAGAAAAGAGACAGGAAGCGCTTGCTGACCGTTCTGTGGAATTGAGCGGAATACAAAAGTATTTAAGTCGATTGGAGGGTGCACAGCGAGCGGTAACCAATCTTGCGATTTTGGGATTTTCTTTCGGAATGCTGTTTCTAATGGTGTATCAGTACCAAAAAGAGATGGTTGGTTTTTCAGAGATGCTGATAGCGGTAATTGCAATGATGGGGTCTTTCGGACCGGTGGTGGCGTTGGCGAATCTGGCAAACAATCTGAGTCAGACCTTGGCTGCCGGAGAACGGGTTCTTTCTCTGTTAGAGGAAATACCGGTCGTAGAAGAGGTTCCGAACGGGAAGCAGATTGAATTTACCGGAGCAGATGCTTCAGCAGTCAATTTCTCCTACGGGCAGGAGCGGATTTTATCAGACTTTACTATGAAAATTCCAAAGGGAAAAGTGATCGGGATTCACGGAGCAAGTGGCTGCGGGAAATCCACTTTTCTAAAACTATTAATGCGTTTTTGGGATATTCAAAGTGGAAATATCCGAATATCGGATACGGAAATAAAAGAGATTCAGACAGATTCGTTGCGTTCCATGCAGTCTTATGTGACGCAGGAGACTTTCCTGTTCCATGATACAATCGCAAAAAACATTGAGATTGGAAAATTGGGGGCAACACAGGAAGAGATAGAAGAGGCTGCAAAAAAGGCGTCTATCCATGATTTTATTATAAAACTTCCGAACGGTTATGAAACGGAAGTTGCGGAATGCGGAGACAGTCTTTCTGGAGGAGAGCGTCAGCGTATCGGAATGGCAAGAGCCTTTTTACATGACGGAGAATTTCTTTTATTGGATGAGCCGACATCGAATCTGGATTCTTTGAATGAAGGGATTATATTGAAATCTTTAAAAGAATCGATTGGCAAAAAAACAGTTTTACTGGTTTCACACAGACAATCCACTATGAGTTTGGTGGATGAAGTCTATGAAATGAATACAAGTCGACAATCATAACAAGAAAAACAGGAGGATGAAAAAAAGATGAGTGTGACAAAAAAGCTTGCAACGACGACTCTGGCAGTTGCATTGGGAATTGCCATGGTTTCCGGCACCGGAATCAGTGCCGTTGCACAGGAAGAACAAAAGGAAGCAACCGTTCATGTTTCTCAGTTCGGAGGCTATGATGTTAGAGTTTATTTTAAATTAATAAACGGAAAAATTGAAATGGTAAATGTAGACGGAAGTAACTACATAGGAAATCATGCAGAAACGAATAAAAACTATTTGAAGAAGGCTTTTGACGGATTGCGGGACAGATTAAACGGAATTTCTGCAACCGAGGAAGCAATCTCTAAGGTGGATGTTGTTTCCGAAGCGACGATATCTTCCAATGCGATCAAAGAGGCGATCTATAAAGCATTGGGAATTGAGAAAAAAACAGAGCAGCTGGATCCTTCCAAGGCACTTCCGAATGTCGGAGAATATACAGTAGAAGTAAAAGATACGACAGAAGCGATACCTCATGCAATTGCACCGGAAAAGACAAAAGCGGTTTTAAAGGTAACCGGAAAGAATCAGGCAACCCTGACTTATTCCATTGTAAAAGAGCCGTCAATGTTGATTTATAAATACAACGGATATTATAAAAATAATCAGAAGGGAAGCGAGTTGCTGATAGATGGAAGCAAGACTACCACAGAAGAGGTAAAGGAAAAAGAATTCATAGAGGTTTCTCATACCAAAGTTTCTTCTGTTACAGTACCGATCACTTCCAGAATGAACAAATATTATCACAACTATCAGATTTATGTACCGGCTATGAAGGAATTAGACAAGAAGACTGATTCCGGAATGGTAATTTCAAAAGGAAAATTTGCTGCGATTTCAGATTTGGAGGTAAACTGGAAGACCTTAAAAAGAAAATCAAACAGAAAATTAAAAGACGGAATCTATACAATTCCGACTACAGTTGTTCAGACAGATAAGAAAAAACCTTCCATGGCACGCGGTGCTTTCGGGAAGCTTTCTACTGTTACTGTGAAAAAGGGAGTACCGATGATTACTATCACACTTTCAGGGATGAAAGTCGGCTCACAGATGGGGTATCTCGGAAAGATGTCTTATTATGCTTCCGGCTATTCTTTCCGTGACGGAGTGATCAGCGGAAAAACAAAGGCAGTAAAGGTATTGAATAAGCAGACGGCAAAGAAAGCAAAATCTTATCCGAGAACCGTTTCTTTCCCTATAATTCCGGAAGCGGTAGAGGATGGATATATTCCGGCGTCGGTATATATCCCTGCAATGGGAAGTACTAGACAGATTTTTATAAAGGTTAAATGGTCCGGTCTGAAGAAAGCGGTAAAGAAGATTTCCGTACCGACTGTTGCTAAGATAAAAGCAAAAGCACTTGGAAAGCGAAAGGTGCGTATTTCATGGAAAAAGATTAAAAAAGTAAGCGGTTATGTTGTATATCGTGCAACAAAGGCAAAAGGGAAATTTAAAAAAGCCGGAGTATTAAAGAAAGATAATGCGGTAACGTTTACACAGAGAAAGTTAAAGAAAAAAGCAATTTTTTATTATGTAGTAAAAGCTTATGTGAAAAAAGGAGGCAAGATTTATTACGGAAAGCAATCTAAGGTTGTAAAAGTGAGAGTAAAATAGCATAATAGTAGAAAACAGAAACGGTATAGCAGGTCTATGCCGTTTCTTTCACAATAAAAGTATTATGGAATAACGGCTAAAAGAAAGAGGAAGAAACGTGATTTATAATTTTAACCTTGGAATCGGTTGGGCAAGTTCGGGGGTGGAATATGCTCAGGTATACAGAGCCAATATTTTTCGAAGAATGGTAGCAGATGCGAAATTTATTTTTACGGATCTGTTTTGGCAGGATAATATAGAGCATTTGACAAAGAATATAGGACTGTTGGACGAAGAAGTAATATGGCTATATCAGTATTTTACGGATTTTTCGATTGCACCGACCAGCTATACACTGGAGCAATTGAAAGAGACAATCGCAGAAAACCATTATACGATTATAAAAAAAGAGACATCTGTTAAAATTATATTTCCGGGAAATAACAACTACTGGAACTGCTATCCGGCGGCACCGGGATCTGACAGAATCCATCGGGTAGAATATATATCAAACGGGAATTTAATCCGACAGGATTACTTTTCATATGCAAGAATGTTCTCCGAGTTTTATGAAATAAAGAAAGGTACAGTAAACGTGTGCCTGCGCAGATTTTACAATGAAAACGGATCAGTCGCTTATGATGAGATTCCGGGACACGGACAGTCGATGTTCCGATTTCCGGATAAGATTTTATATTCCAAGGAGGAATTACTGGATTATTTTATACAATGTCTGCATCTTTCAAAAGAGGATCTGCTTCTGCTTGACCGCTCCTCAGGAATTGCACAGTCGATTCTGAAGTATAAAAACGGAGCAGGTCTGGGTGTGGTGATTCACGCGGATCATTATAGTAAAGAAGGCAGTACCGATACACATATTTTATGGAACCAGTATTATGAGTATGTATTTCAGAACAGTCGGAAGATTGATTTTTTCATCACCTCGACCGAAGAGCAGGCAAATCTGCTCGGAGAGCAGTTTCGAGTCTGCTGCCATACCCGTCCTCAGATTGTAACCATACCGGTCGGAAGTCTGGATCAGTTAAGGTACTCTTTTGGAAAAAGGAGGAAGCATTCTTTTGTAACAGCATCCAGACTGGCACCGGAGAAGCATATCGACTGGCTGATATCAGCAGTCGTTTTGGCAAGACGTACCATACCGGATATTACACTGGATATCTATGGAAGGGGATCGCAGGAGGAATTTTTAAGAGAGCTGATCAGAGAATATGATTGTGGAGCTTACATAAAGCTATGCGGACATAGCGCTATGGAACAGGTGTATGAACAGTATGAGGGCTATCTGACTGCTTCATTGAGTGAGGGTTTCGGGTTGACTTTGATGGAAGCAGTCGGCTCCGGATTGGCTATGATCGGATTTGATGTATGTTATGGAAATCAAACTTTTATAAAAGAAGAGAAAAATGGTTATCTGATTCCGGTTCGAAGGCGCATGAAAGAATCGGAGCGAATTTTGGCATTGGCAAATCGCATTATCCGTTTATGCAAAGAAGATCGGATAGAAAAATTTCAAAAAGGTTCTTATCAGATAGCGGGTCAATTTCTGACATCAGGAGTAGAACGGATGTGGCAAAGCTTATTGGAGGACAGATATGATACTTTTATTGGATAATTATGACAGTGAAAGCCGACAGCTGCATACTGCATTTCAGTTATCGGGGAAATCCGTTCCGGCAGTGGTGTTGACCGAAGACGGCTTTTTGCCGCCGGATATTGTTTCGGTATACGGTTCCTTTTTGGGAGATTTTTCAACTGTTGTCAGAGAGGACGGCAGTTCAAGAGTGGCTAAGTTCTTAGGAATTGAGGATCAGAACGGCTCTCCGACAGAGAAAAAAATGTTGGAACCGTTATATTTCAATGAGTTGAGAGTACCGGAATTTTGGGAGATAAAGGCAGGATATTCTTATGGCAGGATAATAGATCAGGGAAGAGAATGTGGCAGAATTTACTATGCCGATCCGAAGGAACTGCGGTTTGTGAAGATGGTGGATTGGCTCGATCGGCATCAAACGACACGTGTAAGAGAGTATTACAACCGTTATGGAATCTGTTTTGCACGTGCGATTTTTAATGAGAGGCAGGAACCGCTCAATAAGACGTATTTTAATACAAAGGAAGAAGAGGTTCTTACAGAGAATTTTGTAACCGGTGCAATTACGCTGAAAGACAGAAAAAAGCTGTCTGTTTTTGCATCGAAACGGGATTTTATCATATATTTTCTGGAAAAAGAGGGATTGATAGAAGAGAGATTGCTTTATAATTCTCTGTCTACACCGTTTTTGGTATCGGAAGAACTGGGTAGACGATATCCCTCCGACAGAGACAGAGATGTACTATTCTGGCATGAACCCGTAAAAGAGGAACTTCCGGGTAATATGCAGATTATTCTATCCGGTAAGGCAACCAGAACCGGAAAGATTTATGTGCAGGAGACAGATGCTTATCAGGCAATGAAAAAGATGATTCCGGGTGTAGAAGCGATACAGCCGCTCGGCTATATTTATTCGTTTAAGAGGGAGACAAAGTATCGAAAAACGGCACTGATCTGTACCAATTCGGATCAGATAGAACATCTGGAAATGATTGTGAAGGAACTGTCGGAAGTACAGTTTTTTATTGTGTCTAGGACAGAGATGTCGGAAAAACTGACGAGACTGGAATCGGCAAGCAATGTAGAGCTATATCCGGGTGCAACAAAACAGGAGGTGGCAGAGCTGTTTTTGATTTGTGATCTTTATCTGGATATTAATTATAAGGAAGAAATTTTTTCGGCGGTGGAAAGTGCATTTTTGCATCATCAGCTGATAATGGCATTTTATGAAACAGTACATCGGAAGCGATATGTCGCAAGAGAAAATTGTTATGAGAAGAATCAGGCAAAAGAGATGATCGGAAAGTTAAAAACGGTACTGTCGAATACTGATGTATGGAAGGAGCTGTTAGAACGACAGTGTGAGCATGCAATGGCGGAAACTGTAGAGAGTTTTCAGGAGAAAATACAAGAAATATAGAATAAAAGAAGTGGCAGAAATCCAAAGGATTCTGCCGCTTCTTTTATTCAAATCCGAAAAGTGCGGCTCCGAGAGCACCTACGATTTCGGGTTCTTCACTGATAAAGAGAGATTGTCCGAGCTGTTCTTCCAAAACAGCGACGATGCCGGGATTTTTCGCAACGCCTCCGGTCATCATAAAGTCAGCTTCCGGTCCGATGCGTTTTAAAAGAGAGATAGCACGACTGGCAATGGCTTCATGAATTCCATGTGCAATATCTGAAGACTCTGTATTTTGTGCGATCAGTGAGATGACTTCTGATTCCGCAAATACGGAGCACATGCTGCTGATCTTTACCTGTTTTGTGGATTGAAGTGACAGTCTTCCGAATTCTTCCAGATCAATCTCCAGAGTTCTGGCCATCATTTCCAAAAAACGCCCGGTTCCGGCAGCGCATTTATCATTCATAACAAAGTCCAGGACTTCTCCCTTTTCGTTCAGTCGGATTGCTTTGGAATCCTGACCTCCGATATCCAGGATGGTGCGTACTTTCGGGTTTAAATAATGGGCACCCCGTCCGTGACAGCTGATTTCCGTTATGGCGGTATCCGCATAATCAATACCGACCCGTCCGTATCCGGTGGAAATAATACGGGATAAGTCGGAAGATTGCAGTTGTGCCTTTTCTAAAATGATATCTAAAATATGAGAAGCACTTTCTGCGCTTTTTGCACCGGTTCTAACTACGGCATGTGCCCGTATTTTTTTGTTGGAATCTAAAATTACTGCATTGGTAGAAGTGGAACCGCTGTCAATACCTAATACATACATGGGAACGTCCTCCTTTTTATGAAAAACAGTCGGAAGTGTGTGTGTATTTCGGATACGAAGTCCTTCTAAGAAGGCTTCCACCCGTGTCAGAATCTGTCCGCTGCTTTGAGTAGTGGAATCTGTTTCTATCTTCAGAATCGGAAGTGTGGATTCCAGATCTTTTAAATAGCTGTATTCGTAGGAATAGATATCGCAAAACTGTACGGTATGATAGATCAGACCGTCTATTTCCGATGCCATAGATGTTAAAAACTCGGTTCGATCGGTTGCCTTTGCCATGTTCATGCAGGGCATTTGATTCAGAAGCTGTTCCGTATAAGAAGGAAGAACTGAAGTATCCGGAGCAAAGCTTCGGACAATGCCCGTACAGGTCATATCAAATACAAGTTTCGCATGATGATCTTTGATCAGATGCTTGATTTGAGAAGCGGGTCTGGCACCGATCAATCCGATTTTCAAATTGTACTTTCCGGAAGATTTCTGCAGATGATTTTCTTCCGGTTTACGTTTGCAGACAGCAATCAATTCCTCTTCTGAAAAGGATTTTCCGGAAAAGGAAGAATAGGCTCCAATCAGTTTTTCTATCTGTGCAGTGTACAGTTGCACAGCAAAATCATTAATTTTTCTGGGTAGATCTAAAATAAAAAAGAACTTATCCGGAAAGTGCTTTTTTAAGGTGTCATAGAGACGTCTGGTACTGTCACAGCAGGTCGTCAGCAACAGACCATCGTAGGCTCCTTTTGCAAATTCTTCTAAAACAGCTTTGGTAAAAGAGCAGATATTGGTATGCATCCAGACTTCCGCATGAGAAAAGTCTGTAACCTCAGGTTCGAGCTTTACCGTTTCTTCTCCAAAAGCTTCTAAAATTTCTGCCGGAGCATATTTGCATAAATAACCGATCATAAAGTCTCCTTTCCTTTTGTTTGGCGGAGCAGCTCGGCAAATGCTTCCCAGCGGGTCTTGATCTGACCGTCATGAGAGTTCTGTCGATCCATAGCATCCCCGTCCAAAATCAGAAGCGGTTTTTCGAGTTCCGATAAGCGTTCTTTTAAGAGCATGACACCTCCGGAAGACTGTTTGCATCCCCAATGACAGAAATGAACGACTCCGTCGGCATCCAATTCTTCTGCCAAATCTGCAACCAGATTTACTTTTCGATTATAGGAGCGGGTATAGACGTTTTGGATCATTTTCCGGGCAAGTGCTTCCAGAGGGTGTGTGATATCCAGAGGTTGCCGGTAGTCGAAATTCATTTCACATGCCTGAATCTGAAACTCTTTTCCCAAATTGAAATAGGATTGCAGCGTTTCCTGATAATACGGCAGGAGATGTACCCATAATAATTGAATACCGTTAAAATCGGGAGCACTGTCAATCTCACGATCCATCATTTCAAAAAAATGGAGGATGCCCGTCTCTCCGATATTTAAATGGGTAGCAAATAACATGTACATTTGAAGGGTTAGAGTAGAAGGATAGTATTTTGTTTTGATTTTTTTCAAAAAAGATTCGTAATGTTGTCTGGATCGATTTTCTCTTTCTAAAACAGTCTGCAGAATTTCCTCATGATAATGAACATGAAAACAGTCTTCTAAAGCATGAATGCATTCTTTTAGCTGTTCGGTCAGATAGACCACTGCATCCGGAGTATCGTCCATCGGAACATCCAGTAAAGACATCGGGATATGATGTTTATGAGACAGATGGCGAAAGGTCTGAAGATTACTGTCACAAATAGTGGAAGTGGTAAGTGCATACCCGGGAACCGGAAGCATACCGGAATCCATAGCACCGATCAGATTTTTATGATAAGAACACAGCGTGCCGGAGAGTCCTTCTTCCTGTGCATATTCCAAAAATGTGTCTTCTATTTTAAAGCCGGAAATAAAAGAAGAAATACATTCGATAGAAAGTGCCTCCAAACCTAAACTCTGTAAGATTTCAACCGGTGAAAAGAGATTGCAGAAAACACTTTTTTCAGGATGTCTGAAAGCATAGAGAATACGGTCAACCGCATAGGTATTTAAATACCGATAGGCGCGTGGCAGTCTCTTATTTGCCAGATGCTTACTGCGAAAGCGTTCTAAAGATAATCCGGTAAGAAATAAGCGAAACGCTCTGTCCGGATGTGCTCGCAACTGTTTTTTGATAATAGTTCCGTAAGTTTGAATAAAATCCATTTCTATCTCTCCCATATTGTCTGTTTTCATAGAATACCTTATATTAGAGCAAAAAAGCAAGTTATGATATAATAAAAAACAATAAGCATTTTTAAACTGGAGGATATTTGTCATGGAATCAGAAACCAGGGTGGCGATCATTGCAATTGTGGTCGAGGATACAGAAAATATAGGAACACTAAACGAGCTGCTTCATATATACGGCAGTTATATTATCGGAAGAATGGGATTGCCGTATCAGGCGAAAAATATATCTTTAATCAGTATTATGGTAGATGCACCTCTTAATGTGATCAGTGCGTTGTCCGGAAAAATCGGAATGTTAAAGGGGATTGCGGCAAAAACCGTATATTCAAAGGTTTAAGCAAATGGAAGAAAAAGTATTACAGTTAATCGAAAAATTAGAGCAAACGCAGAATTTGACAAAGCAGGAATGGACAGAAGTAATCGGAACCAGGACTGAAAAGGTAAGAAACTCTTTATTTGACAAAGCGACAAAGGCGGCATGGAAGAACTACGGTCATGATATTTATATTCGGGGATTGATAGAGATCTCCAGTTATTGCAAAAACGATTGCTATTACTGTGGGATTCGTTCCGGAAATAAAAATGCACAGCGCTATCGACTGTCTAAAGAGCAGATACTGGAATGTTCCGATATCGGATATGATTTGGGATATCGCACTTATGTCTTGCAGGGCGGAGAAGATCCGTACTTCTCACCGGAGCGTATGGCGGATATTATTTTTTCGATAAAGGAACGTCATCCGGATACTGCCATTACCATTTCGATGGGAGAAGCAAAAAAAGAAACTTATCAGATGTGGTTTGATGCAGGAGCGGATCGTTATCTGTTGCGTCATGAGACTGCGGATTTTGAGCATTACGGACAATTGCATCCGGTGCAAATGTCGGCAAAACATCGTCAGGATTGTTTATATATATTAAAGGAAATCGGGTATCAGGTGGGAACTGGCTTTATGGTAGGTACACCGGGTCAGACTCCGGAACTGCTGGCGGAAGATATGTTGTTTATTAAAAAGCTTCAGCCTCATATGGTAGGAATCGGACCGTTTGTACCGCATCATGATACTCCGTTTAAAGATAAAACGGGCGGAAGTGTGGAGCTTACCACTTTCATGCTGGGATTATTGAGATTGATGAGTCCGAGTCTTCTTCTGCCTGCAACTACGGCACTCGGAACGATTGATCCGTTAGGAAGAGAGAAAGGAATTCAATCGGGAGCCAATGTGGTAATGCCGAATCTGTCTCCCGTGTCCGTACGTAAGAAATATGAATTGTATGACAACAAGATATGTACCGGAGATGAGGCTGCGGAGTGCAGAGGCTGTCTGTCCAGAAGAATGGATGCTATCGGCTATCATATCGTGGAGAGTCGAGGAGATCATCGCTCTTTGCAGTAGATTACGGATTAAAAAAATGAGAGGATAAAAGAAATGGGATTGAATGAGACACCGTCATCGGACAGAATACATATCGGAATATTCGGAAGAAGAAATGCAGGGAAATCAAGTGTAATCAATGCAATTACAGGACAAAATCTGGCAATTGTTTCGGAAACGGAAGGAACAACCACCGATCCGGTAAAAAAAGCAATGGAGCTTTTGCCGCTCGGACCGGTATTAATGATAGATACACCCGGTTTGGATGATGAGGGGGAGCTCGGGAAAAAACGGGTGGAAAAGAGCTATCAGATGTTGAATCAAACAGACATCGTACTGCTGGTGTTGGACGGAACGGCAGGTGTCGGTACCGTGGAACAGGAGATTCTGGCATTGGTAAAAGAAAAAAAGCTTCCCTATATAATTGCGGTCAATAAGTCAGATGAGTTTTCAAGAGAGCAACGAGATGCTGTCTGTCAGAAACTGGTGGGAGAAGACAACCTGCTTTTTGTCAGTGCAAAGACAAAAAGAGGAATTCGGGAGTTGAAGGAGGCGCTTGCCGGAAGAGCACCTCAGCCGACGGAAAAGAGGATTGTGGCAGACCTGATCTCTGAGGGAGATTCTGTTGTGTTGGTAGTGCCGATTGACAAAGCGGCACCGAAAGGGCGTCTCATATTGCCACAGCAGCAGACGATTCGTGATATTTTGGATAAACGGGCAGTTTCGGTCGTAACCCAGGAAGATAGAGTGGAAGAAGTGATTCGGAATATGAAGGTTCCGCCGGCATTGGTGGTAACTGACAGTCAGGCATTTGCAACTGTGGCGTCACAAACTCCGGATTATATTCCATTGACTTCTTTCTCCATTCTGTTTGCACGCTATAAAGGAGAATTGCAACAGCAGGTTCAGGGGGCAAGAACTTTGGATACGTTGAAGGACGGAGATATCGTATTAATATCGGAAGGCTGTACACATCACAGGCAGTGTGACGATATCGGAACCGTGAAGCTTCCGAAATGGATTTCCGACTATACAAAAAAGAAGATTCAGTTCGAATTTACCTCAGGAGGAGAGTTTCCGGAAAAATTAAGAAAATATTCATTGATTGTCCATTGCGGGGCATGTATGCTAAATGAGAAAGAGATAAAGTATCGTATTGAGAAAGCAGTGAAAGAAGGGATTCCAATTACAAATTACGGAGTATGTATTGCTCAGATACAGGGGATTTTAGACCGAAGTATTCGTATGTTTTATTAGGTAAGAAGGGAAGTATTCATGAACACTCAAGATAAGATAGAACAGGTACTGAAAGAGATCCATCAATATTGTGCAGGTTGTCCTGCCTCAAAGGAGGATACGGATCGGATTCTGGTGGATAAACAGCAGTTTATGGAGTTGCTGGAACGTCTGAACACAGATGTTAACGAGATGATAGATCAGTGTAGCAGCACGTTTCGGGATTCCATGGACACTCAGCTCCATGCAAAGCGGAAAGGTGAGGCAATTATCGAAGATGCACAGGGACGGGCAGAGGATGTCTATGCGGCTTCCGTTATTTATACCGATGACATGATCGGCAGGATCAGGACATTAATGGAACAGACCAGCAATTCTATGGATGATCTGATTCGTGATTTTCGAAAACAGTTGCGTCGTCAGAGAGAAGTTTTGCAACGGCATGAAACGGAGTTGATGTCGGAACTGTCCGATATGGCGGACACAAAGAAATATTTGACGATTATTGAGGAAATCAATGCCGAGCAGGAGAGACGACAGAGAAATCTGAAAGAAGAACGTGAGGCCGGAAAGCAGTTCGGAGATGCACTCAGACAGAAATCGGTCAAGGAAGTGGTCAATCCGATTGTCGCAGCAAGAGAGGCAAAACCGGTAGACAATTTGGATATTCATGTAAATAAAGATGCGGCATATTTCAAGTTGAAAGAGGTCTCGAAAAGTGAAAAGGGATCTCTTTCGGAAGCTTCTTCCAAATCACAGACAGAATCGGCGGTAAACAGCGAGTTGGAGACGGCAAAGACGGTTGCATTGCCGGGAGAGGATGTACTGTTGGCTGCATTGTTGAGAGAAGAATCCACTATGTCCAATTCCGTATTTCATTCTCAGAGTTCTCAGGCGGTTGTTCGTTCGGAGGAAGACTATGAGGAATGGCAGGAAGAAGATTATGAAGAGGAAGAACATAAAGACATAGGTAAGCAGGCGAAAGCCGCTGCCAATAAATTAAAAGATTTTTTACTTGGGAAATAAGGAGGGTTTCTTTTGAAAAAAATTTTAGTATGCGATGATGACAGATCAATCGTGGATGCCCTGGAGATATACCTGCAGCAGGAAGGCTATGAGGTAATTAAGGCGTACGACGGACTGCAGGTATTGCAGCAAATGGAAAAACAAAAAGTGGATCTGATCGTAATTGACATTATGATGCCGAATATGGACGGAATACACGCAGTTTTAAAGATACGGGAGGAAAGTAATATTCCAATTATTGTTCTGTCTGCCAAGACAGAGGATTCCGACAAAATATTAGGGTTGAATGTCGGAGCGGATGATTATATGGAAAAGCCGTTCAATCCTTTGGAACTGGTGGCAAGGATCAACTCTCAGTTGCGTCGTTATACGCAGCTCGGCAATATTGTAGAGGCAGACTATATCTTTCAGGTAGACGGGTTGATCATTGATGATAAGCGAAAAGAAGTAACAGTGAACGGAGAGGTTGTAAAGCTGACACCGATTGAATACAATATTTTATTATTGATGACAAAAAATCAGGGAAAAGTATTTTCTATCGATGAAATTTATGAAGCAATCTGGAAAGAAGAGGCAATTTGTGTAGATAATACCGTTGCCGTACATATCCGTCACATCAGAGAAAAAATAGAAATCAATCCAAAAGATCCCAGATATCTGAAAGTAGTATGGGGATTGGGATATAAAGTGGAATCATCTACGCAGAGGTAGCCAATGGAAACACGAAAAAGACAATATTCCTGGATAGGAAAAGTGATTGTGATTACCATGCAGGTTCTTTTCAGTCTTATTTTGACTTCCAGTACTATTGTTTTATCTACCTGTTTTAAAAATAATATGCTGAAAATGTCGGATCTTTCGAAAACTTCATTTGGAGATTCCGGTTTTTTTGAGTCGGAATTTTCACAAAAGGTCTCAGGGTTATTAGAGTATGTTACCTTAAAACAGAAATACGAATCAAACGGAAAATATGATAAAACACTGCCATCTACCAAGTGGGCGATCAAGCATAATGTAAAGGGAATTGATAATTATCGACGTTATTTAAATGAGTTCGATACCGGAAGCAGTAACATGTATTACTATATTGAAGATACCAGCACCGGCCTCCATTATACGAATATGAAAAATGTCAAGTCGGATGAAGAGGCTTACACCAAAGCGACAGCGTATGGGCATTATCTGACGTATGATGCGGCAACGATGAATTTTGACTCCAATATAGGAGGTAGCAGAAAAGATTACTATAAAGATATTAGCAGATATGACCTGATAGATACGGGGAATCTGGTTTTAGTGGTTGCGGTAGACAACAGCTTTTCAAAGATGGACGGCTTTCGAACTGCAAAACTGGAATATGAAAAAGTACAGCCATGGGCAAGAATGGCTTTGATTGGGCTGGTGGTCGGAACTGTCGGTTGGCTGATCTGTTTTGCGTTTATGACAGTTGTGGTGGGAAGATGTGCCGACAGAGAAACAATTAAAACATTGTTGTTCGATAAGATTCCGTCAGAGGCTTTGATTGTATTACTCCTGATTTCCATAAAGACGTTTGCTCAGAATCTGTCCAGTATTCGGCTAAAGGATTTTGATGTAATCGGCAGGATTGTGACGTCCGGTACTTTGGGCATCGTGGGCACAGTTCTGGTAATGTTTTTTTATCTGAGTCTGGTTCGCAAAATCAAGGCGGAGAACTTTATCAATGGAAGTATTCTTTATTTTGTAATAAAAAATATCAGGTTTGTGATTTTGACAAAAAAGCGAGATGCACTGATTTGGGGACGTATGTTCTTTTTTATCGGCTCAATTGTGGTACTGGCATTTTTTGCTTTTTACAGCGGTTATATATGGAGCTATATCAGTCTGGGGCTGGTATTGATTGCCTGCCTGGGATACTATTCCAAAAAGATTGTGCAACTTAGAAAAATTGTGGAAGGATTGGATCGGATTCGTGACGGACAGTTGGACTACAAATATGATCTGTCGGAATATAACGGATTGGAAAAGATACTGGGAGAAAAAATCAATGAGATCGGAACCGGTTTAAAGAAAGCGGTGGAAGAAAGTGTTCGGGATGAACAGCTGAAGGCGAATATGATCACCAATGTTTCGCATGATATCAAGACACCGTTGACATCGATTATTAACTATACGACGTTGTTGAAGCGGGAGCAGATTGACAATCCTCATGCCGTTGAATATATAGAAGTGTTGGAGAAGAAATCGATGAGGCTGAAGCGGCTGATGGAAGATTTGGTGGAAACCAGCCGTATTTCTTCTGGAAATGTTCAATTGAAGATGACACAGTTGGATTTTGTGGAACTGGTTCGTCAGACCGGTGGAGAATACAATGAACGCTTCGATGAAAATCATCTGAGTGTGGTCAGTAAGTTTCCGAATCATCCGGTTTATATTCAGGCGGACGGTCAGCAGCTTTGGAGAGTGATCGGAAATTTATACAATAATGCGGCAAAATATGCGATGCCGAATACCAGAGTACGGGTAGAGATCACGCAGGAAGAGGATCAGGCGGTATTTATGATAAAAAATATATCGGCAGCCGTCTTAAATGTACCGACCGATCAGCTGACAGAACGGTTTGTTCGCGGAGATGCATCCAGAAGTACACAGGGGCACGGACTCGGATTGTCTATTGCAAAAATGCTGGTAGATCTGATGGACGGAAGCTTTGTAATTGAAGTGGAGGATGATTTATTTATAGTAAAAGTCGGTTTTTCCTGTGAAAAAACTTGATTTTCAAAATTTACCTATTTATACTTATAAAGTGAAGTCAATGCCGACGGGGTTACTCGTCGGCTTATTTCTTATTACCAGGAGGATATACATATGAAATTGCATGATACAGGTGTGTTCTTGATAAATGGAGAAGAGGTTATTCCGGCAGGTTCACAGGCACAGAAACAATTAAAGCAAAAAGTGGGGCAGGAGATTCGTCCGGAAGAAGCCGGAAAGGGAACAATCGCTTACGGCATTTTACAGGCTCATAATACTTCCGACAACATGGAGCAGCTTCAGATAAAGTTCGATCAGCTTGCGTCTCACGATATTACTTTTGTCGGGATTATTCAGACGGCGAGAGCATCCGGATTAGAGAAATTTCCGATTCCGTATGTATTGACCAACTGTCATAACAGCTTATGTGCAGTAGGCGGTACCATCAATGAGGATGATCATATGTTCGGATTATCTTGTGCCAAACGATATGGAGGGGTGTATGTACCCCCTCATCAGGCAGTTATTCACCAGTATGCGAGAGAAATGATGTCAGGTGGAGGCCGAATGATTTTGGGATCGGATTCCCATACCCGTTACGGTGCACTCGGTACCATGGCGATGGGAGAGGGTGGTCCCGAACTGGTAAAACAATTATTGGGAAAAACTTACGATATAAAAAAGCCGGATGTGATTGCAATTGTATTGACCGGAGCACCGATAGCAGGAGTCGGTCCTCAGGATGTCGCTCTGGCAATTATTAAGGCTGTATTTGAAAACGGCTATGTCAATAATAAGGTAATGGAATTTGTCGGTCCCGGAGTCCGGAATTTGAGTGCGGATTACAGGATCGGAATCGATGTTATGACCACAGAGACGACCTGCCTCTCTTCTATTTGGCAGACAGATGAAACGATTCGGGAATTTTATGCAACTCACGGAAGAGTCGGAGACTACAAAGAACTGAAACCGGAAAATGTGGCATACTATGAGGGCTGTGTAGAAGTGGATCTGAGCACGATCCGACCTATGATCGCAATGCCGTTCCACCCGAGCAATGCATTTACAATTGAAGAGGTAAAGACAAATCTTTCCGATATCCTGCATCAGGTAGAGGAAAAAGCGGCGGTCAGTTTAGATAATGCAGTAGCATACAGTCTGCAGGATAAAATCCGAAACGGACAGTTATATGTAGATCAGGGTATTATTGCCGGCTGTGCCGGAGGAGGATTTGAGAATATCTGTGCGGCGGCAGATATTTTGGAAGGATATGATATCGGAGCTGATGAGTTTACCATGAGTGTGTATCCTGCCTCAATGCCGGTCTATATGGAATTAGTGAAAAATGGCACGGCAGCCAGAATCATGTCTACAGGTGCCATTATGAAGACCGCATTTTGCGGACCTTGCTTCGGTGCAGGGGATACTCCTAGCAATAACGGATTTTCTATTCGTCATGCAACTCGTAATTTCCCTAACAGAGAAGGATCCAAGTTACAGAGCGGACAAATCTCATCGGTTGCATTGATGGATGCACGTTCAATTGCGGCAACGGCAAGAAACAAGGGCTATCTGACTGCAGCGACAGAATTGGATATAGAGTATAAGGGACCTGCGTACCATTTTGACAGCAGCATTTATGCAAATCGAGTGTTTGACAGTAAAGGTGTGGCAGATGCATCTGTAGAGGTAAAATTCGGACCGAATATCAAAGATTGGCCGGAAATGAGTGCACTGACCGATCACTTACTGATTAAGGTAGTTTCAGAACTGCATGATCCGGTTACGACAACAGATGAGCTGATTCCTTCCGGAGAGACCAGTTCTTATCGTTCCAATCCTTTGGGACTTGCAGAATTTGCACTTTCCAGAAAGGATCCGGAATATGTCGGACGGGCAAAAGCGGTTCAGTTGGGAGAAAAGGCAAGGATTGCCGGAGAGGATGTATATAAAGCACTGCCGGAAGCAGAGGAGATGATGGCTGCCATACAGCAGGATTTTCCGGAAGTTTCTTTCTCCAATATGGG
This sequence comes from uncultured Clostridium sp., assembly GCA_947253885.1. Lineage (GTDB taxonomy): Bacteria > Bacillota > Clostridia > Lachnospirales > Lachnospiraceae > SY8519. Next base: position 54,348 of record CAMYAO010000001.1, read on the forward strand.
AATTGGCAGTACCATCTTTGCTGTAAAGCCGGGAGACGGTTCTGCACGCGAACAGGCGGCATCCTGTCAGAAGGTATTAGGCGGCTGGGCTAATATTGCAAATGAGTATGCGACCAAACGATACCGCTCCAATCTGATCAACTGGGGCATGCTTCCATTTATCATTTCGGAAGGAAAGCTGCCATTTCAAAACGGAGATTATTTGTTTCTGCCGAATGTGAGAAAAGCTATCAGTGATTGTGCGGACAGTTTTACCGCCTATGTTGTAAAAGACGGAAAACTGGAACCGTTTACACTTCAAATGGGAGCATTGACGGAAGACGAAAGAACTATTATTTTAAAAGGATGTTTGATTAATTATTACAGGGGATAGAAGCTATCCTTTGGGGGAAGGTGGATAGATGGATCAAGAAAAAAAAGAAAAAAATCAACAGTCTTTATGGGATTTTCGGGTATATATGCCGGTAATTCTTGCAGTGATCGTAATCATTGCCGTGTCAATTGTTATTTTCTTTGCGGTATTTCGGATACAGGTGATCGGGAATTCACTGAAGACATTGTTTACAACTTTGCAGGCGATTGTGATCGGGTTTGTACTGGCATATTTATTAAACCCGATTATGAAGTTCTTTGAAGATCGATACCGCAGGCTGTTTTATAAAAAGACAGAGATACTTACCGGAAAGCAGCGAAAACACCTTCGGGCAATTTCGGTTGCGACTACCATGCTGGTATTTCTGGCAGCGATTACCGTATTGCTGGGGGTGTTGGTTCCGCAGATTGTATCCAGTGTGGAAGATCTGATTGCCAGCTTCAACACAAAGATCAACAATCTGGAATCCTACTTAAATAAGTTTGTAAAAAATAATCCGAATATAGAGGCACAGGTAACCAATATCACAAGTCAGATTGCAACTTATACTAAAACGTGGTTAAAGAAGACCTTCCTTTCCGGAAATACGGAGTGGTTTACGACCATTACAACCGGGATTATGTCTGTGGTGAAAGCAGTATTCAATACTATCGTGGGACTGATCGTATGTGTTTATATTTTGCTGAGAAAAGAAATTTTCATCGGTCAGGCAAAGAAGATCAATTATGCATTTTTCTCTCCGCGAAAAGGAAATATTGTTATGGAAGTTGTGAGAAAGGCAAACAGCATTTTTGGCGGTTATTTTGTCGGAATGATTATTGATGCGATCTTTGTCGGAGTAATATGTCTGATCGGAATGATTATTTTAAAAATGCCGTATGCACCGTTGATTGCATTGATCATTGCATTTACAAATGTGATTCCGATGTTCGGACCGTACCTCGGAGCTATTCCGAGTGCAATCTTGATTTTAAGTGTCAGTCCTGTCAAGGCGATTATCTTTTTGATTTTTATTTTGGCGTTGCAGCAGTTTGACGGAAATGTAATGAATCCGAAAATTATAGGAGACAATATCGGAATGTCTCCGTTTTGGGTTATATTTGCAGTTATGTTTTTCGGAAAAGGATTCGGTCTGGTAGGAATGGTAGTGGGTGTTCCTATTTTTGCGATGGTGTATTATATTATAAAGAGGGTTGTAGAGCACTGCTTGAGAAAGAGAAAGCTTCCGGATGATACCGTATCTTATATAGATGCAGATATTGTGGACAGGAAGACAAATCGCATTATAAAAAAGAGGTGATAGAGTGGATCGGTATGAATATAAGTTAAAATTAGAAAAAATCACAAATTTCTACCAAAGCGGAGAATATACTTCTGCGGCATCTTTTGCAGATGAAATCAATTGGGGCAGGGTGCGAAGCGTTCGTACACTTTCTATGGTGGGAAAGGTTTATATGAAGCTAAACCGCTATCAGGATGCAAAGCAAATGTTTGAACTGGCATACAGTCACAATCCTTCCAGCAGATCTGTTTTAAACTATCTGGCACAGATTTGTATTGAATTGAAAATTGTAGAGGAAGCGGAAGAGTTTTATCAGGAATTTGAAGAACTTTCTCCGAGAAGTAATACCAGATATATCCTTCAATATAAATTGGCAAATTTAAAAAATGCATCGGATGATGAAAAAATCAGAATATTGGAAGCTTTCAAAAAGCAGGATGAGATGGAAGAATATTCTCTGGAACTGGCAAAACTGTATGATAAAGTAGGGCGGATAGAGGACTGTATCGATACCTGTGATGATCTGATTCTGTGGTTTGGAGACGGGGAATATGTAAAAGCGGCGATGGAACTGAAAATGGTATATCGTCCTTTGTCTCCGAGTCAGGAAGCGAAATATAAGAAAATTCAGCAGGCGGAAGCAGAAAATGTTTTGATTGCGGCAGAAGTGGAGCAGCAGGAAGAATCGACAGAAGAGACAAAAGAGGCAACTGAAGAAAACGAATCACAAGAAGATGCAGGTGTTCCGGAAGATGCATTTGAAGCAGAGTCGGTCACTGAGTTGGAGTCTGTTCCGGAAGCAGAGGAAGAGACTGCCAAGGATGCCTTTTTGGAGCATAAAGAGGAGATTGTGCAACAGCAGGAAACTGAGCCTGTCGCAACGATTCGGTTGACGACACCGGAGATTGATCGGGTGGAATCCGCATTGGCAGATATCAGCTCAAATTTGGGAAGCAGTGTTCAGCAGGAAAAGATTGCATTGGAGCCTTTCAAAACCAGAAATGATGTCGATCCGGAATACCTGTATCAGGACGAAACAGTCGGAGTAATCAACACTCTTTATATTCGGGATACATTAAATAGGCACAGAAAAGTGGTCAAAAAAGCAGACTCTCCTGAGGTTATTCTGGGAGAGATGACACAGATCGCAAAGTTGGTTGAGGATATTCCGTTTTTAAAAGCAATTGTAGAAGAAGAAAAAGAATATCAGCCGGAAAAAATCAATGAAGAGGTAGATCAGGCAGTTACAGAAGAGTTCCACAGCAGTTTGGCCAGAGAGGAGACGGCTGCTTCCTATTGGGATAAAACAAAGGTGGCTGCGGAAATCGCAATTGCCGATGCGGAAGAAAAAAAACTGGAGTTATCCAGAAGCCGGGCACTGCACGGTATTGATGCATTAAAAAGAGCACTGTTTGAAAAAGTTCCTCTGTTAGAAAAAACGGAGGTAAAACTTTCAGAGGATCTGAAATTAGATCCCCCTCCGGTTGTAAATTCTGAATCTGCAAAGGATAGTACAACGAGAGTGGAATTAGAACAAAAAACAAAGACTATCGAAGAAAAGCTGGCGGCGGCAAATGATTCGATTCGTCATAAATTGCAGAAAGAGACCAGTCAAGAGGAGCACACACTTCCGGAGATTTCTTTTGCAGAAAGAAGCAGCATTCGTTTGAGTCCGAGTCAGAAAGAGCTATTTTCCTATTTTATTTCTGTTCCGGGTATGGAAGAGCAGATCAGTCAATTGGTTGCAAGTGTCGCATCAAAAACAGGAAGGGCGGTTACGTCCAGAAGAGGAAACATTACGATCACAGGTTCTGACGGAAGCGGAAGGACGGTGTTGGCAACCAGCTTAATAAAAACAATTCAGGAAACTATCGGAAATGAGGAAGCCAAAATTGCAAAGATTCAGGCAGGCAGCTTGAATAAAAAAAATTTTGCAATGCTGGTACCGAAAGTTGCGGGAGGATATCTTATTATTGAACATGCCGGTATGCTTGAGCGGGAGACAATTCAGAAGATGTCTTCCGTAATGGAAAAAAATACTAAGGGACTGGTTATCCTTTTAGAGGATACAAAAGAGAAAATTCGTTCCGTATTAAATCTGGATACCGCATTTGCAGAGAAATTTACCGATCAGATACATATTCCGCCGTTTACAATTGATGAGCTGGTAATCTTCGGAAAAGCCTATGCAAAAGAAGTGGAATGCAAAATTGATGAAATGGGAGTGCTTGCTCTGTATAATCGAATCAGTGCAATACAGAAGGCAGATCAGCCGACTGCTTTGACGGAGATCAAAACCATTGTAGACGGAGCGATTACGAAAGCGGAACGACGTGAAGGAAAGAGTGCATTTGCCAGAAAGCTGTTCAGAAAGAAATATGCAAAAGAGGCATATCTTGTGCTGAAAGAAGAAGATTTTATATAAAGGAAGAGAGAGTATGAACGAATTTTTAACATTGGTACACAATCTGGATGCGAGCATTCTGTTATTTATTCAGGAGCATCTGAGACAGGAGTTTTTAACACCGATCTTAACGCTTATTACAAAATTGGGAGATAAGGGAATCTTCTGGTTAGCAGTATCTGTTATTATGCTGATTCCAAAGAAAACAAGAGGGATAGGATTTTTATCGATTGTTGCAATTGCAATCAATTACGGTATATGTAACCTGTGCTTAAAGAATCTTGTAGAGCGGATTCGACCATATGAATCGGTGGAAGGATTAAAATTACTTGTACACAGAGCGAGCGATTGGTCTTTCCCTTCCGGTCACGCCTCTTCCTCTTTTGCGGCGGCAGTTGTTTTCTACCGTTGCTTAAAGAAAAAGTGGTTGGGTGTATGTGCATTAATCTTAGCGGCATTGATCGCATTTTCAAGATTATATGTGGCGATTCACTATCCTACCGATGTAATTATCGGAGGTGCAATCGGAGCTTTGGTAGGCTTCCTGGTAGTGCAAACATTGGGAAGAAATATAAAAAAAAGATAAAGGATACAAACCGGAGTTGTACGGATCACAAGACGGATCTGTACAACTCTTTTTGTATGAAAATAAATACAAACCGGATTTTTTCTATATGTAGGGGAAGTTTATACCTAACATGGGATATATGGTATTCTCAGAGAATTTCAGATGAAATACTCCCCGGCACGAACATCTTTTCGCATTGTGAAGTTATGACAACAATGTTACAATCTAGTAACAGAATGTAATATAAAGTAATATATGGGAGAAAACTATGAGAGGGAAAAAGATACTCGCTATTTGTATGGCAGCATTAACGGGGATTTCTATTATGCCGATACAACAAGCTTCAGCAGCGTCTAAGAGCAGTTTTATTTCGGAACTGCGCAGGATTGCAAATGATAATCGCCACGGCTACAGTAAGAAAAATCGTTGGGGACTGGATTATGATTGTTCCTCCTATGTTATTACCGCTTTAAAAAGAGCCGGTTATCAGACCGGAGGAGCCTCTTTTACCGGCAATATGCAGTCGAAACTGGGTGCATGCGGTTTTACATATTATTCTGCCGCTCAACTTGGAGGACTGTACACCTCTTCTTCCTTGAAAGTAGGAGATATCCTGTTGGCACTGACACACTGTGAAGTTTATATCGGTAACAATCTGCGGATCGGTGCACATAAAGACTATGACAGAAAAACGGGAGATTCCAGTGGTCGGGAGATCAGCACCGCAAGGTATTCTTACTGCGGCTGGTATGGAGTATTGCGTTATACCGGTGTGAATTCGACATCTAATACGATTCGTTCAAAGAAAACATACGTATCTGCATCTTTATATAGTTCCAATAAAAAGACCGGTGCTTATAAAACGATTTCCAGTGTAAGACTTCGCAGAAAGGCTTCTCTGTCTTCTGCAGTGGTCGCACAGGTCAGCAATGGAAAGAAGCTGAAAATCTCCAAAGTATCCGGTTACTGGGGAAAGACCAAGGTGTCCGGTTACAACGGTTGGATTGCCATGAAGTATCTGACTCCGGTCAAAGCAAAGACAAAAGCGGCAGCGGCAAAGAAAAAGAAAGCAAAGGCAAAAACCTATATTTATAAAACAAAATTAAATATCAATATTCGTTCCAAATGCAAGGCCGGTTCGACGGTTCTAAAAAGTCTGGCACAGGGAAAAAAGATAAAGATATTAAAGATAAAAAACGGTTGGGGACAGATAAAAGTCGGAAAGAAAACCGGTTGGGTCTCTTTGATGTATTGTAAAAAAGTAAAATAAAAAAGAAATCGGCATCATTAGAAATAAAACTGATGATGTCGATTTATTATTTTTTTTAAAAAACAGACAGTAAAACAGGAATGGTAATAAGAGAGCAAATCGTAGTAAATGCGACTACGGAAGATGCCGTTTTTTCATTTTTTTGATATTGAGTACATGTCATGGACACCATGGAAGCAACCGGCATTGCAATTGTGATGACTGCAGTACCTCGTAGCTTTCCATCGAATCCGAATGCGGTCAGTAAAAAATAAACCAGTACCGGAATTACGATTAAGCGGAGAATCGTAACGGCATAGATTCGCTTCTCTTCGAACATAGAGGAGAGAGAGTAACTGCCTAACGTTGCACCGATAATAATCATGGACATCGGTGTGGAAATATTTCCTACAAAAGTAAGAACAGTAATGACGCTGCTCGGCAACATGATGTCGAAAAAGAAAAGCAGCAGTGCTGCAACAGAGGCGATCATACCGGGATTCAGCACGTTTTTCCATTGCATTTTTTCCGATGTATGCGCTGAATTTTGAATCTGCTTTATTCCATAGGAAAAATACAGGAAGTTGAACAGCATGTGGAAGATGCTGATGTAAAAGATGACACCGTCTCCGTAAATAGTTGCCGCAACCGGATATCCCATAAACATCGCGTTAGAGAAGACAAAGAACAGATCATACAGTCCGCGTTCTTCTTTTTTTACCCGAAGAAGCAGGGTAAAAATTCTTGCAAGAAACGGAAGGCACAGATAGATCAGGCTGCCGACAATCAGATATTTTAAGATTGCTAATTTATCCGCACCCTGTGCATTGCTGATCGAAGTCAGAATCATAGGCGGAAGTGTTACGTTCATGATCATCCAGGATAAGCTCCGGTTTACATTCGGGGTCAATATTTCTTTTTTATTTAAAACATAGCCTATTGCCAACGCAAATAGGAGTTTACATATAGTGGAAATTATCATAGCTTTAATAGTCTAACATAATTTAATAAAAATAACACTTATAATATAAATAATAGAAAATAGAGAGCGGGAGGTCGGATATGAAGTTAGGAATTGTAATGGAGGGAGGCGCAAGCAGAACCTTTTTTTCTTGTGGTATCTGTGATGTGTTTTTAAAAGAGGGGATATATCCCGATTATTTTATCGGAGTCTCTGCCGGGATTGCATACGGAGTTTCCTATATTTCAAAACAATATGGGAGAAATCTGGAATTTACAAAGAAGTATATGCATAAAAAGAAATATATGGGAATGCACCATCTTTTAAATCCCCAAAAAAGATGCTACTATAACCTGTCTTTTGCATTTGACGAAGTGCCAAACCGTCTGGTTCCGTTTGATTACAAGACTTTTGCGGAATTTCAGGGAAAATGTGTGGCGGTAGTGACCAATATTCATACCGGAAAGGCAGAGTATATAGAAGTTCCTGCGTATGAAAGACATTGGGAAACAACGATTGCGAGCTGTTCTCTGCCAATTCTGTTTCCACCTGCAAAGCTGGGAAGTGATCTTTATCTGGACGGAGGATTGGTGGATTCTATCCCGTATGAGCAAGCCGTTTTAGAGGGCTGTGACAAAATCATCGTATTGCTGACAAGGCCGAGAAGATATCAAAAAGGGCAGGAAAAGGGATTGGGGCTGATCAAAGCACTGTATAAAAAATACCCTAAGGTAGTAGAGGCAATTGAAAGGAGACCGGAGCAGTATAACCAGAGCAGTCAGCGGCTGTTGGAATTGGAAAAGGAAGGGAAGGTATTTGTGATGGCACCGGAGAAAGAGCTCGGTGTGAAGCGGACAGAAGGAAGATGGGAGCGACTGGAGCCGACTTACAAAGAAGGAGTTCGAACGGCACAAAAAGAGCTTCCACGTTTAAAACACTATCTGCAAGATTAAGTATCTTACAAAATATATAGATGTAAAGTATAATAGAGCGGTTCAAAAAGAGTAAGAAATTAGGAGAATTTTATGAGAAAGTTGAATCGCTGGGTATATGCAGTGGTTGGTGTAATCGTGCTGTTATTTGCAGGTCTTGTATATGCATGGTCTGTATTAGCCGCATCGATTGCTGCAGAGTTTCCCGATTGGTCCAAGACACAGTTATCATTTACTTTTACATTGGTAATGATTTTCTTTTGTATCGGCGGATTGGTCGGAGGTATGGTAAATAAGAAAATCAAAATAAAAAGACTGTTTTTTTAGAAACAGATATGCTATGATATCTGTAACTGAACAACGAGGGGAGCTGTAAAGGCTGAGAGGTGTTATTGCAATATGACACGACCCTGATACCTGATTTGGATAATGCCAACGTAGGGATGCAGTTTTATATTCATAGACTTCGGTAGGTGGTATCCAATTGGGTACCACTTTTTATTGTATTTAGGAGGATGTATGAATCAGAGCTATCACACACAAATGGAGGCGGCAAGAAAGGGGATTGTTACACCGGAATTGGAGGCTGTAGCAAAGAAAGAAGGAAGAAGACCGGAGGAACTGCTGCCGTTTCTTGCAGACGGAACGATGGTAATTCCTGCCAATATACACCATAAGGCATTAGATGCAAACGGTGTGGGAAGAATGCTTCGCACAAAGATCAATGTAAATCTCGGAATCAGCAGAGACTGTAAAAATTATGATATAGAGATGGACAAGGTAATGAAAGCGGTAAATCTCGGAGCGGAGTCAATTATGGATTTGTCCAGTCATGGAGATACCAGTGTTTTTCGAAGAAAATTAACCTCGGAGTGTCCGGCTATGATCGGAACGGTTCCAATCTATGATTCGGTAATTCACCATCAAAGAGACCTGGGACTATTGACGGCACAGGACTTTTTAGATGTAATCCGACTCCACGCAGAAGACGGTGTGGATTTTGTGACACTCCATTGCGGGATTACTCGTAAGACCATCGATCAGATTAAAAGCGGAAATCGAAAGATGAATATTGTAAGTCGTGGGGGCAGTCTGGTATTTGCATGGATGACAATGACCGGACAGGAAAATCCGTTTTATGAGTACTACGATGAGATACTGGAGATCTGCAGAGAGCATGACGTGACCATCAGTTTGGGAGATGCCTGTCGTCCGGGATGCCTGGCAGATGCGACAGACGGCTGTCAGATTGAAGAGTTGATTCGTCTGGGCGAATTGACACAGCGGGCATGGGAGAAAGATGTACAGGTAATGGTGGAAGGTCCAGGACATGTGCCGATGGATCAGATTGCCGCAAATATGAAAGTTCAGGAAACAATCTGTCATGGCGCACCATTTTATGTACTGGGACCTTTAGTGACGGATATTGCACCCGGATATGATCATATTACATCTGCAATCGGAGGAGCGATAGCAGCATGGCACGGAGCTTCTTTCCTGTGTTATGTAACACCGGCGGAACATTTGGCATTACCGGATGTAGAAGATGTACGAAACGGGATTATTGCAAGCAAGATTGCGGCGCATGCGGCGGATATCGCAAAGGGAATCCCCGGAGCGAGAGATCAGGATGATCGTATGGCGGATGCAAGAAGAGTATTGGATTGGGATGCACAGTGGTTGGAGGCATTGGATCCGACTACGGCAAAGACCATCAGGGACAGCAGACTGCCGGAAGAGGATCACGGAGATACTTGCAGTATGTGCGGAAAATTCTGTGCTGTACGAAGTATGAACAAAGCATTGGCGGGAGAGGTAATAGATATCCTGTAAATTCAGTTGAGAATGGTTCCGATTAGTGCTATATTGAAAGATAGAGTTTGAATATAGACTAAGAGGAACCACAATGAAAATTATTGTTATTGGAAACGGTAAGATTGGAAATGTGATTACAGAGCAGTTATCTTATGAAGGACATGAAGTTACCGTAATCGATCAGAATGAAAGCACCTTGAATACGTTGCAGAACCACATGGATATTCTATGTATCTGCGGGAATGGAGCGTTAAAGGAAGTACAAATAGAAGCAGGCATCAGAAAGACAGATTTACTCATTGCAGCGACTGCAGGCGATGAGTTAAATCTGTTGTGTTGTTTAATTGCAAAAAAGTTAGGTGCGAAGCATACCATAGCAAGGGTAAGAAATCCGGAATATGCAGATCAGCTGGGAATGATCAGCGAGGATTTGGGACTGTCAATGAGCATTAATCCGGAGCTGGCGGCAGCGCACGAGATATTCTCCGTACTGCGTTTTCCGGGTTTGCTGTCGGTAGAGGAATTTGCACACGGAAAGTTTGAACTGGCAGAATTCAAGCTGCAGAAAGAGAGTATCATTACTTCTATGGATCTGGTAAGTCTAAGTCAGAAATATGATGTCAAAGCTTTGGTCTGTGCCGTACAAAGAGGTAAGCATACGATTATTCCAAACGGAGATTTTATTCTGCAACCGGAAGATATTGTCAGTTTTGCAGCCTCTCCTATGGAAGCAGAGAAGTTTTTGCAGATGGCGGGCGTAAAGAGCCGCATGCCGAAAGATGTGATAATTGTCGGCGCAGGTCGTATTACGTATTATCTGATCCGAATGATGAAACGAATGGGGATGCATCCGATTGTAATTGAGCGAGATGAGAAAAAAGCAAAACAGATTTTCCAGCATTTCCCGAAAGCATTAGTGATTTCGGGAGACGGAACGGATCGGGAGATCCTGCATGAAGAAGGAATCGCGGAAGTGGATGCTTTTGTTGCACTGACCGGTACAGATGAGGTAAATATATTATTATCCATGTATGCACAGTCACAGGAAGTACCGAAGGTTGTAACAAAGGTAAGCCGTATGACGGCATTAGACCTGATTGATTCCGATGATCTCGGTTCCGTGATCTCTCCGAAAGACATAATTGCCAGTCGAATTGTCAGTTATGTGCGTGCAATGGAAAAGGCGGGAAAAAGTAATGTAGAGACACTGTACCGTATTTGCGGCGGAAACGTAGAGGCGTTGGAATTTATTGCTTTGACAGATGATCGGAAAGTAATCGGAGTTCCTTTTAAGGATTTGAAATTAAAATCCAACTTATTGGTCTGCTGCTTGATCCGGAAAGGACAGATTGTGATTCCGGGAGGAGAAGATGAGATCCGTTTGGGAGATCGGGTCATTGTCGTTACTATTAACAAACATTTGAAAGATTTGAATGATATTTTGGAGTAGAAATTAATATGAACAAGAGGATTGTGATCCGTTTGGTCAGTTATATTTTAATATTGGAAGCAGTATTAATGGTAATACCAATGGTGGTGAGTGCAATTTATGGAGAAGGAGAGGTTACAGGGGCGTTTATTCTGTCTATTGTCATTTCAATTGTGACAGGAGCCTGTTTGTATTCTGTAAGACCGCATGACAAGGTGATCTATGCAAAGGAAGGATTTTTGGCAGTCGCACTGTCCTGGATTTTTTTAAGTGTTTTCGGTTCTTTGCCGTTTTTGCTTTCAGGAGCAATCCCGAATTTTTTTACTGCATTGTTTGAGACCGCTTCCGGGTTTACCACAACTGGTGCAACTGCATTGACTGATGTGGAGGCATTGGGTTACGGATTGTTGTTTTGGCGCAGCTTTACCCATTGGATCGGCGGTATGGGAGTTCTGGTATTTGTACTGGTTATTCTTCCTTTAGGCGGAGATCGAAACATGCATCTGATGAGAGCAGAGGTTCCGGGACCGACCGCAGGAAAATTAGTTCCCCGTATGAAAGACACGGCAAAGATTTTATATGGAATCTACCTGTCTTTGACGATTTTGGAGATTGTTATTTTGTTTATCGGAAAGATGCCGTTGTTTGATTGTTTCATCAATGCATTCGGCTGTGCCGGAACCGGAGGATTTTCCAATTGGAATAATGGAATCGCACACTATAACAGTGCTTATGCCGAGATTGTTATGGGAGTTTTTATGCTGATCTTCGGTATTAATTTTAATCTTTACTATATGATTCTGATTCGACGCATGAAATCCTTTTTTAAGAATGAAGAACTTCGAGTTTATCTTGCAGTTGTGTGTTTTGCAGTGCTTACGATCGCACTGAATATCAAAGCACGTTATGAGGACTTCGGAACTGCACTTCGACATGCATTTTTTCATGTCAGTTCTATTATTACAACTTCCGGTTTTACTACGGACAATTATGAAAACTGGGGGAGTTATGCACAGATGCTGCTGTTTTTGCTGATGTTGCTCGGAGCCTGCGCAGGCAGTACAGCAGGAGGATTAAAGGTTTCAAGAGTCATGTTGCTGTTTCGAAATGCAAAACGTGGAATCCATCGCCTGATCCATCCCCGCTCGATTGAGATCGTACATATCGACGGAAAGATGCAGGAAGAAACCGTTTTACAGGAAAGCGGGGTGTATCTGACGATCTATTGTTTCATTATGGTGGCATCTATGTTGGTAATCGCAGCAGACGGATTTGATATCAAGACTAATATTTCCACTGTAGTAACCTGCTTTAATAATGTCGGACCCGGATTCGGTGCAGTCGGACCGACCGGAAACTTTGCTTCCTACAGTTGGTGGGCAAAGTTGATTCTGACGTTTGACATGTTGGCAGGAAGACTGGAGATTTTCCCGATTCTGATTTTGTTTGCACCGAGTTTCTGGCATAGAGCAAGAAGACGGGGACGTGAATGTGAAAGAAAAGAACCTAAGAAAAGAGTAAGAATTATTAGATAAGAGGGAAATATGAGAATATTAGTTGCAGATGCGGATTCACTGGGAAATGATATTGACTGGAGTGCTTATGAGGCATATGGTGAGATTATAAAATACGGGAGTATCCGGGATCAGGACTTAAATGACAAGTTACAGGATATAGATGTTTTGATTGTCAATAAGACCAGAGTAAATGAGTCTACTATCGGAAAAGCAAATGCATTGAAGCTGGTTTGTATTACAGCCACCGGAACTGACAATCTGGATAAAGAATATTTGGAGAAAAAAAAGATTGCATGGAGAAATGTAGCCGGTTATTCTACGGAAAGTGTAGCCCAGCATACCTTTGCCATGTTGTTTTATTTATTGGAACATCTGCATTATTATGACAGTTATGTAAAACAGGGGAATTATATCAATGATAAGATGTTCACACATTTTGACAGAACCTTTCCGCAATTGGCAGAGCTTACATACGGAATCATCGGCCTGGGAGCGATCGGAAGCAGAGTGGCGGAGATTGCAACTGCGTTCGGAGCACATGTGATTTTCTATTCTCCATCCGGCAGTAAACGGGATACTTTGTATGAACAGGTATCGTTGGAAGAACTGCTGAAACGGTCGGATATAGTATCCGTCCATGCACCGTTGACTGATCGGACGAGAGGCTTGATGAATCGGGAAGCCTTTCAAAAGATGAAATCTTCCGCAATACTGATCAATGTAGGACGGGGACCGATTGTCAGAGAGCAGGATCTTCTGGAGGCATTGGAATCCGGTGAGATTCAGGCAGCAGGACTGGATGTGTTGGAAGTGGAGCCGATGTCCGAAAATAATCCTCTTATTAAGATACAGGACAGCTCTAAATTGTTGATTACGCCTCATATCGCATGGGCATCTAAAGGAGCCAGAAAACGTCTGATGGAATATGTCTTGCAAAATATAAAGGATTTTTTCGATGAAAACTAAGAAAACTATTGCAAAATGGATATTTGTAATCGTATTGTTACTGGCCATCATTTATACGTTTCGAAATTCTGCGGGAGAGATTCTTTTGGAAATACGGACCACAACACCATTGATTTTGTGTATTATCTGTATCTCTTCCTGTATTATGCATTGTTTTGAAGGATGGATCACCTATTCATTGGCAAAGAAATACAATCCGTATTTTCGATATCGAAGTGGAGTGTTTTGTGCGTTTTACTGTTCTTTTTATCGATTAGCGACCCTCGGAAGCGGAGCTGGTGTGGCTGCTGTTGTTTATCTGGGCAGGCATGGAATTGCATATTCCAAGGCGATAGGGGTATATATGGTTCAGTATGTACTGCACAAGATTTCTATAGCATTGTTTAGCGGAATCTGTTTTGTCTTAAACTGGCGTTTTATGATAAGACATTATCATACCTATGGTTGGATGCTGCTGGCAGCATACGGTATTACAATCTGCATTTGTATAGGATTGGTATTATTTGTGGCTTCCGGACGTGTACATAGACTGTTGTTGTTTCTTATGAATCGAATCAATCGCTCCGGAAAATGGACCGATAAGATAGAGCGGCAGAAACAGGAGTTCGAAATGATGGAAGAGGCTTCTGCAGAATTATTGACTGACCGTACTCTGATGTTTGTGCTGATCATTCGAAATTTAATAAAGTTTTGTTTCTGGTACGGAATACCCTTTATTATTGTTTTTTCCTCCCATACGATTCGTCTTTTGGATTCTTTCGGGATCACTTCGCTATCTGTGATGACAGCAGCCGTATTGCCCACACCGGCAGGTGTCGGGGCGGTGGAATATATTATGACCATGCTGTTTGCCGTGGTACTGGGAAATGGAAAAGCGGGAGCAGTGACGATCCTTTATCGTATTGCAACCTTTATCTTCCCGTTTTTAGTAGGGTTTATTTGTATTACAATTAGCAGAATAGTAAGAAAAAAAGAAAAATATCTTGTATAGCTGTACTAACTGTGCTACAATAGCATCAAGTTCATAATACGCTTCGGGGTTGGGTGAGATTCCCTACCGGCGGTAACAGCCCGCGAGCTTTTTAGCATGATTTGGTGAAATTCCAAAGCCGACAGTACAGTCTGGATGAGAGAAGATGATTAGTACGATTTTTTTGCGTACCCTGTAAGTTTATTCTTGCAGGGTATTTTTTTGTTCTATAAGAATTTGCAGCACATTTTTATAGAACCATCGCACTGTGCGAGATATGTACTCTATATTTTATCGGAAAGGAGGACGGATAATGAAAGAAGTCTATATGAGACGGGCATTAGAGCTGGCAAAGCTCGGATTGGGAAGAACAAATCCGAATCCGATGGTCGGCTGTGTAATTGTAAAAAACGACAGAATCATTAGCGAAGGATATCATGAACGATACGGAGCCTATCACGCAGAGCGAAATGCATTGCTGCATTGCAAGGAGGATCCGGCAGGGGCGGATTTGTATGTTACATTGGAGCCCTGCTGTCATCATGGAAAAACACCGCCCTGTACTGAAATTATTATTGAAAAGAAGATCGGGAGAGTTTTTGTGGGAAGTATGGATTCCAATCCTTTGGTAGCCGGAGAGGGAGTACGAATCTTACAGAAAGCGGGAATTTCTGTTGTTACCGGAATACTGGAGAAAGAGTGTAAAAAGTTAAATGAAGTATTTTATCACTATATAGAAACAAAGACTCCCTATGTGGTTTTAAAATATGCAATGACACTGGACGGAAAAATTGCCTGTGCAGGAGGTGATTCCAAGTGGATCACAAATGAAGAAAGCAGGGCATCTGTACAGTTTTTAAGAAAACGTTATGCCGGAATTATGGCAGGGATCGGAACTGTTTTGGCAGACAATCCGATGTTGAACTGCAGATTGGAAGAAGGGGTAAATCCTGTTCGGATTATCTGTGATTCCCATCTGAAGATTCCGACGGAGAGTAATCTGGTACAAAGTGCGAATGAGATTCCGACGATTGTTGCAACGACTCGAAAGGGATATGCGTCAGAAAAACGACAGCTATTGGAAACACTTGGAGTAAAAGTGCTGGAATCGGGAATCGGTGAACAGGTGGATCTGGCAGAGCTGATGCGGCTTCTCGGAAAAGAAGGAATTGACAGTCTTTTGGTTGAAGGTGGTTCAAAGCTGCACGGTGCTGTATTGGAAGCCGGGCTTGTAAATAAGGTGGTTGCTTATATTGCTCCTAAAATAATAGGAGGGGACAGGGCACCGTCTCCAATCGGAGGAAATGGTGTGCAGAAGATGAAGGATGCCTGTCAGTTAAAGAAGATGACGTTTGAGCGATACGGAGAAGATATTTGTATTATCGGATATATTTGATAGGAGGGCAGCATGTTTACAGGACTCATAGAAGAAGTGGGAGTGCTCTCCGGAATTTCCAAGGGAAGTCGATCTTGTATTCTGACTATTCAGGCACGAACTGTTTTAGAAGGAAGCAGGATCGGAGACAGTATAGCGGTCAACGGGGTTTGTCTGACAGTTACGGAGTTGGGAGCGACCTATTTCACGGCAGATGTAATGGCGGAGACATTAGATCGAAGCGGTCTCGGAACACTTGGACAGGGAAGCAGAGTCAATCTGGAGAGAGCAATGCCGGCAGACGGCAGATTCGGAGGTCATATTGTGTCGGGGCATATTGACGGAACCGGCAGGATTATTGCGATTGAAAGAGACGATACCGCTGTGTGGTATACCGTTGCGGCATCGGGATCGATATTACGCTACATTGTAGAGAAAGGCTCGATTACAATTGACGGAATCAGTCTTACTGTAGCAAAGGTATCCGACGCGGATTTTAAAGTGTCAATTATTCCGCATACACAGGGAGTTACGACTTTGCATGAGCGAAAGACAGGAGATTGCGTCAATTTGGAATGCGATGTGATCGGAAAATATGTAGAAAAAATGATGGGGTTGTCACAACCGAAGGAAGAAAAAAGAGAATCCGGAGTGACTGAAGCATTTTTGAGAGAACACGGATTTTAGGAGGTATAAAAAATGGCAAAAGAATTGGGAACAGTAGCAGAAGCATTAGAAGATTTAAAATCGGGAAAGGTAATTCTGGTAATAGATGATCCGGACAGAGAAAATGAAGGAGATTTTATCTGTGCGGCGGAATTTGCAACAACAGAAAATGTAAATCTGATGGCAAGTGCGGCAAAGGGGCTTATCTGTATGCCGATGAGCGGAGAGTTGTGTGACAAATTGGATCTGGCACCGATGGTACCGGTCAATACCGATAACCATGAAACGGCGTTTACCGTGTCCATCGACCATGTCGATACTACTACCGGTATTTCTGCAGTGGAGCGTTCCGTTACCGCAATGAAGGCGATCGAAGAAGATGCAAAACCGAGTGATTTCCGCAGACCGGGGCACATGTTTCCGCTCCGTGCAAAAGAAGGGGGCGTATTGGTTCGTGACGGACATACCGAAGCTACTGTAGACTTGATGAAGCTTGCAGGATTGAAGCCGTGCGGACTTTGCTGTGAGATTATGAGAGAAGACGGCACTATGATGCGCACGACAGAATTATTGAAGTATGCGGAAGAACTGGATATTACCGTTATTACGATTGCAGATATTATTGAGTATCGCTTGAATAATGAAAGTCTTGTGCAGAGGGAGGCAGATGCAAAGATGCCTACTAAGCATGGAAATTTTCGGATTTACGGGTATGAGAACAAATTGAACGGGGATCATCACGTTGCACTGGTAATGGGAGATGTGGCAGATGGAGAGCCGGTACTTTGCCGCGTCCATTCCGAATGTCTGACAGGCGATGTGTTTGGTTCCAGAAGATGTGACTGCGGAGAACAACTGGACGAAGCAATGCGGATGATTGCAGAGGAAGGGAGAGGTATTCTGTTGTATTTAAGACAGGAAGGAAGAGGCATCGGTCTGATCAATAAGCTGAAAGCATATGAGCTTCAGGAGCAGGGATATGATACTGTAGAGGCAAATATTAAGCTGGGATTTCCGGCAGATTTAAGAGAATACGGAATCGGAGCGCAGATTTTGAGGGATATCGGAGCGAAAAAGCTACGTTTGATGACAAACAATCCGAAAAAGATCACAGGTTTGGCAGGCTACGGAATTTCCATCGTAGAGCGGGTTCCGATTCAGATCAAGGCACAAAAGTTCGATATTGCATATTTAATGACGAAACAGAAAAAAATGGAGCATATGACTAATTATTAAAGGGAAAAAGGAGAAGTTCTTATGAGATTATTAGAAGGAAAAGTAGTAGCCGGTGAGGTGAAAATAGGCATGGTGGCAGCCAGATTTAATGAGTTTATTGTAGCAAAATTAGTAAGTGGAGCAGAAGATGCGTTGGTGCGACATGGTCTGTCCACCGATCATATTGATCTGGCGTGGGTGCCGGGGGCATTTGAGATTCCGATTGTTGCACAGAAAATGGCGGAAAGCGGAAAATACGATGCTGTAATCTGTTTGGGAGCAGTAATCAAAGGTTCTACCAGCCATTATGATTTTGTATGTGCGGAAGTAAGTAAAGGTGTGGCTTTAGTAGGAATGAAAACCGGTGTTCCTACTATGTTCGGTATTTTAACCACAGACAATATCGAGCAGGCAATTGAACGCGCAGGAACAAAGGTGGGCAACAAGGGATATGACTGTGCCTGCTCTGCAATTGAAATGATCAATTTAATGAAAGAGATCGGTTAAGGCTTTTCAAATAAAGAAATAATATCAAAGGCAGATGTAACGACAGCCGTCGTCAGGTCTGCCTTTTCTTTATCGGGGAATTTGAGATCCGGAATGCAGATTACCGGAATATGTCCGGAATGAGCTGCAAGGATACCGTTTTCGGAATCTTCAAATACTAGAGCATGTTCCGGCTTGATTTTATAGTGGTAACAAGCTTTTAAGAATATTTCCGGATCCGGTTTGGAAATACGAACGGCATCTCCGCCGATGACATAGGAAAAATAGTGCAGAATATGTCCTTGTGTCAGATAGCGTTTTGCGGTAGTACTGTCGGTAGAAGTTGCAACACAGCAAGGGATCTGTTTTTGTTGCAGATAGGTCAAAAGTTCCGGTATGCCGGGTTTTAGGGAAGGTCCGTACAGCGTGTTGTGCTGATCAACCAGTTCTCTGGTTTTTTGACTGATCTCATCTGCAGGATAGTCGGAACCGTAAATTTGATAAAGGATATTCTTAAGTGTCTCGCCCGTTGTTCCAAGGGTCAGCTCATAGTCTTCTTTTTTCTGCTGATATCCGTATTCTCTTAAAACCAATTCTTTTTTTTTCATAAAAAGACGCTCGCTGTCAAACAGCAGTCCGTCCATATCAAAAATACATAAGTCAGGTAGTTTCATAGGTCACCTCCAAGAAGATTATAGCAAAATATGTTATACTAAAGCCAATAATTTAAGGAGACAGACTATGAGATTTTTACAGATTGCAGATCTTCATATAGGTGCTGATACAGGTCTGGATCAGAATATGTGGGAGATCTTATATCAGATTTTAAAACATGCGGAGCAGCTGCGGGTCGGATTGGTTTTGGTTGCCGGAGATATTTTTCATCGTCAGCCTTTGAAGAAGGATGTCATAGAGTTGAATAAAATGTTTGCGGAATTTTCTTCTATGAAATTTGTCTGCATTGCCGGAAATCATGACTATATAAAAAAGCAGTCTTATTATCTTACAGCAGACTGGGCGGAGAATGTTACGTTTTTATGGAAGCGAGAGATGGATGAGGTGGTATTTCCGGAATGGAATTTGTCGGTACATGGCTGCAGTTTCTGGAATTACAAGGAGGAAGCGGCAGTGTATGATACATCGATCACGTTACAGCACGGTCGATCACATTTTTTGCTGGCACATGGAGGGGATCGCAATCACCGTCCTTTTTCTACCGGAGCATTGTTGCATCAGGGATATGACTATATAGCATTTGGACATATTCATAAACCAAACCAGATTGTGGAGGGTAAAATCTGTATGGCAGGGTCTCCCATTCCGTTTCAAAGTGATGATATCGGCAGTCACGGATACTGGATCGGAACATTTGACGGAAAACATGTACAGCTGCAGTTTTATCCGTTGAAGTTGAAAGAATATGTGGTAAGAGAGGTGGAAGTTTCTTCAGATATGAGTCAGACATTGTTACAGGACAGGGTGCTGCAGATTCTGGAGTCATTGGAATCGTATCAGATTGCAAATGTAAAGCTGGTAGGATATCGGAGTTGGGATGCGAAGCCGGATCTTTCCGGATTGGAGCAACATTCGAGGATTGGGAATATCAGGGATGAGACACAACCTGATTTTGACTTTCGGGAATTGAGGAGGCATCGTCCCGATAGCCTGGAAAGTCGTTTTTTATCAGAACTGATGGAATACCCTGATCAGGAACTGGGTCTGTCTGCCATGTATTACGGAATGGAAGCAATTCTTTATGCGAAGGAGAATGAAAAATGAAGATTTCTCGTGTGAGGATTGAAAAATATGGAAAATTGCAGGATCAGGAGTTGATCTTTTCAAAGGGGATCAATATTATTTACGGGGAAAACGAAAGCGGAAAGTCCACTTTGGCAAATTTTATGAAAAGTATGTTGTTCGGTCTGGAGAAAACGAGAGCCCGAACCCGGATTGATGAATATCAAAAATATGAACCGTGGGACATACCGGCATATTTTACCGGACAGCTGGAATTTTCTGTCGGAAAACAGAAGTTTTTGGTGGAAAGAGGATTTTATAGTAAAGATCGCTATGATCGTCTGACCAATTCTTTAGACGGAGAGGTACTGTCGATTGAGCAGGGAGATCTGGCAATGTTACTGGGAGATATCTCAAAAGAGATATATGAAAATACTTTTTGTATCGGTCAGATGGAATTAAAACCGAAAGAGAGGTTGGGAACCTTATTAAAGGATCAGATCCACAACCTGACAGTCAATCAGGGTGCATTTGCAATGTCAAAGGTCTATGAATATTTGGAAAGAGAGCGGAAAAAAGAGAAGAAGACGATCAGAGAGTTAATGGAGGAGCGGGAAAGAACTCGTTTAAAGCTAGAGGGGCAGATTTCCTATTTAAGAGAGAAAATAGCATCTTTGAAATCCTCAATAGAAGAAATACCACCTGTCGTTTCAGAAACAGTTTCTGAAAGAAGAGGAATCAACCGGGTTGTCTGGGCTTCTGTGGCAGGTTCGCTTTTAAACGGAATGGCATATCGGAGCTTTTCATTTCCAATTATAGTGTGGGTGTTGATTCAAGTCGGGATGATCGGTCTGTTGGCAATCGGGATTCGTTCTGAATACAGAGAAAGATCCGTTTCGGATAATCGGGAGCCGGACTGTACTCCACAAAGGCAAATCCGGTTGGAGGAGTTAAGAGAACATGAGATTTTATATGAAAATATTATGGAGGAGTACCGTCAGGCGGAAAAAGAATCCGTTAAGGAAAGGGAGATTACCCGAAAATTAGGAGCAATCGAACTGGCAAAGGTAACATTGGAAAAAGAAGAGGTGCATAATTCAGGATCAACCGAACAGGAGTTGAGTCAAAGAATCGGCAAAATCGCTACTTTGCTGACTGGAAAAGAAGTTTGTGTTAGGTTGGGAAGAGCGGGAGAACCGTTTGTAGAGATTGACAGGGAAATCCGCAAAATCGAAGCGTTCAGTACGGGGACGCAGATGCAGTTGTATTTTGCATATCGAATGGCAGCAGGAGAGATGATTGCGTCTTCGGAAGTAATGCCGTTTTTACTGGATGAACCGTTTGCTTTTTTTGATGATAAGCGTTTAAAAAAAACACTGTATTGGCTGGCAAATCAGTCGAATCAGATCTTTCTTTTTACCTGTCAGAAAAGAGAAATAGAACTGTTAAGGGAAATGGAAGCGGACTTTGCGGTAATTAGGATGGAATAGTTGACCAAAGTTATGGAATTCAGTACAATGAAAAATATATAGAAAGGGAGCATAAGTTAACTGTGCCGATAATGGGTACAATACAATTTTTTAGGAGAAAAATATGGAAGTAGACCTTAGTCAGTTGGGGAAGCCGTGTGCTTGCGGAAGAGAACATTCTATGCGGTATTTGAAACGGATTGGTCTCTGCCATCAGTTGTGAGGCGCCGCGCTGGGTATTTGCGGATACACTGATATTTGCAAAGGCACCGAAACGATTAACAGCAGCAGGTGATCGAAAGTGTAAGAGATCACTATGATGCAATCTGCGAGTCGGAGACAGACGGACTGGAGATTTTGATGCAGGCACTGTTGTTCTCTGGAATTGCGGTGCAAATGACGGATGCCGAGCGTGTAATAGAAGGTGCAGAGCATTTGGCGGCGCATCTCTGGATTATGAAGGTGTTAAACAGTCCGATCAAAGCATATCACGGAGAACGTGTAGGCGTGGCTGCGATATGCCTTCTGCGTACCTATGAAAAATGGGCGTCATTGATTAAGGAAAAACGAGTACACTTAAAAGGGGAATCGGCAAGAGGATTGGAGATGCATCTCATGGAACAGTATTTCAACGGAGACCTGTTAGATGAGATTTTGCTTAGCACCTCTCCGAATCCGTTAGAAGAAGTGGATTTTGATTTATTGGAAGAACAATTGGATACGATTGCGGATGATATTCAGGAACTGCCGTCTTCCGGAGAACTTTGCTCCATGCTAAAGAGGGCAGGATGCAAAACAGAATTGTCCGATATCGGTCTGGAAGAAGCAATAGCGGATAAGACATTAGAGTTGGTACCTTATTTAAAAAAAGACTTAAGCTTTCTGCGTATCAGTAAATTGTTGGATTGGAATTAAAGATGGAAGAATTTATTAGAAGATCAAGAAAAAGATCGGCTGTATTTGCCGTCATTTCCATTATTATAGGAATATTGATGATCGTACAACCGGCAGCCACGATGGTGACATTGTGCAAATTATTAGGAAGTGTGCTGATTTTGATTGCAGTATTTCTGGCAGTTGTAATAATCAGGAGCCGAAACAGTCAGATTATGGTGTTGGGAACGGTACCGACACTCATCTGTCTGGGAGCCGGTATATGGATTTTTACCGTACCGAGACTGATTCTGAGCTTTATTCCGATCATGATAGGCGTGATTGTGCTTTTACTGGGAATACAGGGATTGGCGCATCAGATTCAACTGCGTCGTTTACAGAGAGGATATCATCCGGCAAATATGATGGCAACTGTCATTATGATTGTACTGGGAGCTATTCTGGTATTTTTTCCGTGGTCAACGGTAAAGGCGGTTGTGATTATTGTAGGAGTTGTGATGGTATATCAGGGGGGCTCTTCTTTGCATTATTATTGGAAAATAAAAAATCAGCCGATCGGTTCCAAAGACAGGTTGAATGATTTCAAAGAGGATCCGGATATTATAGATGTTGAATATGAGGAAGAGGATTCCAAACCATTGGAGTAAGCACTGCGCATTTGTCGGTTGTATGATCGGCAGATGCGTAGTTTCGTTTTACAGTACAGTGATAACGGAGTGGCAGGAGGAAAGAGAAAGTGAGAAAAATGGAATTTAAGATGGAACGTCCCGGACTGATCAGGGAAGGGGAGGTATTGCCCGTCACAGAAAGTAAATTACCGAATTCCTGGTATTATACATTGGGAAAGTCTTATGCGATGTCCGGGAACTATGTATTTTCCGAACGTTTGAAGTCGAAAGAGGGAAAAGTTACGCAGATAAAGGAAACGTCGAAGGGATATTATGTTATAGTAGAGTTTGAAGAGGAATAGAAACAGGAGGAGATGCTTGAACAGAGCAGAAAAAGAGGAGCGTTCCCGTATAATGGGAGAGGCCCCTATAAAGCAATTAGTTTGGAAAATGTCGATCCCGCTTATGGTATCTATGATGGTACAGGCATTGTACAATATCGTAGATTCTATTTTTGTTGCATATATTTCGGAAGATGCACTGACCGGAATTTCTTTGGTTTTTCCGATTCAGTTTTTAATGATCGCAATCGGAACCGGAACGGGTGTCGGATTTAATGCAATCATTTCCCGGTGTCTGGGTCAGAAAAATAAAAAGGCGGCAAATGATACGGCAAATATTGCGGTGTTTTTAGGAATCTGTAATTATATCGTATTTTTATGCATCGGTATTTTTGGAGCATATCCTTTTTTACATATGCAGATAAAAGATGCTCAGGTGGTTCGTTACGGAGTCACCTATCTGCAGTTGGTCTGTATGTTGTCTTTCGGGTTATTTGGACAGATTACAATGGAACGGTTGTTGCAGTCAACCGGAAATACATTTTATAACATGATGAGTCAGATGACCGGAGCCATCTTTAATATTGTGTTTGATACGCTTCTGATTTTCGGGCTTGGTCCGTTTCCGAAACTCGGAGTGGCAGGCGCGGCACTGGCTACCGTCTTGGGACAGATGTGCGGAATGATATTGGGATATCTGTTTAATATTCGCTATAACAAAGAAATTCGCTTTTCTGTTCGTCAGATGAGGCCTCAGTGGAAGATTATAAAAGAAATATATAAAATCGGAATTCCGTCTATGGTAATGGTATCGTTGAGTTCGATTATGATATTCGGCTTGAATCATATTCTGATACCGTTTACCAAGACAGCCGTCACAGTGTACGGGATTTTCTATAAATTGCAGAACTTTGTAGTAATGCCGATTATAGGTATCAACAATGCGATTGTGCCGATTGTGGGTTATAATTTCGGAGCAAAGAAAAAAGAGCGGATTCGAGAGGTGTATAAATGCGGTTGTAAGAATGCAACTGTTTTTACATGGATAGGATTTCTTGTTTTCGAACTGTTCCCAGAAGAACTGCTGAGTTTATTTTCCGCATCGGATGCGTTGATCAGAACCGGCGTGACGGCCTTTCGCATCATGGGAATTTTGTTTTTGGTGGCAAGTATACCGATGATTTCCTCCGGGTTCTATCAGGGACTCGGGAAAAGTATGTATAGCTTGTTGGTTTCATTTATCAGACAGATGCTGGTATTGTTGCCGATGGCATATCTGCTTTCCCAAATCGGAGATTTGAATCTGGTCTGGTGGTCTCTTCCAATTGCGGAGGGAGCCGGAGTAATAGCGGCGTTGATTTTATCAAAAAAGATATTTGGTCAGTTGGACAAGATGATGGAAGCATTGGAATAGAGAAAATATGAGTGTAATTATAACAAGTGTAATACTATTATTCAGTTTGATATTTTTGGGATTTGGATTGGGAAAGAGCGGAACGCTTCGGCAGGACAGTGCTTCGGATATGTCCGCATTGGTCATTCAGGTGGCTATGCCTGCAACAGTTTTTTTGTCGATCGTAGGGCAGAATCGGGGAGAATTGTTGGATGGCAGCCTTTGGATTCTTTTGATTATGTTCCTTTTTCATACAGTTTCTTTCTTTCTCGGAATTCTTCTTATAAAGATATTTCGAATATCGGGAGAAGAAGCCGGAAGCTGGCTGTACAATATTATGTTCAGTAACAACGGATTTGTCGGGATACCGTTGGCATTAGCGATATTCGGAACACATGGCATGCTGATTATGGTGTTGGGAAATGTAATCTCAAATCTCATGATGTTTTCTGTCGGAGTCCGAATTCTGACAAGAGGACGAAAAGCGGAACTCAATATGAGGAGTATGGTATTTAATAATTTAAATATAGCCGTTGTATTGGGATTTATTGTTTGTCTGTTGCAGATTCCTGTTCCCAAAGTTCTGTTGCAGTTTCTCGGGTATCTCGGAAATATCACGAGTGGTCTGTCCATGCTGGTTGTAGGATTGTCTATGTCCCGTACTTCTTTTAAAGAGGTACTGGAACAAAAAAAGGTGGTGATTGTATCCATGTTTCGTTTACTGATCATTCCGGCACTTACGGTAGCGGCAGTTGCGGTGCTGCCGATTCAAATCAGTGATCTGATGAAGCAGGTATTGATTTTGTCGGCAGCCTTGCCGGCCTCTGCGGCACAGTCTATGTTTGCAGAAAAATATCATGGAAATACTAAGCTGGCGGCATCTAATATATTGATCACCACAATGTGTTCTTTAATAACGGTACCATTGGTAATGAAGCTGGTAATGAAGTAACTTTTATAAGAATTTAATGGTATTCTTATGGTATCTGGTGTAAAATAAGGTATTAGTTTGATTAAAAATAGAAATTCATTTATAGTGAAAAAAGATAGAGTATGAATATGGAACTGATTATAGAAACAGGAGGAATAAAATGGCGGTAAAGTATGTTTTTGTTACAGGTGGAGTGGTATCCGGGCTCGGAAAAGGGATTACAGCCGCATCACTGGGAAGACTGTTAAAGGCTCGCGGTTATCGTGTAACAATGCAGAAGTTTGATCCTTATATTAATATTGATCCGGGAACGATGAATCCGATCCAGCACGGAGAAGTTTTTGTTACTGATGACGGAGCGGAAACAGACCTGGATTTAGGCCATTATGAAAGATTTATAGATGAAAGCTTAAGTAAAAAATCAAATGTAACAACCGGAAAAGTGTATTGGACGGTGTTGCAGAAGGAGCGGCGAGGAGATTACGGTGGAGGAACTGTTCAGGTAATTCCTCATATTACCAATGAGATCAAAAGCCGTTTCTATCGGGATTATACAACAGAAGAAACGCAGGTAGCGATCATTGAAGTCGGCGGAACGGTAGGAGATATTGAGAGTCAGCCGTTTTTAGAAGCAATCCGTCAATTTCAGCATGAGGTCGGAAGAGACAATGCGATTCTGATCCATGTTACACTGATTCCGTATCTGTCGGCATCCGGGGAATTAAAGACAAAGCCGACACAGGCATCTGTAAAGGAACTGCAGGGAATGGGAATCCAGCCGGATATTATTGTATGTCGTACCGAACATCCTCTGGACGATGCAATAAAGGACAAGATTGCTCTGTTTTGTAATGTTCCGACAAAGAATGTATTGCAAAATCTGGACGTTGAATATTTGTATGAGGCACCTCTTGCAATGGAAAAGGAAAAGTTGGCAGATGTGGCATGTGATGCATTGCGATTAAACTGTCCGGAGCCGGATTTGACCGATTGGATCGAGATGGTGGATGCATTGAGAAATCCTACAAAAGAGGTGGAGATCGCTTTAGTGGGAAAATATGTTCAGTTGCATGATGCCTATATTTCAGTAGTAGAGGCATTAAAGCACGGCGGGATTGCAGATCGTGCAACGGTTACAATCAAGTGGATCGATTCAGAGGAATTAAATGAAAATAATGCGGAAGAATTACTTAAAACGGTACAAGGTATTCTGGTGCCGGGAGGATTTGGTGATCGCGGAATAGACGGCAAGATTGCCGCTATCAAGTATGCAAGAGAGCATCAGGTACCGTTTTTGGGACTCTGTCTCGGTATGCAGCTTGCAATTGTAGAATTTGCACGAAATGTCTGCGGATTAAAGGAGGCTCACAGTATTGAGTTGGATCCGGGTACTCCGCATCCTGTAGTGGCACTTCTTCCGGATCAGGACGGGATTGAAGATATAGGAGGTACCTTAAGACTCGGAGCATATCCGTGTGTATTGGATAAACGGGGGAAAGCATACGAACTTTATGGGGAAGATACGATTCATGAGCGTCATCGTCATCGTTATGAAGTAAACAATGATTATCGTGATATCCTGATAAAGAACGGGATTTTATTATCCGGATTATCTCCGGACGGTCGTATTGTAGAAATGATTGAAAATCCGCAGCACCCATGGTTTATAGCAACGCAGGCACATCCGGAATTGAAATCCAGACCAAACAGACCTCATCCGCTCTTTAAGGGATTTGTTGAGGCCGCAGGTAAAACAAACAGATAGGTTGAGAAGAGAACCGCTGTTATTGCTATGATACAGACGGTTACGGGAACGATATACTTATTTGGGTATATTACAAGAAAGTGTAGGATATGGATAGTAAAGGATCAAACAGACAAACAAATAAAAATGACAATCATAATAATAATGGGAAGACAGTTTTATATTTTGTGCTGATGGCTCTTGTGGTATTGTTTTTTGCCAGCATGATAAACAGTCAATTAAGTTCTTACAGAAACAGAGATATCAGCTATACAGAATTCAAAAAAATGGTACGGGAAGACAAGGTGGAAAAGGTTGCATTGAATAATGCCAAGGGAAGTATCGATATTACTCCTAAAAAGGGCACTTCCAATACGCTTCTTCCCGTCACTTATCATACGGTTATGATAAATGATGAGAATTTGGTGGCTTTTTTGGAAGCGAACAATGTAGTCGTATCCGGTAAGACCACAAGTATATGGTCGTCTGTTACTTCCGGAATTATCACATTTGTTCTGCCTATCTTGCTCATATGGGGAATTTTTATCTTTGCAATGCGGCGTATGGGCGGCAGCGGAGGTGTGATGGGAATCGGAAAAAGCAACGCCAAAGTCTATATGGAGCAGGAAACCGGAGTTACCTTTGTCGATGTTGCCGGAGAAGAGGAAGCCAAGGAGTCTATGCAGGAGTTGGTGGATTTTTTACACAATCCGCAGAAATATACTGCTATCGGAGCAAAGCTTCCGAAAGGTGCTTTACTGGTAGGACCTCCGGGTACCGGTAAGACTTTGCTGGCAAAAGCGGTTGCAGGAGAGGCTCACGTGCCGTTCTTCTCTCTTGCCGGATCCGATTTTGTAGAGATGTTTGTCGGAGTCGGAGCATCACGAGTAAGAGATTTATTTAAGGAAGCGCAAAAGGCGGCACCTTGTATTATTTTTATTGATGAGATCGATGCGATCGGAAAAAGTCGAGATACTTCCATTGCAGGCGGAAATGATGAAAGAGAGCAGACTCTGAATCAGCTTTTGGCTGAGATGGATGGATTTGATTCTTCCAAAGGGGTTTTGATTCTCGCGGCGACAAACAGACCGGAGGTATTGGATAAGGCATTGCTTCGTCCGGGGCGTTTTGACCGTCGTATTATAGTGGATCGTCCGGATTTGAAGGGACGAATTGCTATTTTGAAGGTACATGCGAAAAATGTATTGATGGACGATACCGTAGATTTTGATGAACTGGCTTTGGCAACGGCAGGATGTGTCGGCTCCGAGCTGGCAAATATGATAAATGAAGCTGCGATCAATGCGGTAAAGCATGGTCGAAAGGCAGTTGCACAGCAGGATCTGTTTGAAGCATTTGAAGTGGTAATTGCGGGACAGGAAAAGAAAGACCGTATTATGGGCGAAAAGGAAAAACGTCTGGTAGCCTACCACGAAGTCGGACATGCTTTGGTTGCGGCATTATTAAAGGACGGAGAACCGGTTCAGAAGATTACCATTGTACCTCGTACCATGGGCTCTCTCGGATATACACTGCAGGTTCCGGAGGAAGAAAAGTTCCTGAAATCAAAAGGAGAACTGGAAACGGAGATCGTTACTTTTATGGGCGGTCGTGCGGCAGAGGACGTGACGGGGCATTCTGTTACGACTGGTGCCAGCAATGATATTGAGCGGGCTACTCATATTGCACGTGCAATGGTAACACAATACGGTATGTCGGAAGAGTTCGGAATGATGGGGCTGGAATCTGTCACCGGTCAATATCTGGACGGTCGTGCCGTATCCAATTGCGGAGAAGAGACCATGGCGGAAGTAGATCGTGTCGTAAACCGCATTATTCGAAATGCCTATGCACAGGCAAAACAAATGTTGGAAACACATATGGAATCTCTGGAGAAGATTTCCGAGTATTTATATGAACACGAAACAATCACAGGCAAGGAATTTATGGAAATTTTCCGGAAATTAAATCCCGCAGAAGGACAGGCGGAGGCTGTCACAATTGAGGAGACAGATATGCCGGAAGATGTATTTGTAGAAGAATAGTATATGGCTGAATTTTTTGATATAGCTGAAGAATTAAAAAAACTCCCGGATCATCCGGGAGTTTATATTATGCATGACAAACAAGATGCGATTATATACATCGGGAAGGCGATCAGTCTGAAAAAAAGGGTACGCCAGTACTTTCAGAGCAGTCGAAACAAGGGAGCGAAGATTGAAAAAATGGTCACTCATATTCATCGTTTTGAATATATTCTGACCGATTCGGAACTGGAGGCACTTGTACTGGAGTGCAATCTGATTAAAGAACATCGTCCGAAGTATAATACGATGTTAAAAGATGATAAGACGTATCCTTATATAAAAGTAACGGTAGGAGAAACTTACCCGAGGATCTTATTTTCCAGACAGATGAAAAAGGATAAATCCCGATATTTCGGGCCATACTCCAGTGCAGGAGCAGTCAAGGATACGATAGAGCTGCTTTGTAAACTGTATCAGATTCGGATCTGTCGCCGGGTACTGCCTAGAGATGAAGGAAAAGAACGACCTTGTTTGAATTATCACATTCATCAGTGTCAGGCACCCTGTCAAGGATATATTTCACCGGAGGAATATCGGCAGCAGGTGGAAGGCGCATTGGAGTTTCTAAATGGAAATTATGCACCGATTCTGAGTGATCTGGAGCAAAAGATGCAGATCGCCTCTGGGGAGCTGGAGTTTGAAAAGGCAAAAGAATATAGGGATCTGTTAATTTCAGTAAAAGCGGTTGCTCAAAAGCAAAAAATCACCAGTGAGGATGGAGAAGACAGAGATATTATTGCAATGGCGAAGGATGATCGTGATGCAGTGGTACAGGTGTTTTTTATAAGAGAAGGTCGTTTGATCGGAAGAGAGCATTTTCATGTGACGATCGGAACGGAGGACACAAGAGAAAGCATAATGGGAAGATTTGTAACACAGTATTATGCCGGAACACCGTTTATTCCAAAGGAAGTACTGCTTCAGTATGAGATTCCGGATATGGAACTCACAAAAGAATGGTTGAGCAATAAGAGAAAGAAATCGGTCCAGATCAGAGTTCCAAAGCGCGGATCCAGAGAAAAACTGGTGGAGTTGGCAGAAAAAAACGCCCGACTGGTTTTGGTGCAGGACAAGGAAAAAATCAAAAGGGAAGAAGGGCGTACGATCGGTGCGGTAAAAGAGATCGGAGGTTTGCTCGGATTGTCCCGGATTGATCGAATGGAGGCTTTTGATATTTCCAATACCAGCGGATTTCAATCTGTCGGCTCCATGGTTGTTTACGAAAAGGGAAAGCCTGCCAAAAGTGAGTATAGAAAGTTCCGTTTGAAAACTGTTCAGGGACCGGATGATTATGCTTCTATGAGGGAAGTGCTGATGCGGAGGTTTCAGCACGGTCTCAAGGAAAAAAACGAAACCGAAGAGATTGGAGGATTTCAAAAATTTCCAGATTTATTGTTGATGGACGGTGGTCGCGGACAGGTAAATATCGCACTATCCGTATTAGAAGAACTTCATTTGCAGATTCCGGTAGCAGGAATGGTAAAAGATGACTACCATAGAACCAGAGGTTTGTATTATAATAATAGAGAAATTCCAATTGATAAAACAAGTGAAGGGTTTCGACTGGTGACACGTATTCAGGATGAAGCACATCGCTTTGCAATCGAGTATCATCGTTCTTTACGGGGAAAACAACAGGTTCATTCTGTATTGGACGAAATTGAAGGAATCGGTCCGAGCAGACGAAAAGCATTGATGCGAGCCTTTTCTTCCATAGAGGAGATCAAAGAGGCATCTGCAGAGTGTTTGAGTGAAGTACCGGGAATGAACCGGAAAGCTGCAGAATCCGTATATTCCTTTTTTCATAAGGAATCGGAGAGTAAATAGGGAGGTTGACATGCAGGGAGTCAGTGTAGAAACAATTGTAAAAAAAATGAATCTGAAATACTTTACGCCATGTATCGATGCGAGTAAGCGTATGATTACCACTTCAGAAGTGAATCGTCCGGCATTGGAACTGACAGGCTTTTTTGAGCATTTTGCAACAGAGCGTGTACAGGTTTTGGGAACGGTGGAAATGACATACCTGACTTATCTGGATCCGAAACGCAGGACAGAGATCTATGAGCAGCTGTTGAGCTATGATATTCCGTGTATTATTTTTTGCAGAGATTTTGAACCGGAACAGGAGCTTCGTACTTTGGCGGGAAAACGGAATATTCCGTTATTGGGAAGCAGCCACTCGACCAGCGGATTTTTATCGGAGATTATCTTTCATCTGAGTGCGAGATTGGCGCCGAGTATCTCAATCCACGGCGTATTGGTGGATGTATATGGAGAAGGCGTTTTGATCAAAGGTGAAAGCGGGATTGGAAAAAGCGAGGCGGCATTGGAATTGATCCGAAGAGGACATCGACTGGTAACAGATGATGTGGTGGAGATTAAACGTGTCAATGAAACGACCTTAGTGGGGACATCTCCGGATATCACCCGGTACTTTATTGAGCTGAGAGGAATCGGCATTATCGATGTAAAGGCTTTATTTGGAGTAGAGTGTGTAAAAGAAAAACAAACCATTGACTTTGTGATTGAATTGGAAGAATGGAGACAGGATAAGCAATACGATCGCTTAGGTCTGGAAGAAGAGTATACAGAGATTTTGGGGAAAGAGCTGGTTTGCCATCAGATTCCGATCCGACCGGGTCGAAATCTGGCTGTAATAGTTGAGGCGGCCGCAGTCAACCACAGACAGAAGAAAATGGGATATAACGCTGCACAGGAGTTGTATCGCAGAGTGCAGGCAAATCTCGGACAGGAGGATTAAAAATGAGAAGAAAGAATGTATGGGAAGTATATTCCGAAAAAGATAAAGAAGATGTATTTGCATATGCTGAGGGATATCGTCAGTTCCTTTCCGATTGCAAGACGGAAAGAGAGTGTGTGGATTATTTTGTAAAACATGCAAAAGCAGCCGGATTCCTGAATCTGGATCAGGTGATCAGCGAAGGAAAGACATTGAAAGCCGGAGATCGTGTATATGCAAATAATGCAGGAAAAACCATTGCCCTTTTTGTGATTGGAAAGGAGCCGATGGAAAGGGGATTAAATATTCTGGGGGCGCATATCGACAGCCCGAGAATCGATGTAAAGCAAAATCCTCTGTATGAAGATGCAGAACTGGTGCTTATGGATACTCATTATTACGGTGGCGTAAAGAAATACCAGTGGGTGGCAATACCGTTGGCACTTCATGGGGTTGTGGCGAAGAAGAACGGAGAGATCATAACGGTTACGGTCGGAGAAGAGGATACAGATCCGGTACTGGGTATTTCCGATCTGTTAATCCATCTTGCTGCGGATCAGATGCAAAAGACACTTGCAACCGGAGTCGAGGGAGAAAAACTGGACGTTTTGATCGGTAGTATTCCAGCACGGGAAACAGAAGAAAAAGAAAAGGCAAAAGCGTATATTGTTCAGTTGTTGCAGGAGAAATATCAGATAGAGGAAGAAGATTTCCTGTCTGCAGAACTTGAAATTGTGCCGGCGGGAAGAGCACGTGATTACGGATTGGATCGCAGTATGATTATGGGCTACGGACATGATGACCGCTCTTGTGCCTATCCGTCATTTACTGCTGTCCTGGCATCAAAAGAACCGAAGCTGACAAGTGCATGCCTGCTTGTAGATAAAGAAGAAATCGGAAGTGTCGGAGCGACCGGTATGCAGTCCCGTTTCTTTGAAAATACCGTTGCGGAGATTATGCAGGCAACCGGTGATTACAGTGAATTAAAAGTTCGTCGTTGTTTGGCAGGATCGAAGGCACTGTCTTCCGATGTAAGTGCGGCATTTGATCCGAATTATCCGGAGGTCTTTGAAAAGAAAAACAGTGCATATTTCGGACGAGGAGTTGTTTTTAACAAATATACCGGTTCCAGAGGGAAATCAGGATCTAATGATGCCGGTGCCGAATATGTAGCGCAGATTCGAGAGATCATGGATACTGCAGGTGTTGGATTCCAGACAGCAGAACTGGGAAAAGTAGATCAGGGCGGTGGAGGAACCATTGCATATATTCTGGGTAACTATAATATGAGAGTCATTGATAGCGGAGTAGCCGTTTTAAATATGCATGCACCTTGGGAAATTATCAGTAAAGCGGATTTATACGAAGCAGAACGTGCGTATAGGGCATTTTTAGCAAACTAAGAGGAGATTCCGATGGAGATGTTAGGACTATTTCAAACGGTATTGGATACCGATCAGATAAAAATACAGGAGGCTATGGCAAAGCATACAACCTTTCGAGTTGGCGGACCGGCAGAAGTCCTGATAACTCCCCGAATGGATCAGCTGGCGGCAGTGCTCCAACTTTGTCGGGAGCATTGTCTGCCGGTACTTGTAATCGGAAATGGTAGCAATATGCTGGTATCGGATGAGGGAATATCGGGAGTCGTGATTGAGATCGGAAGATCAATGTCCGAGATTACGGTAAACGGCAGCCGGATTACCGCTCAGGCGGGTGCTTTGTTATCAAAAGTTGCGGCGGCTGCTACCGAACACTGTTTAACCGGAATTGAATTTGCTTCCGGAATTCCGGGAAGTATCGGGGGAGCACTGTTTATGAATGCAGGTGCTTACGGTGGAGAAATGAAAGATGTGGTAGTGTCTGCCCGTGTAATGACTTCGGAGGGAGAGATATGTGATCTTTCGCTGGAAGAATTGGATTTGTCGTATCGCCACAGCGTCGTGAGTGAAAAAGGCTATATCGTTTTAGATGTTACACTCGGTTTGGAAAACGGAGATCCGGCAGAGATACAAAATCGGATTGATGAACTGACTGAGAAAAGAACGACAAAACAGCCATTGGAGTTCCCGAGCGCAGGTTCAACCTTTAAACGACCTGAGGGTTATTTTGCAGGAAAACTGATTCAGGATTCCGGATTGAGGGGACATTCCTGCGGAGGTGCTCAGGTATCGGAAAAGCATTGCGGATTTGTCATTAATAAAGAAAATGCAACGGCAAGTGATGTATATCGTCTGATAAAAGAAGTACAGGCTGTAGTAAAAGAAAAGTTCGGTGTTTCCTTGGAAACAGAAGTAAAAATGATAGGGAAGTTTTAATTGATGGAATATGTGATCATGACGGGAATGTCGGGAGCAGGAAAAAGTACCGCGCTCAAAACAATGGAAGATATGGGATATTACTGCGTGGACAATCTTCCGATTCCGCTTTTGGAAAAAGTGGTAGAAATTGCAGATTTAGAAGAGGTTCGTTACAATAAGATGGCATTCGGGATTGATATCAGGGGAAGTAAGGATCTGTCGCTTTTAGATGCTGTTTTTGAAAAAATCAGAGAACATCAGATCTTGCTCAGAATTGTATTCTTGGATGCTTCTACGGAAGCCGTGATTAAACGCTATAAGGAAACGAGGCGTTCACATCCGCTTGCGGGAAAATATTCACTGGAGGAGGCAATTGAACAGGAAAGGAAGCAGATTGATTTTCTGAAAAAAGAGGCGGACTATGTAATTGATACGACAAAGCTTCGAAGCAGAGAAACTTCTCAATTGTTGGAGAAGATTTTTTTGGAGGAAAAAAGATATAGTAATCTGACGGTTTCCATTGTATCTTTCGGATTTAAATACGGTCTGCCTAATGAGTGTGATCTGGTATTTGATGTTCGTTTTTTGCCGAATCCGTTTTATGATTTGGAGCTGCGATCCAAAACAGGAAAGGATAGCGAGGTACAGCAGTATGTGATGAATTCGGAGGTATCGCATTCTTTTCTGAATAAATTAAAGGATATGATTGCTTTTCTGATTCCAAATTATATTGAAGAAGGAAAAAACCGATTGACGATCGGTATCGGTTGCACCGGAGGAAAGCATCGCTCCGTTACGATCGCAGGGTTGCTGTGTCGTTATCTGCAGCAGGAAAGCAGTTGTGCCATTCATTTAGAACACAGGGACATTAATCGGGTATAAATCAGGAGAAGAAGATGTCTTTTTCATCAGATATTAAAGAAGAGCTAATACATATAGAGTCGGATTCTCAGGACAGTATTTTGGCACAGTTATGTGCAACTGTGCTGTTTCTGGGAACTCTGGATACGACTCCGGGAGCGGAAACACTGAGTATTTTGACGGAAAATGTCACATTGGCAAGGCAGATTCTTCCGCTGTTAAAAAAATATCTTCCGATACAGGTAGAATTACAGATTCGAAAAATAGGAGTACAGGAAAAGACAAATCAATTCCGAATTCTTTTATCAGATCAAAAAGATATTCAGACGATATTGGAAGCAACACAGTTTTTTCACAGAGGAAGCTGGTTGGAGACTATTTTACAGAAAGAGGAAGCGAAAAGAGGCTTTCTCCGCAGTGCCTTTTTATGTGCGGGATCGATGAGTAACCCGGGGAAATCCTATCACTTTGAGATCGTATGCCGTTCTAAAGCGGATGCATTTCTTCTGAGAGAATGTCTTCGGGCATTCGGAGTGGAAGGGAAACTGGTAAATCGAAAAAATAGGGATATTCTATACATGAAGGACAGTAATGAGATTATTGATACATTAAATCTGATGGGAGCATTCCGGTCTTCTATGGAACTGGAGAATATTCGAATCATCAAAGAGATGCGAAACAGTGCAAATCGGCAATCCAACTGCGATTCTGCAAATATAAAAAAGATGGTAAGAGCAGCCGGAAGGCAAATAGAAGACATTCATTATATTGAAGAACACTATGGTTTGCATCGGCTGAAACCGACTTTGGAGGAAATGGCTTATGCAAGGTTAGAACACCCGGATGTATCTTTAGAAGAATTGGGACAGTATCTGGTTCCGTCGGTCGGGAAGTCCGGGGTAAATCATCGTCTGAGGAAGTTGTCGGAATTTGCAAAAGAGTTAAGAGGGGAAGGAGACATGGATGGGAAATAAAAAACTACTGTTTGTTTTTAATCCGAAATCAGGAAAAGGACTGATCAAGAATCATCTGTTAACAATCGTGGATACCTTTGTGAAACAAGGCTATGAAGTCACCATTCATCCTACTCAGCATGCCGGAGACGCAAAGGAGATGATGGCGGTTTCCGGATCGTATGATCTGGTAGTATGTTCCGGTGGAGACGGAACCATCGACGAGACCGTAACCGGTATCATGCGGTATAATACCGGAACTCCGATCGGTTACATACCGGCAGGTTCCACTAATGATTTTGCCGCTTCTCTCGGGATTCCGAAAAATATGCCGAGAGCAGCTGAAATTGCAGTTTCCGGGGTGCAGCTGGCGTGTGATGTGGGAGAGTTTAATAAAGACTACTTTATCTATATCGCGGCATTCGGTATCTTTACGGATGTATCCTATCAGACCAATCAAAATTTAAAAAATGTACTGGGGCATGTTGCATATGTACTGGAGGGAGCAAAACGAATCGTGGATGTACCGGCCTATCATCTGAAAGTAGAATTAAACGGAGAAACAATCGAAGATGATTTTATTTATGGGATGGTAACCAATTCTATTTCGGTCGGCGGTATGAAGAATCTGACCGGAGAGGATGTATATCTGGATGACGGATTATTTGAGGTGACACTGATACGATATCCGGGAAATCCGATTCAGGTAAATGAGATTGTGTCCAGTCTGTTGCTGCCGAAGCTGGTAAGTTCGGATTATATTATAAATTTAAAAACAGATCAGGTAACGTTTTCCTGCTATAGTGATGTTCCATGGACTCTGGACGGAGAATTCGGAGGGAATCATAAGAAGGTGGAGATTATCAATCACCCGTGTGCAGTGAATTACATGGTTCCGAAGGATTTTTCAAGATTCTTGGAAGACTAGCCTTTTCATTTTATAGCGAAATGTATATAATGTAGTATAGTTTTAGAAAATAAATAAAAGCCTGTTTCAGGTATTCAATCAGAAATTTGGAGGATTTGTATGTTAGTAACAGCAAAAGAGATGCTCGATAAAGCAAAGGCCGGTCATTATGCAGTCGGTCATTTTAATATTAATAACCTAGAATGGACAAAGGCAATTTTGGAAACTGCTCAGGAGTGCAATTCTCCGGTTATTTTAGGGGTATCTGAAGGTGCCGGCAAATATATGGGCGGTTATAAAACGATTGTCGGAATGGTAAACGGTCTGTTGGAGGGACTTCATATTACAGTTCCGGTTGCATTGCATTTGGATCACGGTACCTATGACGGTTGTTGTCAGTGTATTGAAGCGGGATTTTCTTCCGTTATGTTTGACGGTTCCAGCTATCCGATCGACGAAAATGTGGAAAAGACCAAAGAGCTGGTTCAGACCTGTAAAGAGAGAGGGCTTTCTTTAGAAGCCGAGGTCGGTGCGATCGGCGGAGAGGAAGACGGTGTATCTGCACAGGGAGAATGTGCAGACCCTCAGGAGTGCAAGCGGATTGCGGATCTGGGCGTGGATATGCTGGCTGCCGGAATCGGAAACATTCACGGGAAATATCCGGCTGACTGGGCAGGATTGAGTTTTGAGACTCTGGATGCAATCCAGAAACTGACCGGTGCAATGCCGTTGGTTTTACATGGAGGAACCGGTATTCCGGATGAGATGGTAAAAAAAGCGATTTCACTGGGAGTTGCAAAAATTAATGTAAATACCGAATGTCAGATTGTATTTACAGAGGCGACCAGAAAATATATAGAAGAGGGAAAAGATCTGGAAGGAAAAGGATATGACCCTCGTAAAGTATTAAAGCCGGGTTATGAGGCAATCAAGGAAAAGGTAAAAGAAAAAATGGAGATGTTTGGCTCAGTAGGTAAAGCTTAAGTGCAAAATGTGATGCGATAGCTGGAGACTTGTCAGAAAAAAATAAAGTCAGACGGAACTATTGATTTTCAATCATTTTTATACTATCTTATACAGATATAAGATAGTATAGTTGATGCTGGACAAGGGTGTTCCATATTTTGGGACGCCCTTTTTTAGATGAAGGACTGATATGGCAGATATCTTGTTTCTGCAGGCTGAGGTTGATAGAAAGGAAATATAGCATGAGTGAGATTCCAAATGTAGCTGAGATTTTTGGTGAAAACGTATTTAATGATACCGTGATGCAACAGAGGTTGCCAAAAAAGGTATATCAGAAGTTGCGTGATGTTATGAAAAAGGGTGGAGAACTGGATTTACAGACTGCGGATATTATTGCACATGAGATGAAAGAATGGGCAATCGAGCAGGGAGCCACACATTATACACACTGGTTTCAGCCTCTTACCGGTGTAACAGCGGAAAAGCATGATTCTTTCATTACCTCTCCTATGCCGAACGGAAAGGTTTTGATGAGTTTTTCCGGAAAGGAGCTGATAAAAGGCGAGCCGGATGCTTCTTCTTTTCCGTCCGGAGGACTTCGTGCTACTTTTGAAGCAAGAGGATATACTGCATGGGATTGTACTTCATATGCATTTGTAAGACATGATGCGGCCGGAGCAACTCTTTGTATTCCGACAGCATTTTGCTCCTATACCGGAGAAGCTTTGGATCAGAAGACACCATTGCTTCGTTCTATGGAAGCAATCAATGAACAGACAATCCGGCTTCTTCGTTTATTCGGCAATACGACTTCAAAGCGTGCGATTCCATCTGTCGGAATTGAGCAGGAATATTTTATCGTAGATAAAGAAGCATATAAAAAGAGAAAAGATCTGATCTTTACAGGAAGAACCCTGTTCGGAGCAATGCCTCCGAAAGGGCAGGAGTTGGACGATCATTATTTCGGTGCGATTCGTCCTCGTATTGCGGCGTTTATGAAGGATGTAAATGAGGAACTGTGGAAACTGGGGGTTCCGGCAAAGACACAGCACAATGAGGTGGCACCGGCACAGCATGAACTGGCACCTATTTTTGAAAGCTGCAATATTGCAGTAGATCACAACCATCTGATTATGGAGGTTTTGAAAAAGGTAGCAAACAAGCATGGACTGGAATGTCTGCTTCATGAGAAGCCGTTTAATGGAGTAAACGGTTCCGGTAAGCATAACAATTGGTCTATTACAACAGATGACGGAATCAATCTTTTGGAACCCGGCAGGACACCGCATGAGAATATTCAGTTCTTATTGGTGCTGACTTGTATTATGAGAGCGATAAACCGTCATGCAGAGTTGCTGAGAGAGTCCGCATCTGATGTGGGAAATGACCATAGATTAGGCGCGAATGAAGCACCTCCTGCTATTATATCCATGTTTTTGGGGGATCAGTTGGGAGATGTCGTAGATCAGTTGGTTGCGTCCGGAGAGGCAACTCATTCAATAGAGGGCGGAGTATTGCAGACTGGTGTAAAATCACTCCCGGATTTTGCAAAAGATGCGACAGATCGTAACAGAACTTCTCCGTTTGCTTTTACGGGAAATAAATTTGAATTTCGTATGGTCGGTTCTATGGATTCCGTATCGGCACCCAATGTAGTGCTGAATACGATTGTGGCAGAAGCCTTTTCGGATGTTTGCGATGAATTGGAAAAGGCGGAAGACTTCAATCTGGCAGTGCATGACATCATAAAGCGACAGGCATGTGAGAATGCACGAATTATTTTTAACGGAAACGGATATTCTGATGAATGGGTAAAGGAAGCGGAGAGAAGAGGACTGCCGAATATCAGCAGTATGGTAGAGGCGATACCGTATCTGACAGCAGATACTTCGGTAGAGGTATTTGAAAAATTCGGCGTATTTTCAAGAGCGGAACTGGAATCCCGAAAAGAGATTCAGTTTGAGGCTTATGCAAAAGCAATCAATATCGAGGCAAAGGCAATGATTGATATTGCCAGCAAGCATATTATTCCGGCTGTGATTCATGCGACAACAGATCTGGCGGAGTCAATTAATGCGGTTACAAAAGCGGGAGTGAGTGCCGTTGTACAAAAGGGGATTTTGGAAGAAATTTCCGAGCGTTTATTAGAAGCTAAAACTGCATTGACAAAACTGGAAGAGGTAACAGCCACGGCAAATACAAAAGAGCCGGGAGAGGAGGCTGCATTGTATTTCCA
The DNA here is from genome assembly GCA_947253885.1 of uncultured Clostridium sp. Classification (GTDB taxonomy): domain Bacteria; phylum Bacillota; class Clostridia; order Lachnospirales; family Lachnospiraceae; genus SY8519. The sequence continues at coordinate 94,726 of CAMYAO010000001.1, forward strand.
TAAAGAGGTAGTGCCTGCAATGGAGGAATTGCGAAAACCGGTTGATGAAGTAGAAATGATTATTGATAAAAAAACATGGCCTATGCCAAGCTACGGCGATCTGATTTTTGAAGTATAATAAAGAATTAAAAAGCTGTCGGGTGCGGAAGATAATATCCGTATCCGGCAGCTTTTTTATTTGCTGTAAGGAATTTCTATACAAGTCGGATTCCTTTTTGTGTAAATTCGATTTTGCGTTCTTTATAGAGTCTGCCAACCGCTCTTTTAAATGCATTTTTACTCATATGAGCCTCACGCAGGATAATCTCCGGAGAGACTTTATCATTGAAAGGGAGAACACCTCCGTAACTTTCAATCAGAGCAAGAACTTCCTTGGCGTCCTGATCCATTTGAAGATAAGACTTTTCTCGCAGAGTAAGGTCTAATTTTCCATCCGGTTTTACTGATGCGACTTTGGCGGAGATATGGTCTCCGATTTTAAGAGGCTGCTGTTGTTCAAATTTCGGAATGCGGGCGGAAAAACGGTTGTCTACCGCTACAAAGGTTCCGAAATTTTCACTGATTTCATATACCTGTCCTGTCACAAGGTCATCTTTTTGATAAGGAGAGGTTGTTTGCAGCTTATGATATAGATCTCTCATGGAAGCACAAAGACGTTGGCTTTTGTCTATATACATCGTAACAAGGATCTGATCGCCTTCTTTTACTTTGTACAGTTGTTCCCGATAAGGCAAAAATAAGTCTTTTTCCAAACCCCAGTCTAAAAAGGCTCCAATCTTTGTGACCTGAACGACTTTTAGAAGTGCCACTTCATCCAGTTCAATAGCAGGTTTTTTTGTGGTGGCGATCGGACGGTCATCAGAATCTTTGTAAACAAATACTTCTACTGTGTCATGAAGTGAGAGAGTATCAGATACCTGTTTCTTCGGGAGGAGGATGCGTTCGGCAGAATCCTGATGTTCGGAAAGGTATACGCCGAAGTCCACCTGTTTTACAACAATAAGAGATTGTGTTTTTCCTAACTGCATAGTATAGAGCTCCTTCTAAAATGAATAAAAAAAGCACCATGATCATGGTGCTTAACAATAGCTGGCCCACAAGGATTCGAACCTTGAGATGACGGAGTCAGAGTCCGTTGCCTTACCGTTTGGCGATGGGCCATTACTTTCTCAACAGAAGCTATTATATAAGATTGAAAGCATAATTGCAAGCTATTTTAGAAAAAAAGTGTATTATAGTAAGAGAAAGCTGTGATTGAGAAATCCAAAGGAAATCTCCTCCTGTTTTTCAACCTGAATTCGTCCGGAAGTCAGTTCTGTCAGTTGCGTAAGTTGTGCATCGGCTTCTTGAACGGAAAGAGGAATCTGTAAGGTGACGGTGTCTGTATAGTTGCTGTCTAAAACAGGGATCTGATGCTCACCAAGATAATACTGCAGCTTTCCGATATCGGTATAATCCGTTGTGATCGTATAGAGGGCACCATCGAGCTTTTCTACACAAACAGAATGGTTTAGTCCGTCCAACGCAGCCTGACGGTAGCAGCGAACCAGACCGCCGGTACCTAAAAGAGTTCCGCCGAAGTACCGGATTACCACAATCAGGCAATTATGAATTTCTTGAGATGTGATAACATCCAAAATCGGTTTTCCGGCAGTGCCGGAAGGTTCTCCATCGTCGGAAGAACGTAAAATCTCGTTGTGATCTCCTAAAGAAAACGCATAACAGTGATGCCTTGCGTCCCAATATTGTTTTTTAAGAGAAGAAAGGATCTCGGAAACAGATTCTTCCGTTTCAATCGGAAAAACATGGGAAATAAATTTCGATTTTTTTTCTTCCACTTCGCCTTGTCCGCCCTTATACAGGACAGTGTGTGTTTGACTCATGACGAGCTCCTTTCATCAGATAAAGATTTCTTAACAGGTGATAGTATAGCATTAAAAGAGTCTTTTGTGTTAGAATAATGTAGCATATATAGAAGAAAGAAACAGATATATCAAGTAGAAACAGAGGTTTCTATATGAGATTGGAGTATATATGAAATTTGGAAAAAAGGATATAGAAAGGAAACAGGGAAGTTTGTCCCAACCGAAGGGTACTTTACAAAATTGGATATCAGTTGTTTTACTGCGTGTTATTTTTGTGATTATCGTAGGTGCAATCATTCTGGGGTTGGTAAATATAGGACTTGCAACCAGAAAAGTGACGAAAGAATCTCCCATATTGATTCCGATCAATCAGAATATTATTTATAAAAAGACCAAGGTATTGGATTCTAATGCAAAAATCACAGATGAGTTTACGGTAGATACCAATCAGCCGTGGCTTTCTTCCAAAGAAATTCCGGATTCGATCAAAAAGGCGGTCGTATCTTACCTGGATCCGGAGTTTTACAGCAGAAAAGGGGTTGATATTAAAAATGAACTTATTTCTTTTTTCAACGGAATATTTTATGGAAAATATACCAGTAAAACCTCATCTATTTCCGAGCGTCTGATCGAAAATAACATTTTCAATTGGAAGATCCGTAATTCCAATCGACAGGGTATGGATCTGAGACTGCAAAAAGATTATCTTTCAGAACAGCTGGAGAAGCAGCAAACCAAAGATGAGATTCTGACACAATATCTCAATACATTGAACTTAGGAGAAGGTACCTACGGGATACAGTCCGCCGCAAAAAAATACTTCGGAAAAAATGCAAGGGATTTGAGCTTGTCGGAGATATCCGTCTTGGTGGCGATTATCGGAGAACCGATTTCCAGAGATCCGATTTCAAACCCAAATAAAAATGCAAAATATCGAAATCAGGTATTAAAGAATATGCTGGAATCCGGCTATATTTCAGAAAAAGAATATAGAACGGCGTATTATGATAATGTTTACAGCCGGGTATTAACAGCAAGCGGCTGGCAGTCCGAGGCGAAAATTTCAGATTTCTCAAAAGCATTGCGAACGGATGTGATAAAGGAACTGCAGAATAAATATAATTATAATGAAGAACAGGCATATAACTTGCTTTATCGGGGAGGTCTGACCATTTATTCCACACAGGACTCCGCTATTCAGTCAGCAGCGCAAAAGGCAGTAGCAAACAGCAGCTATTATCACGGTTCCACTAAAGTGGGACTGGTATATTCTCTTTCCGCCGAAAAAAAGAATGGAGAAATCGTCAGTTACAATGAGTTTGATATGGGAACGTTTTTGGCAAAAGGAAAAAAAACTTTTTCAATACAGTTTAACAGTAAGGAAGAAGCGGAGAATGCGGTTACCGAATTCCGGGATTATATCTGGAAGAAAGGATATAAAATTAAAGGAGAAAAGATCTCCTACCCTTTGACACCGGAGGTATCTCTAACGGTTATGAGTCAGTTTACAGGGGAAATAAAAGCGATGATCGGAGAACATACACTGGACAGTCAGACAACGTCCTCCGTCAATCGTGCGACTTCTAAAAGACATGAGACCGGAGGAGTTTCCGATGTGTTGACGGTATATGCTCCGGCATTGGATTCAGAAGGGTTTACCTTGTCAAGCAGCAAAGAGTCAATGGAATTGTTGACAAAGGGAAAGCGAAAAAAAGGAGTGGATCTGTCGAGGGTGATCACACTTCGCAAGGCGATTGAGACCACTTCCGAGAAAAATGCAAACTGGTTTTATAAGCAGATCACGAATGAAGTTCAGTTGGATGCAATAAAAAATTACAAGTTTTCTTCTCCTTCAATGCACAGCTTAAATGAGGGAAACATTGCTTTGAGCAGTTTGGAAATGGTTTCTGCCTATGCCGCCATTGCGGCAAACGGAAGCTATACGGAGCCGATGTACTATGCAAAAGTAATCGGACCGGACGGAAGAGTGCTGTTGGACAAAAAGACGTCATCCATCAGTACCATGAAGGACACCACGGCATATCTGCTTACAAAGGCGATGGAAAGCTCTGTAACTTCCGGAAGTGCAAAGCAGGGAGCACTGTCCAATATGACTACGGCGGCACAAAGTGCGGTAAATGATACGAAAACAGATGCATGGTATGTCGGTTACTCTCCATATTATACTTGTGCTGTATGGGGAGGAACAGATGATGAGACCAAGATGCAAACAACCGATTTTGTACCTGAAATATGGAAAGCGGTAATGAAAAAAGCCCATAAGGGTCTTGTAAATAAAAATTTCACCAGACCGGACGGAATCGTAGAGAGAACTTTGAGCCGGGAGTCCGGCAAGCTGGCGATCACCGGAGTGTGCCCTCATATCTATAATGAATATTTTACAGAGGGGACGGAACCTACCGGAAAATGTGACTATTACGGAGTTGCATTAATCTGCAGAAAAACAGGAAAACTCGCAACGCCGGATTGTAAAAATGTGGAAAAACGGGTTTATATAAAGGGTTCCGAAGAGGAAAAAAAGTTGTTTGGACAGAAATAAAAGATGAGGTCGGTCAGAGAACTGTAAAATTTGACATCAAATTGTAACGATGTTATAATGATTTTCGTAATAATTTTGTAATAAAGAGATTCAGTAGAGAATATCTCAGTTTTACGGGAGATACATGAGAGATCCCTTTGGGAGAATAATATGAAGCATCATATAAAGAAGATGGCGGCAGTTGTACTGACCGGCTCTATGGTATTGGGAACGGTTGGATCTGTAATGGCGTCATCCGGTTCTACGAAATTAGCTGTTACAAATAGAGAAGTTACTTCTTTTCTTACGATTCATAAAACGTCAGATTTAACTTCCAAATCTATCGGAAAGATGACACCGGGGGTAGTAGCTACCTATAAAGGAACCTATAAATATAAGAGTGTTGGAAACGGTAAGTGGATTAAGGTTTACAAAATCACTTCCGGAAAGATCACCGGTTATGTCCATGCCGGCTATATTAAGCTCGGTACAGCAGCTACTATCAGAGCTTCCAAGGTAAAGGCGGCTACAGTAACTGCAAAAGCGACCAAGATACGCAGATCGGCAAGTAGCAGAGCTTCGGTTATAACCAAAGTAAAGAGAAAAACAACCTTAAAAGTAGTTTCAGTTCCAAACAGAAGTTGGGTAAAGGTTTCTGTGAAGGCAGCCAGTAGAAATACCAATGCCTACGTTCCATCCAATGATGTTTCGGTAAAGAATTACTATAAGACGGCAGATAACTACATTGCGACAGCAGATAATAAATGTGTGGTAGTCGGAAAGATTATGACAGAGGATGTCGGAGGAAATACAGGTAGCAATACATCGAATCCAGGTTCCTCTAAGAACGGTTCTGAAGTAGTAAGATATGCGTTGAGATTTGTCGGAAATCCATACAGATGGGCAGGTGTCAGCCTGACCAACGGTTGTGACTGTTCCGGTTTTGTAATGGCGATTTATAAGCATTACGGTTTCTCATTACCACATTCTTCTACCAGTTTAAGAAGCGTAGGAAGAGCGGTATCCCGCTCCAACATGCAGCCGGGAGATATTGTCTGCTATAGCGGTCATGTAGCCATTTATATGGGTGGCGGAAAGATTGTTCATGCAAGTAATGAAAGAGACGGCATCAAGGTTTCACCAAGATATGATTATACAAGTGTTTTAGCAGTTCGCAGACTGTTATAAAAATTATATATGAGATAAGCTGATACGATAGGTATCGGCTTATTTTTTTGCTCGTTATCAAGTTTTGTGATAAGATATGGGTCTTTGCTTATTGCAAAAATAATAGAAAAATTCAGATGGATTTTATCAAATGAAGGAAATCCTGCAGCTAAAAAAGATGTCGGAATTAGATAAATTCATGGTTTTATACAAAACATTTGTTCTAAAAATGAGTATTGGAAATTCAGAAAAAAAGATCGAAAATGTGGATAAGGTGGATAAGTATGTTTATAACTTAGAAAAACAAGGGATTTTTAAGAAAAATAAATGTGGAAAACTTTTTTTGAAATTCGAAAAGAAACACTTGATTTTTTTTGATTTGTGTAAAACTACCATTTTAGAGAAAAATAAAGTATGCAGGATTTTTATCAAAAAATTTCATATGAAATCATAGGGGAGGCTTGACGAACAATAGAGATATATTGTATAAAGGTCAAAGAAGATTTTTTAGAAAGTTGGCTATATGATTACAAATGAAATACTGTCCAATGTATTGCTCCATTGCGGAGAAGCAAAGGATTATTTATATAAAGTAGAAGAATATATCAATAATGATATGTTCAATGTTATTGAAGAAATAGGAAGCGATTCCATTGTCATTGCAAATGAAAATGAAAAAGTAAAAGAGGTGTTAGATCAGATTGATCTGGTTATTCCGGGAGATGCTGCTATTTTAGAGCAATTGGATCTTGCAACACACAGTAAGATAAAAGAATTGCAGAAATTCGAGTTTTTTCATGAGGCGATGAAGCGTATTATCCGGAATCAGAAGACCGTATATCTGTTTACGGTACAGGAATCGGAACTGGAGGTCTATCGGAGCTACATAGAGCAACAGTATGGGGATCAGCTTCAGATTGTCGGGACTTTTTCGGTAGAATCGGCGTCAGAGGATCTGGAGCGGATTGTAAATGATATTAATATTTTGATGCCGGATGTAATTTTTTCGACATTAGGCAGCCCGAAACAGGAATTATTCTTACACCATTATCGGAATATGATCAATGCAAAGCTGTGGTTGGGATTTGAAAAAGATAAGATTCCGGCAAACGGCAAACGGGTACTTGGAAATCCGGTTACCCGATTTCTGGCAAAACAAAAAATCAAAGCACAGTCTTCCAAGGAAAGTGAAGACGGCAATTTATAAAAAGTAAAGAGAAAATGCATAAAGAAAATAGCATTTACTCTTTACTTTTTTTGCATATTTGCTTATTATATTATATACGAGAAAAAAATATGCAATAAAATGACTGCTCTGAATTGTGGAAATTGTATAAGAGTTTGTCAGAAGGGGGCGGAGATGATATCGAATCAAATACTTCAAAATACCGTGGAGGGATTGAAGAGCATTACAAGAGTCGATTTAGGATTGATTGATACAGAAGGAAAAGTTCTTGCAAGTACATTTTCCGATATCGATCATTATATAGATCCCACAATGGGATTTGTGGAATCACCTGCCGACAGTCAGGTAGTGTCCGGATGTCATTTTTTCAAGGTATTTGATGAACATCAGTTAGAATACGTTTTATTGGCAAATGGAGAGACAGATGACGTCTTTATGGTAGGAAAATTAGCAGCATTTCAAGTACAGAATCTGCTTGTTGCATATAAAGAGCGTTTTGATAAGGATAACTTTATTAAAAATCTGTTGTTGGACAATCTGCTGTTGGTGGATATTTATAATAGAGCGAAAAAACTTCATATTGAAGCGGAGGTCAGCCGTGTAGTTTATATTGTGGAAACGGATCGTCAGAAAGACGGAAACGAGCTGGAGCGGGTTCGCAGTATCTTTGAAGGAAGGACTCAGGATTTTGTTACAGCTGTAGATGATAAGAACATCATCGTAGTTCGTGAAGTATCTGCAAATATTACGACAAATGAATTAGACAAGACAGCAGAGGTAATTTATGGTATATTAAAGTCCGAACATCAAAATATCCGTATATCCTATGGTACCGTTGTGAAAGAGATAAAAGAAGTTTCCCGTTCTTATAAAGAAGCAAAGATGGCATTGGATGTGGGAAAGATTTTCTTTGAGGAACGATATATTATTGCATATCCGTTGCTGGGAATCGGACGTTTGATCTATCAACTTCCTATTCCGCTATGCAGAATGTTCATTAAAGAGATCTTTGGCGGCAAGTCGCCGGATGATTTTGATGAAGAGACTTTAACTACGATCAATAAGTTTTTTGAGAATAGCTTAAATGTTTCTGAAACTTCTCGTCAGTTATATATTCATCGAAATACCCTGGTGTATCGTTTGGATAAGCTGCAGAAGAGTACAGGCCTGGATTTGCGTATCTTTGAGGATGCGATTACATTTAAAATTGCACTTATGGTTGTTAAATATATGAAGTATGTGGAATCAACCAATTATTAAAACAGTGCCGAATTTTAGTAAAGGGGAACACAGACAGATGTTCCCTTTTTTGAATTCGCAATGAGGAAAAGCAGGTAGCTGAGAGCATAGTTTTCAGCTGCCACCTTGACGAATGTGCCAATCGCGAAATAAAGCGCAGCGGTTTTGCTGATTGTTCTATCGGAAGTGGGAATTATGTTTTTCTGTAGGACAAACCGCTCTGTGTGATGAAAACAGTTGCTGCCGCAACATGCACTCGGGGCATTGTGTCGATACCCATTCAAGGACTGCACACAATCTAAACATGGAAACGGACTCGGAAGAGGAGGGTAACATGATAACATTAAGAAATGTCAGTAAGGAATATGTGCCGGGAGAAAAAGCTCTGGACGATGTAAGTATCCAGATCTATGCCGGAGAATTTGTATTTGTAATGGGCGAAAGCGGCTCTGGCAAATCTACATTAATAAAATTGCTGCAAAAGGAGATAGAGTCAAGCAGCGGAAAGATGATCGTGCAGGGACAGGATCTGGCAAAGATTAAACGGAGGAGAATTCCTCATTACAGAAGAAAGATCGGGGTCGTATATCAGGATTTTCGACTGCTGCAGGATCGCAATGTATATGAAAATGTAGCATTTGCGCTTCGTGTCATATCGGCTTCCAGAAGAAAAATAAAAAAAGCGGTACCGAATATGCTTTCTCTTGTGGGGCTGGCGGCAAAGTACAAATCTAAGCCGAATCAGCTGTCCGGAGGAGAGCAACAGAGAGTTTCCATTGCAAGAGCATTGGTAAATGATCCTAAGATTCTGATGGCGGATGAGCCGACCGGAAATCTGGATGAAAACAACGCATGGGAAATTATGAAGCTGTTGGAAGAGGTCAATAAGAGAGGAACTACGGTTTTAGTAGTAACACACAATATAGAAATTGTACGGCGAATGAATAAGCGTGTGATTACTTTACAAAATGGGAGTGTAATCAGCGATACCGGATTGGAAGGTGATACAGATGAGAATTAGTACGATCGGATATACTATAAAACAAGGATTTATTAATATCGGAAGAAACAAAATGTTCTCTATTGCAAGTATTATCACAATGTCAGTTTGTATTTTTATGCTTAGCATCTTCTTTTCTATGGGAGTAAATTTTCGCTATGCGGTAAAAAATATAGAGGGAGATGTGGCAATTACGGTCTTTTTTGATGAGAAAGCCTCTGAGAAGGACATAAAAGAGATCGGAAAGAAGATCGAAGCAAAATCTGAGGTATCCAAGATCAAGTATGTATCAGCGGATCAGGCATGGAAAAACTTTGTTGACAGATATTTCAACGGAGATGAAAGTGCTGCACCGAAGGACAATCCATTAAATAAATCCGCAAACTATGAGGTGTATTTGAAAGACATCTCACACCAGAAGGACGTGGTTTCCTACATCAAGGGAATCAAGGGAGTTCGAACGGTTCGTCAGTCGGACAAAGTGGCAAAGACGTTATCTCAGTTTAATAAGCTTCTGAGCGTGGTTTCTGTTGTGATCTTAGCTATTTTAATTGCGATTGCCATTTTCCTGATCAGCAATACTATTCGAACCGGAATTACAGTTCGAAGAGAGGAGATTGCGATTATGAAGCTGATCGGAGCAACGGATTATCTGGTAAGGGCACCGTTTATTGTGGAAGGGGTCATCATCGGATTGATTGGAGCTGTAATTCCGTTAGGAGTATTGTATTTCAGCTATGGAAAGGCAATTACCTATATCATATCACGTTATAGAATTTTAAGTGATTTTCTGTCCTTTGTTTCGGTAGAAGATATATTCAAGGTTTTGCTGCCGTTGGGATTGATTCTGGGAGTCGGAATCGGATATATAGGAAGCAGACTTACCTGCCGACGTCATCTCAGGGTGTAGTATATGAAGAACAATAAACAGCTTTCAAAAGAAGAACAACGTATCTATAAGAAGGGATTTCGAAACGGAATCATCGGGGCGATAACTGTAATGGTTGTCGTCCTTCTTTTACCGATGGGAATACGCTACGGAGTTAATAAACGAAAAGCTTCTTCGTATCAGATGTTATTAAATGCAGGGACAAAGCATAAGCTTCAGAGTATTTCAGACATCCTGCAGACAAGTTATTACAAGGATGTAGATGCCAAAAAAATGAGAGAGCATTTATTTCAAAGTCTGTTTTCGGATTTGGACTCGTATTCCGAATACTATAATAAAGAATCCTTTCAACGGTATTCCTTAAATAATTTAGAGGGAAAGTTTACCGGGATAGGGGTATCTCTGCAGCAGAGAAAAGATCGGTCTCTGGTTGTACAGACTGTTTTCCCGAAGACGCCTGCAGAACAGGCGGGAATCCGATCGGGAGATGTATTTGTAAAAGCCGGAGGATTTCGGGTAAAGAAAACTTCGCTGGAAGAACTGGTCTCCCGTTTACAGGGGAAAGAGGGAACTCAGATAAAGATTACTCTATATCGCCCCTCTACCAAAAAGAAACTGTCAGTTACCGTGACCAGAAAAAAGATTGTTTCTCAGACGGTAACAGGCAGGATGCAAACGGATCAAATCGGCTATGTTGCAATTTCGGAATTTACAGAGCATACATCGGAGCAATTGAAAGAGCATTTGTCTGATTTAAAAAAGCATGGAATGAAAAAGCTGATAATTGACCTTCGGGATAATGGAGGAGGAGTCTTAACGGCAAGTACCGATTGCCTGAATCAGATTCTGCCGAAAGGACTGTTGGTCTATACACAGGACAAGCAGGGAAAGAAGGAGTATTATCGCTCTACAGATAAGGAATCGCTGTCTATACCGATAGTAGTGCTTGTCAATAAAAATACGGCAAGTGCATCGGAAATTTTTGCAGGTGCACTGAAAGATCGAAAAGCAGCTGCGATTATGGGAACGGTTACTTATGGAAAAGGGATCGTTCAGTCAGTTATAGAGCTTTCAGACGGAAGCGGATTTAAGTATACGACGGCACGCTACTTCACTCCGAACGGAGTCTGTATTCATGAAAAGGGAATACAACCGGATATCACAGTGAAAAAGAAGCCGTTAGTACAGGCAGTCAAATATTTAGAGTCCAAAAAAGCAGCCTCGTAAGGCTGCTTTTTTACATAGATCCGTCTTTTCGCAATACAACGGCAATGGTCTTAAATACAATTTTGATATCTAAAAGTAAATTCCAATTTTTAATATAGTCGTTATCCAATTTTACGATCTCTTCAAAATCCGTAATTTTACTGCGTCCGTTGACCTGCCAATTGCCGGTCAGTCCGGGTTTAAAGCTGAGACGCATTTTGTGATGAGGATCGTAATGCTCAAATTCATCTACAGTAGGAGGTCTGGTTCCGACCAGACTCATATCTCCAATCAGAATATTGAAGAACTGAGGAAACTCATCCAGACTCCAATCCCGCATTTTCTTCCCGATAAAGGGGAGGATACGAGGATCGTTTTCCATTTTGAACATATGTCCGGTCATTTCGTTTTTGGACATCAATTCTTTCTTTCGTTCTTCCGCATCCATATACATGGAACGGAATTTGTAAAGTTTAAATCTTCTGCCGTTACTACCGATTCGCTCCTGTGAAAAGAAGATCGGACCGGGATCGATCTTTTTAATGATCGGGCCGAGAATGAGAATCAGGATCAAGGTAAATGCAAGTCCGATAAAAGCGGCGATAATATCAAAGAATCTTTTTGCAAAAAGCGGAAGAGGAGAAGCCATATTGTTGCTGGTGGTCAGCACGATATGTCCTCCCATTTTTTCGACTGTTTTATTAGGAAGATCCGATGTATTTCCGAGTAGAGAAATATGTACGGTAACTCCCATTTCCAGAAAATAGTCTACCAGACGGTTCTGTTCTTTCTGATCATTGATATTGATAAAAATTTCGTCAACGACCTCTGAGAGTACATATTGGCGAAGCTGGTTAAATTCACAGACCACCGGACAGCCTTCCACATAATCTCCGACCATATTCTTGTTGGTAATCACAACCCCGGAAATAAAGAATTCGTTATAGCGTCGCTTATGCATCGTCCGGATGCACTTGGCAGCGGTAGCGGTATTTCCGATGACCAGCATATGAGGCATATTTTCATTGTCCAGCATGTGAAGTCTTAAGATGCGCTTCCATACAATACGGGAAGCGTAGATCAGGACTACACTGATGACAGCGGTCTGGTAAGTGACCGTTCGGGAAAAGAAGAACGCCTGCTTGGTAAAGTATAAACACAATACGAAAATAGAAAAGGTAATAATATTTTGTAAAAATACCTCACGTAATTCCTGATATCGGTCACGACGGATTATGTTTTTGTAGGCGCTGCCGAACTGAGAAACAACAAAGTAGATTAACAGAAGGATGAGTCCCTGCTGTACCAGTAAATCTCTGTTAAAGTAATCCAAACGCCAGCCGAATCGGAATGCAGTGGATATATAATAGGAGAGCACCAGAAAGACAAGATCGATGATCATAAAATCCAAGTGCTTCAGCCATGTTTTTTTAGATTTTTTATACATAAAAATACCTACGAGCAAAGTGGGTATCAGATAGTTACATTGTTTAATTTTACCACAATCTGGCTTTTTTACAATAATTGTAACAATAGTTTTCAATTTCTTAATAAAAATAACATTGTGATATTTTTTTCAATAGAGTATTATTATATGGAATATAGTTTTAGACTTTTGGAGGGAATTATAATGAGTAACGGCAAACCGAAAAAGAAAAAAGGGATTATTATTACCATTATTATAGTGTTGTTGGCCGCAATAGGAGTAGGAGGTTTTGTTGTCTGGAAGAAACTGGGTACTTATAAATTAAAAGAACTGGACAGCTCTAAAGTCAAGGTTAACAAGGTTAAGGAGCAGACGAAAAAGGCATATAAAGGATACACCACTCTGGCATTATTCGGATTGGATAACCGTGAGAAGGGGCAATTGGATAAGGGATTGAGTGATGTTGTGATGCTTTTGAGCATTAATAATGACTCAAAGAAAATCCAGATGATCTCCGTGTATCGAGATACCTATTTAAATATCAGCAATACATCCGTACCGAATTTTACCAAATGTAATGCGGCTTATGCATACGGAGGAGCGGAGCAGGCAGTATCTATGCTGAATAAAAACCTGGATCTGGATATCAACAATTATGTAACCTTTGACTTTTCCGCAGTTGCCAAAGCAATTGATATTCTGGGCGGTGTATCAATCAATATCAGCGATCAGGAAGAATTGAAATGGTTAAATAAATATATTGACCATACCAACGGGATTCTGGATACTCATGCACCTCAGATCCCTTCGATCGGCAAGCACAAATTAAACGGTGTGCAGTCGGTTGCCTATGCGCGTATCCGATATACTTCCGGATGGGATTATAAGAGAGCACAGCGCCAGCGAATCGTATTTACTCAGATGATTTCAAAGGTAAAGAAGGCAAATTTCCAACAGTTGCAAAAACTATTGAATCAGGTATTCCCTACCATTCAGACCGGATTGAAAAAGACGGAGTTGTTAAATATGGTCTATACGATGGCAAGCTATCATCTGAGTCAATCAAGAGGTTTTCCGTTCTATAAGATATCGGACAAAGCAAACGGATATGCGGTTATCCCATGTGATCTGGAAAAAAATGTAAAGGCACTGCATAATGAACTGTATGGAAACAAAGAATACAAGATGTCTGAGATAGTGAGCCAGTACAATCGTCTGATCATTGCAAAGACCGGAAAGACAGCATTATCCGAGGAAGAAGATGAATTTTCCACTGCAGATGGTCAAAATACGAACAAAAAGATAAATCAAAATAAGAATAAAACGACTGCGACATTAAAAAAGAAAGTGATAGTAAGAGCTCGCAGATAGGAGTGGTGAGAAGAGGTTGAAGAGATGAGAAGAAAAAGAAGTAAAGTATTATTGGCAATAGAGCTTTTGATTATTGCGGTTTTGGTAGTAGGGGCATTTCTGTTTTCAAAATTGAATTTGATTCAGAAGGATACACTCAACTCTTCACAGCTTCAAGTCAATCAAATTAAAAAAGCAAACTTTAAAGGAACGACCAATATTGCATTTTTCGGCTTGGACAGTCGTAAGCAGGATATAAAGGAAAATGGAAACAGTGATGTAATCATGATTATGTCCATTAACAATAATACAAAAAAAATAAAGATGGTTTCCGTATACCGTGATACTTTTTTGAATGTCGGACGTACACAGTCAATGTACCGAAAGATCAATTCGGCGTATGCAATCGGAGGTCCTGAAAGAGGATTATCGGCTTTAAATAAAAATCTGGATTTGAATTTGAATCAGTACGTTTCCTTTGATTTTAATGCAATTGCAGATGCAATTGATATTCTGGGCGGAGTACAGATTAATATCAGCAGTCAGGACGAGTTAAAATGGTTAAATGAATATATTGATCATACCAACGGAATTTTAAAGACCAACGCAAAGAATGTGTCCGGTCTGGGAAATCATAAGCTGAACGGAGTACAGGCGGTTGCTTACTCCCGAATCCGTTATACAAAGGGAGACGATTACAGACGTGCACAGAGACAGCGTATTGTGTTAAAAGAGCTTATGAAGAAAGCAAAAGGAGCAAGCTATGTAACTTTGCTGAGATTGATCAATAAAGTTTTGCCTCAGATCAGAACCAGTCTTTCCACACAGCAGATTATGAAGATGGTTCCGACGATGGTCAGCTATGAGATGGTGGAAAGCAGAGGCTTTCCGTTTGAACGAACCAGTAAGGATCTTGGAAAGAGACTCGGCTCGGTTGTAGTACCTTGTGATCTGCAGACTAATGTATCAGAACTGCACGACTATTTGTTCGGTACGAAGAATTATATGGTTTCGCCTAATGTTCGCGCTTACAGTCAGACAATTGTAGCCAATACGGGTGTTTCCAAACAGAGTGCAATTCGTGACGAATATGCAAATGGAGATTCTCAGTCCGAGACGGCAAAATTATCTCAGTCATCAAAGTAAGAATCGAGGGTGAAGATTATGAATGAAAAGAGAGAACAAGAAGAATATTCCTATATAACGGGGAACGAATCGTCCGCCCCGGATTTGCAACAGCCAAAGAAACCGAAAAAACAGTATTTTAAAAAGTTTTATTCTTCCAGAAGTTTCGGACCGATGGCAGTAAAAATTGCTATATTGGCAGGTATTTTCGGCTTGGTATCCGGAGGTTGTTATCGTATGATCAATCCGGAAAGACAGGCTCAGTTGGCTACCGTGGCGGACAGCCGGATAAAATCGGGAGGACCGTCGGATATATCGGGGGTGGTATCTTCTGTAATGCCGTCTATTGTATCTATTACGACTGTAAGTCAAAGAGAGTATTACAGTTTTTACGGTTCTTCCGCAAAGAGAGCGACCGGAAGCGGTTCCGGTATTATTGTTGCCGATGATGATACCTATTTGTATATTACAACCAACAATCATGTGATTGAAGGGACGTTGGAGGTGACAATTACATTTAGTGATAATTCTACCGCAAAAGGAAAAATCAAGGGGACGGAACCCGGTTCCGATCTGGCGGTAGTTGCAATTAAAAAGTCGGCTTTAAAGAAAAAGACATTGCAGACTATAAAAATCGCAAAACTGGGAGATTCCTCCAAAATTAAGGTGGGACAGCCGGCGATTGCAATCGGAAATGCGCTGGGATATGGTCAGTCCGTTACAACAGGTGTCTTTTCCGCATTAGATCGACAGGTAACTTCTAAAGATTCTTCTACCGGAGACAGTACGACGTCTGCCTCTCTGATCCAAACAGATGCGGCGATTAATCCGGGAAACAGCGGAGGTGCATTGTTAAATGCAAGCGGACAGGTGGTCGGAATCAATTCCGTAAAATATGCGGACACTTCTGTAGAAGGAATGGGATATGCAATTCCGATGAATAAGGCAAAGCCGATTATTACCAATCTAATCCGCAAGAAAACCGTTTCTCCCGGAAGACAGGGATATCTGGGAATACAGGGCGTAGATGTTACAGAGTCTGCGGCTGCGACCTACAATATGCCACAGGGTGCTTATATCGCAAAAGTTATGCCGAATTCACCGGCGGCAAAGGCAGGACTGCAGGCGGGAGATGTAATCGTGAAGTTTGATAATGTAAAGATAGCCTCTATGACCGGGTTGAAAAACGAAGTAATGAATCACGGTGCAGGAACTACAGTAAAAGTTATATATGCAAGATTAGACGGAGGCTCTTATAAGCAGATCACGACAGAGGTTACTTTAGGGAAGAAGTAAGAATTTTTAGTTTACTCCTGTAAGGGGGTATGATAATATGAGTCTATATTTTGTGTTGGAGGCGTTTAAATATGAGAAAGAAAAAAATTACAATTGCTCTTGGACATGATGCATTGGGTAAGACCTTGCCGGAGCAGAAAACAGCTGCCATTGAAACGGCAAAAGCTATTGCAGACCTGATTCAGGAAGAGTATCAGATTGTAATTACACATAGCAACGGGCCTCAGGTAGGTATGATACATACTGCGATGGCAGAGTTTCATCGTCTCTATCCGGAATATACGGCGACACCGATGTCTGTATGCTCGGCAATGAGCCAGGGATATATCGGGTATGATTTGCAGAATGCGATACGCAGTCAGTTGATTGAAAAGGGTATCTATAAGACTGTTTCCACTATATTGACACAGGTGATCGTAGATCCTTATGACGAGGCGTTTTATCATCCGTCCAAAATCATCGGACGTGTTATGGATCAGAAAGAGGCAGAGTTGGAGGAGCAAAAGGGCAATCATGTCGTAGAGGCAGAAGGTGGCTATCGTCGTATTGTAGCAGCTCCAAAGCCGATCCAGATTGTTGAGATCGATGCGATTCGTGCATTGATGGATGCCGATCAGGTTGTGATTGCGGCAGGCGGCGGAGGTATTCCGGCATTTCAGCAGGATACGGAGCTTAAGGGTGCCAGTGCAGTAATTGAAAAAGATTTGATTGCAGGAAAGTTAGCAGCGGAGGTAGATGCGGACTTATTGGTAATTTTGACTGCAGTAGAATCTGTATATAAGAATTATGAAACAGAGAAGCAAGTGCCAATTTCATCTATGACCTGTGAAGAGGCAAAGAGATTGATCGCAGAAGGACAGTTCGGAGAAGGAACAATGCAGCCGAAGATAGAAACTGCAATAGAATTTATTGGAGATTCTGCAGTACGAAAGGTTCTGATCACAACAAGAGATTCCATTAAGGAAGCTTTGGCAGGGGAAACAGGTACCATAATTACAAAATAGTTTACCGGAGAGGGTTGCATTGTTTGTAATCCTCTTATTTTATTTTTATAGAAGGAGATAGAAAGATGTCAGGAGTTCGAAAAACTAAGATTATATGTACATTGGGACCATCTACAGACAAAGAAGATGTATTGAAGCAATTAATGATAGAAGGTATGAATGTAGCCCGTTTTAATTTTTCTCACGGTTCTCATGAAGAACAGCTGGAAAGACTGCAGAAAGTAGTGAAGTTGCGAGAAGAACTGGGCTTGCATATTGCGACATTGCTGGATACCAAAGGACCGGAAATCCGTACTAAGAATTTTAAAGAAGGATCCGTAGAATTGAAGGAAGGACAGAAGTTTACTTTCGGTCTGGGTGATTTTGAAGGGGATGAATCCCGTGTGGCAATCACATTTGAGAATTTGCATAAAGATGTAAAACCGGGATCTAAGATTCTGATTGATGACGGACTGATTGAACTGGAGGTGAAATCTATTCAGGGAACGGATATTCATTGTACCGTACTAAACGGGGGGAAGGTTTCCAATCACAAGGGAATTAATGTTCCTAATGTAGAGCTGTCATTACCGTTTATCAGCGACAAGGATTATGAAGATATCCTGTTCGGAATCGAACAGGGATATGACTTTATTGCCGCCTCTTTTACCAGAACGGCAGAGGATATTCTGGATATGCGTAAAATCTTAGAGGATAATGGTTGTGAGCACATTCACATCATTGCTAAGATTGAGAACAATCAGGGTGTTGAAAATATTGATGATATTATCCGGGTATCTGACGGAATCATGGTTGCAAGGGGTGATATGGGAGTAGAGATTCCGATGGAAGAGGTTCCGATCATTCAGAAGATGATTATTGAGAAGGCTTATACTGCCGGAAAACCTGTTATTACCGCAACACAGATGTTGGATTCTATGATAAAAAATCCGCGTCCGACACGTGCAGAGGCAACCGATGTTGCCAATGCAGTTTATGACGGAACCAGTGCGATTATGTTGTCCGGAGAGACTGCTGCCGGAGCCTATCCGGTGGAAGCTCTGAGAACAATGAATATTATTGCGGCGCGTACGGAAAAAGATATTAATTTTGCTTCTCGTATGAAAAAGAGAGAGATCATGGCAAAACCGGATATTACAAATGCAATCGCGCATGCAACTTGTACGACTGCAGTAGATCTGAATGCAACAGCGATTATTACTGTTTCTAATTCCGGAAGAACGGCTCGAAATGTATCAAAATTCAGACCGGGCTGCCCGATTATCGGTTGCTCGGTCAAAGAAGATGTTTGTCGCAAATTAAACCTTTCATGGGGTGTGATTCCGATTTTGGTAGAGAAAAAGGAGAGTACCGATGAACTGTTTGAGCATGCGGTTGAAAAAGCGGAAGAGGCAAATCTGCTTTCTCAGGGAGATATTGTAATTATTACTGCCGGAGTTCCGCTGGGAGTTTCCGGAACGACCAATCAGATCAAGGTTCAGATTGCCGGAAATATATTAGCCAGAGGAAAAGGTCTGAACCGCAGAGCGGCATCTGCAAACTTATGCGTTATTCAGGACGGGACGGAATTGGAGAGTATCTATAATACCGGTGATATTATTGTGGCACATGACACCAATAATACGATGATGGATCAGATTCGTACCTGCAGCGGTCTGATTGTGGAGGTGGACGGACAGAATTCTCATGCGGCAATCGCCGGATTGAGTTTGGATATTCCGGTCATTATGGGGGTACAGCATGCGACTGAAATTTTAAAGAGCGGCACGTATATTTCGATTGACGGCGATAAGGGAATTATCAGTGCGAACAATTAAAAAAAACCTTATGGGGCGATATATTTTATATCACCTCATAAGGTTTTTTTATGCCGTTTTAACAGATTTTGCAGAACTGTAAGAGGAGACATAATTCTGATTATGAACTACTTTTACAGCACGAACCTGAACATAGTAGCGTTGTCTGCGTTTTAATCCGGAAACAGTTTTCTTTACTGTTTTAGCAGATACACTGATCCGTTTACCCTTAGACATCGTTTTGTTTTTAGCATACAGAATCTGATAATATTTGGTGTCGAAAGAACGGGACCAGGTAACCTGAAACGCTCTGGAAACCGACGTCAGTTTTTTGATTTTGGGAACTGTCGGAGCCTTTAAGGTAGTGCGCTCTTTAATCAGAGTGTTTAGATATTTGTAACTTGCAAATTTCGGAACGCCATATCCGTAATAAATGTCTCTTCCCTTTTTCCCGAGATCCACTGTTTCCGCTTTTAAAACAGAGGCTAAATGTGATACGGAAATATTAGGGTGGATTAATTTAATAATGGCAGCAGCCGAGGTAACATGCGGAGTCGCCATGGAAGTTCCGGACATAATCTTATACTGAGTTTTAGAACTGATTCCCGCACTGATAATATTGAGCCCGGGTCCGACAAAATACTGAGGAGAGCCATAGTTGGAAAAAGCGGAAAGTCTCGAGTCCGGTCCGATAGATCCGACGGCAAATGCATATTTGCTAGAAGCCGGATAGTCTTCCTCTAATTTGATATCAAAACTGTTATTACCGGATGCCGCAAAAATCGGAATATTTCTTTTGGAAGTATTTTTTAATATTTTTGCAAAGACCTGATCTGCAAGCCGACCGTCTACTCCTTCAATGACAGCACTGATATTGATAACGGAGGCACCGTTTTGAGCGGCATACTGGATTCCGTTCATAAGATTCATCAGACTTCCTTTTCCCTCTGAATTCAAAACCTGAACGGACATCAGTTTGACTTGCTGCGGGGTCGACATGGCGATGATTCCTGCAACATGGGTTCCGTGACCGAAATGGTCGGAATAATCCGATTTTTTGGAATTCACATAGGAAATGCTCTTAGATGAAATCCTGCCCTTAAACAAAACATGTGATTTATTAATACCGGAATCCAAAATTGCAACGGTAGTAGATTTTTTTGCAAATGAAGATTTCTTTGCAATGGAAGGTATTACCCTTGACAATCCCATATAGGAGGTTCCCCAGGACTTGCTCTTGACAGAAGCGGTGGCAGACTGACCGGTAACCAGTCGATCTAAAAGAACATGGTCTTTTCCATAGTCCTGTATCAACTTTTCATAAGCAGTTTTGGTAGCGGCTTCAGAAGGATAATCCAGAACATACCCCTGCATAGTCTCGCTGTAAATACTGTCTTTGGCTCCATAGCTGTCGGAAATTGCCTGAGAAGTCTGAACGTAAATCCGTCGAATCTGATAAGGGGCTGTCACATAGACATGGTGGGTATCTGTTGTATATTCATAGATTCCCTTTGTTTTCAGGTAATTTGTGATCTCACGTTTATTTTCCTCTGATGATTTGTTCGTCAGTTGATCTGCTTTTGTTTTCGAAATATGAAGTGCCTTTTTTAAACTGGTCTTAGACTGTGCTTCTGTAGCAGTTCCTGTTTTGGTATTGATAGCAACGGTTGCCTGATACCGGCTGTCATCCGAATGTTTGTTTAAATAGCTGGCAAGTTCGGAGGTGCTGGAGGTTTTCTCCGTTGATTGCCCATCCACCATTCCCGTATTATTGGCAAAGATATTGGCGGAGGAAAGCGGAATACTTATCATACCGGCTAATACCAAAGCTCCGATGCGGGGAAGATGACAGGATATATATTTGTAATTCATAATAACTCTTTTCTCTTATTCTCATAAGTAATGTGTCTATAATAGCTTCTGTATAACTGCCATTCTATCACGTTTTTGAATCAGAAATATAAAGAATGTGTAAAAATACATAATTTAGGATTTCCAAAGAGGAGTAGGATAGCAGCCACTTTCGGTCATTTTTTGTAAAAATTGTACTACGTCGTTTTTATCTGCCTGATAGGTTACTCCGTGCCATTGATCCTGAGAATACAATACTTTTACCTTGGCTTTCTTTTCCTGAATTAAATGACTGACAACAGAAGGCAGGAAATACTCCGCCTTTAAGGGATTGTCTTTTTGTGCCTGTTCCAAAAATAGAGGGAAACCGGCTTTTAATTCTGTCAGGAAGCTTGGAGTAAATCCCCATAAATTCATTGAGACCGGAGTTTTGTTCGGCAGATCTGTCCATTGTTCCTCATAAAAGGAGCGAATTCCCTGTGGACAAGTTTTAATCCGGGTATGTTCGGTAATGGAAGAAAGATAATCGTCGGAAGTAATCCGGCAGACGCCTCTGGAAACAGATCCGTTGACCGTGACAGTATTTTGAATCTGATAGGCCACCATACAATACCGATAGTAATTGTCATCAGAGTGATCAGACAGATATCGATAGATAACCTGAAAACACTCTTTTCCATAATAGTCATCTGCATTGATGACGGCAAATGGAGCATCGATAAGATGGCGTGCGGAAAGAATCGCATGGGCGGTTCCCCACGGTTTGACACGCCCGTCCGGAACAGTATATCCTTTGGGAAGATCCGATATTTCCTGATAGGCATACTGTACCTGAATCTGTTTTTCCAATCGATTTCCGATCTTTTCCTGAAACAGTTCCTGTATTTCTTTTTTGATAATGAAAATAACTCTTTGGAATCCGGCTTCTATCGCATCGAAAATGGAGTAGTCCATAATGACTTCTCCGTTCGGACCGACAGAATCCAGTTGTTTTAATCCTCCGTAGCGACTGCCCATTCCGGCGGCCATTACTACTAATATAGGTTGTGTCATGTCTTACCTCCCTGTAATGAACTTGCTTTATTATACTATAAAAGGGTAGTCGAATAAAAACAGAAAAATATAAAAGAGTTTAAATATAATCAGATAATTAATAAAAAACATATATATAAACAAAAAAGAATATTGACAAATGGATAGAAGAGTGATATATTACAAATAAAGAAAGACATCATCTTTTGAAACAAAAAGAAAGGAGGTATGGTCCAAAAGGAACGATACATTTGGCAAGGAGCAACCCGGCAAACCGAATCTTTCAAGAAAGAAAACCATGAAGTGCGTAGCACATTTTGCTCGACCGTATGAGCGATACCGTCATGAAGAAGAATGAGTAAAGAGTCGGAATCATAATTGGAAAGTATAGGATTTCCACCACATAAAAGATGTGGCAGCTTAAATGTATATATATTACAATTGAATAAGAGGGATTCATTTTCCGTATGAGTCAATACGAATCAGCAATGAATCCGGGAACAGAGAAAACCCTGAATCAGAAAAGGGAGGACTGTATGAGTCCAATCGACAATTAAAGGGGCATCACTTCACAAGAATGTTGTAAGTGATGCCCTTTTTTCATATATAAATATGCAAAAATACGATATTGCGTAAGCATATAAACAACTGTATAATTTGAAAAGATTGTGTAGGTTTCAGGAGGAGAAAAGATGGCATATCCAATATTACAATTGAAGCATCTGTCCAAATCTTTTGAAGATAAAAAAGTATTGGATAATTTCAGTTTAGACATTAAAAAGAATGAATTTGTAACATTGCTGGGACCATCCGGCTGCGGAAAAACAACAACTCTTCGTATGATTGGCGGATTTGAGACTCCGGATGAAGGACGGATCTTTTTTGAAGGAAACGATATTACTTCTGTGTTACCGGAAAAACGTCATATCAATACGGTGTTTCAGAAATACGCCTTATTTTCCCATATGAGCGTGGCGGAAAATATTGCATTCGGATTAAAATTAAAAAAGATGTCAAAACCGGATATAGAAGCGAAGATCAGATATGCCTTGAAACTTGTGGATCTGGAAGGCTATGAAAACCGAAAACCGAGTTCTTTGAGCGGAGGTCAGCAACAGCGAATTGCAATTGCAAGGGCAATTGTAAATGAGCCGAAGGTGCTTTTGTTTGATGAACCTTTGGGAGCACTGGATTTGAAGTTGCGTCAGGATATGCAGCAGGAGCTGGTAAGATTAAAACAGGAACTTGGAATTACATTTATTTATGTCACGCATGATCAAGAAGAAGCATTGACGATGTCTGATCGGATTGTGGTAATGAATCAGGGGCTGATCCAACAGATGGGAACTCCGGAAGACATCTATAATGAACCTCAAAATGCATTTGTAGCGGATTTTATCGGAGAAAGTAATATTATTGACGGTGTAATGGAAGCGGATTATCTTGTTTCTATTTTAGGAAAACCGTTTTCCTGTGTTGATAGCGGATTTCAGCCGATGGAGTATGTCGATGTGGTGATTCGACCGGAGGATATTGAATTTCGAAAACCGGGAGAGGGAATTTTAAATGGAGTGGTTACCTCGATTTTGTTTAAGGGAGTCCATTATGAAATGACAATTGAGTCCGAGGGATTTGAATGGCTTGCTCATTCTACGATTGCATATCTTCCGAACACAGTAGTGGGATTATATGTGGAACCGAACAATATTCAGATTATGCATAAGCCTGCATCAGCAGCAGAAGAGGTATTGGAAAGCGAATGAATAAAAGAACCCTTTTTGTATCCCCGTATATAATATGGATCATCGGCTTTACTGTTTTGCCGATTTTAACTTTGATCTGGTATGCACTGGGGGATAAAACCGGAAATATTACCGGTGAGAATATGATAGCAATTTTTGAGTGGGTGCATCTCAAGTCATTGTGGTTATCTGTTGTACTGGCAGTTTCCTGTACGGCAATCTGTTTTGTATTGGCATATCCTCTGGCAATGATTTTGAGAAGACTGCAGATTGGAAAAAAGGGAATGATTGCAATCATTGTGATTTTACCGATGTGGATGAATTTTGTACTGCGTATTATGTCCTGGCAGCTTATTTTGTCCAGAAACGGGGTATTGAATCATTTTTTGCAGATGGTCGGCTTGCCGAAACAGACGATTGCGAATTCTATGGGAGCCATATTAATCGGAATGGTGTACGATTATCTGCCGTTTATGATTCTGCCAATTTATAATGCGGTCTCGGAAGTACCGAAAGATATTATAGAGGCGGCAAGAGATCTGGGCGCCGGATCTAGGGAGGTATGGATAAAGATCATGCTTCCGTTGACAAAACCGGGGATTATCAGCGGAATTACGATGGTATTTGTGCCGGCACTGACCACTTTTGCGATTTCGGATATGCTCGGAGGCGGAAAGATAATGCTGATCGGAAATGTAATAGAGCAGGAGTTTATTACCAGTATGGATTGGCATTTGGGGAGTGGGCTGTCTGTAGCTCTGATGTTAATCGTATTAATCGGAATGTTTTTTGCAATGAGAACGGATCAGGAATTTGAGGGGACAGCAATATGGTAAGAGTGAAAGAATTTTTTATGAGATTTTACCTGGGAATCATTTTACTGTTTTTATATATTCCGATAGGTGTACTGATTGTTTTGTCATTTAATCGTTCCAAATCCAGATCTGTCTGGGGTGGATTTACACTGGAATGGTATAGGGAGCTCTTTTCAGATGCCAATATTATGGCGGCGTTTCAGAATACCATTATTATCGGATTGTTGGCATCCGTGCTGGCAACTGTTATCGGATTTATGGCGGCAATCGGGATTACTGCCATGAAGAAGCGTCATTATTCCATCACTTTGGGATTTGGAAATATTCCGATGTTGAATGCGGATATTGTAACCGGTATTATTTTAATGCTTTGGATTTCCAGATTTGTACAATTGGGATCGGCAAGTATTGTGATTGCGCATATTACTTTTAATATTCCGTATGTTGTGATGACTGTATTACCGAGAATGCAGAAGTTGGATATCAGCGTGTATGAGGCGGCAAGAGATTTGGGAGCCGGTGCGGTGTATGCGTTCCGAAAGGTATTACTGCCTCAGCTGCTGCCTTCTATTGTCGGAGGTTTTTTTATGGCATTTACCATGTCGATGGATGATTTTGTGGTAACCTATTTCACGAAGGGCGCCGGGATAGATACGCTGTCCACTATGATCTACGGACAGTTAAAAAGAGGAGTGCAGCCGGAAATGTATGCCTTGTCAACGGTAATTTTTGCAATTGTGCTCATTGTATTGGTTCTGGCATATATCTTACCGAATCTGAAGGAGAAAAGACGATGAAGATACGAAAAACAGCAAGGGGGCTGCTCCTGTGTTGCGTGGTGGTCAGCCTGTTTGGTTGCGGCGTCAAAAAAGATACGGGAGTTTCCGAAGAAAAAAATACCGGAAGAAAGACATTGACGGTATTAAACTATGGAGAGTATATAGATCGAAATGTTCTGACAGAATTTGAAAAAGAGACCGGGATAAAAGTGCTTTATGAAGAAGCGACTACACCGGAAGAGATGTATGCAAAATACAATACAGGTGCTATCCATTACGATGTCGTCTGCTCTTCCGATTATATGGTAGAGCGCTTTATCAGGGAAGGAAAGGCGCAGAAGCTGGATTTTTCTTTATGGAAATATAAAAACAATATTGACAGTAGGTATTTTAAGCTGTCCCGGACATTTGATCCGAAGAACCGATATTCAGTTCCGTATTTTTGGGGAACGGTCGGCATTTTATATGATCAAAGTAAGGTAAAGGGAAAGATTGACAGTTGGAAATCTCTGTTTGACGGATCGTATGCAGGCTCTATTATGATGCAAAACAGTATTAGGGATGCGTATATGACTGCGTTGAAGTATAAAGGATATTCTCTCAATACCACAAAAACGGAAGAGATTTTAGAAGCACAGTCTTTACTGCTGGCACAAAAGGGAGATGTAGAGGCATACTTTGTAGATGAAATCAGCGAGGAAATGATCTCGGGAAATGCAACGGTAGCGGTTTGCTATTCGGGAGAAGCAGGGGTGGCAAGTGAGTACAACAAAAATCTGCGTTATGTAGTACCGAAGGAGGGCTCCAATCTTTGGATTGATTCCTGGCTGATTACCAGGAAATGTCAGCATCCGAAATGGGCCAATCGCTTTTTGGATTTTCTTTGCAGAAAAGATATAGCAATGAAAAATTTTGAAGAGATTTACTATGCGACTCCGAATAAGGCAGTTTACAACAGTCTTTCCAAAGAGGAAAAAACAAATCCGATTTTATTCCCAAAAGAGGATATTATGAAAAAATCGGAGGTATATCGAACCTTGGATGAGAAAATCACAGAATTTTATGGTAAACTATGGAAAGAGTTAAAAGTCAAGTAAGGAGCAATATATTATGTCAAAAGTTAGAACCAGATTTGCACCAAGTCCGACAGGTCGTATGCATGTCGGAAATTTGAGAACTGCATTATATACGTATTTGATTGCAAAGCATGAAGGCGGTGATTTTGTGCTTCGTATTGAAGATACCGATCAGGAGCGCTTCTATGAGGGGGCATTGGAGATTATCTATCATACACTGAAAGAGACAGGTCTGATCCATGATGAAGGTCCGGATAAAGACGGAGGTGTAGGACCTTATGTGCAGAGTGAGCGTGTGAAATCCGGACTTTATTTGAAATATGCAAAAGAACTGATTGAAAAAGGAGAGGCATATTATTGTTTTTGCGATAAAGAGCGTTTGGATTCTCTTCGGCAGGAAATTGCAGGTAAGGAAATTGTGGTATATGACAAGCATTGTCTGCATTTAAGCAGAGAAGAGATCGAAGAAAAGCTGGCGGCGGGTGTGCCGTATGTTATTCGTGCCAATAATCCTTCCGAAGGAGAGACTACGTTTCATGATGAGATCTATGGAGATATTTCACAGGCAAATTCAGAATTGGATGATATGATACTGATTAAATCAGACGGCTATCCTACTTATAATTTTGCAAATGTCATTGATGATCATTTGATGAATATTACACATGTGGTACGGGGAAATGAATATCTGTCCTCGTCTCCAAAGTACACAAGATTATATCATGCATTCGGTTGGGACGAACCGAAGTATATCCATTGTCCTTTGATCACAAATGAGGAACATCAGAAATTAAGCAAGAGGAGCGGTCATTCCTCTTATGAGGATCTGATTGAGCAGGGATTTTTGAAAGATGCGGTCGTGAATTTTGTAGCATTGCTCGGATGGAGTCCGGAAGATAATCAGGAGATTATGTCTTTAGAAGAGCTGATTAAGAAGTTCGATTACAGACACATTAATAAATCTCCGGCTGTATTTGATATGGTCAAGTTGAAATGGATGAACGGCGAGTATATCAAGGCAATGGAATTTGAATCTTTTTATCTTCTGGCAGAGCCGTACATCAAAGCGGTAATCACAAAGGATCTGGATTACAGACGGATTGCGGAGATGGTAAAAACAAGGATCGAAGTATTCCCTGACATTGTAGAGCATATTGATTTCTTTGAAGCGGTTCCGGATTATGATACAGAGATGTATACACATAAGAAAATGAAAACGAACGCAGAGACTTCTTTGGCTGTTTTAAAAGAGGTGCTACCGATGCTGGAGGAGCAGGAGGATTACAGTAACGATGCTCTTTACGGTATGTTGAGTGCCTATGTAAAGGAAACAGGAGTAAAGAACGGATATGTAATGTGGCCGATTCGTACCGCTCTTTCCGGAAAGCAAATGACTCCGGGCGGAGCAACGGAATTGATGGAGGTACTTGGAAAAGAAGAGTCTGTGCTTCGTATCAAAAATGCAATTGCAAAATTGGAAAAATAAAAAACTATACAAAATGAGAAACTGGGGAATTGCTTCGGGCAATTCCTTGTTTTTGGCTTAAACAAAGGCTTTGCATACTGTCAAGAGGGAATCTTTTGGAAACACGTTTTTGTGCAAAGTGATAAAAAACACAACATCTAGTAGCTGATCCTTGAAAACCACTACTAGATATTGTAAGATGAATTACGAACAATCACTTCGAACGCATGAGAGCATGTGTTTTTGTTTTGATTATAGATTAAGAAATGTATGGAGTTGAGGCAGTATGAAAATTATTAAGAGAAGCGGAACAGAAGTAGAGTTTGATCTGGACAAGATCAATGCGGCAGTAAAAAAGGCAAATGAAAGTGTGCCGGAAACCGAGCGTATGAGTCAGGCACAGTTGGATCTGATCTCAGCCAATATGACTACTATCGTAGAGGGAATGACCAGAGCATTAAATGTCGAAGAGATACAGGATTTGGTAGAGAATCAGATCATGAACCAGAGGGCATTTTCCGTTGCTCGTAATTATATTACGTATCGATACAAGAGAGCATTGGTACGTAAGTCCAATTCTACCGATGAGCAGATTCTGACGTTACTGGAATATGAGAACGAAGAGGTAAAGCAGGAAAATTCAAATAAAAATCCGGCAGTAAACAGTGTACAGCGAGATTATATGGCAGGAGAGGTCAGCAAGGATATTACAAAACGCTTTTTACTGGCACCGGATATCGTAGAGGCACACGAAAACGGTCTGATTCATTTTCATGATGCCGACTATTTTGCACAGCATATGCATAACTGCTGTCTGGTAAATCTGGAGGATATGCTTCAAAACGGAACCGTTATCAGCGAGACGATGATTGAGCGTCCGCACAGTTTCTCAACGGCATGTAATATTGCAACACAGGCTGTTGCACAGATTGCAAGTTCTCAGTATGGGGGGCAGAGTATTTCTTTGGCACATCTGGTTCCCTTTGTTCAGACGTCACGTGACAAGTACCGCAGAGATGTGAAGGCGGAATTTGAAACAACCGGGATCGAGGCTGATGAAGCAACCGTTAATCGAATAGCGGAGCTTCGTGTGCGTAAGGAAGTAAAACAGGGAGTGCAGCTGATCCAATATCAGGTAATTACACTGATGACCACTAACGGTCAGGCACCGTTTATTACAATTTTTATGTACTTGAATGAAGTGGAAGAGGGTCAGACCAGAGATGATCTGGCACTTGTTTGTGAGGAACTGTTAAAGCAACGTATAGAGGGAATTAAAAATGAAAAAGGGGTGCTTGTAACACCTGCATTCCCGAAGCTGATCTATGTGTTGGAGGAAAATAATATTACGGAGGACAGCCCGTACTGGTATCTGACGGAACTTGCGGCAAGATGTACTGCGAAACGACTGGTTCCGGATTATATTTCGGAAAAAGTAATGAAAGAGTTAAAGCAGGATAACTGCTATACCTGTATGGGATGTCGTTCGTTTTTGACCGTATTTAAAGATGAACAGGATCAGTTTAAATTTTACGGTCGTTTCAATCAGGGAGTGGTGACTTTGAATCTGGTAGATGTTGCCTGCTCTTCAGAAGGAAAGATGGATGTATTCTGGTCGATTCTGGAGGAACGTCTGGAGCTTTGTTATCGGGCACTGATGGCACGTCATGAGCGATTGGAGGGAACTCTTTCGGATGTAGCACCGATTTTATGGCAGCATGGAGCTTTGGCACGTCTGGAGAAGGGCGAGAAGATCGATAAGCTTCTGCACGGAGGTTATTCGACAATTTCCTTAGGCTATGCGGGATTATGCGAGTGTGTTCGCTATATGACCGGAAAATCTCATACAGATCCTTCCGCCACACCGTTTGCATTGGAAATAATGAAAAAACTGAACGATGCATGTGCCGAGTGGAAAGCAAAAGAGGATGTGGATTTTTCCATTTATGGAACGCCTTTGGAATCTACAACTTATAAATTTGCAAAAGCATTGCAGAAGCGTTTTGGAATTATTCCGGGTGTAACTGACAAAAACTACATTACAAACAGTTATCATGTTCATGTTGAAGAGGAAATAGATGCATTTGACAAACTGAAGTTTGAATCTCAATTTCAGGCATTGTCTCCCGGAGGGGCAATCAGTTATGTAGAGGTTCCGAATTTGGAGGATAATATTGATGCGGTATTATCGGTTATGAAATATATTTATGAAAATATTATGTATGCGGAATTGAACACAAAGAGTGATTACTGTCATGAATGCGGTTATACCGGAGAGATTCATATTGTAGAAAAGGACAATAAGTTGATCTGGCGCTGTCCTAATTGCGGAAATGAAAATCAGGACAAAATGAATGTTGCCAGAAGAACCTGCGGTTATATCGGAAGTCAGTTCTGGAATCAGGGAAGAACACAGGAGATTAAGGACAGAGTGCTTCATTTGTAGAAAAATAAGAAACCGATTGTTTGGTATCAGAAGAAATATCCGGTACTGAGCAGTCGGTTTTTGTTTTGAGAAGATATAAGGCGGGGCAAAGGTTAAGAGAGTTTACCGGTACGGCGGCAAGATAAAGATACCTTTTCTACCTTGCTGAAAATCTTATCTGCAGATTTGCAAATGCCCTTTGCAGAGGCAGAAGCAGTATAAGTTTTTTTATAATGTTACTCCTCTTCAATTGTAGTCTCTACTTCTCGAATAACGAATTTGTTTTATATATTGACCTAATTCTGTTTCTGATGCTTTTTGATTAATCAATGGTGTTCTTCTTATAAGCCATAATCTGAGTGATTCCGGTGGTGATATTCGCATAACTTTTAATCAAAGCGTACAAATAGTCTTCGCCCTTTTTTTTCAAGTGGTAATATACTCGGATTCTTCTGTTTCCAGTTCTCACCTCATAGTCTGAAATGTAGGCATTATCCAAAAGCTTGTATAAAATCGGATAAAGCAGTAGCAAAATATATTTATGGTAAGAAATGGAATCAAGGTGGGGCATGGAAAGAAATAAAAAAGGCATATAATCATTGGAAATTATATCCTACTCAATCAGGGGTGATTAGTTTTAATACTGTAAAATCAAAAATTAATTCAGGAAAAGCAATGCACTTAGGATTGAGAGGGCATTCTGTTGGTCTGATAGGATACACGGATTGGTTTGACGGTGTTTTTTTCGGATGCGGGAATAAGACGGGACAGACAGCTTCGGATTCGGCTAATCAAAAGAAACAGAATGAGCAGAGTGATAAAGTTGATTTTCCGTTAGATAAAAACGGCTATCCGAAATCCGATAGGGTAGTAGTAAACGGAAAAAACTATGATTTAGGACGTGGAGGTACGAAGAAACAGATTACGATAATCCGGAAAAAGGAAAATAAAAGGGTAGTGATTCTGTTGCCGCAGGGATCTAGTATCTATAATTGGTTTTTGAAGGAAAATAAAGAGATAAGGATAATCTCTTATAAAAGCATGGAGATTGTTTCAAAAAATACTCCTATGAGGGAAGGGGACTCCGGTAAAGTTTACAGATATGAACTGGAAATGTCTGATACAGATCAGATAGAGTTGAAAAAGACAAATGTGAATGAGATGGGAAAGGATTATTATAAGAATAAGGCAAAGGTTCAGTTATTAATTAAATTGAAAGAACTGTAGTGGCAGATGTCTGTCTTTAGGTAGAAAGTCAGAAAAAGGTGCAGGTGTCGGGAGAATATACAATTCCGACACTCTGTACCTTTTTTTATTAAAGGGGAATACGGGAGTGCTCAAAGACCGGATTCTTTTCCGTCTCTCTGATAAATAATTGCCTCTTCTAAGCTGATTGTCTGAACTTCTTTACATAGATATTGACGCAGTGCCTCGATTCCTTCCCCTGTGACATTACTGACAGGAAAGATACGTTCGCAACCGGAATCTCTAAGCCATTGCGATACCATGGCAACATTTGCCCTCGGAGAATCAATTTTGGTAATGATTCCGATAAGAGGGCGATTGATGACGCCGTTATAATTGGGACCGTGCAGATCATAGGGTTCGTCTGCCGCACAAACGAGTCCGCATACATCTGCTTCAAAGCTGAAGCATGCCATGGCATACCCGAGTTCTTTTGTTTCGGAATATTCTCCGGGACAGTCGATTGTAATATCCCAGGAATTTACCGACTGTGTTTTTTCATAATGAAGCTGCTCCCTTTTTAATGCCTGGGTCAAAGAAGTTTTTCCGGATTCACTTCGACCGCAAAGAAAAAGTTTTCGCATTTTTTCCATAAGATATCCTCATTTTATCAGCTGTGTGTAATCGGATGGCATCGATAGCCGAGTTCGCTTCGGAAGTATTGATGACAGTTTTGGATAGCAGTTTCTACTTCGGAGCGGGAACCGGTCAGGATTAAGACACCTTTGAAGCGATCCATAAATCCGATATCTACCGTAGCACATTTAACTGCAACATCTCCTGCAACGATGACTCCGACATGAGGGGAAACCTTAAAAATG
The DNA here is from genome assembly GCA_947253885.1 of uncultured Clostridium sp. Taxonomy (GTDB): domain Bacteria; phylum Bacillota; class Clostridia; order Lachnospirales; family Lachnospiraceae; genus SY8519. Next base: position 127,065 of record CAMYAO010000001.1, read on the forward strand.
CCAATAGCATCTCCGTAAGGTTGGGCACCTTCATGAAATCCGATATCAATTGCAAGATTGGTATAAACAGGATCGAAAGAACTGCCGATAATATGAGCCAGAATTACTTCCTTTGCAGGAACCAGCATTTGGATTGTACGTGCTCTGCGTCCGGCAGATTCTTCCTGTATAACGTAGGATTCCAAAAAGGATTGAAGCCAATTTTTGTCATCTGACCGTATAGAATTCACAGTGTTTCCTCCTTATCGTTTGGTAATCGGACAAGAGACATAACCGAGAGTATCTTTCAGATAGGAAACCACTTCATGAATGGCAGTGGTGACCTCGGCAATCTCACCTGTAATAATCATAGTGCCGCTGAAGCGATCTGCGAATCCGAGATATACATTTCCGGATTTTACTGCAATGTCGGATGCGATAATGGCGGACTCCGGAGGAGTGACATCTAATATACCGATAGCTGAAGAACGATAGTCAATATTGGGATTTAAACCGAGTTTTTGGTAAATGATAGGCATGGGACCGCCGATAATATGTGCAAGAGTAATTTCCTTGCCGTTTACCATCTCCTGAACAATTCTCAATGGCTGTCGGTTGGAATCAAAATTCTCTATTTTATCATATTCTTTCATAACATAGATACCTCGTAAATAAAATAACTTGTTATCTTGACTTTAACCCTTCCTCTAAGGGGAAGGGCAATATATTTTTGACGATAAAATAGATTTGAAAGAAAGAAAAAACAGGAAAACGCATAAGAGAACAGAGGAAAAGTGAAAAAAATAGACATAGAACAGATCGGACTAAAGAGAAATATTGTGAAATATAGCTATTTTACAGGGGAGAAAATTGTGGAGTATTTTTTGAATTTGAACTTGCTTTCCCCCGAACAATAACCGTTATACTGAAAGTAATATAATGTGCAGGTTCTATAACGATTAATGAGAGGAAAAGTCCGAGTCTATGAATACAGAACAATTTTATCAGAAACTGGATCAGTATTATCAAAGTAAACAATTTCAGGAAGCGGAACAATTTATGCTGCTGTCATTAAAGGAAGCCGGAGAACAAAGAGACTTAGAAGGGATTGTGGCGACTTGCAATGAGCTTGGAGGATTGTACAGGGCAACTCATCGCACGGAAGAAGCACTTTGGGCATATGATAAAGTACAGGATTGTTTAACACAACTCGGAATGGAGCATAGTATAAACTGTGCAGCAGCACTTATTAACCTTGGAAGTGTTTATACTGTTCGAAAAGAATTTCGAACGGCATATGAAATTTATAAAAAAGCGGAAGCGATATTGAATCAAACTGATGAGAATGAATATCAACTGGCAGCACTATATAATAATATGAGTGCGTGTTTGCGGGAGACGGGACAGGAACGGGAGTCTATTTCACTGGTGGAGAAGGCGATTCGGAAAATTGAGCGGATTCCGGGGCATGAAATTGATCTCGCAACTTCCTATGTAAATATGGGTCAGGCACTGATTCGGGCAGATCGTTTGAAAGAAGCAAGGAAAAGTTTGGAGAATGCACTGACTGTTTTTCAAGAAGCACATGCAGAAGGAGATTCCCATTATGCGATAGGGATCTATGCATTGGCAGGATTGAATGAACGTGAGCGGGATTATCATGCGGCACGGGAAGGGTATGCAAAAGCGGCAGCTCTTACAGAGAAAAGCTTCGGTAAATCTAAGGACTATGAGCAGATTTTGTCGGATCTGGAGCGAGTAGAACGTTATCTTTCGTAAAAGTGATAATAATCGGAAAGGAAGAACGGATGAAGGGGATAGAATTATCACGGCAATTTTATCAAGAGACGATAAACTCTGTTTTTTGCGGAGTATTGGAGCCTTTACGTCAGTTGGCGGCAGTAGGATTGGTTGGGGAAGGATCGGAATGTCACGGTTGGGACGACGAGCTTTCCAAAGATCATGATTTCGGACCGGATTATTGTATATGGGTTCCGGAACAGGTATACCGGTCGGTAGGAGCGGAATTGGAAAAAAGATATGCTTCTCTGCCGGAGATTTATTGCGGATATAAAAGAGGGAATTCTCGACTTTTGAATCAACGAAGAGGAATTATGACGGTAGAGGGATTCTATCAGAAATATACGGGTCTTACCCATCCACCGGAAACGGCTATGGAATGGCTGCAGATTCCGGAATGCTTTTTGGCGATTGCTACTAATGGAACAGTATATGAAGATACCTACGGAAAATTCAGTGATTGGCGTAAAGTGTTATTACAGTATTATCCGCAGGATGTGTATCGAAAGAAGCTGGCATCCTGTATTACAAGAATGGGACAGGCGGGACAGTATAATTATATCAGGTGTTGTCAGAGAGAACAGTACGACGGAGCTTATATGGCGGGCGGAGAATTTATAAAGGCGACATTGTCAGCTGTGTATCTGCTGAATCGCTGCTATCAGCCGTTTTATAAATGGAGCTTTTACGGAACGGGCTCTTTTTCCCGTCTGACTGATGTGGTTCAAACTATGAAAGTGTTTATACAGTTGCCGGATAATGCGGCTAATAAAGAGCAGAAGATACAGTTGATAGAAACAATTTGCAGTCGAACAGCAGAAATACTTCGAGCAGATGGCTTGTCGAATACTTCTGATAATTTCATGGTAATGCACGGAAGCAGTATTGCGGATCAGATTCAAGACGGCTTGCTGAGAAAACGTCCGATTTTGGCAGATTGAAAAGGAGACAGAGACAGTGCAAAAGGAAAGTTTGATCGAACAGATTATTGTATATGAGTTTGATATGTTCTCAAAGGTGCAAAGTATAGACGGGAGAGCTTCCTGTCAGGATGACTGGAACACCTTTCATATTATGCGCTTCAGCCAGCATGCTCTCTTTTCACGGGAGACATTGCAAAGTTACAAAGAAGATTTAAAGAGGGCAAGGGAAAAGGGGCGCAATCTGATTGCTGAAAAATATTCCTACATGATGGAGGAAACGGACAAAGAATATTTTGAGAGGGAATTAAGACCGTATCTGACGAAGGTAGGAGAACGGCAAGAAAAGCTGGCAAAAGCGATTGCAACTGTGTTTATAGTATGTTATGAAGGACAGAGTTTGATATATCCGAAGTTGTTGTCCTCCGGACGTTCTCTTTTCGGAGGCGCCGGAGGGGTTACCATTCCCTGTTATTTTGTAAGTGAATTGAAAACTTATTCGGAGAATACACTTTTACAGATGGCAAGAGATATGATTCGGATTCTATCGACTGGAGAAAATCCGGTGAAGCAGTTATATAGTAATATTGTAAAGGAATACGGATATCCAGATCTGGAGACGGCGGAAAGACAGCTTTCAGCCGGATAACAAATGTAAAAATGGTTCCGGAGGATGTATAGGAGAAAAACGCATAGAAATGAGTTTTTTGTGTATAATAAAATAACTTTATGAAGAGATTATAGTGCATCTTCGAGAATAGAATTGTTGAGAGGCAGGAGGGGCATATTCAATACTTTTTATCATAGGTGTGATCCTTTTGGGGATTTTGGAACTGATTGTTGTACATAAAACAAGGCAATAATATTTGGAACGAGAAAATAGAATAGTAATTCAGTCAAAAAGTCGATTTACGGAAGTAGATCGGCTTTTTGTTGTATACAAATAATTATCCATCTGCACATCGGACAGAATGATTATTTTCTTGACAAATTTTGTACAAATTCAAATACATACAAAGCAGATAGAATTGAGGTGACAAAACATTATTGGTAAGGGAAAGGTTATTGTCGAACAATCTTCGGTTGTAACTGAAGAATTGTGTTTTAATAGATAAATTTAACAACAATACACGTGGAAAAAGATGGAAAAGTATTTTTTGTCGGTTAATTTAACGACAAAAAACAATGAAAAAAATAGAAAATTAGACATATTGACCTTTACTCTTAGGGCAATGTTAGACTTAAATTAAAATATTAATAAAATAAAAATGCAAAATGTATCCGTAATGGTAATTATTACCTAAATATAAAATGAGTGAGACAGAAAGGAGAAATGAGCATTGAATCAAGAAACACAAAACACGGCAGCAGTACAGGGGGAATTACGTACTGCAAAAAAGAGATTGGATTCTGCGTTTTTTAAAAAGGGAATTACGCTGGCAATCTTATCAGGTATCTGTTACGGTCTTTATTCTGCATTTTTAACGTATGCGGAGACAAGAGGAGTTTGGGGAGATTGGTTTGGCGCCAATAAAGCAGGGGTAGCGCCGTTCTTCACAATATTTGTCTTGGGGGCAATCGGAAGTGCGGTAAACGACAGTTGTTCTGCAATCTGGGCATGGATTATGGCAGCGGCAAAAGGGAAACTGGGAGATTTCTTTAAAGTATTAAAGACCAAACCGGGAATGATGATGGTAATTTGTGCTTTAGTCGGAGGTCCTCTTGCGAGTACCTGTTATGTTGTGGCATTGAACATGTGCGGTTCGGTTGTAATTCCGATCACGGCATTATGCCCGGCAATCGGAGCGATTCTTGGAAGGGTTATTTACAAACAGGAATTGAACTTGCGTATGGCAATCGGTGTATTTGTTTGTGTGGCGGCTACGATCATGATCGGAAGCACCAGTCTTACAGGAGGAACAAAACTCACACCGGTTGGTTTTATTATTGCGTTTCTGGCAGCGTTAGGATGGGGAATTGAAGGATGTGTGGCAGGATACGGAACCACATTGATTGATTATGAGATTGGTATTGCAATTCGTCAGACAACATCCGGTTTATCCAACATGATTATTTTGGTGCCGATTTTATCCATTATCGGTGGCAGCGCAAAAGAGGGATTCCATTTACTGGGACAGGCATGGACAAACGGACCGGCAATGATTTTCTTTATTGTATCAGGTTTCTTCGCATTGTTTGCATACAGTCTGTGGTACAAAGGAAACAGTATGTGCGGGGCACCATTGGGAATGGCTTGCAACGGGGCGTATTCTTTCTGGGGACCGTTCTTCTGCATGATTATTGTAGGAATCATCTTCAAACAGCCGGGTTGGACTATTGCACCGATTGCATGGGTGGCAGCAATTGTAATGTTCTTCGGCATTGTACTGATTGCAACCAATCCATTAGACCTGTTTAAGAAAAAAACATTAGAGAGCGGGGAGGTAGCATAGCATGTCAAAGAAACCATTTACTTATGCAGTTTTGAAATATATGACAACTGTGGATGAAGCAAGTGCGGATGAAGTAATGGATGCGCTTCGGGCAGACTACAGCAGTAATCGTCAATTCAGAAAGCCGAATGTAGTAGAAATACTGATGGCGGCAAAAGAAAATGGTCTGTTGGAAGAGACCAGATATGAATTCGATCGAAACAAAGATATTCGGGTATATTACAAAGCACCTGCGGACGGAGCAGAAACTATTAACAGTTATATTAAATAAAGGAGAAGCCTATGAGATATTACGGTGAAGAAGCACTGGGAATGATTGAAACATTAGGCATGGTACCGGCGCTAGAAGCATGTGACAAGATGCTGAAAGCGGCAGATGTAGAACTGATCTCATATGAAAATATCGGATCTACATTGGTTACAGTTTTGGTAAAAGGAGATGTGGCGGCGTGCCGTGCATCGGTTGAAGCCGGAGTAAAAGTAGCAGAGCAGATCGGAAAGGTGACAGCACATTCTGTCATTCCGAGACCGATACCGGAAGTCGGAGACATTGTATCGGTGCATGATGTGGACATGTACTAAATAACATTTGAGAGGTGAATGATATGCAAAAATCATATAACGCACTCGGACTGATAGAGACTTTTGGTCTGGTGTTTGTCCTTGAGGCGGCAGATGCCATGGTAAAAGCGGCAGATGTAAAGCTGATCGGATATGAAAATACAGCATCCGGGTATATTTCCGTATTGGTAGCGGGAGATGTAGCAGCCTGCAAAAGTGCGGTAGATGCCGGAGTAAAGAGAGTAACGGAGATGGAAGGTGGAAATCTGTACAGTCACGTAGTAATTGCCAGCCCACATCCGGATCTCTACAAAATTGTAGAAAGATATACATTAGATAAGTTATTGCCATACGATAACGAATAGAAAGGCGCAGAAGGGAGACAGCATGAATATTATTGATAATGATTTGCTCTCCATTCAGGAAGCCAGAATATTGGTGGAAAATGCTGACCGGGCAAGAGAACAGTTGGCGGATTTTTCCCAAGAGCGATTGGATGTGATTGTAGAGGAAATGTTGGACGCGATAAGCGACCACATTCGAGAATTGGCAATTCTGTCCCATGAGGAAACTGGATATGGAATTTTAGCAGATAAGATTGTGAAAAACCAGTTTGTCTGTCAGAAAGTACGAAATGACATTCGTGATATGAGATGTGTCGGGTTTATTGAAGAGGATCGCGAAAAAGGAGTCATGAAAGTCGGAGTTCCATTGGGAGTTATTGCAGCATTGCTTCCTTCTACCAGTCCGGTGTCAACAGCAATCTTTAATGCAGTCATTGCTGTAAAGGCAGGAAATGCGATTGTGTTTTCTCCACATCCGAGAGCAAAAAACTGTATCGGTCGAACGTTGGATTTGATGGCAGAGGCGGCAAAAAGAGCGGGAGCTCCGGAGGGGACAATTTCCTATCTTCACACGATATCAGATGATGGAACAAAAGAAATCCTGCATCATTCATTTGTAAACCTGATTCTGGATACCGGTGTTCCTGCATTCCTGGAAACAATTCGTCATACAGGAAAATCTTTTATATATGGCGGAAGCGGAAACGGACCGGCATTCATTGAAAGAACAGCGGATGTCGGGCAGGCTGTACGAAATATTTTTGAAAGCAAAACTTTTGATAACGGTATGGTTTCCACAGCGGAGCAATCTGTTGTGGTGGAACGGTGCATCGAAGAAAATGTTCGAAAAGAAATGATTCGTCAGGGAGCTTATTTTATGAGTGAAGAAGAAGCTGAAAAACTGGCGCATCTGATTTACAAACAGGACGGTTCTCTGAATCCAGAGTTTGTGGGGCTGAGTGCAAAACGACTGGCTGCCCGTGCCGGATTTGACCCGGGTCAATATGTTCAGGTATTAATTGCAGAAGGGAAATATGCACTTTCGGATAATCCGTATTCTCGAGAAAGACTATGTCCGGTATTGGCGTATTACATTGAGGATGATTGGAGAGATGCCTGTGAAAAATGTATTGAATTGCTCTTGTTTAAAAATGACGGGCATACATTGGTAATACATTCTACAGATGAGTATGTAATACGACAATTTGCTTTGAAAAAGCCGGTTGCCCGTGTATTGGTAAATACACCGGCAACTCTGGGAAGTATGGGGATGACAACCAATCTGTTCCCTTCCATGACACTGGGAGGCAGAGGAACGGAAAACGGAATCACTTCCGATAATATTTCGCCGATGAATCTTGTTTATATCCGCACACTGAGTTTTGGGGTAAGAAGCAGTGCCTATATTCGTGACAAAGCAGATCAGGAATATATAGAGCCTCTGGTTCAGCAGGAAAACGGAAGACAGGATCGGCTTCGGCTGTTACAGCAGATTTTGGATAAAGCATTAGACAAACATCTGAATGATACTTGATAAAAATAATAAAGAGGAAAAGGAGGAAATTTAATTTGGATATTAAAGAATTTTCCGCAAAACTTGCAGATGCAACAAAGAATCTGACTCCTGAAGAGCGTGAAGCAATTCAAAAAATGTTTCAGGGCGTCAGTGATCAGATAACAAAAAAAGAGGGAATCGGAGCTCCTTCTGTAATGCCCGGTGGAGCATATGCGGATAACGGAGCTCACGGGAACGGGATTCCGGACGGACCTACCCCTCGTATACTGGCATTAAAAGATCAGTATATGAAATGGAAACCGTCAATCACAACACATCGTGCGAGAGCGATTACCAAGATTACGGAAGAAAATCCGGGAATGCCTAAGATCAAACTTCGCGGTAAATGTTTCCGTTATTGCTGTGAAACGGCACCGTTGGTAATACAGGATAATGAACTGATTGTCGGAAATCCTACCGGAGCACCTCGTGCCGGAGCATTTTCACCTGATATTGCATGGAGATGGTTGAGAGACGAGTTAGATACAATCGGTACTCGTGATCAGGATCCGTTTTATATTTCAGAAGAAGATAAGCGGTATATGAGGGAAGTATTATTCCCATTCTGGGAAGGAAAATCCGTAGATGAATATTGTGAAGATCAGTACCGTGAGTGTGGCGGATGGGAATTATCGGGAGAATCATTTGTGTCCGATTGTTCATATCACGCAGTAAACGGTGGCGGAGATTCCAATCCGGGATACGATATCATCACAATGAATAAGGGTATGTTGGATATTCAGAATGAGGCAAAAGAATACCTGCAGCATCTGGATTATGCAAATCCGGACGATATCGATAAGATCTATTTTTATAAGTCTGTAATTGATACCACAGAAGGTGTCATAATATACGCAAACCGCTTGGCAGATTATGCGTTAGAGTTATCTGTAAAAGAAACCAATCCTAAACGTAAAGCGGAATTACAGAAAATTGCAGAAGTAAACCGCAGAGTACCTGCTCACAAACCGGAAACTTTCTGGGAAGCAGTTCAGGCGGTATGGACAATTGAGTCTTTGCTTCCGGTAGAAGAAAATCAAACAGGTATGTCCATCGGACGTGTGGATCAATATATGTATCCATACTATCTTGCAGATATTCAGTCCGGTCGTATGACAGAGTATGAAGCATTCGAACTGGCAAGCTGTATGCTGATCAAGATGTCTGAAATGATGTGGGTAACTTCAGAAGATGCGTCTAAATTCTTTGCAGGTTATCAGCCGTTTGTAAATATGTGTGTAGGTGGAGTTAGTCGTTCCGGAGCGGATGCAACCAATGACCTGACCTATTTGCTGATGGATGCGGTTCGTCATACAAAGATTTATCAGCCGTCTCTTGCTTGCCGTATTCATAATAAATCTCCTGAGAAATATCTCAGAAAGATCGTAGACGTAGTACGTGCGGGAATGGGATTCCCTGCTTGCCATTTCGATGATACTCACATCAAGATGATGTTGGCAAAAGGTGTATCGGTAGAAGATGCACGTGATTATTGTTTGATGGGATGTGTAGAGCCTCAAAAAGCCGGAAGACTGTATCAGTGGACTTCTACGGCTTATACACAGTGGCCGATCTGTATTGAATTGACATTGAATCACGGTGTTCCTCTCTGGTACGGAAAACAGGTTACTCCGGATGAGGGTGATCTGAGTCAGTATCAGACATTTGAGCAGTTTGACCGTGCAGTAAAAAATCAGATTGATTATATTACAAAATGGACGGATGTCATGACTGTGATATCCCAGAGAGTACACAGAGATATGGCGCCGAAACCATTGATGTCTATCATGTACGAAGGCTGCATGGAAAGTGGAAAAGATGTTTCCGCCGGCGGTGCGATGTATAATTACGGACCGGGTGTTGTATGGTCAGGACTTGCAACCTATGCGGATTCTATGGCAGCAATCAAGAAGTTGGTATTTGAAGATAAGAAATATACATTAGAGCAGATCAATGAAGCATTAAAGGCGGATTTTGAGGGATATGAACAACTCAGAAGAGATTGTCTGGATGCACCGAAATATGGTAATGACGATGATTATGCGGATAATCTTTGTGCAGACATTATTCATTATACCGAACACGAGCACAGAAAATATAAGACTTTATATTCTCACTTGAGCCACGGTACATTGTCTATCTCAAACAATACACCGTTCGGTATGATGACCGGAGCGACTGCAAACGGACGTAAAGCATGGACACCGCTTTCTGACGGTATCAGTCCTACGCAGGGTGCCGATTATAAGGGACCTACCGCAATCATCAAATCCGTATCCAAGATGTCTAATGACAGCATGAATATCGGTCTTGTACATAACTTCAAGCTGATGCCGGGTATTTTAAACACTCCGGAAGGAGAGCAGGGTCTGATTACATTGTTAAGAACCGCCAGCATGTACGGTAACGGAGAGATGCAGTTCAACTATGTTGATAATGAAACAATGATCGATGCTCAGAAAAATCCGGAAGCACATCGCGATCTGGTTGTAAGAGTTGCCGGCTACAGTGCTTTCTTTACCGAGTTATGTAAGGATGTACAGGATGAAATCATCAGTCGTACTATGCTGACAAAACTATAAGGAACAGGAGTATATAATGGGCGAAGCACAAAACGATAATCTGGAACGAAAAGCCGTCATTTTCAATGTACAGCGCTTTAATACGTTTGACGGCCCGGGTGTCCGGACATTGATTTTCTTTCAAGGCTGCCCACTCAGATGTAAATGGTGTTCTAATCCCGAGGGTCTCGAGAGGAGACCCCGGGTAATGTTTAAAGAAGATTTTTGTACTCACTGTGGAAGATGCGCGGAAGTGTGCCCGGTGGGGATCCATTCGATAGACAGCAGCACACATAAGCATTCGGTGAATCGTAATATCAAATGTATCGGATGCAGAAAATGTGAGGAGGTCTGTCTGGAAAAAGCCTTAAGCATTGTTGGTGAGGAAAAAACAATTTCCGAACTGTTTGAATTGGTAGAAGAGGATCGTGGATTTTATCAGATGTCCGGCGGTGGAGTGACATTGGGCGGAGGGGAGGTTACCTCTCAGCCGGAGGCTGCGGCAAGTTTGTTGGAAATCTGTAAAAGGCAGGGGATCAACACCGCAATCGAAACCTGCGGATACTGCACACCGGATGTACTTAAAAAGATTGCACCTCATGTAGATACTTTTTTATTTGACATCAAACATATCGATTCAGAGAGACATTATCAATGGACCGGTGTACGGAATGAGATGATTTTGGAAAATGTAAAGTACTTGCTTGGCAGTAACAAGAATGTAAAAATTCGAATGCCACTGCTAAAGGGGGTAAATGATCGTAAGGAAGATATTGAGGGAATTGTAAATCTATTACAGCAGTATCAGGATTACGATAATTTCAAAGGAATTGATTTGTTACCATACCATAAGATGGGGGTTAACAAATATAAGCAGCTTGGAATGGAGTATCAAATCAAGGATGATCCGGCTCTTTCGGAAGAGGAACTGGATCAGATTGAGGGCTGGATAAGTCAATACGGAGTACCGGTTTCGGTGGTTCGTCACTAATACAATGCAGAAAGGATGGAAATGGGATTACTGGGTGAAAAGTCAGGTGAGATAGATCGGATCATACAAGAATCTGTCCCCGGAAAACAGGTTACGATTGCACATGTAATTGCCTCACCTATGAGTGGTATCTATGAACGCCTTGGCATTGAAGAAAAAGGAGCAATCGGAATACTGACACTTTCGCCTTATGAAACGGCCATAATTGCAGCAGATATTGCTACAAAGGCGGCAGATGTGGAAATCGGATTTCTGGACCGCTTTACAGGTTCAGTGGTAATTAACGGAGATGTACAAAGTGTGGAAACAGCTTTAGAAGCAGTAACAAATACATTAAGTACATTGTTGGGATTTACTACGGTAGCCATCACAAGAACCTAAAGAAAGGCAGATGGTGATATGGTATGAAAAAGAAAATTATGATTATCGGTCCGAGCGGAAGCGGAAAAACGACTCTTTGCCATTATTTAAACGGAGAGGAAAAAGCCGTAAGAAAGACGCAGGACATTATATTCGGAAAGCATACCATAGATGTTCCGGGTTCGTACTTGGATAATCCGGGAATGTATGAGCATTTGATTGCGGTTGCACAAAATCATGCATCTCAGATTGTCTGTTTAGTAGATATAAACGAACTGAGAGACAGATATCCGCCTGAATTTACAAAGGTGTTCAACTGCCCTGTCACAGGAGTTATTACAAAATATGACGGAGATGAAACAAAGGCGGAAAAGTGTGAGAAACAATTAAGTCGGGCGGGGATTAAAACTCCCCGGTTTCGAATTAACAAAGATGAAGAGGCAGGAATGGAACGATTGAAAGAGTATCTGTTCCGCTCGACATTGAATGGAGGGGAACATGAAATTTATCACAGAATATGATCTTCGTTCTCAATTCAATGCACAGCCTTTCACAAATTACCAGCTGGAAGAGGGAGTCAGACTTACTCCGGGAGCAAGAACCTTTTTGTCAGATAGAGGGATTAATGTTTTTGCTGACGGAACTGCGATGAGATTCGGGAAAAAAGCCGAAAATTTAGATCCAAAATCGGAGATAAAGGAAGGTGTATCGGATCAGGAAGCGGATACCGTAATAAAAAGAGATGTTCTGGCGGCTGCAAAACTGGACGGACGTCTGGAGGTACTGCAGTCGGAATACTTCCTGGCAGCCGGAGAGTTGATCAATAGTGAAGAAATAGAGTCGGCGGAGAAAGTGGTAAAGCTTGCTCGCTCGCTCGAGAATCTAAGAGATGTAGTTACAGGAAAGGCCAGTGGTCTGACAGTGCATTTTGAAAGTTGTGCAGGGATCAATCAGGAGAACTGCGGAAAGGATATAGGAAATTGTTTTACTATTTCAGAGTTCTATATCCAGGGTCCGCACGGAACCGCCCTGTTGATTGCAAATCGATTACGTGCCCTGACCAGAGAAGTAAGAATTCAGGCGGTCGAAGTGATGAACGGACAACAACTGATTTCTGTTGAGAATGGATTAAATCAGATTATCAATCAATTATCACAGATAATCTGCACAGCGGGAGTAAAAGAATGCAAAAGGAATCAATAAACTATCAATACTGTGATGACATTGTCGGTCGATTTAAAGAAGTTACGAATCACTGTGTGGTAAATAAAGGAGACGAATATTATGTGGGCGTCGATCTGGGAACTGCATGTGTCGTAACTGTTGTGTTAAATCAGAACAAGGAACCGGTGGCAGGCAGATATCGTTATGCGGATGTAGTCCGGGACGGAATGGTCGTAGACTATGTAGGTGCAGTTGATATTGTCCGTACAATGAAGCAGGAGATCGAAGAGGAACTGGGTACTGAGTTATTGTATGCGGCAGCAGCGATTCCGCCGGGAACAGACACCTTAGATGGAGGTGCAGTAAAGAATGTAGTAGAAGGGGCAGGATATGAGATTGTTGCCCTGGAGGATGAATCAACTGCAGCAAACAATCTGATTCAGATCGAAAATGGTGCAGTAGTGGATATAGGTGGAGGAACAACCGGAATCTCCATCTTTAAAGACGGAAAAGTGATTTATGTTGCGGATGAGCCGACAGGAGGAACTCATTTTTCTCTTGTATTGGCCGGAGCATATTCCAAAAGCTTTGACGATGCGGAACTTTTTAAAAGAGATGTTCAGCATCATAAAGAAATACTTCCGATATTAAAACCGGTAATCGAAAAAGTGTCATCAATCATTAACGAGCATGTGGCGGGCTATCAGGTAGACAGTATTACATTAGTAGGCGGTACCTGTTGTCTGGGAGGAATTGAAGGGATTATTGAGAAATCAACAAATATTCCAACCTATAAGCCAGTAGACCCGATGTTTGTAACGCCGATCGGCATTGCTTTTAGTTGTGCAGATACTGTAAAGCAGATGGAACAGCAGTAGGATGGAGTGATAAGCATGGATGTACGGATTATAAAGTCGCCCAGTCAGGGAACTTTAGAGATTTTAGAAAGAAGAAAAGGATCCGGAAAGAGCACTGCGTTAGATCAGGTCGATGCAGTCGGCCTGGTACAGGGAAAGCTGATAGAAATGGTTGTTGCTGCGGATATAGCGGAAAAAGCGGTCGGAGTTACGGTAGAGGATATCAGAGGTAGCTGTCCGCAAAATATGATTCTGCTGGCTATATTCGGTGATACCGCATCTGTAGAGTCGGCAATAGCAAAAATTAAGGAAGCAATCTGAAAGGTGAGTGTATGATAACAGCAAAATTAATTGATAATATCTGGGCAACGAGAAAATCAGAGCTGTTAAACGGATATAAGCTCATGCTCGTAGAAGTAGTAGGAGGGACGGACGCCGGAAAACGTCTGGTAGCCGCAGATGTAATCAGTGCGGGAATCGGTGATCGGGTGTTGGTAACCACCGGTTCTTCGGCAAGAAGAATGTTTGATAATGACGCAATACCGATCGATGCAGCAATTATTGGAATTATAGATGAAGATTGCGAATTTGAGGAGTAAAAAAAGGAGGTGCAAAAATGAAAAAACTGATTGACGTTGCTGCGATCAATGCCATGATCAGTGCAGGAGATAAGGTTGTCTATGTGGATAATGATACACTTCTGACACCGGCAGCACGTGATGCGATCAAAAATGCAGGTCTGGAAATACAGGAGGGCTGTGCACCGGCAGCGGAATGTTGCCAGGGACATACTTGTGAATCGCAGGCGGAGGCTTGCAAAAGTTCTGATTCTCTGGACGCTGATCTGATTTTTAAGGTGTTATCTCAGCTTCAGAACCAAGGATTATTGAATGGTCTTCTGGATTCCTGTGGAAGCGGAAAACCGTACATGGCAGAATGTGATCCGGCTGGATTAAAAGTGGTCAGAGGAAGCTCTGTTCGCACAGAAGTACTGGAAACCGGAAATCCGGCAGATAACGGAAAAGTAAAATATCAGGAAATTATCGGAGCGGATGATCATTCTTCTATGAATGCAGGTTTTATGACCATTGACAACTGCTCATTTGATTGGGATGTGGAGTGCCAGGAAATCTACTATGTGGTAGAGGGATGCATTACCGTAACCATTGGAAATAAAACATACGAAGCAAAGACAGGAGATTCCCTCTTTATACCGAAAGGAATCCATTGTGTATTTGGAACCACAACTCATGTAAAGGTATTTTATGCCACATATTAAGGGGGATGATAAATGCAAGCGATTGGGTTTATAGAGACAAGAGGGCTTGTAGCAGCTATTGAGGGTGCAGATGCAATGCTGAAAGCGGCAGATGTACGCCTGGTTGAAAGAACCTTTGTAAAGGGAGGAATTGTAACAATTACCGTAACCGGTGATGTAGCAACTTGTAAAGCGAGTGTAGATGCGGCAGTTGCGGCAATTACCAGGATGAACGGAACCATTCTTTCCCAGCATGTGATACCGAGACCACATGAAAGTCTGGACGGCATCATCGTCGGAAGTGTGGACAATGTTTTAAAGAAGAATTACCCGGAAGAATATACAGACGAGGCAATACAGGAAGCGTCTGAGGACGAGGCAAAAGAGGAACCTGTTGCAGAAACAGAAGAAACTCCGATTCCGGAAAAGGAGACGGATACAGATGCACAGGCAGCTACTGTCTCAGAAGGAAGAGAATGGCTGGAGGCTCAGATCAAAAAAGAAGGTTTGGATCAGGCGTTAGCAATGCTGAAAAACAAAAAAGCCGGAGATGTGAAACAAATGGTGAACGATGAATACGGAGATTGTGATCTGGAAGGACGTTCGGCATTTGATATGACAAAAAAGGAACTCATAGAACTGTTAAAAGAGTTCTATAACAATTAGCCATTATTGAGAGGAGGTAGCTAAATGGAAAATATGGATTTTGATCTGCGCTCAGTACAAGAAGCAAGAGATTTGTGCAGATATGGTGCTGTAGCTGCTGATCGAATTGCAAAATTCAGTGAGGCACAGATTGATCAGATTCTTCGTAATATGGTCAAAGTGGCAGAGGAGCATGTATATGAATTAGCCCAGATGGCGGTAGAAGAAACCGGATTTGGAAAAGTAAACGATAAGGCATATAAAAATCATGCGGCAGCAACTCTTTTGTATGATTATATAAAAGATATGAAAACACAGGGTATCATCTGTGAGGACAAAGAAAAGAAAATTTTTGAGGTAGCGGAACCGGTGGGTCTGATTATGGGAATTGTACCATCCACCAACCCTACTTCAACTGTAATCTACAAATCAATGATTGCAATCAAATCAAGAAATGCGATTGTATTTTCACCACATCCGTCTGCTTTAAAATGTACAAGAAGAGCAGCAGAATTAATGGCGCAGGCAGCAGTGGAAGCCGGAGCACCGTCGGATGTGATCGGATGCCTGTCTATGTGTACGATGCCTGCAACTGACGAGCTGATGCATAATGATGCAATCAAACTAATTATTGCAACCGGAGGTCCGGGAATGGTAAAAGCGGCATACAGTGCCGGAAAACCTGCAATCGGAGTTGGAGCAGGAAACTCACCTGCTTATATTGAACGTACTGCAGATGTACATCAGGCGGTTACCAATATTATTGCCAGCAAGACCTTTGACTACGGAACAATCTGTGCATCCGAACAGTCTATTATCTGTGAAGAGTGTAATCACGATGCCGTTGTAGAGGAATTGAAAAGACAGGGAGCATACTTCCTGAATCCGGAAGAATTAAAAAAGGTTTGCGGTCTGTTATTCAAAAATGGCGGTCATGCCATGAATGCAAAATATGTAGGCCGTTCGGCACGGGTGATTGCAGAAGGAGCAGGAATTTCTGTTCCGGCAGATACCACAGTTTTAGTCGGATTACAGTCCGGTGTAGGAGATGGCAATCCACTTTCCTATGAGAAATTGACCAGTGTACTTGCATTCTATACTGTACGTGACTGGTTGGAAGCTTGTGATTTAAGTATCCGTTTATTACAGAACGGAATCGGTCATACAATGAGTATTCATACACAGGATGAGCATATTGTTCGAGAATTTGCCAGCAAACCGGCTTCCCGTATTTTAGTAAATACAGGCGGAAGCATGGGCGGAACCGGATTAAGTACCGCATTGGCACCGGCCTTTACTTTGGGCTGTGGAACATGGGGCGGAAGCTCTGTATCCGATAACGTTACACCAATGCATCTGATCAACAAGAAAACGGTTGCGTATGGAATTAAAAATGTAACGACTATGGTGCAGGATGATCCGACTTTCCGTGTAAATCATAGCGGAAGTTGCTGCAATACTGCTACAACCGCTTCTCCAATCAGTTATAGTGCAGGCTGCAGCAGCTGCGGTTGCGATGCGGCATCACCGGCAAGTTTTGCCAATAATTCACAGGCGGCGGCACATGTCGGCAATGTGATGGCAAGCCAGGCTCCGGAACAGGCAGTAAGAGCACCTGAATTAGCAGAAGATCAAGGCGTAAATTTAGAACAGCTTAAGGATATGATCAATGGCTTAGTTCAGGCAATGAAGGGAGAATAAAGGATGAATGACAGCTTGAATCAGGTTCTGGAAATGCTTTTAAAGGCGGTAGAATCTGTGAATGCGTCTGATTGTAATACTACAGACTCCGTTTGTGAACTTGCAAAACAGGGGCTGATACCGGTTGGAATTTCCAATCGACACGTTCATCTTTCAAAACAAGATGTGGAAACACTGTTTGGACCGGGATATGAATTGACCTGTATAAAAGATATTTCTCAACCAGGTCAGTTCGCCTGTAAAGAGACGGTAACTCTGTGCGGTCCGAAAGGAGTTATCGAGAAGGTAAGAGTTCTTGGTCCTGTTCGCAGTCAGTCTCAGATAGAGATTTTATCAGGAGACGGATTTAAACTGGGCTGTAAGGCACCTCTTCGGTTATCCGGAGACCTGAACGGATCAGGAGCCGTTACTCTGATAGGTCCAAAAGGCTCCGTAATATTACAAGAAGGTGTAATTGTAGCACAAAGACATATCCATATGTCGCCGTCAGAAGCTCAGGCTTACGGTGTATATGACGGACAGATTGTAAGACTTGCAATGGACGGTCCGAGAGGCGGAATTATGGATAATGTAATCGTTCGGGCAAACGAACAAGGCTCTTTAGAATGTCATATTGATACAGAAGAAGCCAATGCTTATGGAATTAACGCAGAAACAAAATTAAAATTAATTAAATAATAATTATTATTTTTAGGAGGATTAAAAAATGACAAAGTTTGATGCATTAGGAATGATTGAAACAAAAGGTTTAGTAGGTTCAGTAGAAGCGGCAGATGCAATGGTAAAAGCAGCAAATGTATATCTGATTGGCAGAGAATTTGTTGGAGGCGGTCTTGTAACTGTTATGGTTCGCGGTGATGTAGGTGCTGTTAAGGCAGCAACAGATGCAGGTGCAGCAGCAGCTCAGCGTGTAGGAGAGCTTGTTTCCGTACATGTTATTCCAAGACCACATGCTGAAGTAGAATCTATTCTTCCACACGTAGATCAGAAATAATAGGGTGTCAGGCATTTAAAGTCAGGTGCCGAGTACTTGTTTGAAGCCAAACGTGCCTGCTGCAGTTTTTATGTATGCAGGCATGTTTGCATAATTTATGTGGGAATAACAAGGAGTGAGGTATGGCAAAGAAAATTGTGGTATTAACAGGAAGTCCCAGAACAAAGGGAAATACATTTATGCTCACAGATGCATTTATGGATGCAGCAAAGGAACAGGACGTAGAAGTGGTACGGTTTGATGCGGCACGTATGAAAGTAGATACCTGTTTCGGTTGCGAAACCTGTTTTAAGAACGGAATGCCGTGCAGTTTTGATGATGATTTTAACGGATTTGCAAGAGAGATACAGACAGCAGACGGTCTGTTGTTTGCGTTTCCGCTGTATTGGTATACGATGCCTGCAAAATTTAAGGCAGTATTTGATAAATTATATTGTTTTTATACAACGGGACGGTGTCGCGGACTGGAATGGGGACTTATCTGTTGCTGCGGCTGGCCGGAAGCCTCTATTATGGACGGAATGAAAATTACTATGAATCGTTCTGCAAATGCTATGAACTGGCATTTTGTCGGCGAGGTAATTGTACCGAATGTCAATAACCCGGGAGATGTGGCGGGAACACCGGCAATAGAGCAGGCAAGAGCGTTGGTAAAAGCTTTTATAAATTAGAATTTTGATGTGTTAAGCAGGAAGGAATGTTACAATAGCCATAAAAATGTAAGAATGTAGAGGAACGTCATATGGAAAAAAGAAAGAAGGATTTTTATACAATTGGGGAAGCCAGTAAAATCTGCAACGTGTCTACAAAAACTTTGCGTTTTTATGACAAAATCGGTGTTGTAAAACCGGATTATATCAGTGACGATAACGGGTATCGCTATTATTGCAGCAGTACACTGTTAAAGATTCCGATTATTAAGTACTATAAGCAGCTGGGATTTCAATTGGAAGAAATTACCGGACTTTTACAGGGCCAATCTTATTGCGGGGTAGAGGATAAATTTCGCAGTAAAATGTTGGAATTAAAGCATATTGAAGAGTTAACGCACAATAGCTATGTATCTGCTTATGATTGGTACAATTTAATCATGGAAGCAAAGACGGTTTGTATGCAAAAGGTACATCCTGTCAATATGCGCTATATACAGGCGTTGGAAGTGGGATATCTGGAGCAGGATTTTTTATATGACTACAGGGATTCCCAGATCAATATTGAGTGGACCGATTATCTGGCAAAGAATAACAGTGCAATTACAAATGCGGTAATTTTAAAGTTTTCTTCTGTAGAAGAAAAAATGTCCGGCAATTGTAAAAAAGCATGTATTATGCAACGCCTGGTCGGCTCATATGATGAAGGAATAGGACGCACGACGCTCGGAGGCTGGATGGCAGCGACGATTTATCATATCGCTTCTTATGATAATCTGAATGAAAGCTATGAAAAGCTTTTAAGCTGGATCGAAGAAAATAAGTTTTCTTATACAGGAGAAGTATATGAGCGATATGTGTTGGATTATTGGACGACCAGTATAGAAGAGGAATTTGTAACAGAGATTATTATTCCGATCAGTAAAAAATAGATATTAACATTGAGGAGGACTGTTTGTATGGAAGATTTTATTATGAGTACAAAGATATATATGGGGGAGGGATCTTGTGACAAGATACGCGAATTTCAGATCGAACGAGCGTTTATTGTCTGTGACCCTTTTATGCAGACCTCCGGTATGACAGATTTGATCAGTGATAAATTATCGGATATGGGAGCGGAGTATCAGATTTTTGCCGAAGTAGTGCCAGATCCGGATTTAACAGTGATTCAAAAGGGATTAAATCAGTTAAATATATTTCGTCCTGATACCGTATTTGCAATCGGAGGAGGATCTGCGATTGATACGGCAAAGTCGATTGTATATTTGTATTGCAATATGCATCAGATCAAGCGTCCTTGTATCATTGCATTGCCGACGACCAGCGGTACCGGAAGTGAGGTGACTTCGTTTGCGGTAATTACGGATCATGATGCGGGAATCAAGTATCCGTTGATAGATGCGGAACTGATACCGAATGTTGTATTTTTAGACCCGGCATTAACGGCAAGTGTTCCGGCATCGGTGACCGCTGATACGGGAATGGATGTACTGACACACGGATTGGAGGCGTATGTTTCCACCAAGGCAAATGATTTTACAGACGCGGGGGCAGAAAAGGCGATTCGTATGGTATTTCAGTATTTGGAGCGCTGTGTGGCGGACGGACATGATATGGATGCAAGAACCCATATGCATAATGCCTCCTGTTTGGCGGGAACGGCATTTAATATTGCTTCGCTCGGTATCTGCCATAGTATGGCACATGCTCTGGGAGAACGTTTTCATCTGCCGCACGGCAGGTGCAACGCCGTATTTTTGCCGTTGGTAATTGAGTTTAATGCGGGACTGGATCTTACAGGGGAGTCGGAAACACTTCTCCGTTATGCAGAACTTGCAAACAATTTGGGAATTGCATCTGCTACGCCGAAAGCAACTGTTCATACTTTCATTCACAAAATACGAACAATGATGAAGCGAATAGGAATCCCGAGAGGCTTATCTGAACTGGGAATTGATCCGGACAGTTATCTGGCGGAAATCGATCATATGACAAGAAATGCACTACAGGATCGATGTACGGCTACCAATCCGCGAGCGGTAACAGAGAAAGATATCAGAACCTTGTATTACAGGTATTATCAATATAAATAACGGGCATCGATAAAGGAGGAAATTGGTAAAAATGGATTTACTGGATTTGGTAAAAGAAGCCGGGGTCATCGGAGCCGGAGGAGCCGGATTTCCAACACATGTAAAGTTGAAGGCGGAGGCGGATTATATTTTACTGAACGGGGCCGAATGTGAACCGTTGCTGCGCGTGGATCAGCAGATTATGGCTGTACATCCGGAAGAAGTAATTCGGGGCTTTTTGCTCGGAAAACAGATGACAGGTGCCAAAAAGGCAATTATTGGAGTAAAAGGAAGTCATCCGGATGTGATAGAAATTTTAGAAAATAAAATAAAAGAACTACACTTGGAAAATGAAGTGGAAGTCGGAAGTTTGCCGGATGTTTATCCGGCGGGAGATGAACAGGTATTGGTATACGAGTTGACGGGACGGATTGTTCCGGAAACGGGGATTCCGATTGCAGTGGGCTGTGTGGTAATTAACTCCGAAACAGCTTTCAATATATATAATGCATCAAACGGCTTACCGGTTACAGAAAAATATGTAACAATAGCGGGTGATGTACCACATCCGATTACGGTCAAGGTACCGATTGGAACCCCACTGCTTACTGTTATGGCAATAGCGGGAGCAGAAGACCTGCATGGCTATGGCGTGATCGACGGCGGTCCGATGATGGGGCCGCTGCTTTCCGACATTCACGGTTTTGTAACAAAGAAGACAAAGGGTTTGGTCATCTTAAAGAAAGAGCATAATCTGATCCAAAAGAAGAGTCGTGAAATGTCTTCTGCAGTTCGCCTGAATCGTTCGGCTTGTGAACAATGCAGTTTATGTACTGATCTCTGTCCGAGAAATCTGCTCGGTCATTCTACCAGCCCTCATAAAATGATAAGGGCTCTGGTGTATGGGGCAGAAGCGAATGAAAAAGTTTCAGTGGCGCTTACCTGTTGTCAATGTAACTTATGTGAATATTTTTCCTGTCCGGCAGGAATCAATCCGAAGATGGCAAATGTCTTCTATATGGGAAAACTTCGAGAAAACGGAGTTCGATATACGCCAAAGGAACATTATCAGACAAAGGCAATGCGTCCATATCGCATGATACCGAGTAAACGTCTGATTGCAAGAATCGGTATTTCGGATTACAATGTGGCAGCTCCGTTAGATGAGACACCGTCTGTTTCGATTGACAGGGTCGGAATAGCTTTAAACAGTCATGTAGGAGCACCGGCAGTACCGATTGTATCGGTCGGAGAGTGGGTAAGAGCAGGACAAAAAATTGGAGAGATCAAGGAAAATGCACTTGGAGCAACTGTTCATGCAAGCCTTGATGGAATAGTAGAATCCATTGAAAATCAAACAGTTATCATAAGGAGGGGTTAACGGTGCAGAGATCAATTGGAATGGTAGAATACAACAGTATTGCCAGAGGAATTTATGCTTCGGATCAAATGGTAAAAGTGGCAGAAGTAGAGATAGTGACGGCAACTTCAGTCTGTCCCGGAAAATATATTACAATTGTACACGGAGAAGTTTCCGCAGTACAGACAGCAGTGGAAACAGGAGAAAAGGAAGCCGGTGAATTTCTGGTAGAGTCTATCGTCATTCCGAATGTGCACCCGGGAGTATTTCCGGCAATTGTAAGTGCATCAGTGCCGGAACGAATTCAGGCGCTGGGTATTTTGGAATCCTACTCTTTGTCCGCTATGGTAATTGCGGCGGATGCAGTGCTGAAATCAGCTGAATTGGAAGCGGTTGAGATAAGATTGGGAACCGGATTGGGAGGAAAGGCATATTTTACCTTTACCGGAGATGTGGCAGCGGTAAGAAACGGTGCTGATGTCGGAATGGCATCTATCGGAGAAAAAGGTCTGTTGTTGAACGCAGAGGTAATTCCTTCTCCGTCACGCCTGTTAATTCAAAGTTTATATTAAGATTTTCCATAGGTTACAAAAAGGGCTATTGTACAGTGTACAGTAGTCCTTTTCTTTATATTTAGATCTCCATACCATATAATATAGTTAGACAAAACTAATAAGAGTTATTGGAAACAGAATGAGGGGATACTATTATCTGGTTCGTTTTTTAGAAGCGGTCATTGTAAGCGGGAATATAGAAGGCGCGGTTCCGCTGGCGGGAAAAATAGTGCTGTTTTTATTTTAAATATTATAGTCTTTTTTTTATCGGTATGGATGACACATATATTGGCATTTCGGCTTGAGACAAATTTAAAGAAACAGGGAATTGCCAAGATTATGAAGGCATCATTTGCATTTTATGATAAAAATGAATCGGGGCGTGTTCGCAAGGTTTTAGATGATAATACCGTATTGACGCATAATAGTGTAGCACATTTGATACCGGATTTATCTACTGCGGTATTTGTACCGGTACTGGGTGCGATTCTGGCATTTATTGTGGATGTAAAAATGGGGATTTTGTTTCTTGCCACCTATTTTATCGGGATTCTCATGATTAAAAAAATGATGGGAAATCAGAATTTTATGAAAGAATATATGGAGGCAAATGATAAGATGAATTCCGGCGCGGTGGAATATGTTCGCGGAATTCAGGTATTGAAGATTTTCCGGACGCGTGTAGAAGAAATCAAGGATTTTTATAATTCAGTGGTAAAGTATTCCGATCTGGCGTTGCAGTACAGCATGAGTTGCAGAAACTGGTATGTAATCTTTCAGGTGTTTTTTTAACGGATTTTTTTGGTGTATATGTTTTTCTTTTATCTGTTCGAGGCGAAGCCTGAGGTGTTTTTGGCCAAGTTTATGTTCTATGTACTCTTTAACGGAATCCTGTTTATTTCGATGATGAAGGTAATGTACGTAGGAATGTATGTATTTCAGGAGTCTGCAGCAATTGAAAAAATCGAAACTCTGTTTAATGAGATGAATAAGGGAAGATTGGAGGAAGGACTTGTCACCAAGATGAAAGACACGTCCATTTCATTTGAGCATGTATATTTCGGTTATGAGGAGCAGTTAGTAATCAAGGATCTGACCTTTTCGCTGGAGGCGGGAAAGACGTATGCGCTTGTAGGACCGTCCGGTTCGGAGAAAACGACATTGGCAAAGCTGATTTCAGGGTTCTATCCGTTGAGAGAGGGAACAATCAAAATAGGAGCCTATCCTATTACAGAGTATACACATAAGACACTGGCAAAAAATATAGCAAATGTTTTTCAGGATGCCAGACTTTTTAAAGCGTCGATTCTGGATAATGTTAAGATCGGACGACCGGAAGCCGACAAAGAGGAGATATTGCAGGCACTGCATTTGGCACAATGTGATGAAATATTGAACAAGTTCCCGAATAGAGAAGATACGATCATCGGAGAGAAGGGAGTACATTTGTCCGGTGGAGAAATGCAAAGGCTTACAATTGCGAGAGCGATATTAAAAAATGCAGGTCTGGTTATTTTAGACGAAGCTTCCGCAGCGGCAGATCCGGAAAATGAATACGAGTTGCAAAAGGCGCTTTCCAATCTGATGAAGGGCAGGACGGTTATTATGATTGCCCACTGTTTGAGTTCTATAAAGAATGTTGATGAAATTTTGGTAGTGGAAAACGGTGCAATCATAGAACGAGGCAATCATAAGGAGTTAATAGGGCAAGAGTCTCATTACAGAAAGCTTCAAAATGAGTTTGCACAGGCAAATGAATGGAGGGTAAGTCGATGAAAGAATTTTTAAAAAGAAAGTTTGCGATCACGGATCAAGGTGTGAGCGCAATCAGAAATTCCAGTATTGCATCTCTGTTTGTAAATTTCGGTTATATGGCATTTATGATGGTGGCTTTGTATTTTGGAGATAATCTGCTGAAAGGAGATGCAAGGAGCTGGAGTTTTTATCTGTTGATATGTAATGTGTGGCTAGGACTTTCCGTAATTATCCCGGTTCTGCTTGGATTACTTATGATTTATGTGTCAAAAAGCAATCAGAAAAAATGGACGGCAAAATATTACTGGCGTTCCAGGGAACATTCGGTTGGATTTCCGACAAGCTTCAAACAAAGCGTAAAATTGTAATAGTTGGTTTTTTCCGGGGCAGTTGCAATGATTTTGCTGGCAAATCTGCCTGCGGCTTTGATCATAATCTATGTGATTTTATACGGAACATTTCCGAGATCGATAGCGGGACTGACAACAGCGGCAGCAACTGATATTGCGGAGACGCCTGCAGATGTATCGGTGGTAAATTCTCTTAGAAATGAGATTACACAAATCGGAACGGTAGTTTTGACAATTCTCCTGGGGTATTTGATTCAATATATGGGCTATACCTTCGCAATTTATGTCCTTGCAGGTTGCATGTTGTTGGGAGGTATTTGCTGGGTATTTGCAAAAAGGATTCCGTAAGGAGAAATATGATGATCGGAATTACGAAGGAAAAGAAAAATTTTTTTATTTGGTTCATATAGCTTTTTTATATAAATTATATTAGAATAATTATAGTTACTTAAAACTAATAAAAGAGAAAAAAGGAGTTAGAATGAACAAGAAAAGTGGGATTTCAAAAATGGTTGTACTCAGTATGACAGCTGCTGTTTTGGGAACAAGCGTGCCGGCTTTTGCAGGGACAAAAACAGAATCCGTACCTATTCCGATAGGGCGATTCGGATATAAAACGAACATATCGGTTGCGATTGATGACACAACCGATCGTGTGATTTCCATTACTGATAATGGAGAGGTATATGACGACGGAGGGGCGATCCGGGGGAAGGATAAAAAGTGCTGGCATGCCGCATGGAGAGGTCTGAAGCATTCTTTTGACGGAAAAAATCTGGAAGAAGCAAAAGCGGTTGCGGATACGGTTTCGAGAGCAACCTACAGTAGCGTTGCGATAAAAAAGTCGGTAGTTGCAGCATTGACCTCTTATCATAATAAAAAGGAGGAGCCGTCTGTTCCGAAAGAAGTAGGAAATTACTTACAGCCGTTGAAAAAAGAAGTGGCATTTGACAAGACTATGGTTGTTTCCTTAGATATTTCCAAGGTTCCTCGTGGAAGTGATTATTATCTGAAAGAGAGTGGAAGTGAGTGGATCACAAAGCCGTATAAAGAGGAGAGAGAAGCATATTATCACAATGAATTTGGAATTTTAGATACGAAAAAGGGAACTTACACTATAAAAAAGGCAGTTCCGGGGGAAAAGAGAAGAGCTGTTTTTACAGATAGGAACGGAATTTATCCGGATATCACGATACGGATAGAAGTTAAAAATTCCATAGAATTGACTGACAGTCATCTCTCTTCCGATACTGTGCAGATCGGAGATTATGTATCGGACATTGAAGGAGTGAGAGTAAGTACAAAGGGTGAAACGGAGCGGACCTATAACACTTCTTCCGGAATCCTGATTTTCCGAAAAGACGGATATATCAATACCTCCGCCACCTATAACGGAAAGAAGATTTTTACAAAAGGAAAGACATATGAGCTGATCGTTCGAAATCGAAATTACGGAGATATGAAATATACTTATACGATGAAAGAGGATATGCCACAAAAAACTCCGGATGAAACGCTTGTGAAAATCTCTCCGGAAACCGTGTTCTTTGATAAGTCTGTAAAAGCAAAGGTTATATCGAAAAGTATTTCAGATGCGCATTATACTGTGTATCGTGTTGAAGGACCGAACGGACAGGAAATAAACATGTCTTATGACAGTTCCGGCGGGTCTTATGTTTCTGCATCTTTACATGACGGCAGTTTTATAATCTCCAAACCGGTGATCGGAACTTACAAATTGCACCTGTCTGATACATCGGGTATTTATAAGGATATAGTGAAAACACTGGAAGTAAAAGAATCCTTTGTAACGAAGGGGGATTCTATTGTTTCCGTGAATCCGGATATCACGATAAAGAAATATATCGGAAGCTTTAATGAGATACAGATCAAAGATACAAAAAAGAATCTTACCTATACATTTGAAAAAAGCAGTGTTTCGCCGGTTTCAGAAGACGGAATTATTAATAAAGCTTTTCAAAAGGATGGTAAAATGATATTTGAAAAGGACGGAAAGTATGAGATTACGATTAAATGTTACGGCTATCAGAATCCAGCAATCCGTTATGAGCCGAAAGGGATTGAAACAGCTGTTACAGAGGAAGTGATAAAGGGTTCTGAAGTGTCATATCAGACCATCGAGGAGAAAGATGATA
Organism: uncultured Clostridium sp.; assembly: GCA_947253885.1. GTDB lineage: Bacteria > Bacillota > Clostridia > Lachnospirales > Lachnospiraceae > SY8519. The sequence goes on from CAMYAO010000001.1 coordinate 154,108, forward strand.
CACTGTTTATCGGTGAGAGAAAGACCGTTGTAAAGGGTGTCAACGGGAAAACGGTAAAAGAGACGCATTATATAACAGTAGACGGAAATAAGGTAGAGGGGACAGAAACTGTTACAGAACGGGTAGAGCCGCCGGTCAATGAAGTCGTAAGGGTAGGTATCAGAAAAAAAGAATTGCCAAAGGCACCGAAAGTGCCGTCTGCCTTTACTGCAATCGGAAACTATAAAAAAAGAAGAATTGATGTTTCCTTTAAAAAAGTTGCGGATGCAAAAGAATACCTGTTAAGCTACCGTCAGGCAGGAAACAGACGTTGGACGACGATTTCTTTGAAAAACAAGGATCATTACTCTTTGAAGAAATTAAAGAGCGGCGGAATGTATGAATTGAAAGTAGCAGCTGTTAAGTATGCAGACGGACAGCGAATTACAGGAAGATATACAAGTACGCTGTATCGTTATATGGCAGAGGCGGATTTTTATCTTTCAGTAAAAAAATCGTTTATAAAGATAAAAATAAAGGCGCCTAAAGGAAACAGCGGAAACCTTGTAGGATATTCATTGAAAAAAGTATCGGATTCCAACCGGGATCTTGTAAAGAAAAAAGTAAAAAAATCGGTCATGAAACTGAAGATTAAGAGACAAAAGAGAAAAAAGACCTTTTATATTGCTGTGAAATCGTTTAAAATATGGAGAGGGAAGTTATATTTAGGAGAATATTCAAGATCAAAAGCAGTGAAGTGGTAAATAGATTCAAAATAGTAGAAAGGAGGAGTTTTTGAATTACAAAATTGTAGGTGACAGTGATTGTCCTTTGTTGGAGGTAAGGCTTCAGAAAGGAGAGCTTGTAAAACTCGAGCGAGGTGCAATGGCGTATATGGCAGGCGTGTCCTTAAGCGGGAAGATGAATTCCAATAAAAAGGGATTGGGCGGATTTTTGAGTGCAGTCGGAAGAAGTTTGACCAGTGGGGAAAGTATGTTCATTACAGAAGCGGTTGGAGAAGATCATCAGGGAGTGCTGGGAATTGCTCCCGGTATTCCGGGAAAGATTATTTGTATTCCGGTTGGAGAACGGCAGTATTGTTTGAATACCGGTGCATTTTTGGCATGTGATGCAGGGGTCTCTTATAAAATGATTTCACAGGATTTAGGGAAAGCATTTTTTGGAGGAACCGGAGGTTTGTTTGTAATGGAAACTGAGGGAACCGGAGATTTGATGGTAAATGCATTTGGAGACATCATAGAATTAGAGGTAACACCGGACAGACCGATGACGATTGATAATGAGCATGTGGTTGCCTGGGACAGCACCCTACAGTACAACATTGCAATTGCTTCCGGAACATTCGGTTTTACTACCGGAGAAGGCTTGGTAAACCGCTTTACGGGGAATGGAAAAGTGTTGATTCAGACAAGGAATATACATAGTCTGGCGGATGAAGTTAAGCCATTCATTTCGACACAATCCTAAAATTGATAATTATTACCGCATACAATTTAATTTACAGTATCAAAAACTGCCGCATGAAAGCCGGATGCTTCATGCGGCAGTTTTTGCGGGAAAATCATGGCGGGGGACGTTTTATTTTTGCAGATATAAAAATGTGAATTAAACAATTATATTAAGATTGTTGAATTATATAAAACTATTTGATAAAATAAGACTAACTTAGAAGCTTAAATTAAAAACTGATTTTGTAGATACACTTATGTGATAAACGGATATGTGTATTGGAAGGTGTTTGGAGACCGGATAGAAAATGAAAAAATATTTTTTTAGACGTCTCATCAGATCTAAAACATGCTATTTTTCTTTGCTTGTTGGGTGTTTCTTGACGTTTTTAAATTTTATTGTAGATATTTATCCGTATCGGGCAGATCAGAATGTACCCTATACAATATGGTTTGAGTCTTATACGGTATCCCAATTTGCAAGTATATTTTTTGTGATTTTGCCAATTTTGGCAGCTCTTCCTTGCGCAAATATATTATACAGGGATCAGATAAATGGATACTTGGATATTGTAATTAGCCGTAATTCAGAAAAGAAATATTTTAAGAATTTATTTATAGTCAATGCAATTACCGGAGGGCTGGTGATTGCATTACCTTTGTTATTAAATATTTATTTATGTTTTATGACATTGCCGAATCAACAGATAACCCTGGAAAGTGTGGATCCACGAATTGTTACCTTTAGGAATTCATTGACGTTATTTCCAAGATTGTTTTATGAACATTCATTTTTGCATATGATGCTCTATGTTCTCCTAGGATTTATTGCCGGTGCTATATGTGCATCCTTATCATTAGGTCTTAGCTGGTATGTTCGGCATGTGGTATATGTGTATATAATTCCGTTGGCTATCATGCAGGTAATAGATTTGTTTCCACTGAAGTCTATATCATTGGTCAGTATTTCTCGCCAGATGTCTGGGGCCAGTGACCTAAAACTTGTGTTGCTAACTTTGATTGTCTATACTTTGATTACAATATTTATATACATAAATGGAATCAGGAGAAAGGTTATTTTATAGGGAGATGAAAAAAAAGGCATCTAATAAAAGTGTAGCTATAGTGGTTATCTTAATTGTTTTTTTTGTTGTATCTTTTCTTCTTTATAGAAAAGCGAATGCCGACACTTCATTTGAGTATGAAAAAATTCAATCCTATAGTGAATTAAAACTTAAAAAAGCTCAAAACATATTGGATAAAGACCATGCATATTTGTATGAAGACGGATTGTTTTATAGGTTTGGGAAACCTCATTGTGAAGAAAAATATGACAAAAATTTTAAAGAAAATGTGTATGTATATTATATTCCATATTTGGTTGCAAATATATCGGGAGAAAATATTCAATCGAAAATAAATGAGTGTTTTAAGGTGGTATCAGCTGGAGACTGTTGGGATGCACTTTCTATAGAGGACTTGCAGAACGGTTCGATTTTGAACGGTTCAAAAAATTACGTGAAAGAATTGGATGTCATGGTGAAAAAACATTCTGTAAAGACCGGAGTTGTTGTTGTGGAAAGTGGAGCTATGAAAACTGAAAAATTATCAGGGCAATTCCTCAAAAAATTTCGCTGTTTTTTGATTAGCAAAAAAGATAATAGAACGATGGAGTATGAAATAAAATGATAAAAATAAGAGTAAGAAGGTTTATTACTCTGAGTATCAAACAGTTTAAAATGTTATTGTTATTTGCAATGATAGAAATATTTTATTGTGTGAGAGGAGCTTTCACATCTGATTTTGCAGGGTGTCAGGATTACATCTCGCATGTATGGTTTTCTAATTTTAGCATTTTGGCAGGAATCACATTACCGGTTATTTTTATACTTTATAATTATCTTAAAAAGTTTCATACGGTAAGCTATTATGTGAAGATGAAAAATAGTGACTATACAGCTCTGTTTATT
>CAMYAO010000002.1 GCA_947253885.1 uncultured Clostridium sp.
CGAGATCTACACACTGCATATCGTCGGCAGCGTCAGATGTGTATAAGAGACCGTGCTTATACTGCCACATTTTCCTTCCCTTTATATATTCTGTTTTTCTGTAAACCGGGTTTACTTTTTGCTTTAATGATTTTAAATAATATCTGCCTTTATCTGTTCCTCTATTCCGCAGATGGTGCTCCTTCTTCCTGTCTCCGAAGAATATCACACATCGATATATCGGAATCGGTATCCAGGTCTACATACAGTTTTTGTTTCGGATGCGGTGCGGAATCCATTGAATTTCCCTCTTCATCATAAATCCCTTTCACTACTGCCAGCAAATTAGTGCCATCCGGTTGCATCACTTCAATCTGTTCTCCGACTATAAATTTATTTTTCTGTTCAATTTCCAAAAAGCCTCTGTCATCAATATGATTTACCATTCCAAGGTAGGTATATCCCTTAATATAGGTATTATTATCATAGATCTGAGCAGATTCATCCGGCTTTCCAAAGAAAAAACCGGTAGTAAACTGACGATAAGTACAACTTGCAATCTGTGCTTTATACCAATCCATGTTTGCCTTATATGTCTCAGGAGACTCTAAATAGTCATCAATTGCTTTTCGATAAGTTCTCGCTACTGTTGCAACATACAAAGCTGTCTTCATACGTCCTTCAATTTTAAAGGAATCAATCCCGATACTTAATAACTCCGGCAAATGTTCAATCATGCACAGATCCTTGGAATTAAAAATATAGGTTCCTCTTTCATTTTCATAAACAGGATAATATTCCCCCGGACGCTGTTCTTCCATCAGAGAATATTTCCATCTGCACGCATGTGTACACGCCCCCTGATTGGCATCCTTCCCGGTCATAAAATTACTCAAAAGGCATCTTCCGGAATAAGAGATACACATGGCACCATGAATAAAAGTTTCTATCTCAAGATCTTCCGGAATGTTTTTTCGAATCTCTCTCAACTCTTCCAATGACATTTCTCTGGCGGAAACTACACGCTTTGCACCAAGCTGATACCAAAAGTTGTAGGTTCCGTAATTGGTATTATTTGCCTGCGTACTTACATGACGTTCTATTTCTGGACACACTTCTTTCGCAATCATAAAAATACCCGGATCGGAAATAATCAATGCATCCGGTCCGATTTCCTTGAGCTCTTCAAAATACTGACGAACACCTTCTAAATCCTCATTATGTGCCAAAATATTCGCGGTTACATACACTTTTACATTATGCTGATGCGCAAAGTCGATTCCCGCTATCATATCCTCTTTTGAAAAATTCTTTGCAGAAGCACGAAGTCCAAATGCTTCTCCTCCGATATAAACCGCATTTGCTCCAAACAATACGGCTGTTTTCAATACTTCAAGATTACTTGCCGGTATTAATAATTCCGGTATTTTCATAACTTCAGCCTTTCCATTTCACACTTACTGTTATGCCGTCACCTAACGGCAGAACAGAGGTCATTAATTCTTCTCTATGATGTAATACATACAGATAGTCTCTCATTCTTCTATGAATTGTCCGATTTCGTCTCGGAATTGCAAATTTAGACTCAATAATGTCTCCATCCTGTAAAATATTATCAGAAATCAATACGCCGTCCACTTTAAGAAGACGCAATACATCCTCTAAAAAATGAATATACTGCCCCTTTGCCGCATCCATAAAAATCAAATCGTACGGTTCTTTCAATTCCTTTAAAATTATGGACGCGTCCCCTTCTAACAAAGAAATAGAATCTTCATAATCGGATTTTTTCAGATTTTTTTTTGCTTTTTTTATTCGTTCCTCATAATTTTCAATGGTGTCGATATGAACCCCTTCCGGTCCATACTCTGCCATTAACAACGAAGAAAAGCCTACAGCTGTTCCTACCTCCAGAATCCGCATCGGTTTTTTTAGTGCAAGCAACATTTTAATAAATCCTTGCATTTCCTTGCGTATAATCGGAACAAACTGGGCTTTTGCTTCTTTTTCAATTTCATTGAGGAACGGAGTATTTTCTTCTTGTATTGCATTGAAAAAAACACTGTATCGTTCATCTAAAATCATATACTATATTTCCATTATAATCGGAATAATCATCGGACTGCGCTTTGTTTTTTTCCACAAATAATCTCCGAGAGCATCTTTAATACTATTTTTTATTTTTCCCCAATCCGAAATATGCTTTTCAACAATCTTATCCATAGTTTCATTTAAAATCCTCTGAGAAGCTTCCATCAAATCTTCCGATTCTCTCACATAAACAAATCCTCTCGAAACCATATCCGGACCTGCAACTACCGTATTGCTTACAGTATCCATTGTCAGCACTACAATCACAATGCCATCTTCCGCAAGATGTTGACGATCTCTCATAACGATATTTCCGACATCTCCGATACCCAGACCGTCTACATAGACTATACCGGTCGGTACCTGATCCACTACCTCTGCTCCCTCTTCATCAATCTCCAATACATCACCGGAATTGATCATTAAGATATGTTCCTTATCATATCCCAGATCCGAAGCAATTTGTGCCTGTGCCTTACGATGCTTGAACTGACCATGGATCGGAATGGAATATTTCGGATTGATCAGAGAATAAAGCAATTTAATTTCTTCCTGACAGGCATGTCCGGATACATGAGTATCCTGAAAAATAACCTCTGCACTCTGTTTATACAAATCATTTATAATATTCGATACTGCTTTTTCATTTCCCGGTATCGGACTGGAGCTGAATACAATCAGGTCATTCGGTGTAATTTTTACCTTTTTATGAATCCCGCTTGCCATTCTGGAAAGGGCCGCCAAAGGCTCTCCCTGACTTCCGGTGCAGATAATAACAGTCTTTTCATCAGGATAGTTCTTTACCTGATCTAACTCGATCAAGGTATTGTCCGGAATATTCAGATATCCTAAATTAGAAGCAATCGAAATAATATTTACCATACTTCTTCCTTCCACACATACCTTTCTTCCGAACTTATATGCCGTATTAATAATCTGCTGTACACGATCTACATTTGATGCAAACGTTGCAACTATGATTCTTTGACTTAAATGTTCTGCAAAAATACTGTCAAAAACCTTTCCCACTACTTTTTCAGACATGGTAAATCCAGGTCTCTCTGCATTGGTACTGTCGCACATCAATGCCAAAACACCCTTCTTTCCGATTTCTCCGAATCTCTGCAAATCAATTGCATCTCCAAATACAGGAGTGTAATCCACTTTAAAATCGCCGGTGTGAATTACGATTCCTGCAGGCGAATAAATTGCAAGTGCAGCGGCATCCTGAATACTATGATTGGTCTTAATAAACTCAACCCTGAAATTCCCCAGATTAATATGCTGTCCGTATTTTACAACTTTTCGTTTTACTTTACTTACTAATTTGTGTTCTTCCAGCTTATGTTCAATCAAGGCCATTGTTAATTTTGTTGCATAAATAGGAACATTAACCTCTAATAATACATAAGGCAATGCCCCGATATGATCCTCATGACCATGTGTAATAAAGAATCCTTTTACACGATCCAGATTATCCTGTAAATATGTGATAACCGGCACGCATAAATCGATTCCGTACATATCGCCTTCCGGGAAAGCCAAACCGCAATCTACAATAATAATGCTTTCCCCAAACTCAAAGGCTGTAATGTTCATTCCAATATTTTCCAATCCGCCCAATGGAATGATCCTCAATTTTGAATGACTAATTCTTTCCAACTGTTACCTCTTTCTTTGTTTCTTCTACGAACTTAACATTTTAAATCTATAATTCGATATCTACATCTTCCAGCATTTCCTCAAACACCTTTGAAATTGCCTGAAGTTCTGCATCATTTTCTACTACCTGATAGACTGCTTCCTCTTCTTTTAAGGAAACCGCTTTTAAAATATAAGCAAGAGAATCCTCTGTTTCTTCCTCTGTAACCAAAAGATACTCTACTCCTCCTATACAGGTTTGCTCCAATAAAAAAGCCTCTAATGTTTCGTCTGTGTCGGTTGCAAAACGCACTTTCTCCATGTCTATTTTTCCCTTTGTCTCTCTGAATTTATATAATCCATATAATCCTGCAAAATTAAAGTTGCAGCTATTTTGTCAACGTACTTTTTTCGTTCTTCCCGTCTGATTCCGGAAGCAATCATAATCTCATCTGCGGCTACTGTAGTTAATCGTTCGTCCCAAAGCACAACTTCAAGACCGGTGCGTTTCTCCAACAGAGTTTGAAACTCCAGTGTTTTCTCGCAACGATCCCCCTCAGTACCGTTCATATGTTTCGGATAGCCAAGTACTATGCGTTCTACTTGATTTTGCTCTGCAATGACTTGAATTCTTGCCAATGTCTTTCTTAGTTTTGATGGAGAAGTCCGTCTGATGATCTCCACTCCCTGAGCTGTCCAGCCCAGTCCGTCGCTCAATGCGACTCCTACTGTCTTAGAGCCGAAATCCAAACCCATAGTGCGTGGTTTTGTTTTTATTTCCATTGATGATGTTCCGCATAGTAGCGAAGAAGCTCCTCTACTAATTCGTCTCGTTCCAATTTCATAATATAGCTCCGGGCATTATTATGGCTGGTAATATAGGTAGGATCCCCGGACATAATATACCCTACAATCTGATTGATAGGATTATATCCTTTTTCTGCCATCGCTTTATATACTAATGCAATCACATCGGAAGCCCTTAATTCCGGCTCCTTTTCCACTTTGAAAAATTGTGTATTTCCTAATTCTGACATTACTACCTCTTAAATAGTCTTTCTTGCTTTTTTGTCGCTCTTACTGTATATCAGCCTACTCTTGCATTTTATTCTATACGATATCCCTTGAAAATACAACCTCTACGAGTTGATTCCACAGTGGTCTCCCACTTTCATAGCGCACTTTTACATATTCCGGTGTGAATCCTTCATAATAGGATTTTCCGTCTTTTTTCTTCTCTTGTTCAAATAAAACCGATACGGTTTTTCCCGTATAATAAGAAATAAACTCTTCTTTCATTTCGGTTACAGACTCTGAAAGAATCTTACTTCTCTGTGTCTTTACCCCTTCTTCTATTTGATCCGGCATTTGGGCTGCCGGAGTGTTTTTTCTTTTGCTGTATTTAAAAACGTGCACCTCATAAAATCGAATGCGTCGGATATAAGCAAGTGTTTCAGCAAACTCCTCCTGTGTCTCTCCCGGAAATCCTACAATAATATCTGTAGTAATCGCTGGATGTTCGTAGTAGCGCCTCAGTATCTCACAACCTCTTAAATAATCTTCTGTTGTATAGGTACGATTCATTCGTTTTAATACACTGTCGCTCCCGCTTTGCAGAGATAAATGAAAATGAGGACACACTTTTTTCAATTGAGACAGTTCCTTCACAAATTCCTCTGTTATAATTCGAGGTTCTAATGATCCCAGTCTGATACGTTCGACTCCGGAAATTGTATGAATTTCTCGAATTAATTCTAATAAACTACTTCCAATATCTTTTCCATAGGAACTGAGATGAATTCCGGTCAAAACTATTTCTTTTGTTCCGTTTAGGGCAAGTCCTGACACTTCCCTTATCACTTCTTCCGGCTTCCTACTTCTGATCCGTCCTCTTGCATAAGGAATAATACAATAACTGCAGAACTGATTGCAACCGTCCTGAATTTTCAAAAAAGCTCTTGTACGATCGCCTGTATGGTCTACCAGTAATTCTTCAAACACCTGCATTCCGTCATTGATATCGATGACATCTCCATATCCCTGTTCTTCTTTATATGCTCGAATAAGAGAGAGTAGCTCTCCTTTTTTGTTATTTCCGATCACAATATCCACTGCAAGATCTTTTTTTAACTCTTCTTCCGCCGTCTGTACATAACAGCCTGCCGCCACCACAATAGCGTCAGGATTTTTTTTCTTTGCTTTGTGTATCATCTGGCGAGATTTATGATCTGCAATATTGGTAACAGAGCAAGTGTTAATGACGTAAATGTCTGCTAATTCTGAAAACGGAACAATTTCATATCCCGCCTTTATTAACAACTCTTGCATGGCTTCTGTTTCATATGAATTTACTTTACACCCCAAATTGTGTAAAGCTGCAGTTTTTTTTGTAAAATTGTTCATATAATTCCTCTTTGAATGATTGACATCAATAGGGCAAAAAGTTAAAATTAAATCAGAAAGTAACTAAAGAAACTGTTGCCAATCATGTTCGATCAGCAACTGAAGTGTATAAAACAGGAGGTTTGAATGGATAAAGTATTTATATCCCTCAATTCTATAGACAGAGTGAAAAAATTTGTATCTACAATCAGTGAATTTAAGAGTGAATTCGATTTGATTTCCGGCAGATACGTAATCGATGCCAAATCTATTATGGGTATCTTCAGTTTGGATCTGTCTCAACCGATCCAATTAGAAATTCATCCTATAGAAGAGGATCCGGCTGTTATCTTAGATGCAATCAAACCTTATGTTGCATCTTAAAAATTTCTTCTATGGATTGTTTAAGACTCTGCTTGTCAGGGTCTTTTTTTATTCATAAAAAGCTGAAACTGTCTTAATTTCTGTTTCCCGTATTGCCTTTTCTATCATCTCATTGATACAATCCGATAATTCTAACTCTGATTTCTCTATACTTGCTATATTCGGTTTGGTAACCGGATGCTTTGCTACAAATATCGTACAACAGTCCTCATAAGGCTGAATAGAAGTTTCATATGTGTCGATTTTTTCTGAAATCTCTATAATTTCATTTTTATCGAATCCGATTAACGGACGATATACCGGAAGTGTACATACTTCGTTAGTAGCGGCGAGTGACTGCATAGTTTGACTTGCAACCTGACCGATACTCTCACCGGTTACCATTCCCAGACTTCCACCCTCTTTAGCAAAGTGCTCTGCTATCTTCATCATATATCGTCGCATAATAATTGTTAGCTGATCATGCGGGCATTTCTGATAAATTGCCAGCTGTATTTCTGTAAAATTAACAATATGAAGTCTGATCGGCCCACTATATCTGGAAACAATTTTTGCCAGATCCACTACTTTCTGCTTTGCACGCTCGCTGGTATAAGGCGGTGCGTGAAAATATACTGCATCAATAAACACGCCTCGTTTAGCAATCATATAACCTGCTACAGGACTGTCAATTCCTCCGGACAACAGCAAAGTTGCTTTTCCGTTTGTTCCGACCGGCATTCCTCCCGGTCCCGGAATCACAATAGAATAGAGATTGATCTGATGACGAATTTCGATATTGAGCAGAATATCCGGACGATGTACATCCACACTCATATTTGGAAAAGCCTCTAATATCTTTTCTCCCAATTCCATATTGATTTCCTGGGAAGTTTTCGGATAGTCTTTTCTTGCACGTCTCGCATTTACCTTAAATGTTTTCTTTTTATCGGGGTAAACCCTGTCCATGTAGGAAAGCACATCTGCTGTCAGCTGCTCAAATCCCTGATCATCTACCTGTACCATCGGACAAACTCCTACAATTCCGAATACAGAGGTCAGAGCTGAAACCGTTTCATCATAATCATAATTTTCCTGCATATCCACATATATGCGCCCATGTTCATATCGAACCTGAAACGCCTCCTGCGTCTGTTTTAATGCATAGCGAATGCGATCCATCAAAGCTTTCTCAAACAGATGTCGGTTTTTTCCTTTTAATCCTATTTCTCCGTATTTAATCAAAAATGATTGAAACATAGCAACTCCTTTATCGGCGTGAAAATTTTTGTAAAATCGGTACAACAGTGTGCAGACAGGATATCATATAATCCACCTCTTCTTTGTGATTATACATTCCCAGACTGATACGAACAGATGCGTCTGTAATTTCCGTACTTATTCCCTGATTTTTTAAGGTACTGTTATCAGATGGGTGATTAGATGCACAGGCACTTCCGGATGATACATAAATCTCTTTTTCTTCCAGTGCATGTAACAACACTTCACTGCGAATTCCCTTAAAACTGATATTTAATATCTGCGGTGCACTGTATTCTATCGGAGTATTGATAACAGCTCCCATTTTTTTTAGTCGCTTTGCCAGCTCCGACTTCAGAGAAACCAGTTGTTGTGTTCTGGATTCCATCTCCTCATATGCAAGTTTGGCAGCCAATCCGATTCCTGCGATACCGGGTACGTTCAATGTACCGGAACGCATTCCTTTTTGCTGTCCTCCGCCATAAGTAACAGGCCTTATCTTTGTCCCGGATTTTATATATAAAAAACCGATTCCCTTCGGTCCGTTGATCTTATGTCCGCTGACAGACAAAAGATCAATTCCCAGATTCTTCACATGAATCGGAAGCTTTCCGTAAGCCTGAATCGCATCCACATGAAAAGTAGGATGATATCCGGATGTTCGTATCAGTTCTCCGATTTCTTTAATTGGAAGCATATATCCCACTTCATTATTTACCATCATAATGGAAACCAATATCGTTTCAGCCGTCAATGCAGACCGAAATGTATCTAAATCGATATGACCGTTTGTATCTACATCCAAATAAGTAATACGATATCCATTTTCTTCCAGATACTGCATCGTCTTTCTCACAGACGGATGTTCGATCTTTGTTGTAATAATATGCTTTCCTTCCCGATTTCTTGCTGCGGCTGTCCCCAGAATTGCCATATTATTAGACTCTGTTCCACCGGAAGTAAACACTATTTCCTTTGATAGCCCGTGTAATGTCTTTGCAATCGCAACAGAAGCTGATTTCACTTCGTTTTCTGCCTGAATTCCCTTTAAATGCAATGCAGACGGATTTCCGTAATCCCGAATCATCATCTGCATTACAAGTTCTGCAACCTCTTCTCTGCAGCGAGTGGTTGCTGAATTGTCAAAATATACTTCCATTTTTACTCCATCTGTTCTATTTCAAGCATTAAGAGGGACATAGCCGTAATCGCTGCCGTATCCGTTCTCAAAATACGTTTCCCCAAAGAAATAACTTCCACCTGTTCCATTTTTCTCATACAGGCAATCTCTTCCGGTGTAAATCCTCCCTCCGGTCCGATCATTATTCCGACAGAGTTTGTTGATCTTACTTTGGAAATTCCTTTTTTTGTTCCGTCCATACCCACTTCATTCTCATAAGGCACAAAAAACAGCCCAAACTCTCTTGACTGTTCGGCTGCTTTTTTAAAGGAAATCGGTGTATGTACAATGGGGATTTTACTTCTCTTTGACTGCTTTGCAGCACTTTCTGCAATAGCCTGCCACCGCTTTACTTTGTTACTCTTCTTTTTATCATCCAACTTTACTACGCAAAACTTCATCTCAACCGGAACAATCGCATCGACTCCGAGTTCTACCGCCTTTTCGATCACTGTCTCCATACGATCGCCCTTCGGTAATGCCTGAAACAATGTAACCGGAATGGAAAGTTCCGTATCCGGAATACTGTCTTCTATAATGTCCGCCTGTACAAATAATCTTCCTATTTCTGTGATCTCGCAAAGATAATTCCTTCCGGAATTTGTACTGATCCGAATCGTTTCTCCGGGATGCATTCGCAACACAGAGGAAATATGCTTTACATCATTGCCTGTTATCGTAACATATTCTTTACCGATCTGACAATCATCTACAAAAAATTGATGCATATCTACTCCTTTATCGCGGTAATACCGACCCACTCACCGTCATGCTGTATTTCTACGATCCTCAATCCGACCCTTGTAAGAGCTTCTGCTACTGCCTCTTCTTTAAAATCAATAATTCCGGAAGCAATAAAATATCCTCCACTTCTCAGACAGTCCGGAATCTGCTCTGCCATAGGAATAATGACATCTGCTAAAATATTGGCAACAACGATGTCATAATCCTTTGTATGTAACTGTTTCTGAAGTTGTGTGTCTTCAATCAAGTTTCCGGTAATAAATAAATCCTTCTCTTCCAAATGATTTACTTTATAATTCTCATGTGTGGACTGAATACATGCTTCATCTATGTCGGTTCCCATAACGGATCCCGCTCCCAATTTACGGCTTACAATTGACAAAATCCCGCTGCCGCATCCAAGATCTAAAACCTTATCCCCTTTCTTCATATATTTTCGCAACTGACGAATACATAAGCGGGTGGTCTCATGCTTACCTGTTCCGAATGAAATGCCGGGATCAATCTCAATTACTACTGCAGCAGTTCCATCTTCAGGCACTTCTTCCCATGTCGGTTTGATAAAAATATCATCAATATAAAATGCATGAAAAAACTCTTTCCAGTTATTCATCCAGTCTATATCTTCTGTCTGACTCTCTTCAATCGTTCCGGTGCCGATATCCAACCACTCCCTCATCTGATCCAATTCAAACATAATCTTCTCCAGAAGCTCTTTATGGTCAGTATCTGCCTTCAGATAGAAGCTGACATATCCGACACCCCGGTCTTCCGGAAGATCCGGTAAAATATCGATAAACATTTTTGCAGTATCCTGTTCTGTCAAAGGAGTGTTGTCTTGAATTTCCACTCCTTCAACCCCAAGATCCGCCAGCATACTGCTAATGATGTCTTCCGCTTCTGTTGTCGTAGTAATTGTAAATTTATCCCATTTCATTTAGTCTTCTCTCTTTCCGAAGAATCCTTTCTTTTTGTGTTTATCTTTTGTCTTATTGGACTCTTCACCTGATGAATCCGTCTTCTGATGCAAAGAATTTCCTGCCAGTTTATCATAAGCTCGCAATGCTTCTTTTGCCTCCTGCGATAATCGATCCGGAGTCTGAATAATCAGTGTTACATAATGATCCCCTCTGATATTCTTATTTCGAAGTGACGGAACACCCTTTCCTTTTAATCGAATACGCGTATCGGTCTGTGTACCCGGTTTCACCTGGTATAACACATCTCCGTCTACGGTGGAGATACGCACTTCACCTCCCAATGCTGCCTGTGCAAATGAAATCGGTGCATTGGAAAACAGATTCATATCCTGCCTTTGTAAAAACGGATGTGCGGAAACTGCTACTTCAACAAGCAGATCCCCTCTAGGTCCGCCATTACTTCCCGGTTCTCCTTTATCACGAATCCTTACACTCTGTCCGTTGTCAATTCCCGCCGGAATGGCAACTTTGATTTTTTTACGCTTTGCAATATATCCGCTGCCATGGCAATCTGAACATTTTTCCTTGATGATTTTACCACTTCCTCCGCAATCCGGACAAGTCTGAACATTTTGAACCATGCCGAATATAGATTGCTGCGTGTAAGTCACCTGTCCACGGCCTCCACAGGTAGGACATGTTTCCGGATGTATCCCCGGCTTTGCTCCTGTACCGTGACAGGTCTCACATTCATCCTTCAAGGTGATTTCCAGTTCTTTTTCCGTTCCAAACACTGCCTCTTCAAATGTGATCCGTACTCTTGCTCTTAAATTTGCGCCTTTTCTGGGACCATTATCAGATCGACGACTTCTTCCGCCGCCAAAAATATCTCCGAAAATATCCCCGAAAATATCTCCCATATCTGCACCGTTAAATCCTCCAAAGCCTCCGAAACCTCCGGCTCCCGGTCCGCCCTGCTCAAATGCCGCATGACCGAACTGATCGTACTGTGCTCTTTTTTCCGAATCACTTAAAACGGCATATGCTTCAGAAGCTTCTTTGAACTTTGCTTCCGCCTCTTTATCACCGGGATGGCTGTCCGGATGATATTTTTTTGCCAATTTTCGATATGCTTTCTTTATTTCGTTATCATCTGCATTTCGAGATACACCCAGGACTTCATAATAATCTCTTTTATCTGCCATTGCTAATCCTCAATCTTATTTTTTTTACACATATAAGGAGCTTTGAAACAAAGCTCCTTATATGTTGTGGTACATCTTTCTGATGAAAATTTATTATACTTCTTTATAATCCGCATCTACAACGTCATCATTAGAAGAATCTGTTGCACCCGGATCTGTGTTCTGACCTGCTGCTCCCTGTGCCGCCTGAGACTGCTCATACATTTTTGCAAATACCTGCTGTGCGCTTCCCATCAGCTTTTCTTTTGCTGCATTCATTTCAGCAATCTCCGCTTCACTTAATGAATCTGCTTCCGGATGTTCTTCCAAAAACTTCTTTAAAGCATCCAGATCGGTCTGTACCGCTGCTTTCTCATCTGCAGATACTCCGTCTCCCACTTCATTCAATGCTTTCTCTGTTTGGAAAACAAAGGAATCTGCATCATTTCTTGCATCAATTGCCTCTTTACGTTTTTTATCTTCAGCCTCAAACTGAGCCGCTTCCTGTACTGCCTTTTCAATATCGTCATCTGACATATTGGATCCGGCTGTAATAGTAATATGCTGCTCTTTTCCTGTACCCAAATCCTTTGCAGATACATTTACAATACCGTTTGCATCGATATCAAAAGTTACCTCAATCTGCGGAATACCTCTCTGTGCAGGTGGAATTCCGTCTAATCGGAACTGACCGAGTGATTTATTATCTTTTGCAAACTGACGCTCACCCTGTACTACGTTGATATCTACTGCGGTCTGATTGTCTGCTGCGGTAGAGAAAATCTGGCTCTTCTTTGTAGGAATCGTTGTATTTCTCTCTATCAATCGTGTTGCCACACCACCCATTGTCTCGATGGACAGAGAAAGTGGAGTAACATCCAATAATAAGATATCACCGGCACCTGCATCACCTGCAAGTTTACCACCCTGAATAGAAGCACCGATCGCAACGCACTCATCAGGATTCAAGTTCTTGCTTGGCTCTTTTCCTGTTAATGCCTTTACTTTATCCTGTACTGCAGGAATTCTAGTAGAACCTCCTACCAACAATACCTGACTCAATTCGGATGCTGTTAAACCGGCATCCTTTAATGCATTTTGTACAGGAACAGCGGTTCTTTCCACCAAATCTGCTGTCAATTCATCAAACTTCGCTCTTGTAAGATTCATATCGAAATGTTTTGGACCTTCTGATGTTGCTGTAATAAATGGCAGGTTGATGTTGGTAGTCGTAGCGGAAGACAATTCTTTTTTCGCTTTCTCAGCCGCCTCTTTTAAACGCTGCAGTGCCATTTTATCAGAAGACAGATCCACACCTTCTGTTTTCTTAAACTCATCCAACATATACTGTGTGATCTTGTTATCAAAATCATCTCCGCCTAAGCGGTTGTCTCCGGAAGTAGAAAGCACCTCAATAACACCGTCTCCGATTTCAATAATAGATACATCGAAGGTACCGCCGCCAAGATCATATACCATGATTTTTTGCTCATTTTCATTATCCAATCCATATGCAAGTGCTGCTGCAGTCGGCTCATTGATAATACGTTTTACATCCAATCCTGCAATTTTACCTGCATCTTTTGTTGCCTGACGCTGTGCATCATTGAAATATGCCGGTACTGTAATAACAGCTTCTGTTACTTTTTCTCCTAAATAGCTTTCTGCATCCGCTTTTAATTTTTGAAGAATCATAGCAGAAATTTCCTGTGGAGAGTATTTTTTATCATCAATTGTCTGTTTAAAATCAGTTCCCATATGTCTCTTGATAGAAGACACTGTTTTTTCTGCATTGGTTACAGCCTGACGTTTTGCAGGTTCTCCGACCAATCTTTCTCCTGTCTTTGTAAATGCTACAATAGACGGAGTAGTTCTTGCTCCTTCTGTATTTGCGATAACCTCTGGTTTACCGCCTTCCATAACTGCCACGCAGCTATTGGTTGTTCCTAAATCAATTCCAATAATTTTACTCATAGTTTTCATCCTCCTAAACTGTCTATTTTTATCAAAATCTGTAATATCGAATATATTACTGTTTATTGAAATATTTTAATTTGCTACCTTTACCATAGAATGTCTCACTACTGTCTCACGGTATTTATAACCTTTTTGGAATTCTTCGGTAATTTCATTCTCACCGAACTCCTCATCATCTATATGCATAACGGCATTATGCAGATCCGGATTAAAGGTTGTCCCGACCGCCTCAATCGGAGTAACTCCGACCTCTTCTAACATGCCGATCAATTGCTTGTATATTTTATCCATACCTTCGATAAACGGATTTTCCTTTTCCTCAGCCGAAACAGCTGCCATACCCCGTTCAAAATTATCTACAACCGGCAACAGTTTTTCAATAATCGACTTTGCTCCGACTTCAAACATCTGAGACTTTTCCTTTTCTGTCCGTTTGCGGAAATTATCGAACTCTGCCATCTGACGTTTTACTCTGTCATTTAATTCTTCAATCAACTCCTGATTTTTATCTTTTTTCTCTTTTTTCTTTTTTTTAGAATTTTTTTTCTCTTCTTTAACTTCTTTCTCCGCTTTCACTTCTTCCGGAGTTTCTGAAGTTTCTTGTGTTAATTCCTCTTCTTTTATATCTTTTGTATCTTCTGCCATCTATCTCACCTTTCTCTATCTTTATAAAAATGATCCAACTGTGCTTTCAGCACTTTCAGGTTTGAAACAACTTTCTCATAGTCCATTCGTTTCGGTCCGACAATTCCGATCCGTCCCTTCATGCCATCTGCCAGTTCATATGTAGCAGTTACCACACTGCAGTCTCTCATTTCCTCTATCGGGCTCTCACTTCCGATATAAACCTGTATACCGCTTTCTCCATCATCTTCATTTCCGGTATTAACGAGAAACTCTTTTAAGCCGTTTTTATCTTCTAAAGCTGCGATCAGTTCGCTTGCCTTTTGGCTGTCACTCAACTCCGGATACTTAAAGATATTGGTCGCTCCGTTCGTATAGATCTCCAATTCCTCTTCCACTTGAATTGCCTCTACGACCGCATCCAATATATCACTGACCATTGCACTGTGAATTCCCGCCTGCTCTTTCATTTGAGCAATTGTGGCTAAATTAATCTGATCTAAAGTCAGGCCGTTCAAAGTAGTATTCAATAACAGATTCAAACGTAAAATTGTCTCCGTTTCCAAAGAATGTTCTGTTCGAATCAGCTTGTTCTTTACAATGTTTCCATCCAATACAATCGTTGAAAGTACCTGTGTGTCGTCTACATAAGACAACTGAATAAACTTGACCTTTCCGTCTCGTACTGTCGGTGCGGAAATCATAGTCGCATAGTTTGTATTTGTTGCTAAAAGCTTTGCCACATCCTTTAAGACTCTCTCCATCTTTTCTGTATGTTCGATCACAAAGGTCTTCATCTCATCGATTTCCCGATCCTTTTCCTCCATCATATGATCTACATAAAAGCGATATCCCTTATCACTTGGGATCCTTCCTGCCGATGTGTACGGTTGTATAATGTATCCGAGATCCTCCAGATCAGACATCTCATTTCGAATAGTTGCAGAACTTAAATTCAGATCGGAGAGTTTGGAAATGGTTCTTGAGCCTACCGGTTCACCGGTTTCCAGATAATTCTTTATGATCGCATTTAAAATCCTGGATTTTCGCTCATCTAAATCAAACATCTATCTCTCCTCTCTTTTTGTTAGCACTCACTCTGATGGAGTGCTAATCATTTACTGTATTTAATATACCCCCATCAATTTTCTTTGTCAACCTATTTAGAATTATTTTATAAAAGAAAATGACTCAGTACATAATTACTTATTAAAATGCCCTCTTGACTTAAATAATATCGTCCCCCGCTTTCTATCAATAAACGCTTTGATTTCATCTTTAATAGCGGCTTATAAAATACATCTTTTATCTGTTTGTGAAAGCGGGAGAAAAAGTCCTGTTCCGACACTCCTTCTGTCATACGAAGCCCCAAAAATAAAAACTCTTCCATTGCCTCTTTTTCCGAAACATCATGTATCAAAGAATTTGAAAAATCGCCGGCAAGATAGAAACGCAGATTTTGCTGATTCACAATTCTTTTACAATCAAAATAAGAAGAGGCTCCCAATCCGAAACCTAAATATTCCTCACCTCTCCAGTATCCGATATTGTGTCTGCACGCTCTCGTTTCTTTTGCATAATTGGAAAACTCATATTGTCCATATCCTGCATGTGACAGCAGTCCTGTCGTTATTTCATAAAATTTTCTTTCTGTTTCTTCTGTCGGAAGCATAATCGGCATTTTTCCACTTTCTCTTCGCTGCAAATCTTCATGATACTGTCCGTAAAAAGGGGTTCCTTCTTCAATAATCAGGCTATACGCCGAAATATGCTCTGTTTCCAAAGACAAAACTGTCTGGATTGTATCCTCCCAATCCGATAATTTCTGATAAGGAAGGCTGTACATCAGATCCACATTTATATTTTCAAATCCCAACTTTCTTGCCATCTGATAATTTTCTGTAAAATCCTCAAAGGTATGAATTCTTCCTAATAGTTGTAATTCGTTCTGATGAACGGATTGCAATCCGAAACTCAATCGGTTCACTCCGGCTGTTTTCATTGCTTTTAGCTTTTCCGAAGTTACGGTCTTGGGATTACATTCTACGGTAATTTCTGCATTCTTCGAAATAATAAAATTCCTTTGAACAGCATCCATTACCTCCGATATCTCCCTTGCCTCCATTATAGAAGGAGTTCCTCCTCCTATAAAAACAGTATCTACGATCCTTCGGCTTTTCTTTGAGCTGTTCAATTCGGAAATAAGGCTGTTTTTATATTGTTCTCTTATGTCTTTAGTTCCCGGAGCGGATAAAAAGTCACAATATTTACATTTTTGTTCACAAAACGGATAGTGTAAGTACAGTTCCAATTATTTTACCTCATAAAAACTCCCAAATACAGATTGCTCTATATCCGGGAGTTTTCCTGTCTGTTTTCTGTCTGAGCCTAATTTTCATCCAACTTCAAAACACTCATAAAGGCCTTTTGCGGAATCTCTACATTTCCTACCTGACGCATCCGCTTTTTACCTTCTTTTTGTTTCTCCAACAATTTTCTCTTTCGTGAAATATCTCCACCGTAACACTTTGCAAGTACATCCTTACGCATTGCCTTTACCGTCTCACGTGCAATTACTTTTCCGCCGACAGCTGCCTGTATTGGAATTTCAAATAAATGTCTCGGTATCTCATCTTTTAATTTTTCACACATCTTGCGTCCGCGTTCATAGGCACTTCCGGAAAATACAATAAAGGAAAGTGCATCTACCTCTTCTCGGTTAATCAAAATATCCAGCTTTACAAGCTCCGATCTGGTGTAACCATTCAACTCATAATCAAAAGACGCATACCCTTTAGAACGGGATTTTAATGCATCGAAGAAATCGTAGATAACCTCGTTTAACGGTAAATCATATTTTAAAACTGCACGTGTCTCTTCTATATATTCCATGGAATGATAAATCCCGCGTCTTTCCTGACACAGTTCCATAATCGTTCCGATGTAATCGGAAGTTACCATAATTTCGGCGCTGATCATAGGCTCTTCCATATGATCAATTTCTGACGGATCCGGCAGATTGGAAGGGTTGGTTACCTCTACCATCGTGCCGTCTGTCTTATAGACATGGTAGACAACAGACGGTGCCGTCGTAACCAGATCCAGATCAAATTCACGTTCCAACCGTTCCTGAATGATTTCCAGATGAAGCAATCCTAAAAACCCGCATCGAAAACCGAATCCGAGTGCAATAGAAGTTTCCGCTTCAAACTGTAAAGATGCATCATTCAACTGAAGCTTTTCCAATGCATCCCTTAAATCCGGATATTTAGCTCCATCTGCCGGATACAATCCGCAGTACACCATCGGTGTAACCTTTTTATAGCCAGGAAGAGGCTCTGAACACGGATGCAACTGATCGGTTATCGTATCACCGACGCGCGTATCCGCCACATTTTTTATACTTGCCATGATATAGCCAACCATACCGGCAGACAACTCTTCACACGGAATATACTGTCCTGCACCGAAATAGCCGACCTCTACAACATCAAATTTAGCATTGGTTGCCATCATGCGAATCTTGCTCCCGACCTTGACCGTTCCCTCTTTTACCCGACAAAAAACAATCACTCCTTTATAGGAATCATAGACGGAATCAAAAATCAGAGCTTTGAGCGGTGCCGATGCATCTCCTGACGGTGCCGGTATTTTCTCAACAACGGCCTCCAACACATCTTCAATATTCAGACCGGTCTTAGCAGATATTCTCGGTGCATCATCTGCTTCAATTCCGATTACATCTTCAATCTCTTCTGCAACTCTGTCCGGATCCGCACTTGGAAGATCTATTTTATTGATTACCGGCACTACATCCAGATCATGATCCAGTGCAAGATAGACATTTGCCAGTGTCTGCGCTTCTACTCCCTGCGCCGCATCTACTACAAGAATCGCTCCGTCACAGGCCGCCAGACTCCGGGATACCTCATAATTAAAATCCACATGACCTGGTGTATCTATTAAATTAAATATATATTCCTGCCCGTTCTGTGCCTGATATACAATACGAACCGCCTGCGCTTTAATTGTAATTCCACGCTCACGTTCCAATTCCATATTGTCCAACACCTGTGATTGCATCTCACGGCTTGTTAACAATCCTGTTTTCTCTATAATACGATCCGCTAAAGTAGACTTACCGTGATCGATATGTGCAATAATACAAAAATTACGAATTTTACTTTGGTCTGCCACAGATATTGCCTCCGTTTTCTATATGAAATACCATAATTCTTTGAAAGTATATCATAGCCAACTTTTATTTGTCTATAAAAATGCCTGTTTTCATATTGACAACAAGGATATTGTCAGCTACAATACTTAAGTATGTTTTCTTAGAACGTCCGTGTCCGGATCTATGAAAACAATTTAGAAACAATTCTCAGTATGGGAGGTGTAATAGAGATGGCAAATATTAAATCAGCCAAAAAAAGAATTTTAGTTGCAAAAACTAAAACAGAAAGAAATAAAGCGATTCGTTCTAAGGTAAAAACTGCTATTAAAAAAGTAGAGTCTGCTGTTGCAGCAAATGATAAAGCTGCTGCTGCTGATGCTTTAGTTGCTGCTACTTCTGAAATCAGTAAAGCTGCTACTAAAGGAGTTTACCACAAAAATAATGTTGCTCGTAAAGTTTCTCGTTTAACTAAACTTGTAAACAAAATCGCATAATATAAAAGAACTATTGATTCCGTCATTCAATAGTTCTTTTTTTTATTTCATCTTTATCTTCCAAATCGGATCAACAGCATTTCTACTGCAATTTGAGGTTGCACCAATCCGTTTTTAATTCTGTAATCTGTTTCCAGACAATAATTCAGCCAGTCCGTCAGCGTTTCTTCCGGAATCCGTTTTTCTTCCGTTACCAGATTTTTAATCTGCCATGGAGCTCTTCTTACCTCAGATGCAATTTCTCTCTCAGAATATCCCTTCAAACGCAATTCTTTTATTTGTAACCACAAATGAATCTGCCATGTTAATTTTGCCAATATTCCGACCGGTGTCTCTTTCAGATACAATAAATCTTCAAATCGTCTCAGGACTTCTCCCTTATTCTTTAAAGATAAGTCCTTATATAATTCAAATAATTTATTCTGTACATTACCGGATGAAATCGCCAAAATATCCTCTTCCGTAATATGAGTCTGGTCGGCACAGTAGGAAATCAGTTTTTCAACCTCTTTATCCAGAAGCTCCATACTTAGTTCCCGCTCATTTAAAAACAAAGACAGCGCTCTCGCATTCATTGTCTTTTGTTCCATTTGTAATTTCCCCTTGATCCAGTTACAGATTCTGTCATAATTCTGCTTCTTGTATTCATTTACAGACCCGTACTTTGAAACAGCTTTAAATAATTTGTATTTTTTGTCTGCTTTTTCCTCCTCAAAAATCAGATAGGTCGTCTTTGGCATTCTCTCCAAATATTCAGCGAGCAGATCATTGGATTTTGTGAAAAACCCGCTTCTCGATACAACAATCACTCTTTTATCCGAAAAAAAAGGCATCGTATCTGCAAGCTCTATGATTTTTTCAACCTCACACTGTGCTTCTGAAAATACAGTGTAGTTCATAGTATCTTCCACATCTGCCAATGCCTGAATCAATCTTTTTTTATAAGAACGAACCAAAAAAGATTCCTCTCCGTAAAGTAAATATATATTTTGAAACTTTTGTTCTTTGATATCTTTGATTACACTTTCCATGTCTTTTATTATAGCACACTTGAATCTTAAATCGAAACTGTATACAATGAAGATTATATGTAATTCAGAAAGGGATCATCATGTCAAAACAGTTTTTACAAAAAACACCTGTTGTTTGTATTCTAGCCTTACTTTGTACTGCTTTGTGGGGAAGCGCTTTTCCTTCTATTAAAATAGGATATCGCTTATTTTCCATTGCCACCAATGACAGTGCATCACAGATTATCTTTGCAGGAATCCGATTTACTTTAGCAGGATTGCTGGTTATTATTTTTGCTTCTATCCGGGAAAAGAAGCTGTATATTCCAACAATGACTTCTTTCCCCAAAATACTTACACTTGCATTATTTCAAACCATACTGCAATATTCCTTCTTTTATATCAGCATGGCAAGAATGTCCTCTGTAAAGGGTTCTATTCTGAATGGAACCGGCACTTTTTTTGCAATTTTGTTAGCAGCTCTTTTTTTTCGTGCCGAAAAATTAAGCACACGTAAGATTCTGGGCTGTATAGTCGGTTTTATCGGACTAGTAGTCGTAAATATATCCGGAAGCAGTTTCGACCTGTCTTTCTCTCCCTTTAAGGAGGGATATATGTTGATTGCCGCACTGTCATCCGGTTTTTCAAACGTATTTATCCGCTTATTTTCTCAAAAAGAAAACCCGGTTCTCTTGAGTGGATATCAGTTTTGTTTAGGCGGAATAGCTTTGATTCTGCTCGGAAAGATACTCGGCGGAACCATGATTCCTCTCCATCCGGTCGCTTTTGTACTTCTATTGTACATGGCTCTGATTTCTGCTGTTGCCTACACTATCTGGGGAATTCTTTTAAAATACAATCCGGTTTCCAAAGTCAGTATTTTCGGATTTACGATCCAAATCTTTGGCGTACTGCTGTCTGCAGTTATATTAAAAGAATATCAAAATTTAAACCTCTATGCGGGAATTGCACTTGTTCTGGTCAGTCTCGGTATCTATCTGGTCAACCATTCCAAAGCCTGACACCTCCGTCACTTCCCCATAATTCAACTGACAGATCCGTACATGGTTCGCAGCATCGCTTGTCCCGATTCGGATATTCTGATGCTTATCTGTCCGGATTTCTTTGTCTCATAGATTGTGTCACATCCTTTTCTCCGATCCGCAGTTTCTCTGTTCTCCTTATCTTTATATTTCTTTTTCTTTTCGGATACAATAACATGCTTCTCCTTCCATACATCACTTATCCGCTCCGGCATTTCCTGCAAATGTATCAGATCCGCCCTCTGATCCTGACTTTTCAGTAACTCTATTTGATGGATTGTTTCTGCAAATATAATCGTATATCCTCGCAACTTTAAATTCCAAGCCCTGATAGATTCTTCTGATATGCAACGCATATTTCCATTTGCAAAAGAAATCTCACTTCCTGTTTTGCTATAACGTACCACTATATTTCTTTCCTCCGCTATTCGAAGAAGCCGATAAAATTCTTTATCTCGTCTGATCTGCTCCGGCAACAAAAGTGCCCTGATCGGATAGTGCTCTTCCAATACACTCAGAATCACGTCCTTTTCTTCTATTTGATTTCGACTGCAGATCCATGTATCCATCTCTTTTATTCCTTTTGATTTCAAAAAAGGCAATATCTGATTGTGTCCGACATCAGACTTTTGAGAACTGCATCCGTCCAAAAAAACAGATGCTCCATCTGACGTAGAAATACAAACCGCTCTTCCGCTTCCGACATCCAGAAAAACAATCTGATCATACTGTTTCTTCGGAAACAAAAGCAGTCCCAGTACTATTCCGATCAACAGAACAACTTTTATTTTTTTTCGTACAGAAACAAGTACTGTCCCTACCATACCTGTATAACAAATTACTACCAGTAAGACAGACGGCATACCTGTAATCAATGTGTTTCCACCTATAGAATCCCATGATTGCATCCCAAAATCAAATATAGACAGCAATTTCTGTGAAACAGATAAGCAATATCGTCCCGGCAACGGCAAAAACAGACAGAAAAGACCTGCTAAAATAGCAAAAAGCAACACCATTCCGACCCATGGCAAGAATAACGTATTAAAAATCAAACCGGAAATGGAAATCTGAAAAAAATAATAAGCTGTAATCGGAAGCATTCCGAAAAACACTCCCAGTGTTATCGAGATTTGTGCGAGCATCTTATTTAATACGTTTGATATTCTTTTATGATTTTTCAATCGTTGAAGTCTAATAGAAAAAATCGGACAGAAAAAACAGATGGACAAAATGGCAAAAACAGATAAAACAAAACCGGAATAAAAGACAATAAGTGGATTCCACGTCAGAATAATTAAGACAGTGTACAGTAATGAATAAAACATGTGATAAGGTGCACCGAACAGATTTGCAATTAAGAATATAATAAACATCAGAAAAGCACGAACAGAACTGACGGCATTTCCTGAAAATAAAACAAATAATGCAACTATGATAAATGCTGTGATTCCGGAAGTCAGATAGGATATTCCGAATCTTCGCATACACCGATAAAGAAGCAACCCGACAATGGAAATATGAAGTCCTGATATTGCTAAGATATGGGAGAGACCGTGTATTTGATAGTCAATTTTACTTTCTCTGGTCAAACCCGACTTATCTCCGGTTATCATTGCAGTCAAAATTCCACTGTGATGTGATGATAACTCCTGTAAGAAGAATTTCTGTATCCTTCTTCTGCATTGTTCTGTTTTTTCTGACATATAAAACGTCGGCAATTCTAAAACAGTTGCCGTCACTGCATCTAACGAAAAAAGAATTCTCTGACTTTTGAAATATTTTTTTTGATTGAACTCCCCTTCATTTCTCGGAAATTCGGCTAACCGAACCTTTCCACTGAATCGAATATGGCTTCCGATTTGAAATCGATCTTTGGGATATCGAACAAGAATCTGCTGACAGGATCGACTGGACTGAGTCGTTTGATATCTGACATTTTTCAGATAGTAGATGATGGTATTTTGTTTCGGTATTTTAGAAATAAGCGTACCTTCCGCAGATACGGATTCGCCTGAATGAAGTGCCTGATATTGGTATTCATAATCATATTGAACAATAAGAAAGAACACTATTATACAGGTACTCCAGATTAAAAGAATAACAGCTCTGTATTTATGCAGTATAATCCTCCCCTTTGACAAATGGCGGAACTTCTTTTGCATTCCGCCATTTGCATATTTAATCATTTGTGCTATTGGTCTCCACAAGATCCAATTTTTGTGTGAAATATTGATTTAATTTTATATTAGTACGGTATGTAATTGCCGAATTGCTGTTTACAGAAATCTGAACACTGTTTACGGAAGAAATGGAGGTAAGTGAATTTACAATCGAATATATCACCACCTTCTCCGACACATCATAGTTTTGTGTCAAAAAATCCTTATTAAAATCAACATAGGCAACACCCGACATCACAGTAACACTGTTTACGGCTGTTTTTTTCGGCAGTGCGGATTTAGCCTTTGCCCGCTCCTCACTCGGTCCGGCAAGCAATGCGCGCATAACCAGCTTTGCCTCTGATTCATTGTTATTATTGGAAACTCTGCGCACCTCTTTGATCAGCTTTTTTCCGTTTAATGAGGAAAAATACAAGGTAATATCCTCTGCTTTCTTATCTAATCGATTTTCTATCGACTGAACCGATACGGACTCTTTTGTCATCATTCCGACTTGATTTCCATCCGCAGTACGTAGCGGTGCTCCATCTACATAAAATGAAACACTTGCTACCGATTCAATCTGGGTCAATGTTTTGACCAGTAAAGATCTGGTCAATATCTCCCGCACCGCTGTCATATCGCTATATGCTTTATTAAAATAGAGGAATAGCTGGTGTTCTTTAAAAACATAACGAACCAGTTTTACTTTCTCCGGTAATAACGGTTCCCGATGTCCCTTTGCTTTCTGTTCTTTAATCGCAGTGATTACATTTGCAACCTTTCGATCATCAGTTCGTCCCTCAATCATATAGGTCTTTGCCAAGAGTCCGGTCTGTGTACTGTTTGTATAATACAGATAATCGGAAGACGTATTCTGCTTTCCGTTGCCACAGCCCACAAGTCCGATTGAACAACAAAAAAAGGCAATGAAAACCAAATTTATACTTTTTTTCATTTGTACATTCCTTATACTATTTTGTACGATATACCAAAGGGATACGAACAGTAAATGTAGTACCTTCCCCTTCAATACTATGAAGACGAATCGCTCCCCTGTGCATAATAATCGCATTTCTGGTAATTGCCAACCCCAAACCGGTTCCCCCGATCTCCCTTGAATGTGACTTATCTACCCGATAGAATCGTTCAAAAATATGTGCCTGAGAATCCTCCGGAATTCCCATACCGTTATCCTCCACATTCACAAAGAAGTTCTGATGGTCGGCATTCAGTGTTACATGAACATAACCGCCCGGATTATTATATTTAATCGCATTTTCCACCAAATTGGATAAAGCCAATGTCAGTTTAACCTCATCGATCTCGGCTGTAACAGGACGGAAACTCTCCAATACCAGACTGATATCTTTTGATTCCGCAATCGGTGTTAATCTCTTCATCAGCAATTCCAGCAATTCATTGATATTCACACTTGTAATATTTAAAGTGACATTCGATTTATCCAAGCGAACCAATGATAGAAGATCGTTAATAATCTTGTTCTCACGTTCAATTTCCTCTGTAATATCAAGCATGAACTCTCGATAAAGATCTGCCGGAACATCCGGTTGTGCATTTAAAGAGTCTGCCAGCACTTTCATCGATGTAAGAGGTGTTTTTAATTCATGCGATACATTTGATACAAATTCCTGCCGAGACTGATCCACCAGCTGCATACGTTCCAACATATCCTTTGCGGCATCGGATATCATTTCCGTTTCCTCATAATCACTCACTCGATGAAAGGTGTCATCATAACCGTTTTGAATATCTGAAATGGACTGTGCCAGACGATGCATAGGCTGTACCATTTTCCCTGATATATAAAATCCGAAAACGATCAAAACCACATATGCTACCGCCTGTACGATAAATACCCATATCTTTACATTTGCCAATTCTGTATTCAAAAAATCCGTGCTGGTCGTAATCATCATTACACCATATACGTCCTTGGATCCGTTTTGATAGATGGGAATCGCCACCTGAATATATTTTTTTTGTAAATCGTAATTTTTAATTTCTACTTCTTTATCCTGTGTTCTATACGCCTTATTGATCGATTCCGAGATATAGATTTTTCCGGTATCTCTTGCATAAGTATCCTTCACTACCTCGAAAGAAGAATTAACCAAAATAATACGTCCGTCATAGATCGCTGCCAACTGGTCCAGTTCTGCTTGAATCGAATTTGAGGACGTATCATTTATAAAATCATTCTTTGTAATCTGAGCGGAGAGCAACTTCATTTGACTTGTTATACTGGAAATCCTCTCCTGCACAAGATTTCTTTCGTAAGTGTGTAAAATAACCATACGAACCGCAACACTGGGAACAATACCGAACAGCAGTAAAAATAAAAATATACGAAACCTTAAACTTTTAAAATAACTTCTGATTGTTTCAAACATAGTATAAGCTTCCTAAATCGAGCGGTAATAATAACCTACTCCCCATTTCGTATGTACATATTTCGGTTCACTCGGATTCGGTTCCACCTTTTCACGCAATCTTCGCACATGGACATCAACGGTGCGCAGATCTCCCGGATATTCATATCCCCATACCATTTCTAAAAGCTGATTTCTGGTAAAGACCTTGTTTGGATTTTTTACCAGCAATTCCATCAAATCAAATTCTTTTGCAGTTAATGAAATCTCATTTCCAGACAAAAAAAGTCTTCTGCTTTCCAGATCAATCTTAACATCTCCGTCTTCAATCACATTGGAAGTGTCTTCTGTTGTGTTATGACGACTGGTTCGTCTCATAATCGTCTTTATTCTGGCCTTTACCTCTAAAATATTAAACGGCTTTGTAATGTAATCATCTGCTCCGTACTCGAGACCCATGATTTTGTCCATGTCCTCTCCTTTTGCAGTCAGCATAATAATCGGCACATCCGAAAACTCCCGAATCATCTGGCAAACGGTCAACCCATCCATCTTTGGCAGCATCAAATCCAACAAAATCATATCATATTCATTATTTCGCGCTTTTTCTAAAGCTTCCTCTCCATCGTATGCAGTATCCACTTCCATACCATCCTGGACCAAAGAAAAATGTATTCCCTTTACGATGAGCTTTTCATCATCCACTACCAAGACTTTCTTCGCCATGTCACACCTCATTTATTGTATTCTGCTAATTTACAACAATCTGACTTTTAAACTTATTATAGGTTCCTTCTTTGATGCCAGGAACTCTCGTAATATCTTCTATATTATGAAAACGTCCGTTCTTTTTTCTATATTCGATAATAGCCGATGCCCTCGTCGCACCGATTCCGGTAAGTCCCATCAGTTGCTCTTTTCCCGCCTGATTTAAATCTATCTTTCCGGATGTCTCTGCAGACGGATCAGATAAAGATTGAGTCCGATCCGCTTTACGCTCCTTCTTCGGAAAATGAATCTTTTGTCCATCTGTCAAAATCTGAGCTAGATTAACGGCGTTTCGTGAGGCCTCCTTTGAAAAGCCCCCCGCTTTTTTCAACAAGTGGCAGATCCTGTCCTGCTCCTTTAACTGATATACGCCCGGATGCCTTACCGCTCCACACGCATATACATAGATCGTTTTGTCCTGTTTCTTCGGTTGTTCGGTCTGTAAAGGACAGCTTTCTGTTCTGCTGCCGGACACAACGACATCTTTTTTCTTGGCACCGCAAGATGTGATCAGAAAAAAGCATAATAAGATATAAGTTAGATATTTTATTTTTTGAAACATATTTCTCCTTTAGCAAAAGCTAAAAGATTCCCTTAATGTTACTAACTATTCTATACAACTTCAAAACAATTAACAAGTGATATCCGAAACATTATCTAAAAATCTCATCTAGTATCCGAAACATATCCTCCACTTCTTTTTCCTCTATAATTAAAGGCGGAACAAAACGCAGCACATTACTGCCTGCCGATATTACAATTAAACCTCTGTCTAATGCCTGTCTCACTACATCGCTGACCGGTACAGTTAAAACCAAACCCTGAATCAGACCCTTTCCCCGTCTCTGTGTAATCTTATCCGGATGTTTTTGTTGCAGTTCGTCCAACTTTTGTTCTAAATATGGTGCAATTTCTTTTACGTGCTCTACAATCCGTTCTGTTTTAAAAATAGTATGTACTGCCTCAACCGCTGCTCCGACCAAAGGATTTCCTCCATAAGTGGTTCCATGGTCTCCCGGAAGCAGTGATTTTTGTGCTATTTTTTCCGTCATTAAAAATGCTCCGACCGGAAGACCGTTTCCAAGTGCTTTTGCGACAGTCATAATGTCCGGCTTTACCCCGTATTCCTGCCATGCATACATATAACCGCTTCGTCCCATTCCACACTGTATCTCATCCAGGATCATACAAATATCATGCTCGTTACATAGCGTCCTGATCCCCTTTAAAAATTCTTCCGTTGCAGGATAGATTCCACCTTCTCCCTGAATTGTTTCCAGAATAATTCCACAGGTTTTCTCCGTAATCAGAGATTTTACAGATTCCAGATTGTTAAATTCTGCAAACACCACTCCGGGCATCAACGGCTCAAACGGATCTTGATAATGAGAATTACCAGTAACCGACAAAGCCCCGATGCTCCTCCCATGAAAAGAGTGCTTCATCGCTATTATTTCGTGTCCACTATGACCGTCTCTGGTAAATGCGTATTTTTTTGCCGCTTTTATTGCGCCCTCTATTGCCTCCGTTCCCGAATTTGTAAAAAAAACACGATCCATTTCCGCTGCTTCCTTTACCAGTTCAGAAGCGGTAATAATCGGTGGATTATAAAACAAATTCGATGTGTGTAGCAATTTCTGAATCTGCCGCTCCAATGCATCGGTATAGACCGGATGATGATACCCCAATGCCGTTACTGCTATCCCTGCTGCAAAATCCAGATATTTTTTTCCATCTGTATCGTACAGATAAACCCCTTCTCCTTTTTCTAATACGGCCGGAAACCGATTATATGTATGAAGCAAATTTGATTCCGCCTGATCCATATAGCTCTGTTTATTCATGATAATATCTGCCTTCCTTTTCATTTAAAATAGCGGTTCCGATTCCCTTATTAGTAAAAATTTCCAACAACAGACAATGTGGAATTCTTCCATCCAGAATATGAACACGATTCACTCCATTTTCAATTGCTTCAATACAATTTTGAAGTTTTGGAAGCATTCCTCCACCGATTGAACCGGAAGAAAGCAAATCTCTTGCTTCCTGATTAGTCAGTTCCGATATTAAACTTGCGGGATCTTTCGGATCACGATAAACACCCTCTATGTCTGATAAAAATGCCAGTTTTTCAGCCTCAACTGCACGTGCAATCGCACAGGCGGCATCGTCCGCATTAATGTTATATGTTTGAAATTCATCATCCAGACCTGTCGGCGATATAATCGGCAGATAGTCATTCTCCAATAAATCAAATAACACCTTCGGACTTACTTCTTTCACATCTCCGACAAATCCGATATCCTTTCCATCAGAATATTTTCTCTCTACTTTTAAAAGACCTCCGTCCTTTCCGCTTAAACTAATTGCATTGACTCCCAGTGCCTCCACATTGGAAACCAGATCTTTCCCGACACGACCCAATACCATTTCTACAATTTCCATTGTATCCTTGTCTGTTTTTCGAAAACCGTTTATAAATTTCGGCTCCATGCCGAACTTTTCTACCCATTTGCTGATCTCTTTACCACCTCCATGTACAATGATCGGCTTAAATCCAACCAGCTTCAGCAAAGTGACATCCTCGATTACACTTTTTTTCAGTTCTTCATCCACCATAGCACTTCCGCCATATTTTACAACGATAATTTTTCGATTAAATCTCTGAATATACGGGAGAGCTTCAATTAATACTTCTGCTTTTTCCATAACATCTAATTGTCGTGTCATATTAATACCTTCTTTCTTTAAGAACGATAGTCTGCATTGATACTTACATATTCATGGGTCAGATCACAGCCCCAGGCTACAGCACGACACTCTCCCATATGAAGGTGACAGATTGCCGTTACCTCTTCCTCCGACAGTATAGAAGTCGCCTTTTTTTCCTCAAATGCTACTCCCTCCCCATCCTTCATAATTATAATTTCTCCTGCTTTACTTCTAAAAGTCAAATCCACTTTTCCCGGATCAAACTCCGCCCCTGAATAACCCATTGCACAGAGAATCCTCCCCCAATTTGCATCATGGCCATATATAGCCGCTTTTGTCAAATTAGAGCACACCACCGATTTTGCAATTGTCTTTGCCTGAGAAACAGAAGCGCCTCCTTCTACGATCACTTCAAACAAAGCAGTTGCCCCTTCACCATCTCCCGCCATTTTTTTTGCAAGTGTCTCATTTACAAAATGAAGTGCCTTTTTAAAGATCTCGTAATCAGCACCTTTCTTTGTGATCTTCGTATTGCCTGCCATCCCGTTTGCCAGTAATAATACCGAATCATTTGTAGAAGTATCTCCGTCTACGGATATCATATTATAAGTATCCTTCACATCCTCTGACAGTGCCTGCTGAAGTAAGTTCTTGTCGATTGCCAGATCCGTTGTCAAAAAACTCAGCATTGTACACATATTCGGATGGATCATTCCGGACCCCTTACACATGCCGCCCAACGTCACTTGCGTTCCGTCAATCTCAAAAGATACTGCCACCTCTTTTTCCCTCGTATCCGTCGTCATAATCGCCTGCGCCGCCTCAAATGCCGCCGCCCGATCTGAACGAAGCATCGGCTTCATCTGTCTAATTCCGTTACAGATACGATCAATCGGCAGTTGCATTCCTATTACTCCGGTCGAAGCAACCAAAACAGATCGTTGAGGAATATCCAGACATTCTCCCACCTGTTTTGCAGTTTGTCGGCAGTATTCCATTCCGACACTTCCGGTGCATGCATTTGCGATTCCGGAATTCACAACAATCGCCTGTACATAAGGCTCTTCGGTCACAATCTCACGATCCCAAATAACCGGTGCCGCCTTAACAATATTCGTTGTAAAGGTTCCGGCCGCCAATGCCGATACTTCACTCACAATCATTGCCATATCGCTTCTATCCTGATATTTTATCTGCGCTTCTACAGCTGCTGCAAGGAATCCCTTTGCAGCAGTCACTCCACCTTCAATTACTCTCATTTTAATGACCTCCTTCATTGATTGTTACAACATTATCGCAATTCAAAGTATACTCATAATGATTTAAATCATTTCGTCTGATCCAACCCAAATCCTGCCAAAAGGAATTTCCCAATTTATTATATTCAAAGGCAACAAGACTGACCTTTGAGATTTCCTCCCTTTTCATAGCAGATAATGCCAGATCCGTCATTTTGTTTCCTATCCCTTGATTTCGATACTCAGGATTGACACAGACGTGATAAAAACATCCTCTTCTTCCGTCATGGCCGCACAGAATACTTCCCACAATCTCTCCATCCTGTTGTGCTACAACACTCATTTCAGGATTTCTCTTTAAAAATCGCTCGATTCCCTGTTTCGAATCATCCAGACTTCTTATTGCAAAACCCTGTATTGTCAACCATAAGTGATAACACTTCTCATAATCCTCTATTTCCATAAAACGCACTGTAACTTCCATAACTCTCATCTCCTAAAACTCTCTACGGAAACATCGGAGTTGCGGTCAATCCTTTCTGCTCTTCTATTCCGAATAAAATATTCATATTCTGCACCGCTTGTCCTGCCGCTCCTTTTACCAGATTATCCAAAGCTCCCATCGCAATTACACGGTGTGTTCTTTCATCCAGCTGATATCCGATATCTACAAAATTACTTCCTTCCACAAATCTCGTTTCAGGTGGAAGTCCGTAAGGAAGCAGCCGTATAAAATACTCATTCCCGTAATATTTTGCATATATCTTCTGTAAATCCTCCTGTGTAGGATACACTCCGTTTTTTTGTTTTTTTAAGTCTGCATATGCCGTTACAAGGATTCCCCTATTCATCGGCACTAAGTGCGGCGTGAAATTTATAGCAAAAGATGCTCCGCAGGCATACCCCAATTGTTCCTCAATCTCAGGTGTATGACGATGTGTTGCCACTCCGTATGCCTTCATATTTTCATTTACTTCACAAAACAGATTTCCGACTTTGGCACTGCGTCCCGCTCCTGATGTTCCTGATTTTGCATCTATTATAATGGACTTTTCTTCTATCAAGCCCTCTTTTACAAGCGGATATAAGGTTAAGATGGAACATGTCGTATAACACCCCGGATTGGCGACCAATCTTGCATGAACTGTTTGATCTCTGTTGATTTCGCATAATCCATAAACTGCTTCTTTGATAAACTGAGGAGATTTATGGATGATCTTATACCATTTTTCATATACCAATACCTTTTTTATACGAAAATCTGCACTAAGGTCAATCACTTTTGTCTTGTTCAAAATTTCATCTGTTAAAATTCCGGACAAATACCCCTGCGGAGTTGCCGTAAATATTACATCAACCTGATCACATAAATCGGAAAGTTCCTCACCTGTACAATTCAGATCCACTATCCGGAAAAAATTCCTATATAAATCTGTATAAGGCTGATCCGGATTGCTTCTGGAGCCGACCCATACCAACTCCACCTCAGGGTGTCCTGTTAATAATCTTACCAATTCCGCACCCGCATATCCGGTTGCTCCAACTACTCCTACTTTTACCATATCTGCTCCTTCTTATACATAACACAGAAATAAAGTGAATATTTATAATAATATTAATATATTAATGCATACTATACCACATCTCTTTTTAATATAAAACCATGTTTTACAACGTTTTATTCAATTCGTCGCCTTATACAAAATCATGTTTTTTTATTCTTAATATATGTATATTTTTTCACTTGTATCCATTTTTTCATTGTAGTATCATAGTATCAGTACAAAAGTTCAAATTAGGAAAGGATTTTTATTATGAAAGAAAAAGTAGTTCTTGCATACTCCGGTGGATTAGATACAACTGCTATCATCCCTTGGTTAAAAGAAAATTATGATTACGATGTTATTTGCTGTTGTGTAGACTGTGGACAAGAAGAAGAATTGGACGGCTTAGAGGAACGTGCGAAATATTCCGGAGCCGAAAAACTTTATATCGTGGATATTAATGATGAGTTTGCAGACGACTATATCGTTCCTTGTGTACAGGCCGGATCTGTA
The DNA here is from genome assembly GCA_947253885.1 of uncultured Clostridium sp. Lineage (GTDB taxonomy): Bacteria > Bacillota > Clostridia > Lachnospirales > Lachnospiraceae > SY8519. Next base: position 32,400 of record CAMYAO010000002.1, read on the forward strand.
TATGAGAATAAATATTTATTAGGAACTTCCATGGCTCGTCCCGGTATTGCAAAGGCACTTGTCGACGTTGCTAAAAAAGAGGGAGCGGTTGCAATCTGCCACGGTGCTACCGGAAAAGGAAACGACCAGATTCGTTTTGAGTTGGGAATCAAAGCACTGGCTCCTGAAATGAAAATTATCGCCGCATGGCGTGATGACAAGTGGACTCTTCAATCACGTGAAGATGAAATTGCTTATTGCAAGCAACACGGGATTGATCTTCCGTTTCAGGCAGAACAATCCTACAGTCGTGATCGAAACCTCTGGCATATCAGCCATGAAGGATTGGAATTGGAAGATCCTGCCGTAGAACCGAACTACGATCATCTTCTCATGTTAGGGGTCAGCCCCGAAAAAGCTCCCGATCATGGAGAATACGTTTCCATGACATTTGAAGCGGGTGTTCCGAAAACAATTAACGGTAAAGCGATGAAAGTTTCCGATATTATCCGTGAACTGAATAAGCTCGGCGGAAAACACGGAATCGGAATTATCGATATTGTAGAAAACCGTGTAGTCGGCATGAAATCCCGCGGTGTCTATGAAACACCGGGAGGAACTATTTTAATGGAAGCACACAACCAACTGGAAGAATTGGTACTGGATCGTGCTACAATGGAAGTAAAAAAAGATCTGGCAAATAAATTTGCACAGATCGTATATGAAGGGAAATGGTTTACACCATTGCGTGAGGCTGTTCAGGCATTTATTGAAAGCACTCAGCAATATGTAACCGGTGAAGTGAAATTCAAACTTTATAAAGGAAATATTATCAAGGCAGGAACCACCTCTCCATATTCTCTTTACAGTGAATCACTTGCAAGCTTCACAACAGGAGATCTGTATGATCATCATGATGCGGAAGGATTTATTACATTATTCGGACTTCCTCTGAAAGTTCGCGCCATGAAAATGAAAGAAGTAAATAAAGACTAATCTATAGATAAAAAGAAGACCGCTCTGCTTTTTAAGCGTTGCGGCCTTCTTTTTATCTTACTTCGGCAATTTAAAAGAACTCTTAAGCGATACAATCCGATTAAACACCAAACAATCTTTTCTACTGTCTTTGCTGTCCACACAGAAGAAACCGTTTCTTACAAACTGAAAACTGTCGTACGCCTCAGCTTTACTCAACTCCGGCTCCACATAACAGTGATCAATAACGGTTAGAGAGTTCGGATTCAGATTGAGAGAACCGTCCTCATTATAAACTCCCTTTTCTTCGTCTATGATATTCTCATAAAGACGTGCCTCTGCCGTAATTGCAGTCTCGCAGTTTACCCAGTGAATCGTTCCTCTTACTTTACGTCCATCCAGGCTGTTTCCCCCTCTGCTTTGCGGATCATATGTTGCGTGTACAATAGTAATATTTCCATCTTCATCTTTTTCAAATCCGGTACATGTCACAAAATATGCATTCATAAGACGGACTTCATTTCCAGGGAAAAGCCTTCTGTACTTCTTAGGAGGTTCCTCCATAAAATCTTCTCTTTCAATCCATACCTCTCGAGAAAACGGAACTGTTCGGACACCCAATTCCTCATTTTCCACATTGTTTGCAACTTCCAGCTGCTCTGTCTGACCTTCCGGATAATTATCTATCACAAGTTTGATAGGATCCAATACAGCCATTACGCGACTCGCCTTCGGCTTCAGATCCTCTCGTATACAATACTCCAGCATTGCATAATCTACAGATGAGTTAGACTTTGAAATACCGCACAGGTCTACAAACAGCTTTAGAGAAGACGGTGTAAATCCTCTTCTTCTGAGTGCTGCAATCGATACCAGACGGGGATCATCCCAGCCGTCCACAATTTTGTCTTCTACCAGTTTTTTAATGTAGCGTTTTCCCGTAATTACATTGGTAAGATACAACTTGGCAAACTCTATCTGTTGCGGTGGATTCGGATATTCCAACTCTCTTACCACCCAATCGTACAACGGCCTATGATCCTCAAACTCCAAAGTACAGATGGAATGTGTAATCCCCTCAATTGCATCTTCAATCGGATGTGCAAAGTCATACATAGGATAAATGCACCACTTATCTCCGGTTCTATGATGTGTCATATGAGCCACACGATAAAGAATCGGATCTCTCATATTGATATTAGGACTGGACATATCGATTTTGGCTCTCAAGACTCTTTTTCCATCTTCTACATTACCGGAACGCATCTCTTCGAATAATACAAGATTCTCTTCTACAGAACGCTCCCGAAACGGACTATTCTTTCCCGGTTCTTTTAAAGTCCCGCGATACGTTCTTATCTCTTCCGCAGATAGGTCGCAGACATAAGCTTTCCCTTTTTTTATCAAAAACAGAGCGGCCTCATACATCTGATCAAAATAATCAGAAGCAAAGTACAGGCGGTCTTCCCAGTCTGCTCCCAACCATTCAATATCCGCTTTTATCGATTCTACAAATTCCTCTTTCTCCTTAGTGGGATTTGTATCATCAAATCTCATATTAAATTTTCCGCCATACTCCTGCGCTAATCCGTAATTTAATAAAATTGACTTTGCATGACCGATATGTAAATATCCGTTTGGCTCTGGCGGGAATCTGGTACAGATTTCCTTTACTTTTCCTGATTCTAAATCTGCATCAATAATCTGCTCAATAAAATTTCGTGATACAACTTCGTTTTCCATATAATTCTCCTTGGGCATTATTTATGTGTATGTGTAAACAAATGATCCTGACAATACTCATAGTTTCCGTTACATTTTGAGCAAAAACGGAATTCCAAATTCGGATCATCCAACTCTGTCCGACCACATACGGCACATTTATGTCTTGCAATTTTTCCGTCCTTTGTCTGATGAGTCGGTGTTATAACAATTTTCTTTTTAAAGTCTTTCTGTCTTTTGCTCCTGTAAATACCGCTGCACGATCTTCTGGTCATAAGGTAAAATATTACAAAATTCACTAACGTCGCCAAAATTGCCATTCTCCCGCTCCAATTCGTCTGAATTGCTCCACCTACGGCAAAAACTGCATATACTGCGGCAAGCCATTTCATCTTTACCGGAACCAGAAAATACAAATATACCTGTTCCTCCGGATAAGTAATTGCAAACGCCAAAAAAATAGAAAGATTTACATAATAAGTGGAGAATGCGCCACCTGTAACATACGGCATTCCTGCAATAAAATAATATAGGAATGCAAAAATAACAGTCCAAAGAATTCCGCCAAATATAAAAACATTAAACCGGAAAGTTCCCCATGTATGCTCCAATGCCGTTCCGATTTGATAGTAAAATACCATCATAATAATAGCCCATATCAAACCGGTGGAAGGCGGAAACAGAATCCATGTCAATACTCTCCAAACCTGCCCCTGCAAGATCAGACTCGGCTCCAATGTCAGGTACGTGAGAAAGTTCGGATATAAATATAATAATATGTATCCTATTACATATGCCCCTATTATATACTTCATCAATCCTGAAATTGCAAATCTCCCCAATTTACGCTCCCATTTATCGATAAATTTCATAGAATTTTCCTTTCTGATTTACAATTAATAGCTAAATTTTAATTATAGATAGATAACCGGTCTTTGTCAATGAATCTCCCTGTTCCTTATGTTCCGGTCAGCACAATATATAGTGGTTCTTTTCAATATCGTTCCTAAAAATACACAACTATATCATTGTAATTTTTTTTTAAAAGACTTATAATGCTATATATTTTAATGTGTCATTTTATTTGAAACATTGTGCGCTATACTATTGTGCACATTTATAGATGTATTAGAAGTAAGGAAATAACCATGGAAACAACATTTTATAAACTGGGAGTGGATATTGGTTCCACCACTGTAAAAATTGCGATTCTTGATACGGATAATACCCTTGTATTTTCGGATTATGAACGTCATTTTGCCAATATACGAACCACCCTGTCAAATTTATTAAAAAAAGCATATAAACAACTGGGCAGTATTACACTCGCCCCCATTATTACCGGATCCGGCGGATTAACCCTTGCAAAACATTTGGAAATCCCGTTTGTTCAGGAAGTAATCGCCGTTTCCTCCGCACTTCAGCATGTTGCACCTCAAACAGATGTTGCAATCGAGCTGGGTGGTGAAGATGCCAAGATTATCTACTTTGAGGGTGGAAATGTAGAACAGCGCATGAACGGCATCTGTGCCGGCGGTACCGGCTCTTTCATTGATCAGATGGCTTCGTTGCTTCAGACCGATGCCGGCGGATTAAACGAATATGCCAAGCATTACAAGGAACTCTATACTATTGCCGCACGTTGCGGTGTATTCGCCAAATCAGATATCCAACCCCTTATTAATGAGGGAGCTGCAAAAGAAGATCTTGCAGCCTCTATCTTTCAGGCAGTTGTTAATCAAACCATCAGCGGTCTTGCACAGGGAAAACCGATCCGCGGACATATCGCCTTCCTCGGAGGACCGCTTCATTTCCTGTCTGAATTAAAAACTGCGTTTATTCGTACTTTAAATCTGGATGAAGAACACACCATAGTGCCCGATAATTCTCATCTTTTCGCTGCCATCGGATCTGCCTTAAATTATGAAAAGGATAATATGGTTTCTATTGACAGTCTTTTAGAAAAATTAGAAGGAAAGATTGTAATGGAAATAGAGGTGGAACGATTAGATCCTCTTTTTCAGAATTCTGATGATTATGATACTTTTATTGCGGAACACGCTCACGCTCAGGTAAAAAAAGGAGATCTGGCAACTTACAAAGGAAACTGTTATTTAGGAGTAGACGCCGGATCTACTACCACAAAAGTAGCATTGATCGGCGAAGACGGAAGTCTCTTGTACTCCTTTTACAGCAGTAATAACGGAAGTCCTCTTGCAACTTCTATTAAAGCAATTCAGGAAATCTATACACTGCTTCCAGAAGACGCCTCAATCGTTCACGGCTGTTCCACCGGCTACGGTGAAGCTTTAGTAAAGGCTGCCCTTATGCTGGAGGAAGGAGAAGTAGAAACCATTGCGCACTATACTGCCGCTGCATTTTTTGATCCGGAAGTGGACTGCATTTTAGATATCGGCGGACAGGACATGAAGTGTATCAAAATCAAAAATCATACCGTTGACAGTGTCCAACTTAATGAAGCCTGTTCTGCAGGTTGCGGTTCTTTTATTGAAACTTTTGCAAAATCATTGGACTTTTCCGTAGAGGATTTTGCAAAAGAAGCACTTTATGCAGAGCATCCGATTGATCTCGGTACCCGATGTACTGTATTCATGAACTCCAAAGTAAAACAGGCTCAGAAAGAAGGCGCTTCCGTTGCGGATATTTCTGCCGGACTGGCTTATTCCGTCATTAAAAATGCTCTGTTTAAAGTAATCAAACTGGCAGATGCCTCCGAGCTGGGAAATCATGTTGTAGTTCAGGGAGGAACTTTCTATAATGATGCAGTTTTTCGTGCATTTGAAGAAGTATCCGGTCGACAAGTCGTGCGCCCTGATATTGCCGGAATTATGGGAGCTTTCGGTGCTGCTCTTCTTGCCAAAGAGCGTTATAAAAAAACAGGTGTTACAACACTGTTAAACAGTCAGCAGCTGAACGAACTTACCTTTGATACCAAACTTGCCCGTTGCGGAAAATGTTCGAATAACTGTTTATTGACCATCAATCGTTTTACCGGAAATCGTCGATATATTACCGGAAATCGATGTGAACGTGCCTTTGAAACAAAAAAAGCAGAGAAAAAAGATACACTTGCAAATCTTTACAACTACAAAATGGATCGCTATTTCAATTATGAACCGCTTACAAAAGGAGAAGCCTTACGAGGTATTTTAGGCATTCCTCGTGTTCTAAACCTTTATGAAAACTATCCGTTCTGGGCAACCTTCTTTAAACTGCTGAAGTTCAGAATCGTACTCTCTCCCGCCTCTACACGAGAGATCTACGAACTGGGAATTGAATCCATTCCATCAGAATCGGAATGCTACCCTGCAAAATTGGCACATGGTCATGTCCAATGGCTGATCAATCATGGAATAGAAAAAATTTTCTATCCGTGTATTCCATATGAACGAAAAGAATTTCCGGATGCGAACAACAATTACAATTGTCCGATCGTTGCTTCTTATGCGGAAAATATCAAAAATAATGTGGATGATATCACAAACGGAAAGGTAACCTTATACAATCCGTTCCTCTCTTTGGCTGATAAGGATACTGCACTGGCTCGCCTGACCGTAATAATGAAAGAAACATTCGGAATTCCAGCCAGAGAAGTAAAACCTGCTGTAGAGGCTGCATGGACAGAACTGCTTGCCGCAAGACAGTCCATGTATGACAAAGGAAAAGAAACCATTCAATGGCTGAAGGAACATCATAAGCGCGGGATTGTACTGGCCGGACGACCATACCATATTGATCCCGAAATCAATCACGGAATACCAGAACTGATCACAAGCTACGGCTATGCCGTTTTAACAGAGGATTCCGTTTCCGATCTGGCAGAGGTAGAACGTCCTTTAATCGTACTGGATCAGTGGATGTACCACTCCCGTTTATATGCCGCTGCACATTATGTACGCTCGACAGACTTTTTAGATCTGATCCAGCTGAATTCATTCGGCTGCGGTCTGGATGCAGTTACTACAGACTGTGTCAATGATGTATTGGCAGATTCCGGAAAGATTTATACCTGCTTAAAGATTGATGAAGTAAATAACCTTGGTGCCGCTCGTATTCGAATCCGTTCCCTTATGGCTGCAATCCGGGAAAGAGAAGAACAAACGGATGAAAAAGCTCTCACACCAGTTCATCACGATCGAGTTGTATTTACAGAAGAAATGAGGGAAGAATATACCATCATTGCTCCTCAGATGTCTCCTATTCATTTCGACCTCTTAGGTCCCGCATTTCACTCCTGCGGATACAATGTTGTTGTTCTGGAAAATGACAACCGGGATGCGATCAATGCCGGTTTAAAATATGTAAACAATGATGCCTGCTATCCTTCTCTGATTGTAGTAGGACAGATGATGGATGCAGTTACATCAGGAAAATATGATGTAAACAAGCTTGCAATTTTAATGTCTCAGACCGGCGGCGGATGCCGTGCCTCCAACTATGTCGGATTCATCAGGCGAGCATTAAAAAAAGCCGGATATCCTCAAATTCCTGTTGTTTCATTGAATATGGGCGGCTTAGAATCCAATCCCGGATTTAAATTCACAGCAAAAATGGGACAAAAGGCAATCTATGGAATTGTGTTTGGTGATATTTTACTGCGTGTAATTAATGCAACAAGACCTTATGAGGCAATAAAAGGTTCTACAGATGCAATGCATGAAAAGTGGAAACAAAAAATTATTACTTATCTCTGTCAGGAGAAATGGTTAAGTCACAGACAATTCAAAAAAATCTGTAAAGAAATTGTATATGACTTTGATCATATCGAACGTTTGGATATTATAAAACCGAAAGTCGGCGTTGTTGGAGAGATTTTAGTAAAATTCATGCCGCTTGCCAATAATTATCTGACCGATCTGCTGGAGGCGGAAGGTGCGGAGGCCGTTGTGCCGGATTTACTGGACTTCTTCCTGTACAGTTTTTACAACAGTAATTTCAAGGCGGACAATCTCGGCATGAAAAAGTCCTCTAAAATAAAGGCTAATCTCGGCATTAAGCTGATTGAGATGCTTCGCGGTACTGCTCATAAAGCATTAGTAGAAAGTAAGCATTTTGATCCGCCTGCAAGTATCTATGACACTGCAAGAAATGCCAGATCTATTGTTTCAGAGGGAAATCAATCCGGTGAAGGATGGTTTTTAACAGGTGAAATGATCGAACTGGTTCATGCAGGTGCAAGCAATATTGTCTGCTGCCAACCATTTGGCTGTTTACCAAATCACATTGTCGGAAAAGGTGTCATCAAAGAAATGAGACACCAGTATCCGGAAGCAAATATTGTTGCATTGGATTTTGATCCCGGCGCAAGTGAAGTAAACCAATTGAATCGTATTAAACTGATGCTCACTACTGCAAAACGCAAACTGGAGGCAAAAACATCAGCATCCGAATAAGACAGAAATATAATTCGCCATTTGTTAGCACTCTTTTTAAAAGAGTGCTAATTTTCTATTGACATTAAAAAATGATAGGGTTATAGTTTTTATTAGAGAAAACGTAACAAACTAAAGGAGTGATTTTTTTATGAGTAAAAAACAAGGTAGTCTTTCAATTAATAGTGAAAATATTTTCCCTATTATAAAAAAATGGATGTATTCCGATCACGATATTTTTATTCGAGAATTAATCTCTAATGGCTGTGATGCTATAACAAAATTAAAAAAATTGGATCTAATGGGAGAATATGAGCTTCCGGAAGATTATGAGGCAAATATTCTGATTGAATTTAATCCTGAAGATAAAACCCTGACCATTACAGATACCGGACTGGGGATGACAGAATCCGAGGTAGAAGAATATATTAATCAGATTGCTTTTTCCGGTGCTACTGATTTCCTGGATAAATATAAGGATAAAGCTAACGAAGAACAGATTATAGGGCATTTCGGTTTGGGATTCTACTCTTCTTTTATGGTTGCAGATGAAGTCCACATTGATACTCTTTCTTTCCAAAAAAATGCAAAACCGGTATTATGGACCTGTGACGGCGGCACGGAATTTGAACTGGAGGAAGGTACAAAGACAGAAGTCGGTACCACCATCACTCTGTTTTTAAATGATGATTGCTTAGAGTTTGCAAATGAATATAGACTTCGTGAAGTCATCGAAAAGTACTGCTCTTTTATGCCTTATAAAATTTTCTTAAAGAAAGAAAATGCAGAACCCGAGTACGAAACGATTCTTCCGGAAGAAAAAACAGAAAAAGATGTTGTCATTGAAACAATTGTGGAGGAGGCAAAAACAGAAGAAAGAGAAACAGAAAACGGTGAAAAGGAAGTCGTGGAAGTTTCTCCTGCTATTGAAAAATTAAAGATTCTAAAGCGTCCCGTACCTTTAAATGATATTCACCCTCTTTGGGCAAAACAACCGAGCGAATGTACCAAGGAAGACTACATTTCCTTTTATCAGAAGGTTTTTCATGATTATAAAGAACCTCTTTTTTGGATTCATCTGAACATGGACTATCCTTTTAACCTGAAAGGAATCCTGTATTTTCCTAAAATCAATCTTCAGTATGAAGCGGCAGAGGGAATCATAAAGCTATACAATAATCAAGTATTTATTGCAGACAACATCAAAGAAGTGATTCCTGATTTCTTGATGTTGTTAAAGGGTGTAATTGATTGTCCTGATCTTCCATTAAATGTTTCTAGAAGTGCATTGCAAAACGATGGTTTTGTACAAAAGATCAACGATTATATTACAAAAAAAGTAGCGGATAAATTATCCGGGCTGTGTAAAACTGAAAAAGAAAACTACGAAAAATACTGGGATGATATTGCACCTTTCATCAAATACGGTTGTCTGAGGGACACCAAATTCTGTGATAAGATGAACGATTATATTCTGTTCAAAGACTTAAATGACAAGTACCAGACTCTTCCGGAACTGATGAAACAACAAGAATCAGCGGAAGAAAATCCAGAAGAAACTGCTAAAGAAAAAGAAATCATCTATTATGTCACTGACAAAAATCAACAGGGACAATACATTAAAATGTTTAAAGAACATGATATGAATGCAGTTCTTCTTGACAGTGAAATCGACAGTTCCTTTATCACTCAATTAGAGCAGCGCAATCAAAACTATTCTTTTAAGAGAATTGATGCCGATATTACCGGGGCTCTGACAGAAACAATCTCAGAAGAAGAAGTCAAAGAAGCTTCCGAGATCCTCTCTTCCGCTTTTCAGGAAGCACTTTCCAATGAAAAGCTCCAGATAAAGGTAGAGAAACTAAAAGACAACTCTATTGCCTCCGTATTAACCGTTTCAGAAGAAGGACGCCGCATGCAGGATATGATGCGTGCATTCTCCGGAGGTTCCGGAATGGATGCCGGACTTTTTAATGGAGAAGAAACATTAATTGTAAATCTTTCGAATCCGCTAGTTTCCTTTATCATAGAACATAAAGATTCCGAACGTGTTCCAATCTTTTGCCATCAATTATACGATCTTGCAAAACTGAGCAACCAGCCTTTGTCTCCGGAAGAGATGTCCGAATTTATAAACCGCAGTAATGAAATTATGATGTTATTAACAAAATAATCAAAAGAGAGGTATACAATGTATACCTCTCTTTTGATTATAAAGAATGCGCTTCCATATTTTTAGGAAGTACCAGATTTAAAATAACTGCTACCAAAAAAGTAACTGCTACACAGTTCTGTGCAAATACATTCTGTGCCATAAGCGGAAAATGTGCAAAAATCTTAGGAACCTGTGTAAATCCGATTCCTATACTCAAAGACAATGCGGCAATTACAACATTTCGCTGTGTATAACCTGCTTTTCCAATCATTTGGATTCCCGATACCACAATGCTTCCGAACATCATCAGCGTACATCCTCCCAATACCGGATTCGGAAGTGTTGCCAGCAATGCTCCGATCGGAGGAAATATACCTGCGAGAACCAGTATAACCGCACCTATTCCGATCGTATAGCGATTCACCACCCGTGTCATTGCCACTAACCCTACATTTTGACTGTAAGAAGTAATCGGAATACAGCCAAATAATGAAGATAAAGCCGATACGAATCCGTCACAACAGATAGAACCGCTCAATTCATTTGACGTGATATCTCTCTGCAAACCGCTGACTGCCAATGCTGAAGAATCTCCTATTGTTTCCGTTGCAGATACTAAAAAAATCAGTGTTACAGATATAATCGCATTGATATTAAATTCAATACGATAAGGCAGTAAATGAGGTAAAGCCACTATTTTTGCACCATGCAATGCACTGAAATCCACTGCTCCGAATAAAACCGCCACCACATATCCGACAATCAGACCGAATAAAACAGAAAGCTGTTTGTAATAAGATTTTGCAAAAATCTGAAAAAATATACAACTGAGAAGTGTGATGCCTCCTATAATCCAGCTTTCCATATTTCCAAAATTCTTTGCAGATGTGTCTCCCCCTCCGAAAGAAGTAGCACCGACTGCCAACAGAGAAAAACCGATTGCCGTTACTACAGAAGCAGATACAATCGGACTGATCAGACGTATCCAGTATTTTGCAAATAACCCCAACACTCCTTCTATAATTCCGCCTGCTAAAACTGCTCCCAATACGACCCCGTATCCATAAGTAGTTCCAACAAAACAGATAACGGTGACAAAAGTAAAACTGATTCCCATTACAATCGGCAATCTGGAACCAATTTTCCATAACGGAAACAGCTGTATTAAAGTTCCGATACCGGCAATCAGCATAGCATTTTGCAGTAGTGCCGCTGATTGTGTTGTATTCATTCCCAGTGCTCCCGCCACTACAAGAATCGGAGCAATGTTTCCGACAAACATTGCTAAAATATGTTGTAAACCGAATGGGAACGCCCTGCTGATCGGAACGCGCCCATCCAACTGATAAATATTGTTTATAGAGCTCTTTTCTGTCTTATTCATTTACCTAAATCTCCACTACTAAAAATCTGCCATCCGGCAATGAAAAAACTTCTTCTAAATTCTCAATAGAAGAATGGTTCAACTCAGACAGATCCACCCCTGCCTCATCCAGATATTTATGTACTTCTTTTTTATCCTTACATACCACTGCCATACTCATCTCTAAAAAATCTTCTGCCTCTTCCATTGTTTCCGCCACTTTTTCCGGAAATAATTGTAACTGTTTTTCTAAGAAAACTTCCAGACACATTTTATCGTATTGATACATCCAAATCCTCCCTATTTTTAAGTTTCTGATATAAAGCTGATGTAGGAAGTCCTACCACATTTTGATAGCTTCCACAAACAGATTTTACAAACAATGATCCCCTTCCCTGTATTCCGTAAGCTCCGGCCTTATCCATCGGTTCTCCGGTTTTTATATATGCATCTATTTCCGAATCCGAAATAGGATAAAATTCTACTTCTGTACTCTCATAGAAAGATTCCAGTATCTGACCGACTCCGGAAAGCAATACTACTCCGGTATATACCTGATGTACAGAACCGCTTAATAGTTGCAGCATCTCTTTCGCCTGCTTCTCATTCGCCGGTTTTGTCAAGATCTTCCCTTTATACACTACAATCGTGTCACTTCCAAGTATTACTACTGCTTCATTCTGATGATTTTTTTGTACTTCCTGTGCTTTATTCCGTGCCAGTTCCTGTACAATTTCTCCCGGCATATTGCTTGTATAGATTTCTTCTCCTACTGCTGATTCCACAGTAAATGACACCCCGAGCGACTCCAATAGTTCCTTTCTTCTGGGGCTTTTACTTGCTAATATTAATCTCATGCCATCTCCTCCATTGCTAAAGAAATCTTTTCATTTAAAGAAAGGGAATACAATATCGCCTCTTTAATCGGAATATCCGGAAAGCACCTTGATACCGCCTGACAATAGAGTTTCATTTGTATTTTATAACGGTTCTCTAATTCTTCTACTGTCTGTATATGATCCGTCTTATAATCTAAAATAGTAATACCTTCTTCATCGAACCAGAATACATCGATAATTCCCTGTGTCAAAACCGTTTCATTCGGAGTTTCCTGCCAGATCTCCCTACTATCCAATGCCATTACAAACGGCTGTTCCCGGATCAGCTTTCCCTCCTTAGCCGCCTTTCTCATGGTTCGAGCAGTTTCTGATTCCAGAAACTCTGCCAGAATTTCCGGATGTAACCGCTGTCGGATTTCCTGATTTATTTTGCCTTTTTCAAACAAAGACTCTATGGATTGCTCTACAAATACTCTTATATCCGTATCCGGAATCTTCTGATAATCCAAGCATTCTAAAAATCTATGCATTGCTGTTCCGTACTGTGCAGCACTTTCCGGTGTCTGATCCGATATAAACCGAGGGGTATAGGATGCAAGTGATGTTTCCTGAGAAAATACTGACTCTGCAGATGTCATTTCAGCCAATTCCTCTCTTTTTTTCTGATAAAAGTGTTTTATCTCTGAAACAGACAGCTTCTGCTTTCTGTCCGATAAGGGAAACGGATATTGAAAACTCAATATTTCATTTATTTTTCTATCATCTGTTAGAGGATCTGATAACATCTCATCTAAAACCACTCGTTTCTTTAATACACTTTCCATCCTATTCACAGAATCTGAAATTAAATCTTCCTCAGAATAATCTAAAATAGAATATTGTTTCATACTTTTAAAAACCGGAACCAACCATGAGAGATAGCTGACTGCATTCAGTTTTTGATAAAAATCCATTTTCTCCTCATATAAAGGCTCTATTTTATCTATCTTTCCACTGCCTACCAAAAACAATTTTTTCTTCGCTCTGGTCAATGCAACATACAATACACGAAGTTCTTCTCCCAAATTCTCTTTCCGGGTTTCAAGAGCAATAGCACGACGCATAATCGTATCCGACTCAAAATGTCTTTGACGATCTCGATATTTTAAGCCTACCCCGAACTCCGGATGACAGATCAATTTAGATTTCTGATCCGTTGTATTGAAATTTTTACCCAGTCCTGAAACAAACACTACAGAAAATTCCAATCCCTTTGATTTGTGAATTGTCATTAATCGTACCGCACTGTCCTGTTCACTTGTAGTTTCCGCCTCGGCAAAATCAATCTCATATTCCTGCAGCTGCTGTATATAACGATTAAAATTATATAATCCGTGATAAGAAGTAGCCTCATATGCCATCGCCTTTTCTAGCAGCATATCAAGATTGGCCTTTCGTTGTTCTCCTCCCGGAAGTGCACTCATGTAATAATAGATACCTGTTTCTTTGTAAATAGTTTCTATCAGAAGATGAATCGGAGTGTAATTGACCAGTTTTCGATAAGAATCTAAAAATTCAAGAAACTTCCTTGTCTTCTCATCTCGCTGACCGTACTGCTCCACTGCTTCATAAAAGAAAGATCCCGGCTCTTCTGCTCTGATAACTGCCAACTCTTCTGAAGTGAACTTTCCAAAGTAGGATTTCATTACAGAAGTCAGTGCAAAATCCTGCTTACGATTGTCAATCAGTTTTAAAAAATCTAAAATGAGCTGCACTTCATAAGCTGCAAAATATCCTGTTTTAGAAGTAACAACCAAGGGAATTCCAACCTCGTCAAATACCTTCTGATAAACAGGTGCATCTGTCAGAGAACGCAATAGAATTACAATATCCGAATATCGAAGATCTCCTATCTCCTGTTTTTCTATCATAGTTTGAACTCGACCGGCAATCATTCTTGCTTCAAATTCTGCTTTCGGGATACTGCTCTCCCTTTCGCTGTTTAAAAAATAAAGTTCCGGCTTATAGTCTCCTTCCGGATCTTTGGAATCTTCTGCTCCCCTTACCAGAAACGCTCTGTTGTCATAAGAAACATTTCCGAGATCCGCCTGCATAATCTTCTCAAATACCGTATTGGTAATATCCACAATTTCTTGCCTACTCCTGAAATTTCGATCCAGATTGATCCGTTCTCTCTGACTGCCGGTGCCTCCGAAGCTTTGATATTTTTCAATAAATAATTCCGGTCTGGCAAGACGAAAACGATAGATGCTCTGTTTTACATCTCCCACCATAAAAATATTTTCCCGGCGCAGTTCTCCTTCTGCAGCAACTCTTGAAACAGCTCTGAGTAAAGTCTCCTGCACATCATTACTGTCCTGATATTCATCGATCATAATTTCCTGAAACTGTTCCTGATATTCCTGTGCCGCCTTTGTTGGACGAAGTGTTTCCTCTTCCACTAATATCTGTAATGCATAATGCTCCACATCAGAGAAGTCTACAATATTCTGTCGCTTCTTTGCCGCTTCAAATTCTTTGGAAAAATCTTTGGTAAGAGTTACCAGAACATGCATGATCTCGCGGCTTTCCGTTATCAACTCGATCTGTTCTTCCAGTGGGATGAAAAAAAACTGTTCTTTCCATTTTTTGATCTGATCCTTCAGCTGATTCCGAATCTCCTGCACCCTCTCCTTTTTTTCTACATCAATCTCCTTGGAACGACAGCTTCCCAATTTTACAGGATTATAAGATACAATATGTTCCGAAAGCTCCTCCAAAGTATCTGCGTGAGAAACATTTTCTAAAAAATCTCGGTCTGCAAGGATTGCCTCCTGATAAGGATAAGGTCCCCCTTCACTTTTAATGATTGCACATGCCAGCTGATTTTTTTTCAAAAAAGCATCTATTGCACATCGAAAATAGGTTCCTAATGATTTTGCCCATTTTGTATTGCACATTTCTTTTATAGTTTTAATCTGATAATCACTTTCAATCGCATCCAGCCACTTCATCGGCCACGGTTTACTTTGGGAATATTGATAAAGCTGCAAGATCATATCATAAATCGGCTGATCGGATCTGACATTTCCATAACTTTCCGCAAAAGCAAAAAAATGAGCATCTTCCGACTGATACTGTTTTTCCATTATTTGCTTACAAATATCCTGCTTTAATAATTCCAGTTCTCCGGTATCCGCGATCCGAAAAGAGGGTTCCAGACCCTCTATCTGATAGAAATTATTTCTCAATACCTGCAGGCAAAAACTGTCAATGGTAGTAATCTGGGCATTGTGTATCAAAGTCGTCTGTAATTGAAGATGCAAATCCGCAGGATTTTCTTTTAATTGTGCCTCTATTGCCTTTAATACTCGTTCCCTCATTTCCGCCGCAGCTGCATTGGTAAATGTTACCACCAGTATTTCATCTATATTTCTTTTGTCCTGTATTACCTGTTGAATGATTCGTTCTACTAAAACAGCTGTCTTTCCGGAACCTGCTGCCGCCGAAACCAAAAGAGTATGATTTCTTGCATCTATTACTTTTTGTTGTTGGTCCGACCAAGTAATGCTCATTCATTTTCCTCCTTCAGTTTTTTCATGATCTCTTCTCCCTTCCACTCGGCTAACTCATGATATTCAAATCCCGGTGTTTTCCGGTCCAAACCACAAATAGTACGATAGCCGCAATAATCGCAGGCAGTTTTTTGTTTATATGCATACGGATAAACATCAATTCTTCCATCCATAATCTCTGACCCGATCTGCTGTAGTAATCTTTTGGCATGTGATTCCAGCAACAAGAACTGTTCCGGGGCATATAAATGTGACGAGCTGCGAAGTGACCCGTCCTTTTTCATGCTGACCGGAATAACATCAGAGCTGTTCATCGGCTGGAGTTCTCTATCCATTGCCTGTATTACCTCAGAGGAATGGTTGATGATTCCGTTCAGACGATATTGTGCAAATATCTGCTCTGCAATGTCCCCGGGAGCATATTTCTTGTTTAACAGAGGATTTTGTATTTGAAAATAAAACACTCCTCCCGGATAAACAGAGCGATTCGGATATTGCTTTCGGTAAGACTTTATTCCGGCAGAAAGGTAGGAGATCAGCTGCAGCTGCAAACCGTAATAGAATTGATTCAGATCAAACTCCTTATTTCCGGATTTATAGTCCACGATTCTTATATAGTGTATCCCGTCCTTTTCCCATTCGTCCATTCGATCCATAATTCCAAACAGATTCATATAATGTCCATCTGTATCTACTGTTTGAGAAAAAGATTTTTCATAACCGATCGGCAAAAACTCTCCCCGTTGAATCTGTCCGGTCAGAGACTTCATACTGTTCTCCATCATATTATGAATCGCATTCAGCAGACTTTTCCTTCTCGCACTTTCCTCTATGCAGCCGGATTCATCCTCTTCTATCACTTCATTGATCGCCTCATTCATATAACGGATTTGTTCCTCTTCGCTTAAGGATTTCCAGGAAGAAAAGATTTCCACCTTGGTACAGTAACGATAAATCATATCATGATAGATTGAACCGAGATCTGCTGCATTAACGGAAGATACACGCCTCTCTTCAAGATGTAAACCGTATTGTAAAAAGTATGCCTGAGGACACTCTGCAAATTTTTCCAGTCTGCTTACAGAATAGGTGTCCGAAACTCCGTATAACTCTTTTGCCACTTGTTTCGATAATTGATCCGGAACCTTGACCGTAAATGCACTCTGATACAGTTCCCTTATCGTCTCTCTGTATTCCTCTTGACTCTGATACCAGTGATGAAGCTTTATCCAATCCGATACAACCTCTCCACTCATTGCAAAGTTCAATCCCCTTACATACGTATCCAGACTTCCCTTCGGGCTGGAAATACTTCCCATTTCCGAGTCCGAATAATGTTCTATTTCCAGCTTCGGAAATAAATTTTGAATCGTTTTTATTAAATAAGACGGACGCATGACAGTACCCGTTCCATCCAATCTCGCATATGACAAATGTAGCTTTCTGCTCGGTTTTGTAAGCAATAAATACAAGTAAAACTTCTGTATAAACATCTGTTCCTTTTGCGTAGGTGCTAAAGAAATTCTGTCCCTTAGTGCTTCTCTGTCAAACTGTGAGAGAATTCCGCCTCTATCATTTTTCTTCGGAATATTGGTATCATTCACACCCAGGAAAAATAAAACCTTTATATCATCTAGACGTGTTCGCTCTATATCTCCTAAAATCACACAATCATTTCCAGGCGGCACTACACCGACTCTGGCCGCTTCAAATCCGGAGCGCAGAATATCCTTATATTCCTCTATTCCGACTACTTCTTCTGATAAAAGTTCCACGTATTTATCCAACAGGTCTATAATGATCCGACATACCTGTGAAAAAGAATCCGCTGTAATCAAATCTCCGCTCAACTCAATATCCTGTGCCTGTTTTTCTAATGACTCCGCCACACACAACTCAGTCAGTAACTGATACAATACAACTGTAATTTCCCTTACCGTTGCCGAATCCTTTTGACACACCTGATAAACGGGGCGTAATCGCTCTATGATCCTGCTCCGACTACTATTTAATCGTTCTAATCTGTCGGATGCCGCTTCTTCTGTCTCCTTTCGGCTCTTCCTCGGATAAAAGGGAATGGTAAACTTTTGATTCCACTTTTTATAACCTCGGATTCCTCTTGCCATAATATAGTTTTCCAGCTCATCCACTTCAGAAACAGTCAACGAAGTCAGTCCAGTCTTTAAAAACCGGCACATACTTTCCATAGAAAAATCGTTCTGAACTATTTCCAGCGTTGACAAAATCAGTTCTGTCATTGGATGAAATAAGATCGTCTCTTTTTTATCGGAAAAGAACGGAATTTCAAAATCTTCCAATACATCCCGGGCATATAAAGTATAGACATTCGAATTTCCTGTAATAATCGCAAAATCCCTGTAATGAAACGATTCTGTTCTGCAGTATTCACGAATCTTTGATGCCGCATACCGCAACTCCGCTTTTGGATTCATTAATGCACTAATCTGTATTTCCTGATCTGTTTTTCCGGAAAAAGGAACAGACGGAATTCGAAACAGATTTTGCTCCAAATGAAATAAAACCGGATTCTTTTGGAAGCGTCCTGTTTTTACAGGAGGAAAGCAGACAGGATCTGAAAAATGCAAAGGATCCAGTTCCCTAAGCTGATCCATCCAGGTACGACTCATATAAAACAGATTGTCTTTCCTTACAACTCCTTCCAACTTTTGATGACTGTCCATCGTAACGGTAATCCATAAATCCTTACACACAGGCAAAAGAGCTCCGATCAATTGCATTTGTACGGGAGTAAATCCGGTAAATCCGTCAAAAGCAAGAACCGAATCATGTAAGCGATCCGACTGATCTACATATTCTCCCAGCAGATCCAACAGTTTTTCCGCCGTTACAATCGAGTCGGACAAATACTGTGAAAATGCCCAGTATATTTTGTGAATATCGGATAATTTATGATACAGCAGTTTATCCTGATCCAGTGTCTCTAATAATGCCTCTATCATGTCCGGAGTTACCTTATATTGCATAAATTCGGATAAAACAGATTTTACTTCCTCTATATAGCCGCTTTTTTTCATATTGGACTTTAAGAATCCTAACTCCTGATCTTTTGCCAGCTTTCTTAATATCAGACTTTTCCCTGTTTCTTCCAACACTGTCGGAGCCAGTCCCAACTCGTCAAAAATACGAAAAGCCAGACGTTCAAAACTCACAACATCAATATTTAAAATGACATGATTGCTTGTACGACTGACCAGGCTTTTCTGTGTCTGTAAGGTAAACTGCTCCGGTACCACCAGAAAATACTGGCGAAACGGATACAAAGCTGCCTCTTCAATTATTTTTTTATAAAGGTATTCCGATTTTCCACTTCCGGAATTCCCGTAAATACATGTAAGCCCCATAGACTGTTTTAACTCCTCTTTTTTTCAAACAGCAGAATCACAGCTACTGCTAAACCGATGCTCGGAACAATTGTTGCTCTTACCCCGATAGCATGACCGGAAGCACCTCCTATAATTGCTCCAATAATAAAGAACAGGATAACCAGTAAATAATGAAGCATTTTTTTAATAGATTCCTTATCGCGACAATCAATCCAGTGAAAAAAATGTTCCGATGCACTTCTCAGATTACCGGTGCACATAGTAGAGGCAAACGGATTTCCCTCAATTTTTCGGAAGCTTTCCACTTGAAGTGCACAGATACTGGATATCATTATGTTTGCCAGCCGGTTATAATCCGTTGACAAAAATGCCACAATACTCAGCAATGCCAACTCTATCAATAAAATATATTGTCTCCACTGAAACAGTCCTTCTCTCAATCCAATCTGCCTCTTGATCAGGAGTGCCATTGTAATTCCCAGAAAAAAACATATAATCGGCAATAAATAGTTTATAATCTCACTATAATTGCCTCGCATAACAGAAATCCCAAGCATAACAATGTTTCCCGTCTGAGCATTGGCAAATACTCCGCCTCGTTGCGTATAGGAATATGCATCTAAAAAACCGCCGATCGTTGCCAGAAGCAGACCAATCCCAATTTTTTCTTCTTTCATTTAGTTCCTCTGTATTATAAGTTATAAAAAGGTGCCATATCTATGAACTGCACTCCCAAAAGCTGTCATCTACCCAGCTTTTGAGATGCACTTCAGATGACACCCCCTCTTTTATTCCTGTTCATTTACCTTTGCCAGTTTTGCAGCCTGATCCGCTGCAATCAAACTGTCGATAATTTCCTGTATATCACCGTTCATAATAGAATCCAAACGATATAAAGTCAGCTTGATTCTATGATCTGTCACACGTCCCTGAGGAAAATTGTAGGTACGAATTTTTTCGGAACGATCCCCTGTCCCGACCTGACTTCTTCGGGCTTCCGATTCTGCATCATGTGCTTTTTGCAATTCCAGATCATACAGCTTTGCTCTTAACACTTTTAATGCTTTATCCTTATTTTTTAACTGTGACTTTTCATCCTGACAGGAAATAACGATTCCGGTCGGAATATGGGTCAGACGAACTGCAGAATCAGTTGTATTGACACACTGTCCGCCATTTCCGGACGCTCGGAATACGTCAAACTTACAGTCATTCATATTCAATTCCACATCCACATCTTCTGCTTCCGGCATAATTGCCACAGTAATAGTGGATGTATGAATACGCCCTCCGGATTCCGTTTCCGGAACACGCTGTACCCGGTGCACTCCTGATTCATATTTCAATTTGGAATACGCCCCCTGCCCGCTTACCATAAAGCTAATGTACTTCATACCTCCGATGCCGATTTCTTCCACATCCATAGTTTCCACCTTCCAACGCTGTCCTTCTGCATAGTGTACATACATACGGTAAACTTCTGCTGCGAATAAAGCAGCTTCATCACCTCCCGCTCCTGCACGGATCTCAACAATAACATTCTTGTCATCATTCGGATCCTTCGGTAACAGTAAAATTTTTAATTTATCTTCTAATTCTGAAATCTGACTCTTTGCATCCGACAACTCTTCTTTCAGCATCTCACGCATTTCCTCGTCTTTTTCTTCTTCCAGCATGGTCAAAGAATCTTCTACCGTCTCCTGCGCCGCTTTATATGCTTTATAAGCTTCTACAATCGGAGTCAGCTCACTCTGCTCTTTCATAAGTGCCTGAAAACGCTTTGGATCTGCTGCTACATCCGGCTCACTCAGCAATAATAAAATTTCTTCCAAACGATGTGCTGTTGCCTCTAATTTATCAAACATTGCTCTTCTTTCCTTTCACCACACGATCTAAACCGGCAAGATCCTGTATTACTTCCACTTCAATGTATCCTGCCTTTCGCATACAGTCGGAAACCTCTTTTCCCTGATCAAATCCTATTTCAAATATCAGAAATCCATTATTTTTTAAATATCGGTATCCCAATGTTGCGATCTTTTTATAAAAATATAATCCGTCCTCTCTGCCGTCCAATGCCAAAATCGGTTCATGATCTTTTACTTCCGGCATTAAAAATGGAATTTCCTCACTTCGAATATAAGGCGGATTACTAACTATCATATCATAACTGCCCTCTATATTTGCAAACAAATCACTCTCAATTAGATTTATTTTTGTCTGATTTCTCTCACAGTTTTTTTTTGCAACTGAAAGAGCATTTCCGGACAGATCTGCTGCCGTTACTTCGACGTTTGTATAATGTGCCAGACTGACGGCAACAGCTCCCGAACCTGTGCACATATCCAAAACACTCATAGGTTTTGTAATATACCTCATAGCAGTCTCCACCAAAGTCTCCGTATCCGGTCTCGGTATCAATACATTCGAATTCACATAAAACGGCAATCCCATAAATTCCGTTTCTCCCAAAAGATATTGCAACGGAATCCTCTTCTCTCTCTGAGAAACAAGATCGGACAATTTCCGAATATTCTCTTCCGAAATTTCTTCTGTTTGATGTAATAAATAATAATTGCGATCTATCTGTAGTACCGATTCCATTATCATCCAGATTTCTGTCTCGGCTTCCTCTATTCCGGCATTCTTAAGCTTTAAAGAAAAATATTGTCTTGCCTCTCTATATATCATTGATTGCTTCCTGTCTAATTTGCTCTACATACTGCTTCCAGTCAAATACTGCTGTTACAGATCGGATTCCGACTTCAATCATGGCATCATCCGGCTCACTGGTCGTCAAGCGCTGCAACCATAATCCGGGTTTGCTTAACACATGAATAAGACGACTGTCACTGCTCCCTGCCAGTCTCAGAATTTCATATGAAATTCCTGCAATGAGCGGTACCAAAATCAATCGAAGCACTACCCGCAAAACGGGAGAATCAGTTCGAATAAACATAAATAGTATAACAGAAACGATCACAACAAACATAAGAAAGCTCGTTCCACACCTCTTGTGTTCCTTGGAACTCTTACGTACATTTTCCACTGTCAGATCCAATCCGCTTTCAATACAGGATATACATTTATGTTCTGCTCCATGATACATAAAAGTTCTCTTTATGTCCTTCATACGAGAAATCAGTGCAATATACAAAATAAATAATGCAATTCTGATAATTCCTTCTAAAACGGCTGCCAAAGTGTCTCCTCCTCCGATCTGTTTAATTCCCTGCGATAAATAATACGGTAGCAACACAAAGATCAAAACAGCAATACAAAAAGACACAATGCCGGTCAAACCGAATAGAACTTTATCTTTCTGTTTTATTTCAGCTCCGGATATCTGTGATTCGTCGGAGTCTTCTTCTAAAAGACTTGCAGACAAAAACAGTGTACTCATTCCCAATACAAGTGAATCTATAAAGCCCAATACCCCTCTGATAATCGGTATTTTAGGCAGAACGGTTCCACTTCCGATTCCATTATAGGTTTTTGTAATTACCCGAATCGTTTGATCCGGTTTTCGAACTGCAACTGCATAGCGTTCCTTATTTTTCATCATAACGCCTTCCAGCAATGCCTGTCCGCCAATACCAGAATATCTCATATCTTTCACCCGTCAAAAGAAAAAAGGCTGAGATTTCGCAACCTCAACCTTTTTTCATCGCAATGATATGCAATAATTACATACCATATCTCTTATTAAACTTGTCAATACGACCGCGAGCTTGAGCTGCTTTCTGCTGTCCTGTATAAAATGGATGGCATTTAGAACAGATTTCTACATGGATATCCTCCTTTGTAGAACCAGTAGTAAATGTATTTCCGCAGTTGCAAGTTACGGTTGCCTGATGATAATCAGGATGGATTCCTTCACGCATTTATTTCACCTCACATACCAAATTTCTTTGTTTTCTACCAAGTAAAAAAGGTCCGTCGAAAACAATAAACTTGTTTCTATAAGTCAGACTATCTGACAATAGATAGATTATAGCATAGAGCTATTTGTCATGCAAGTGATTTAATGCACCTTTTTTCACGCTTTGTACAAATTCAAAATTCGTTTTTGTCTTTGCAAACAATTTTGTAATAGTCTCTACTGCATCTTCCGACTTCATGGATTGGATATGACTGCGCATTATTAAAACCGCTTCCGCCTCTTCCTTTGACAGGAGTAAATCTTCCCTTCTTGTTCCGGATTTTATAATATCAAATGCAGGGAACACTCTCCTCTCGGATAATTTGCGGTCTAATATCAGCTCCATATTACCAGTTCCTTTAAATTCTTCATAAACAACATCGTCCATTTTACTTCCGGTATCCACTAAAGCTGTTGCAAGGATCGTCAGACTGCCTCCTCCCCTCATATTTCTAGCTGCTCCGAAAAAACGTTTCGGCATATGAAGTGCTGCAGGATCCAGTCCTCCGGATAAAGTTCTGCCACTCGGTGGCACTACCAGATTGTATGCTCTTGCCAAACGGGTAATACTGTCTAATAAGATTACAACATCCTTCTTGTGTTCTACCAAACGTTTTGCACGCTCAATTACCATCTCTGATACTCTTCTGTGATGTTCCGGCAATTCATCAAATGTAGAATAGATGACCTCTACATTTTCTCCCTCAATCGCCTCTTTTATATCTGTCACTTCCTCCGGACGCTCATCAATCAGCAAGATAATCAAATGCATATCCATATGATTGGTTCTGATACTTTTTGCCACCTGTTTCAGCAAGGTAGTCTTTCCGGCTTTCGGAGGAGATACGATCATTCCTCTTTGTCCCTTCCCAACCGGAGCCACCAGATCCATAATTCTCATTGCAGTAGAGGACCTTGCTGTTTCCAATTTAATCCTTTGATTCGGAAAAATCGGTGTCAGTTCTTCAAAACTTTGACGTTTACTTGCTTCATAGGGAGGATATCCATTTACGTCTGATACGAACAATAATGCACTGAACTTTTCTCCCTGTGATTTTAATCTTGTATTCCCGCTAATAATATCTCCTGTTTTTAAATTGAAACGGCGAATCAAAGATGGAGATACATACACATCATTATCTCCCGGCATATAGTTTTCACAACGAATAAATCCATATCCGTCCGGCAATACTTCCAGTATCCCGTTAGCCCTTTCCCCCGTATCAAACTCCGATTCCTCTCTTCTGATACTTCCGGTGCGTTCTTCTTGTTTTTTCTCATTTTTTTCTACTGCTTTATCCGATGTCGTCTCTGTTTTATTCTTATCCGCTTCATCTGCCTGCAACATTGCCTCGATCAGATCTGCCTTTTTAAACGCGGACACACCCTTTAATCCTCTTGCTTTTGCTAAATCCTTTAACACGGCAAGGGATAAACTTTCATACTTTTCTCTCAAAAATAACTCCTTAATATTATGTTGTTCGTAAATGGAAATATAATCGATGATAATCGATGTGATCTGAATAACTATTCCTATTATAACACTTCATGAGGAAATAGAAAGTGCAATTTTAGAGATTTAATGATATGATAATTATATTTAAAAATACTCAGCTTAAAAGGAGAATCTCATGAACGCAAGAGAAAAAGCACTTTCCATGCATGCACAATGGAATGGAAAGTTAAGTACGGAGGCAAAAGCCCATGTAAACACTCGTGAAGATCTGGCAATCGCTTATACTCCCGGTGTTGCAGAACCATGCAAGGAAATCGAAAAAAATCCGGAATTAGCCTATACCTATACCATGAAGGCTAATACGGTAGCTGTTATCTCTGACGGAAGCGCCGTTTTAGGACTAGGCAATATCGGCGGACTGGCTTCCCTGCCCGTTATGGAAGGAAAGTCAGTTTTATTCAAGGAATTCGGCGGGGTCAATTCCGTTCCGATCGTATTGGATACTCAGGACACAGAAGAAATCATAAAGGTAATCAAAGCCATTGCACCTGCATACGGCGGAATCAATTTGGAGGATATAGCAGCTCCAAAATGTTTTGAAATCGAAGAACGATTAAAACAGGAATTATCAATCCCTGTTTTTCATGACGATCAGCACGGAACAGCAATCGTCGTACTTGCCGCTCTGATTAATGCACTTAGAATTGTAAAAAAGAAAAAAGAGGAGATCAAGATTGTATTAAACGGTCCCGGTTCCGCCGGAATCGCAATCACCAAACTTCTTTTGCGCTACGGTTGTAAGCATATCACGTTATGTAATCGCCGCGGTATGTTAAACAAAGATATGGATGGTCTGAACTGGATGCAGCAAAAGATGACAGATGTAACCAATCTGGAAGGAAGAAGCGGTACACTTGCAGATGCTGTAGCAGGTGCCGATGTTTTTATCGGCGTATCCGGTCCCGGTCTATTGACTCAGGATATGGTACGTTCCATGAATACGGATTCCATTATTTTTGCAATGGCAAATCCTGTTCCGGAGATTCTGCCAGATGAAGCCAAACAGGCAGGTGCAAGAATTGTCGGAACCGGTCGAAGTGATTTTCCGAATCAGATCAATAACGTTGTTGCTTTTCCGGGGATTTTCAAGGGTGCACTGGAGGCACGTGCAGAACAGATCACAGAAGATATGAAGCTGGCTGCAGCTGTTGCAATTGCGGAACTGGTAAGTGACAGTGAATTAAATGAAGAGTTCATTATGCCGGAAGCATTTAATCCGGAGGTTGCAGACAAAGTAGCGGAATCTGTAAAGAAATATGTAAAATAGGAAGAAACAGATTATATGGCAGATACTTCAACTTTATATCGTTTAATTATTCTACAGATATTGGATCAGGCTTCTTTTCCGCTTTCCAATACACAGATAACCAATTTTATTTTAGATAAGGACTATACCAGCTACTTTAAGGTACAACAGGTTTTTTTAGATCTGCTCGGTTCTGACTTGATTGTTGCCGAATCTACCAGAAGTAATACTATTTACCATATTACAGAGGATGGCAGAGACACACTTAATTTCTTTCGTTCCAAGATTTCAGATGAAATCAAAGCGGATATTGCTCTCTTTTTGGATAAGAATCATAATCTATTAAAGGAAGAAACCTCTATTCTTTCCAATTATTATCTCTGTAAAGACGGAAGTTATACGGTAGAATGTCAAATTTTAGAAGAACAATCTTCTATTTTAAATCTGACTATGCATGTTGCAACAAAAGAACAAGCTGATACCATCTGTAAAAATTGGAAAGTGGAACATATTGATGTCTATACTTCCTTAGTAGATCGACTCTTACAATAGTAATAACAAAAAAGAAGTGCTTTTCCTGTTCGGGAAAACACTTCTTTTTTTTATTTTTTATGTTTTTTTATACTATATCCGAATTTTCCGAGATATTTCCCTAATGAAAAATATTCTCCATGTGAATAAGCAATTAAATTCAACTTTTCTAAATGAAACTTTCCGTTTCTGTCAATTGCAGAACTATCCACTGCAACCGCCTTTACCTCTGCAAGAAACATATCATGACTTCCCAACTCTATAATCTGCTTTACCTTACATTCAATATTAACAGGTGATTCTTCTATAGAAGGTGCTGCAACTGTCTTAGACGAAATCGGTGTCAACCCCACAGATTGAAACTTATGCTCTTGGGCACCGGAACGAACTCCGCAATAATCTGTCTCTCTTACCAGATTTTCTGTTGTCAGATTGATTACAAATTCACCTGTCTCTTTGATAATAGAATAAGAATAGCGAGACTTTCGTACCGAAATATATACCATCGGAGGATTGGTACAGACTGTTCCTGTCCATGCAACGGTAATGATGTTCGGCTCTTCCTTTTTTCTGCCGCAGCTAACCATCACTGCCGGGAGCGGATACAGCATATTACCGGGTTTCCAATATTGTTTTTTCATTTCAGCTACCTATACCAATGCTGTCAATGTTGCCATAAAACTCGGAATCAGCTGTTTCTTTCTGGAAACAACCCCTTCCAATATATATTCATTATTAATTTTTTCCTGATGATATGCCATTTTTACAATATCATCAGATTTTTCACCCAGACAAATCAAATGTGTCGTCTCTTCTATAATGTTAGTCAACATTAAAAACACCATATCTAAGCCCTTTTCCACCAAGACTGTACCAAGATATGGAAGCAGTCTTTCTTTTACATCGTCCAGTTCTTCCTGTGTCATTGCACTTAATTGTCCCACTCCGAAATCAATACCATTGCTGTTGAACGGTTTAAAATCCTGATAAAAGATTTCTTGTTCTGTCTTGGATTTGAAATTAGATCCCGCTGCAAACATAGCCTTTGCATGTGTTTCAATGTCTACATCTGCCAGTTTTGCCAAACGCTCGGCAGCACTTTTATCTTCTTTTGTACAGGTAGGTGAACGAAACATCAGAGTATCTGATAATATTGCAGACAATAGCAATCCCGCTGTCTGTGAATCTATCTCAATCCGATTTTCATCGTACATTTGTGTTACGATTGTCGCCGTACAGCCTACCGGCTGATTTCTGAAATATACCGGCGACATTGTTTCCAAACTGCCGATTCTGTGATGATCGATGATCTCCAGTATATCCGCACCGTCCACACCGGCAACTGCCTGAGATTTCTCGTTATGATCCACAAGAATTAATTGCTTTTTTCTCAGATTCAACAAATTTCTTCTGGAAATCATACCCACATAGGTCCCATCTTCTTCTATAATGGGAAAGTCACGGTGACGAGACTTGGACATTACTTCTTTTATATCGTCAATATAATCTTCCGTATCAAAAGTAATCAGGTTTTCTTTCCTCATAAAATATTTGATCGGCATGCTCTGATTGATCAATCTTGCAGCAGTATAAGTATCGTATTCCGTTGTGATCAATACACAGTCCATCTGCTTTGCCATAGAAATAATACTTTTGGAAACCTTAGGATTTCCGGCAATTACGATACAGCTTGCATTTGCCTGCAAAGCACAGAGTTGAGCTTCATATCTCGTTCCCGTAATCACCAGATCATTATCTTCAATAAACTCTTCCATTACTTCCGGATTGGCAGCTCCTACCAGCACCTTCCCTCCCGAAAAAATGGCATGCTCATTTCCACAAATCATGGTTCCGTTTAATGTTTCGATAATATTCTGATACGGTGTTTTCGAACGCGCCAGAATTCGATTATCATACACATCCATATAGGATGTGGCAATATCCGCTGTAATGATCAATCCTTCTAAATAATTTTTGGAATCGGTAACCGGTAATGTCACCTTATTATTTTCCTTCATCATTTCCCACGCGGCTTTTAGCGAAATTTTCCCACTCACTCCAGGTTTTTTATATATTTCAGCATCTAATACCTGTGCTCCGACATCTGTAATCAGATCCGGTTCAGTTACTTCAAAGGCTGACAATACATATTTTGTCTCTTCGTTAATTTCACCGGCACGCTTAGGTGTATATGCTTTTTTACTTATTTTATTTTTTAATCTGGCATAGGCAATTGCAGAACAGATAGAATCTGTATCCGGATTCTTATGTCCTACTACCCATATACTTTTATCTATTTTCATTCCCATTGTCTATTGTTTTCCTGTGCTTCCAAATCCACCGCGGTTTGTATCAACCAAATGCTCTACTTCTAAAAAATTTATCTGTGGCTGATTCTCTACAATACGAAATTGAGCAATTCGATCATTCAACCGAATCACAGTATCTCTGGTTGCATAAACCGGCATTCTCCACATATCATCGTCTCCGCAATAAGAGCCGTCAATGACTCCCATGCTGTTGGTCTGAAGTATCCCGTAGTTCTTAAAGGTGGAACTGCGCGGAACCAGATGCGCCTCGTATCCGATCGGCAGTTTCATTGCGATTCCCAATGGAATCAAACGAAACTCTCCCGCCCTCAGACTCACAGTTTCAGAAGCACGTAAATCAATCCAGTCAGACTTTCCGTCAATGTAAGCCAACTTATCTATCTGATCTGTAAAATATTTTATTTTTATTTCAGGCATCTTCATTCTCCCATAATAACTCTTCATGCTCTGATTTTTTGTCACGATTCATCAAATTGATTACTGCTTTTCGAACATCATATCCTTCAAACAGAACCTTATTTACTTCTGTCACTATCGGCATATCTACCTTGTATTTTAGGGACAATGCCATAGCAGCCTTTGCGGAATAAACGCCTTCTACCACCATCTGCACTTCTTTCATAGCTTCTTCCATAGATTTTCCCTGACCGATCAGCATGCCGGCTCTGCGATTTCGGCTGTGCTGACTTGCACAGGTAACAATCAAATCTCCCATTCCGGATAATCCGTTCAAGGTCTCGGATTTTGCACCCATTTTTACTCCAAGCTGAGAAATTTCTTTAATTCCTCTCGTAATCAATGCAGCTTTAGTATTGTCTCCAAAACCCAATCCGTCTGCCATACCGGCAGCCAGTGCAATCACATTCTTTAGAGCCGCTCCCAGTTCAATCCCTAAAATATCCGGACTGGTATATACACGAAATACATCATTCATAAAATATTCCTGAATCTTTTCCGCTGTTTTTCGTTCTCGTGCACCTGCTACAATTGTGGTCGGAAGTCCTCTTCCCACTTCTTCAGCATGGGACGGTCCGGATAAGACCGCAATATTTCCCTGAGGCAATTCCTGTTCCAGTATATCCGACATAATAGATAAAGTGACTTCCTCTACTCCCTTTGATGCGACAACAATCAGCTGTCCGTTTTCTACAAACGTCTGCATATCTTTTGCAGTACCTCTCACAAACGGAGAAGGGACTACCACCACCACCATTTCTTTCCCTTCGATAGAAGCTTTCAGATCTGTTGTAAAACTGATATTGTCGGGAATTTTTACCCCCGGAAGTTTATCTTTATGCTCATGATATGTATTCAGCATGGTTACCTCTTCTTCTATAACTGACCATACCGTTACATTATGACCGTTGTTTGCAAGTACAATTGCTAATGCAGTCCCCCAGCTTCCAGCTCCTATTACGCCTAATTCTGCCATGATACTGATACCTCCTCACATATTGCTTATTTGTTGCCTTTTGGACGAAATTTGTTTTCTTCTCCTCTTATTAATCTTCTGATATTATCCTTATGCTTTATAAATGCCAAAATCGTTAAAATAATAGTTATAAAATATAATTCCGTCAGAAATGTCTGTGCAAGATGCAACCAGCCCATCTGTCCGAATAACAGTACCTGCAATAAAAATCCGCCGGAAATCATAAGCGAGCCAAGCGACATAAATCCGGTAGGGATTACCGCTGCAAAGAACAGAACAGCACAGACCGGCACCATAAGCGGATGAAATGCACATACAATCCCTACCGTACATGCAATCCCCTTTCCACCTTTAAATTTCAAATAAAACGGAAAGTTGTGTCCCAACACCGCACCTAAACCTGCATACATTTGAAGCAATTTCCATCCCGACGGATAGACCGTTCGAAATAATAACCATGCAACTATCATTGCCAGCACTGCCTTGAAAATATCACCTGCACTGACTATCACTCCTGCTTTCCAACCCAGAACACGAATAGAATTTGTCATTCCGGTATTCCCGCTTCCCTGCTTTCTGAGATCGGTATGCTTCATCTTTCCATAAAATAGTCCTGTCTGAAAGAGTCCTGCAATATAACCGATTGCAAGACATATCACACGAGCCGTTATCATTTCCTGTCTTCCTTTCTTTCACGGATAATAAATTTTAATGATGTTCCCATAAAACCGAAGCTGTCTCTGATACGATTTTCAATGTAGCGCGTATAGGAAAAATGCATCAGCTTTTTATCATTTACAAAAATAACAAAAGTTGGAGGTTTTACACTCACCTGTGTCATATAGAAAATCTTTAAACGGCGTCCGCGATCCGATGGTGGTTGTTGCATCACAACTGCTTCCATTAATATTTCATTTAATACACCGGTCTGAATTCTCATAGAATTATTTTCTACTACAACATCTATCATATCATATAATTTATGTAATCGCTGTCCCGTTTGGGCAGATACAAACATAATCTCCGCATAGCTCATAAAACTGAGTGTTTGTCTAATCTTATCCGTATACTGATAAACAGACTTGTCATTTTTCTCAATCGCATCCCACTTATTTACGACAATAATAATTCCCTTGCCACGTTCATGTGCGATTCCGGCAATTTTTGCATCCTGCTCTGTAATACCCTCTGTTGCATCTATCACCATTAACACGACATCTGCTCTTTCCACTGCAGTTACAGCTCTGATAATACTAAACCGTTCAATCTCTTCTTTAATTTTATTCTTTCGTCGCAGACCTGCCGTATCAATAAATATATACTCTTTCCCATTATATCGAACATCCGTATCGATCGCATCTCTGGTCGTTCCTGCAATATCTGACACGATGACACGATTTTCTCCGCATAGTTTATTAATAATTGATGATTTCCCAACATTCGGCTTACCTACGATTGCCACTTTGGTACGGTCATCTTCCTCTTCTTCATCTTCAGTATCCGGGAAATATTTTACAACTTCTTCAAGCATATCTCCCAACCCTAGCATAGAGGTAGAAGAAATCGGAATCGGATCCCCTATTCCCAAATTGTAAAACTCATATACATCCGGCATATATTTTTGATAACTGTCCACTTTATTCACGACCAACACAATCGGTTTTCCACTGCGTCTCAGCATATCCGCCACTTTTGCATCGGAATCTACCAGCCCCTGATGTACATCTACCATAAAGATAATAACATCTGCTGTCTCAATTGCAATCTCCGCCTGTTCTCTCATCTGAGCCAAAATAACATCTTTTGTATTCGGCTCAATTCCTCCTGTATCAATCATTGTAAAATGATAATTCAGCCACTCAATGTCGGCATAGATCCTGTCTCTGGTAACACCCGGAGTATCCTTCACAATCGAGATCCGCTCTCCTGCCAAAGTATTAAATAGTGTAGATTTTCCAACATTTGGACGTCCTACCACTGCAACTACTGGTTTACTCATTTGCCTGTTCTCCTTTAAAAGCCTGTACCAAATCCCTTCCATCTGTTCCGACAATCGTGATTGGAACGTTCAGCTTATCTGATAACTCTTGTTTCGTCATATCATCTAAAAATACATCTTCTCCGGTACGAAGCATATTAATTGGCAACAATAATTCTGCTCCGATCTCTACATCTGATAATTGTTTTTCCAAATCCTGTCCGGTAATCAGACCGGACACTGTAATATCTTCCCCGAAAAAATCATTTCGAATCTCATATACATGGATAACTGTAGATGGAACTCTCTCCATATAAAACTCTGATAACCGTTTAATCAATGGAGCTGCCAATTTTCCGGTCGCCACACTGATTGTTTTTTGTTCCGTCGGTAAATCATCTTCTTCCCTCAAACAATCACAAAACTCCGTTTCCAATAACTGACACATTCCCACTCCGTTTTCTAATTGAATGTATCCATCATAAGTTTCCGGCTTTGGATAGGGTTCGTTCGCCATAATATACCACTCATCGCTTGCATGTATAAAATGGTTATGATAATGCTCATAACAATAAGACTGCCATTTGTGAACCGTCGCAAGCAAAGCCTTCACGTCATCAGAAGTAAATTTCTGCGCCGGATACAATCCGTCGCGAAATTTCGTCAACCCCATTGGGACAATAGAAAGACTCTGCATGCTGGGGATATATTGTACCAGATCGGAAATCGACCGTTCTAATTCCTCTCCGTCATTTACTCCTTTACATAATACAATTTGTGCGTTCATTTCAATTCCTGCATCTGAAAATTGTTTCAAACGTTTCAGAGAATCTCCTGCAAATCGATTGTGCAACATTTTTTTTCGTAATTCCGGATTTGTTGTATGTACTGATATATTAATTGGACCGAGTTTATATTTTATAATACGATTGACGTCTGCATCTTTCATGTTGGTCAAAGTAATATAATTGCCCTGAAGAAAAGACAATCTGGAATCATCGTCTTTAAAATACAAAGTATCTCTCATATTGGGAGGCATCTGGTCAATGAAACAAAAAATACAATTATTTGTGCAGGATCTGTAATCATCCATAAGACCGTTTTCAAACTCAATTCCAAGATCTTCGTAATAGTCTTTTTCTATTTCAAATTCCCACTCTTCTCCATTTTGTTTTTCTATCAATATGGTCAGAAAATCATCATTGATCAAAAAATGATAATCGAACACATCTTCCAATGGCTGATTATTTACAGATAACAAAAAATCACCTGCTTCTATGCCTAATTCCTCTGCAATACTTTCAGGAACAATATTGGATATTACTTGCTTTTTCAGTTTCATATTACTCCTAAATTACTCGATTTTAACAGAAAACTTTTTTCATCAATCTGTGCGTCCTTACTATAATAGCAAAAAGAGCCCTATCTGTAAATTACAGATAGGACTCTTTTCATTTAACAGGTACCGTAGATTCAGCTTATGCTTCTTCCGGTGCTCCGTATAATGTTACTAATTTCTTTAAGTATGCATATCTTTCACGAGAAATCTTCTCTGACTGCTCAAATAATGCTTTTGCTTTTTCAGGATCCTGACGAACTAATGAGTTGTAACGAACCTCACCATTCAAGAAGTCCTGATATCCTTCACCAGGCTCTTTAGAATCTAAGCTGAATGCTGCTTTTCCTTCCTCAGCCAACTGTGGATTGAATCGGAAGTTATTCCAATATCCAACTTCAACAGCCTTTTTCTCTTCTGTCTGAGCCTTTGACATACCGATCTTGATACCATGATTAATACATGGAGCATATGCAATGATCAGAGATGGTCCCGGATATGCTTCTGCCTCTGAAATTGCTTTGATACACTGATTGTAATCAGATCCCATAGCAATACTTGCTACATATACATAACCATAGCTCATAGCGATACCAGCCAAATCTTTTTTCTTAACTTCTTTACCGCCTGCAGCAAACTGTGCAATTGCACCTACAGGTGTAGATTTTGAAGACTGACCACCGGTATTAGAGTAAACCTCTGTATCGAATACCATGATGTTGATGTCTTTACCGGATGCAAGTACGTGATCAAGACCACCAAATCCGATATCATAAGCCCAACCGTCACCACCGAAGATCCACTGAGATTTCTTAGCCAGGAATTCTTTCTGTGCAAGGATGTCTTTTGATGAATCGCAACCACAAGCTTCCAGAGCAGCTACCAGGCTATCTGTTGCTGCGCCGTTCTCTGTACCAACAGTATAAGTATCAATCCAGTTCTGAGCTGCTTCTTTTACAGCTGCATCAGAAGCAGATTCTAATAAACCTTCTACCTTTGTACGTAAAGTGCTACGAACTGCATTTGCACCTAATAACATACCATAACCGAACTCTGCTGCATCCTCAAACAATGAGTTGGACCATGCAGGACCATGTCCTTTTTCATTAGTTGTATATGGAGTAGATGGTGAAGAGTTACCCCAGATTGAAGAACAACCTGTTGCATTTGCAATGTACATTCTATCACCAAATAACTGTGTTAATAATTTTGCATAAGGTGTCTCACCACAACCTGCACAAGCTCCTGAGAACTCAAGTAATGGCTGTTTAAACTGAGATCCTTTTACAGAGTTTACTTTGAATTTATCGAACAAGTCTGCTTTCTTAGGTAATGACTGACCATAATCAAAGAATGCCTGCTGTCCTTCGTTTTCTTCAAAGTTCTTCATATCAAGAGCTTTGTTGCCTTTCTTACCCGGGCAAACATTTGCACAAGATCCGCAACCTGTACAGTCATATGCTGAAACGGTAATTGCGAACTTATACTGTGGCATGCCTGTCATAGGAAGTGTAGTCATTCCTGCAGGAGCTGCCGCTGCTTCTTCCTCTGTAAGTGCCACAGGACGGATTACCGCATGTGGGCATACATAAGAGCAGAAATTACACTGAATACAGTTCTCGGAATTCCAAACAGGAGTATCTACTGCCACACCACGTTTCTCGTATGCAGAAGTACCGGAAGGTGTAGAACCGTCTGTATAAGCCTGAAGATCGGAAACTTTTAAGCTGTTACCCATCTGAGCATTTACTTTCTTCTGAATATCGTTTACGAAATCAACAGTATCCTGTTTAGCACCTGTTGCCTTTGTTCCTGTAATATCTCTGTCAGTTGCAGTCTTCCAGCTTTCCGGAATCTCAATCTTAACAAAGTTTTTAGCACCTGCATCGATAGCATCGTAGTTCATCTGTACGACTTTATCACCTTTTCTGCCGTAAGTAGCTTTTGCTGCCGCTTTCATCAAATCAGCCGCTTCATCACCAGGGATGATATTTGATAATTTAAAGAATGCAGACTGTAGTACTGTATTGATACGACCGCCCAGACCGATTTCTTTACCGATATCGATACCGTTGATTGTATAGAACTGAATGTTGTTCTCAGCAATATAACGTTTTACCTGTCCCGGTAAATGCTCTTCCAAGCCTGCCATATCCCACTGGCAGTTCAATAAGAAAGTACCGCCCGGAACAAGATCCTGTACCATATTGTATTTATTTACATACGCCTGGCAATGACAAGCAACAAAGTTTGCTTTGTTGATCAGATAGGTAGAGCGAATCGGATCCTTACCAAAACGTAAGTGAGAAATTGTTACACCACCGGATTTCTTTGAATCATAATCAAAGTATGCCTGTGCGTACATATCTGTGTTATCACCGATAATTTTGATAGAGTTCTTATTTGCGCCTACTGTACCGTCAGCTCCAAGTCCCCAGAATTTGCAGTTGATAGTTGCTTCAGGAGTAGTTACAGGATTCTCTTTAATTTCTAATGATAAGTTAGTTACATCATCTTCGATACCAACTGTGAATACCGGTTTCTCATCATTGTGATATACAGCGATGATCTGTCCAGGAGTAGTATCTTTAGAACCTAAACCATAGCGACCTGTGAAGATAGGTGTGTTATGGAATTTTGTATCTCTTAATGCTGCTACAACGTCTAAGTATAAAGGTTCACCCTGTGCACCAGGCTCTTTTGTACGATCCAATACAGTAATCTTTTTAACAGAATCAGGAATTGCTTCCAATAAAGCTTTTGCACTGAATGGTCTGTATAAACGAACTTTTACAATACCGACTTTTTCGCCTTTTGCCAACATATAGTCTAAGGTCTCATCGATTGTCTCACAGACAGAACCCATTGCAATAATAATATGCTCTGCATCTGCTGCACCGCTGTAGTTGAATAATTTATAATCTGTTCCGATTTTTGCATTTACCTTGTCCATGTATTCCTGAACAATTGCAGGCATTGCATCATAAATAGGATTACAGGTTTCACGTGCCTGGAAGAAAATATCAGGGTTCTGTGCACTACCCATTAATCTTGGATGTGTAGGATTTAAAGCGTTAGCACGGAAAGCTGCGATTGCATCCTTGTCTACTAAATCCTCCAAATCATCGTAATCCCAAGTTTCAATTTTCTGAATCTCATGAGAAGTACGGAAACCATCAAAGAAGTTGATAAAAGGTAATTTCCCTTTTAAAGCTGCGCAATGAGCTACTGGAGTTAAATCCATTACTTCCTGAACACTTGATTCACAAAGCATAGCCACACCGGTCTGACGACAGGCATATACATCGGAATGGTCACCAAAGATACACAATGCATGTGAAGAAATTGTACGTGCGGATACATTGAATACACCCGGAAGCCCTTCACCTGCAACTTTATACAAGTTTGGAATCATAAGCAACAGACCCTGTGAAGCAGTGTAAGTAGTTGTCAAAGCACCTGCTGCCAAAGATCCGTGAACTGTACCGGCTGCACCAGCCTCTGATTGCATCTCAATTACGTTTACTTTTTCCCCAAAGATATTTTTTCTTCCTTGAGTAGCCCATTCATCAGTAGCTTCTGCCATAACTGAAGATGGTGTAATTGGATAGATAGCTGCAACATCTGTATATGCATATGATGCATGAGCTGCTGCATGGTTACCGTCCATAGTTTTCATTGAACGTTTCATCTGTTTTCCTCCTATACAAAAAATAATGTCAGATTGAATTGTACTCCTTTACTAAAGCACACATATTATAGCATGAAAAATTTGTTTAGTTAACACATAAATCATGCATTTTTTATATGTATACAGTATACCCTTTTTGTTGCTTTGTTTCAATTGAATTATTGTATATTTTAAGATACTTGTTTTCTATTGATTTTCCACATATCTTTTAGTATCATGTTTTTTAGTGTCTATCTAACATAAATATAAATAGGAATTTAATTTTTAATTCTGATTGGAGAACGATTTATGATAAGTGCAAATAATGTGACCTTACAAATTGGCAAGAAGGCCTTATTTGAAGATGTAAACATTAAATTTACAGAAGGAAACTGCTATGGAATTATCGGTGCAAACGGTGCCGGAAAATCCACCTTTTTAAAAATATTAAGCAGTCAGATTGAACCTACCAACGGCTCTGTTGTAATTTCCGACGGACAGCGTCTTTCTTTTCTTCAGCAGGATCAATTCAAATACGATGCTTATACCGTTTTGGATACGGTTATTATGGGAAATCAGCGTCTTTATAAGATCATGAAAGAAAAAGATGCCATTTATATGAAAGAGGATTTCA
Organism: uncultured Clostridium sp.; assembly: GCA_947253885.1. Classification (GTDB taxonomy): domain Bacteria; phylum Bacillota; class Clostridia; order Lachnospirales; family Lachnospiraceae; genus SY8519. The sequence continues at coordinate 70,340 of CAMYAO010000002.1, forward strand.
GCGAAGAGGACGGTATCCGTGCTTCTGAACTCGAGGGAGAGTTTGCTGAAATGGACGGTTGGAATGCAGAATCCGATGCCGCTACTCTTTTAAATGGTCTGGGAATTGATACTGATCTGCATTATAATCTGATGTCTGAATTGAATGGTGCACAGAAAGTAAAAGTACTATTGGCACAAGCGCTGTTTGGCAATCCGGATATCCTGTTATTGGATGAGCCTACCAACAACCTGGATCTGGATGCAATCGCATGGTTGGAAGAATTTTTAATCAATTTTGATAATACTGTAATCGTAGTCAGCCATGACCGGTATTTTTTAAACAAGGTCTGCACTCATATTGCAGATATTGATTATGGAAAAATTCAGCTCTATACCGGCAACTATGATTTTTGGTACGAGTCCAGCCAGCTTATGGTAAAACAGATGAAAGATGCCAATAAAAAGAAGGAAGAAAAGATCAAAGAACTCCAGGAGTTTATTACCCGTTTCTCCGCAAATGCATCAAAGTCCAAACAGGCTACTTCCAGAAAAAAAGCCCTTGAAAAAATCGAGTTGGACGAGATCCGACCTTCTTCCCGCAAATATCCTTATATTGATTTCAGACCGGAAAGAGAGATCGGAAATGATGTTCTTTTTGTAGAGGGTATCAGCAAAACCATTGACGGTGTCAAGGTGTTGGACAATATTTCCTTTACGGTAAATCATGATGATAAGATTGCTTTTGTCGGCGGAAATGAACTGGCCAAAACTACATTTTTTAAGATTATAACCGGTGAATTGGAACCGGATGAAGGAAGCTTTAAATGGGGAGTTACGACTTCTCAATCCTATTTTCCGAAATACAATTCAAAGATTTTTGATACTGACCTGATTATAGCCGACTGGTTGACTCAGTATTCAGAGATTAAAGACGCCACATATGTTCGCGGTTTTCTCGGTCGTATGCTGTTCCCGGGGGATGCAGGTATCAAAAAAATGAAGGTGCTGTCCGGTGGAGAAAAAGTACGCGTACTATTCTCACGAATGATGATAGAAAATTCCAATGTACTCATTTTAGATGAGCCTACCAATCATCTCGATATGGAGTCAATCACCGCACTTAATAACGGTCTGATGAAATTTCCAGGTGTCATTTTGTTTGCATGTCGGGATCATCAGGTAGTCCAAACCACTGCAAATCGAATCATGGAATTTCTTCCGGACGGAAGCATGATCGATAAAATTACCTCTTATGACGAATATCTTGAAAGTGATGAAATGGCACGTAAACGTACGGTTTATCAATTCCATGAAGAAGAAGACAATAACTGATAAAAAACTCCCGTTCAAGTCGACACTTAATTATCGACTTAAACGGGAGTTTTTCTTAATCCTTTTATTACTCCGCTTCCCCATGAAGAATTTTCATAAACTCTTCTCCGGTAATGGTTTCTTTAAAATACAGATGCTCTGCTAATTGATCCATCTTGGATTTATTGTCTCTCAGCAATTGTTTTGCTTTTTCATGTTGTGTACGCACAAGCTCTACTACTTTCTCATCTATTTTTCGTTGTGTGTCCGGAGAACATGCTAAAGATGTATCTCCACCCAAATATTGATTTTGAATAGTCTCCATTGCCACCATATCAAATTCATCACTCATTCCGTATCGGGTGATCATTGCCCGTGCTAATTTAGTAGCCTGCTCTATATCATTGGAGGCTCCGGTTGTTACGGAATTGAATTCCACTTCTTCTGCGGAACGACCACCCATAAGTGTTGCAATCTTGTTTTCCATTTCAACCTTACTCAACAGATTATGATTTCCGTCTTCTTCTACTTGCATAGTATAGCCGAGTGCCCCTGATGTCCTTGGAATAATAGTAATTTTTTGTACCGGTGCCGAATCTGACTGCAACGCTGCAACTAATGCATGACCAATTTCATGATAAGATACAATCAGCTTTTCCTTATCGGAAAGAATCGCATTCTTCTTTTGATATCCGGCAATTACTACTTCAATACTTTCTTCTAAATCTAATTGATTTGCAAATTTACGGTGATCCCGTACTGCCCGAAGGGCAGCTTCATTGACAATATTGGCAAGTTCTGCACCGGAAGCTCCTGCCGCCATCCTTGCCACTTTGTCAAAATCTACGTCATCCGATATTTTGATTTTTTTAGAATGCACTTTCAGTATATCGATTCTTCCTTGAAGATCCGGAAGATTTACGGGAACCTGACGGTCAAATCGTCCGGGCCTGGTCAATGCCGGATCCAATGCCTCCGGTCTGTTTGTTGCCGCCAAAAGAACCACTCCCGCATTTTCTTCAAAACCGTCCATCTCTGTCAACAATTGATTCAACGTCTGCTCTCTTTCATCATTTCCTCCGAAAGCCGCTCCGTCTCTCTTTTTGCCGACTGCATCGATCTCATCGATAAATACAATGCAGGGAGCTTTTTCCTTTGCCTGTTTAAACAAATCTCTTACTTTGGAAGCTCCCATACCCACAAACATCTCTACAAACTCGGAACCTGACATGGAAAAGAATGGGACATTTGCCTCTCCTGCCACTGCCTTTGCCAACATAGTCTTACCGGTACCGGGAGGTCCTACAAGCAAAATTCCCTTCGGCATTGTTGCACCGATCTCTTTATATTGGTTCGGGTCATCTAAGTACTGTACAATTTCTTGAAGGTTCTCTTTTGCTTCTTCTTCCCCTGCAACATCTTTAAATCGGATTCCGTTAGAAGACTGTACATAAATTTTTGCACTGCTTTTTCCAAATCCTCCTAAGCCGGACCCAATCCCTCCAAATTTCATGGAATTATTACCGGGATCGGCAAGCTTTTTCATAATCCAACGACCGATTGCCCAAAAAATCAGAATCGGCAGAATCCATGACAAAAGAAAACTCACCCATGGAGAAGTTTCTTTTACAATATCTTTTTTAAAGGAAGCTCCGGACTTTTCCAGACGTGAAACAAAATTCGGATCTTCGATAGTTCCTGTTTCATATTTTTTACCGTTTTTATCTGTAAAATAAATCAAATTGTTTTTTACCTGAACAGATCGAATCTCTTTATTATTAGTCATTGACAAAAAGGTGCTGTAATCCACTTCCTTAATTTGAGACTGCTTATACATAGGAAGCACTATTAAATTCATAACCAGCAGCAATACTAAAATAATCCCTCCGTAAAACATCATTGGTTTTTTAGGATTTTTTATTTCATTCATTTTCTTTTCTCCTTAAACTGAAAATTGCTATGAAGGCGATTGTATCACAAACCGAATCTTTATTTCTGTAATATTTTCTAACCTTTTTATAAAAAAATTCTAAACTCTCTTACTATTCAGATATCATTAAAAATGCTCCCAAATTTCCTCTTTTCCCATGTGAAGCACGGTGTGAAAAAAGTTTTTTTGAATTACAACATGTACAAATATCCGTAACCTCCAAATGATTCGACAAAATGCCAGCCTCTGTCAAAATGTATTCATTTGCTTTCCACAGATCCAATTGATATTTCCCATGCGGATTGATGTCATAAAACTGTTCTGTCACTTCTCCGAATTCAGCTTCAAACTGTTCTATCACATCTTTGCTTACTTCATAACAATCCTTACATATGGAGGGACCGATTGCACAATGGATATCTTCAGGTCGGGAGCCGAATGTTTCTTTCATTTTATCAATTGTAACCGCTCCCATTCTTCCAACAGTCCCTCTCCACCCCGAATGACTTAAACCGATTGCCTTTTTTATAGGATCCACAAAATATAATGGAACACAGTCTGCATAAAAAGTAGACAGAATGATGTTCGGCTCATTCGTGATCAGCCCGTCCACATCTCGATAGGAAAGTTCCTTTGTCAATCCACTTCCCATATCTGATTTTTCAATTTTTCTCACATTGGTAGTATGTGTCTGCATTGACAATACAATCCGATCTGCTGTCATTTCAAAACTCTCTGCCACTCTTTCAAAATTTTTATAGACAGCTTTTGGATCATCTCCTCTTGTGAAACTGAGATTCAAGCTCTCAAATATTCCTCTGCTGACACCTCCCAGCCTTGTTGTAAAACAGTGCTGAAATCCCTTTATCCCATCTAATCCCGGAAATTTCAGCAATGGAAGCTTCCCATCTTCTATTACAACTGAAACCTCCTTTATTTGCTCTGCTTTTGTTTTTCTCTTCCAATCCAACTTAATATTCCCACCTTCCCCGATAGCCAAAGGCATTTTCAATTATCTCAATTCCGCTCGGAGTCACAGATACCACATCAAATCTACATCTCCCCCGATACTGATTTTGATAACAATATACACTTCCCACTTTCGACAAAGTTCTTTGTTTTTGTTTGTCCACTGCTTCGGACGGCAGTCCGTAACGACTGCTCTTTCTATACTTTACCTCTGTAAAAATCAGACAATCTTCTTTTCTGCTTATAATATCGATTTCTCCATAAGAGCATCTAAAATTCTTTGCAACAATGCAATATCCCTGCTTTGTTAAAAAGTGTATCACTTTTTCTTCCATGAGTGTTCCGATTTTTCGTTTATTTATCTTAATCCCGCCTGTTCTGAAATAAAATTTTTTATAAATGTATTGCGATGTATCGGAGTTGCCCCGCAGGTTTTCAAAGCCTTTATATGCTCCGCTGAACCATATCCTTTGTTTGAGGCAAAGCCATATTCCGGAAAAATCTTGTCGTACGCTTCCATCAAATGATCTCGCTCCACTTTCGCAATAATACTTGCTGCTCCAATCGAGATACTCTTGGCATCTCCTTTAATAATCGGCACCTGCTGTATAACAACATCCGGAATTGTAACCGCATCATTCAACAACAAATCCGGTTCTATGGATAACTTCGAAATTGCAATCCTCATCGCCTCATATGTCGCCTGTAATATATTGATTTCATCAATTCTGTCCGGAGACACAATTCCGACAGCACAGGCCAAAGCCTCTCGTTTAATTTCCAAATACAGCTGCTCCCGCTTTTTTCCGGATAATTTTTTAGAATCATTAATCCCATGTATCCTGCAGCCCTTAGGCAATATTACAGCTCCTGCTACTACCGGCCCTGCAAGCGGACCTCTTCCAACCTCATCAATCCCGCAAATATAGGAGTAAGCACAGTATCTTTTTTCATATTGAGATAATTTTTCCAAACGTTCTTCTTCTTGCTCATAGGCTTTCATCTCATGCTCTGCCTTCTTGATCAAAGTCTGAACTCCGCTTCGTTCATCTGACTGATATGCCCCTATAAAATCCGAATAATCCGCAAAAGACAGTTCCTTGAATTTCCTTTTAATATCTGAAATAGTCTCGCTCATAATTACGACTCATACTCCTCCGGTAATTCTAATGTTATTTTTCCTATTACCCCGCTGCGAAATTCATCCAGCAACAGAGTTGCGGCTTTATCATAATCCACCTCTGCTCCTTTTTTTATACAGTTTCTTTTGATTGCAATCTGCTCTAACAACGCTACCGCTCTCCCCTCCTCACTTTCCAATTGATAACGCTCTTTTAACATTCCCGGGCAAGTCTCCTGTAAATAAGCGATCAATTGCAAAGATAATTCATCCAGCAACAATATCTGATCATTGATAGAACCGACCATTGCCAAGTTATTTCCTACCTTCTTATCATCAAATTTTGGCCATAGTATCCCCGGTGTATCCAGCAATTCTACCTGTTTATTCAAGCGAATCCACTGTTTTCCTTTTGTAATTCCCGGCTTATTACCTGTTTTTGCCACTGCTTTTCCAGCAAAACTGTTAATAAACGTAGACTTTCCTACATTTGGAATTCCTACTACCATTGCACGAATAGGACGATTTTTTATTCCTCTTCTTTTATCTCTTTCCAATTTTTCATGACAGGCTTCCAAAATTGCATTCTGAACTGCTTTAATCCCATTCTTTTTTCGAGCATCCATTTTGATGGCAAGTATTCCTTTTTTTGCAAAAAAAGAAATCCAATTTTGATTGTGTCGTTCCTCTGCCAAATCTGCCTTATTCAAAATAATTAAGCGTGCTTTCTGCTTCCCAATCTCATCTATATCTGGATTACGACTTGACATCGGAATTCTTGCATCTGTTATCTCTATAATCAAATCAATCAACTTTATATCTTCCTGCATTTGGCGCTTTGCTTTTGCCATATGCCCTGGATACCACTGTATCATCCTATCGTTTCCTTTCATAAAAGAATATTTTCGCACTACTCTCATAGTACCATATTTAGCAGTGTGAATCGTTTCCAATAGCAAATTTCACAAATTATACATCATTTGATTTTCGAAATCATCTCTGTCAAAATCGTTCAGTGAATCAAGTCACCTTATACCCACTTCTTCCTGTTCTGTCAATTGATGATTTCCATTCTGGAAAGAGGACTAATTCGAAACCAGACCCCTCCTATAATATTTTTTTTCTCAATCATTCCTATATTTGAGAATCTGCTGTCTTCACTCGCATCCGGGTTATCTCCCAAAATAAAGTATTTACCTTCTGGAACTTTTACTTTATCTGCGATCACTCCCGGATTATCAATATAGGTACTGGCAATTTTAGAAGTCCCCGTATCTGAATATTTTTTTCCATTTACATACAAATAATGATTCTCTACCTTTATTGTATCTCCTCCTACCGCCACAATTCTTTTAATGGAGTAATGATCCTCATCTGCCCCTTCCGATGCTATCACTGCTATATCCCCACGCTTCGGTGCCTGTAGCCTGTAAGAAAGACGATTCAATAATACCGTCTCTCCCTCTTTCATGGTTGGTGACATTCCGCTACCGGTAACGGTTATTTTTTTTCCAAAGCTGAATACACCACCTGCAGCTATCATCACTGCCACAATGATCGAAATAATAAATAAACGTCTTTTTTGAATCGTACTCAATTCGATCCCTCGTCTATATCTTCGATTAAATCGAAGCCCTTTTCTTCTTCGAATCATATTTATCCCCCATTTCATCATAAATACATGTTTAGCGCAATGTCAAAAAGGTGATATTTTTGGTTTCCCAAAAATACCACCTTTTATTGGTCAATTATTTTACTAATTCTTTTACCTTAGTAGCTTTACCTACACGACCACGTAAGTAATGAAGTCTCGCTCTGCGGACTTTACCTCTACGAACGACTTCAATAGAATCAACGTTCGGAGAGTTAACCGGCCATGTTTTCTCAACGCCGACACCATTCGAAAACTTACGAACAGTAAAAGTCTCTCTTGAACTTCCGCCCTGTCTCTTTAATACGGTTCCTTCAAATACCTGAATTCTCTCGCGATTACCCTCTCGAATCTTAGCATGTACTCGAACGGTATCACCTACTCGAAAATCTGGCAAATCAGTACGAACCTGCTCTGCTTCAATACTTCTGATCAATTCTTGTGGATTCATAATATGTGACCTCCTATTTATTCGGATGTTCTTAATACAACTGCTGTAACAGAGGACCATCTCTTCTTTATTCACAATATAGAATGTTACCATATTATCCAACCGGAATCAAGTATTTTTTAATCGCTCTTATGTTCCATACAATAAAGGATCATATCCGGAGAAAAGCCTTTTCTCATCAGGTACGCATACACTCGCTTCTTTTCTTTCAGATCCGCCTGTTCGGAATCATAATGTCTTTTTTCTAGCAGCCTGTAAAGTAATTCTTCTTCTCTCCCCTCATAACACGATTCTATTGCCAACTCTGTCGTATCTTTTGATACCCCTCTTTGCAGCAATGTATGGATCAGATCCCGTTTGCTTTTTTGCTTCTGATGATAACGGATATAGGTGGTGGCATATCGCAAATCATCTACGTAATGATAATGCTCTACATAAGCAATTGCATCTTCTATTACTGCTTCCGGATATCCGTCCAAAGTAAGCTTTTGCCAAAGCTGCTTCCTTGTCCGATCCATTTTCTGAAGAAGAAACAGTAAGCGTTTTTCCGCTCTCTTTAACAGAATCTGACTGCAAATCTCCCGGTATATTTCCTCCGTCAGCTCCACTGCTTCTTTTATTTGATACATCCCGAGTTCTTTCCTATATAGAACAAACTGAAGTCCGTTATCTAAAAAAACTCTGTGCTTTCCATTTTTCAGATCTTTAATTTCCGTTACTAACATCTATTCCGTTTCAGCGTTCTCTTCAGTATCGCTATCCTCTAAACCGTATTCACTGCGCACTTTTGTATAGATTTCATTAAAAATTTCCGGATGTTCCGCTAAAAAATGCTTGGCATTTTCACGTCCCTGACCGATCTTTTCATTGTTGTATGCATACCACGCACCCGATTTATTGATAATATCACAGTTAGCTGCAAGATCCAATACATCACCTTCTCTGGAAATCCCTTTTCCGAACATGATGTCAAACTCCGCCTCTTTAAATGGTGGTGCAATCTTATTTTTGACCACCTTTATACGGGTACGATTTCCTACTACTTCTCCGCTCTGTTTTAAAGCCTCAATTCGTCGAACATCTAAACGGATAGAAGAATAAAACTTAAGTGCTCTTCCTCCGGTAGTAGTCTCGGGATTTCCGAACATAATCCCCACTTTTTCACGTAACTGATTGATAAAGATTACGATACAATTGGATTTACTGATAACGGAAGTCAATTTACGAAGTGCCTGTGACATCAAACGTGCCTGCAAACCGACATGGGAATCCCCCATATCTCCGTCTATCTCCGCTTTAGGCACCAATGCGGCAACGGAATCTACAATTACAATGTCAACTGCTCCCGAACGCACCATAGTCTCTGTAATCTCCAATGCCTGCTCTCCGCTGTCCGGCTGAGAAATATATAGATTATCGATATCCACACCGATATTTTTTGCATAGACCGGATCCAATGCATGCTCCGCATCAATAAAACCTGCGATTCCTCCCGCCTTTTGTACCTCTGCCACCATATGCAGGGCAACAGTGGTCTTACCAGAAGATTCCGGACCGTACACTTCTACAATTCGTCCTCTTGGAACTCCTCCGAGTCCTAATGCAATATCTAAACTCAAACACCCTGTAGGGACGGTCTCCACCGCCATATGTACACTAGGATCTCCTAATTTCATGATAGATCCCTTTCCGTACTGTTTTTCAATGTGTGAGATTGCAGCCTCCAAAGCTCTTACTTTATCATCATTTGCCATATTATTCTCCTTTTTCGAACTTTTGTTCGATTTTCTTTCATTATACTATCCTATATTGATTTAAAAGTCAATAATGATTCTGTTTCTAAAAAATAGGGGATTTTTACGAAATATCCAGATAGATATTATTATATTACGCAGGAACCGCGTGCAAGTCAACATTTGACCTTTCTCCAGTAACGAAAAAGAAGATCGTCCTGTCAAAGACCATCTTCTTTCTGCTATTTCCTTTAATTTTTTCCGAATTCCGACAATGACAGACCTTCGTTTCGATCCAGAACCATTCCGATACTCCATTCATTTACAAATAACAGCAACGGACGATCTTTTAAGTCTAAAATCTTTTTCATATCCGAGGTTCCCGAGATAGTGTCCATATCTATCTTTTCATTTTCTATCCATCGAATATACTGATATGGAAGATTTTCCAGTCTTATCTCTACATTGTATTCATTTTCTAAACGAAACTTCAAAACATCAAACTGTAAAATACCGACTACCCCGACAATAATCTCTTCCATTCCTCCGCTGTGCTCTCTAAAAATCTGAATCGCACCTTCCTGAGCAATCTGAGATACTCCCTTTACAAACTGTTTCCTCTTCATTGTATCCACTTGACGCACTCTTGCAAAATGCTCCGGTGCAAAAGTGGGAATCCCTTCAAAGGCAAACTTCTCCTTTGCAGTTGTCAGCGTGTCTCCTATGGAAAAAATTCCCGGATCAAATACACCTATGATATCTCCGGCATAAGCTTCTTCCACCATTTTACGATCCTGTGCCATCAACTGCTGTGATTGTGCCAACTTGATCTGCTTTTGACCTTGTACATGATATACTTCCATACCAGACTCATATTTGCCAGAGCAGATTCTCATAAATGCAATCCTGTCTCGATGCGCCTTATTCATGTTCGCCTGAATCTTAAATACAAAAGCACTGAAGTCATTTGAAAACGGATCCACTACATCCAGATCAGACATACGAGGCAGCGGAGAACTGGTCATTTCTAAAAAATGTGTCAAAAACGGTTCAACTCCGAAATTTGTTAGTGCAGAACCGAAAAACACCGGTGATAATTTTCCTTTTGACACCGCTTCCTGACAAAACTCCGCACTGGCTCCGTCCAACAGTTCGATTTCTTCTTCCAGTTGTTCCAAATACTCGGTTCCGATTTCATTTCTCAATTCCTCTGTCCCAAGATCAAACAGTTTTTCTATACCCTCTGTCGTTCCCTTACGCGTATCGGAGAAAGTGATGACCTGTTTCGACTGACGATCATAGACCCCTTTAAAATTTTTACCGCTTCCGATAGGCCAGTTGATCGGGCAGGTCGCAATCCCCAATACCTTCTCAATCTCATCCATCAATTCAAATGCATCTTTTGCATCCCGATCCATCTTATTAACAAACGTAAAAATCGGTATATGCCTCATCACACAAACCTTAAATAACTTAATAGTCTGCGCCTCCACACCTTTGGAGCCGTCAATAACCATCACGGCAGAGTCTGCAGCCATCAGCGTCCGATATGTATCTTCTGAAAAGTCCTGATGCCCCGGAGTATCCAAAATATTGATACATTTTCCCTTATAAAAAAACTGCAGTACGGAGGAGGTTACTGAAATACCTCTTTGCTTTTCGATCTCCATCCAATCGGATACCGCATGCTTTGCAGTTGCTTTTCCTTTTACAGATCCCGCTTGGTTGATCGCCCCCCCATATAATAAAAATTTTTCTGTTAACGTCGTTTTTCCCGCATCAGGGTGGGAAATAATGGCAAATGTCCTTCTTTTTTCTATTTCTTCTTTAAATGTTTCCACAAATTGTTCTCCTGTTATCTTATGTCACTGTTACATATTCTAAAGAAGCTCCAAACCCTTGTCAAGAATTGTTCCAGAGACTTTTTCCGGAAATCTCCGTCGGAATATCCAGATACTCCAAAATGCTTGCTCCGATATCTGCAAATGTATTTCTGGTCCCGTAATTGACATCTGCCCTTATCTGTTTTCCATAGAGTAAGAGCGGAATATATTCACGCGAATGATCTGTAGATTTTGTATAACCGGGATCACATCCGTGATCTGCCGTAATCATCAAAATATCCTGTTCTTTCAGTTTTTCCATTATTTTCGGAAGTTGTCGATCAAACTCCGTCAGAGCTTTTGCATATCCGTCTATATCGTTTCGATGACCGTATAACATATCAAAATCTACCAGATTAACAAAACAAAGTCCGTCAAATGACTGTTCCATATAATCCAAAGTCTTTCGAATCCCATCTGCATTATCTGTTGTCCTGACGGTCTCGGTTATCCCGGATCCCGCAAAAATATCATTTATTTTACCTACACCTATTACCGTCTTACCAGCCCGGTATATCTGATCCAGCATAGTCACTCCGCCGGGAGACAGAGCATAATCATGTCGGTTACTTGTTCGAACAAAAGCTCCCGGTGTTCCGATAAACGGTCTGGCAATCACTCTTCCGACAGCCAGCTCCCCCGATAACATTTCTCTTGCAATCTCACAATCGCGATATAACTCTTCCAGAGGAACAACCTCCTCATGAGCCGCTACCTGAAAAACGGAATCAGCAGATGTATATACAATCAGGCTGCCATCCTTCATGTGCTGCACACCATAATCCTTTATTACCTCTGTCCCGGAATAAGGTTGATTGCACAAAACTCTGCGTCCTGTCCGCTTTTCATAAGCGTCTATAAAGGTCTGCGGAAATCCGTTTGGAAAAACAGGCATCGGATTCTTAGAAATCAAGCCTGCTATCTCCCAATGACCGGTTACCGTATCTTTTCCCTTGGATGCTTCCTTAAGTCTTGCATAGCTTCCCAAAACCTCCGATTCATTTCTCAGATAGTTTACACCGTCAATCTTCCCAAGACCCAATTTCATTAGATTCGGAATATCAAAATAAGAGCTTTTTGAAATGGTTCTCATTGTATTTGTCCCAACATCACCAAACTCCGCCGCATCCGGAGCTTCTCCGATTCCCACACTGTCTAATACGATCAAAAAAATCCGTTTCACTCTTATTCCTCCTTTTATTATTGAAATTTAAAAAAGGACAGCCATTGGCTGCCCCTTTTCTCTACACGTATATCAACTCTCTGCCAGACAGATATGAATGATACTTAGTTGTATTTACGTTTTCTTGCCGCTTCAGATTTCTTTTTACGTCTTACGCTTGGCTTTTCGTAATGTTCTCTCTTACGAATTTCCTGCTGAATACCAGCTTTTGCGCAATTTCTTTTAAATCTACGTAAAGCGCTATCTAAAGTTTCGTTTTCTTTTACGATTACATTTGACATAGTCTACACCTAACCTCCCTCCAGTTGCGTATTGTGCATAATCAACTGTTTGGGTAATTCTAATTGCACTGCAAGTAATTATATCATAAATTACCCCATCGTCAAGTATATTTTTCAATTTTTCTTTAGATTTTTAGGATTGTATTTGACCCTGTAAAACGACTTTTGCTTCATCTAAAGCCTCTTTTATTCCGCTCGGATCAGAACCGCCGGCCTGTGCCATATTCGGTCGTCCGCCTCCGCCTCCGCCGACCTTAGGCGCAATCGCTTTGATCAGTTTTCCGGCATGTGCTCCCGCTTTCACAGCAGAATCTGTTGCCATAACAACCAGTCCGACTTTTCCGTTGTGTACAGATGCCAATACAACAACACCTTCCCCAATATCGGATTTTAACTGATCTCCAAGATCTCGTAGTGCATGGTTTTCCACATCTTCTACTGATAACGCCAACAGCTTCACTCCGGACACTTCTTCTACTGCATCCATTGCATTTCCGAGAGAAGCCTGTGCATTTTTACTTTTAACAGACTCCAATTCGCTTGCAATCTCCTTATTTTCTGTCTGCAGATGTAAAATCTTCTCTACCACCTCTTCCGGAGTCGCTTTTAAGGCTGCTGCCGCCCCTTTTAAGATGTTTTCTTTTTTCTGCAGATATTCAAACAATCCGACAGAGGTAAGTGCCTCTATACGGCGAACTCCAGAAGCCACTCCGCTTTCTGAAACAATCTGAAAGGCCGCTATACTTCCGGTATTTGCAACATGAGTTCCTCCACACAGTTCCGTAGAGAAGTTTCCCATCGATACCACACGTACTTTCTCTCCGTACTTCTCATCAAACAATGCCATTGCACCTGTTTTCTTTGCCTCATCCATAGACATGATATCCGTATGAACCGGAAGCCATGCTTCAATCTGCTCATTTACGATGGTTTCCACTTTTTTGATTTCTTCCTTTGTCATAGGAGAAAAGTGAGTGAAATCAAAACGTAACCGATCCGGATTCACATCAGAGCCCTTTTGTGCTACATGTGTTCCCAATACGTCTCTCAATGCTTTATGCAATAAATGCGTCGCACTGTGATTTCGTGCAATTCTCCAATGCCTCTTACCGTCTACCTCCATCTCTGCTTCATCTTTTACCCGAATAATTCCGGTGCTGACATGGCCGACATGACCGATCTTTCCACCCAGCAGACTGATTACGTCTTCTACCTGAAATTCTCCCGATTCTGTTTTTATCACACCTGTATCTGCCGTCTGACCTCCCATAGTTGCATAAAACGGGGTTTTCTCCGTAATAATTGTCCCCAATTCTCCTTCATGAAGTTCCGTAACGATCTCCGTATCTGTTGTCAGAACAATGATGTCAGATTTACAGTTCAAATCGGTATAACCGACAAATTCGGTTGTAACAGCAGGATCGATTTCCAAATATACCGTTGCATCCGCCCCCATGTAATTCATGGTTTTTCGAGCTCCGCGTGCCTTCTTTCTCTGTACCTCCATTGCCGCCTCAAAACCGTCGCAATCATATGTATAACCGTCATCTTCCAGAATTTCCTGTGTCAGATCAATCGGAAAACCGTAGGTGTCATACAGTTTAAATGCATTCTCTCCGGAAAGCACTTTTTCTCCGGATTGTTTTAATTCTGTCTTCATCTGTGCAAGAATCTCTAATCCCTGATCAATTGTCTTATTAAAGCTTTCTTCTTCTGTAGTTAACACCTTGAAAATAAACTCTTTTCTCTCCTCCAGTTCCGGATATCCGTCTTTGCATTCTTCTATAACTGTATCTGATAACTCTGCCAGGAACAAATGATCAATACCGAGCATTCTGCCATGACGAGCAGCACGACGAATCAGACGACGCAATACATACCCTCTGCCCTCATTGCTCGGCGTAATACCGTCACTGATCATAAATACGGAAGAACGTATATGATCCGTAATCAGGCGAATGGAAACATCGTCTGACTGATCTGTCCGATAGGTTTTTCCGGATAGAGAACATACTTTATCACGGATCGCTTTCATTGTATCAATATCAAATACAGAATTCACATCCTGCACTACTACCGCAAGACGCTCCAATCCCATACCGGTGTCAATGTTCTTATTCTCCAACTCTGTATAATTTCCGTGTCCGTCTGAATTAAACTGTGTAAACACATTATTCCAGACCTCCATATAACGATCACATTCACAACCAACCCTGCAATCAGGCTCTCCACAACCGTATTTTTCTCCTCGGTCGTAATAAATCTCTGAACATGGTCCGCATGGTCCCGCTCCATGTTCCCAGAAATTATCACAATCTCCGTTTTCATCCCGATAAAACTTTGTAATACGCTCCGGCGCAACACCGATTTCATCCACCCAGATACGAAAAGCCTCTTCATCTTCTCCATATACAGACGGATATAAACGATCTTCTTCCAGGCCGATTACTTTTGTTAAAAATTCCCACGACCAGGCAATTGCTTCGTGTTTAAAATAATCTCCAAAGGAGAAGTTTCCGAGCATTTCAAAAAAAGTAAGATGTCGTGCCGTCTTTCCCACATTTTCGATATCACCGGTACGAACACACTTCTGACAAGTTGCCATACGACGTTTAGGCGGAATTTCCAAACCTGTAAAATAAGGCTTTAACGGAGCCATTCCGGCATTGATCAATAAAATACTTTTATCATTATGCGGAACCAAGGAATACGAGCTTTTTACCAAATGCTCTTTTGTTTCAAAAAAATGTAAAAACATTCTTCGTAATTCATTTACACCATACGCTTTCAATCTATATATCCTCCTAAACTTAACTGTTTTCTGCCACATCATCTTTTAACGGAAAGCCATCAGCCGCCGTTGTAGCCAATGTATCGCATCTTTCATTTTCCGGATGACCGTCATGCCCTTTTACCCAATAAAAGGTAACCCGATGAGGTTCCTTCGCTTTTAAAAATCTTTTCCATAAATCTATATTTTTTACCGGCTTATTATCTGATTTTTTCCAGCCTTTTTTTTGCCAATTCTCAATCCAATTCTGACGAAATGCATCCACCACATATTTCGAATCGGAATACAACTCCACCTCACAGGGTCTGGTCAATGCTTCCAGACCGACAATTGCCGCCATCAGCTCCATTCTGTTATTGGTTGTTTTTTTATATCCGGCACTGTATTCTCTTTCGTGCATATGTCCGTTCGTGTCTGTATATTGCAAAATTGCTCCATATCCTCCCGGACCGTCCGGATTTCCTCTGGCTGCACCATCTGTATATAATTTTACCTTCATACATACCCCTACTTCATTCCACGAATAATAGCGTTTGCCCTTTTATATACTTCTGCCGGATCAAATCCGATGTAAAACTTCTGATCTTCATATAAAATCCTTCCGTTTACCATAGTCATTTTGACATTCTGCTTGCTTCCACTATATACAAGATTCTTTACAATATTATTTTCCGGCTGCATATTCGGCTGCTTCAGATCGATCATGATTAAATCCGCTTTTTTCCCGACTTCCAAGCGGTCACAATCTGATAATCCCATTGCATGAGCACCGGCAGTTGTTGCCATATACAGTATTTTATCGGCACTTACGCACTCCGCATCCTTTTCCCGTACCTTCGCCAAAGCAGAAGCTAAAAACATTTCCCGAAACATATCTAGACAATTGTTGCTTGCCGGTCCGTCCGTTCCGATTGCAACCGGTATCCCCTCTTGGGTAAATCGTTTTAACGGTGCAATTCCGCTTGCAAGCTTTAAATTAGATGCAGGGTTGGTTACAGCAAATAATTGTTTACTCCGAAATATTTCAAAATCTTCCTCTTTAAAATGTACACAATGGTATCCTCCTCCACCGTATTCATACATTCCCAACTGATCGGTAAGCTGTGTCGGAGACATTCCATATCGATCAAAACATTCTTTCACTTCTAATTCCGTTTCCGCATTATGCAAAAAGACAGGGGATTTCAGTTTCTGTGCCAAACCGGCGATTCCTTTCATCAATTCCATAGAAGTTGTATATTCCGCATGAAAGCCTATCATAAAAGAAGACAATTCGCTCATTTCATTTATTTTATGATAATTTTCTTCCACTAATTCAATACTGCCTCCGAAATTATTCAGACCCGGAACCTGAACGGTACGAAATCCACAGTCAATGCTTGCCTGCGCATTTTCCGGCGGAAAAAAATACATGTCAAAATTCGAAGTAATACCGGAAGTCAGATATTCCATAATACCCAAAACATCAAGATGGTACACATCTTCCGGTGTCAGCTGTCCCTCTTTCGGAAACACCTGACGATATAGCCAATCCTGAAGCGGAAGATCATCTGCATAAGAACGAAGAAATGTCATCGCAGTATGTGTATGGGCATTCTTAAACCCGGGCATTAACAGATTTCCTGCCGCATCCACTTCCCGATCCCATGCCTTCTCATTCTTCAGAGATTTGCCAATATAGGTAATTGAATTGCCTTCTACCCACAACTCTCCTTCTATAATATGAAATGTCTGATCCTCTCCTGTCTGAAGAATCTTTGCATTATAAAAACGAATATCCATTACTGTCTGCCTCCATCTTTTACAAATGAATCTCTGCCGCCAAGTTTACAATCGACTCTGTTACGAGCTGCTGAAATAACGGTGCCACCCGATCGGCGGTTTCCTGAATTTCAGCATGAGTTAACGGATTCGGAGAAATACCCGCCGCCAGATTTGAAATACAGGAAATTCCACATACCTTCATTCCCATATGATTTGCCGCAAGGGCTTCGCATGCGGTACTCATTCCGACCGCATCAGCTCCCAACACCTTAAACATTTGTATTTCTCGAGGACTTTCATAGTTCGGTCCGGATGTCTGCACATATACACCTTCTTTTAGAGGAATATCGCATTGTTGCGCTGTTTCTCTGATAATTTCCTGTAATTCCTTTCGGTATATGTCACTCATATCCGGAAAGCGAACCCCAAGTTCGTCTATATTCGGTCCGATCAATGGAGACGGCACAAAATTAGAAATCTGATCCGTGATCATCATAAAATCACCTGCCTTCATGCCATTTGCGATCCCCCCTGATGCATTTGTCAAAAACAATATTTCAGCTCCCAACATTCCCATCAGACGTGTCGGTAACACTACATCCGACATAGTATATCCTTCATAATAATGAACTCTTCCCTGCATCACAACAACCGGAACACCTTGAATATACCCGAAAATAAAACGCCCCTTATGACCCGGTACCGTGGAAATCGGAAATCCCTCTATTTCCCGATAATCAATTGTCTGTCTGATATCGATCTGTTCTGCATAATCTCCCAATCCCGATCCCAAAATCAATGCAATTTTCGGCTTAAATGCAAGCCTTTTCTTCACACTTTCATAACAGCGTTTTAATTTATCATATACTTCATTCATCTTTCAGAAACTCCTATCGTGTTTTTTTTGCAATTATATTATTATATCTAATTTTTAAGAATTTGTTAAGACTCATTCATTCCATCTTCACAATATTCCAGAAATCTCTCTGCCGCCATATTAGTACTGTTACTTTTCATAATGATGCAATAATTCTGGGGTTCTTTCTGAGGTAAATCCATTATCAGATAGGATTCATCTTTTATCTCCTTTAAAAAAGCAGGTACTATCGCAACTCCATGCCCTGTTTTTACCATTAAAAGCTGTGCTCCCAGGCTATTGGTCTGAAGCATATTCTCCGGTATAAACCCCAGATCTCTTCTTAATAATGATTCCAGCATCTGAATGGAACTCGGTCCGTTGTCCTCACAATTGGTTACCAGATACTCGGATTTTAAAATATCCTCCACACTTCTCCCTTGATAGATCGGTTCTTTATCCTTAGAACAAAGTAAAATATTTTCACTCGAAAACAAGTTTGCCGTTCTGATATCGGAAGGCTGAAACTCTCGCTCACTCATATCCAGAGTAACAATCAGATCCAGCTCATCTGTCTTCAGTTTTTGAGTCAAGACACTGTACTCATACTGAAAAATATCTACTTTAATATCCGGATACAGTTGCAAAAACCTAGAAAAATATCGCTCTGTATTGGAATATTCATAAATACCGATTCCAACTTTAATGTGTCCCAAGAACTTTTGATCTGCCGCCTTTGTTTTTTCTAAGAGTTCTTCATAATTCAGAACAATCTGTTCCATTCCTTTTGCAAATACTTTACCTGCTTCCGTCAATGCAACGCGTCTGGAACTGCGATCAAATAATTTCACTCCGATCTCCGCCTCAAGACTTGCAATATAACGACTCATCGCCGTCTGTGTAATATGATACTTCGTTGCTGTCTGTGTAAAATTCAAACAATGTGATAAGGTTACAAAATACCGAACACTTTTCAGATTCATAATACCTCTCTTTATCTCTCTATCTATGCTGATTCATTTGCCAATCTCTATAAGTATAGTATAAATAAAAAGATAATGATATTTTAATTGAAAAAAAATAAGAAACTGTTATAGTTACCTTGATAACACTAAATAACCTTTTTTCCTACGGAGGCTGGAATGGAAACTTATAATCCTTATCATTTTGCTACAAACTGTATTTCCGGTAAATGGAAGATGACACTTCTGCACCATATACATCATTTTGGTAAAATTCGCTTTAATGAGACTAAAAAAACATTAAAAGTGAGTGAAAAGGTCTTAAGTCAGCAATTAAAGGAATTAGCAAAAGACGGTTTGATAGAACGGATTCAGTACAACACGATTCCCCTTAAAGTAGAATATGTTTTAACTCCTTTGGGTGAAGACCTAATACCGGCATTAGACATTATATATATATGGAGTGTTCGACGATTAGCCGCACTGGATCTACCAATAGATCCGGATGCTTTTAAAGTTCATACGGAATTAAAATACGAAGATCAATTAATGGATATTATAGATACTTATATGCATAAGCATACACCGGAATCCAATGAAGATTCCGAATAATAAAAAAATCCCTTTTCGGGATTTTTTTATTATTATTTTTTTCCGGCACTGACTGAAGATGCCAAAACCAGAGAAAGGTATTTTTCTTTAGCGGACGAACCTATGGAAGTCAATACAATAGGTACTTTTGCACCCACAATAAATCCTGTCATATTTCCGCCTACTATTACTGTAATAGATTTTCCGAGGATATTTCCGACTTGAATATTCGGCACCAAAATCACGTCCGCATCTCCGGCAACCGCTACAATTGCACACTTAGGCTCCGGAAACTGTTTTACCTGTGCGATCAGATCATCAAAACTTTTTAAAATCATGTCAATATCCTCCTATCAGATATTACAACTTCTCTATTTTGTATAAATAATATCATGCACTAATTTACAACAGGTGATAGAAGGATGTTATGTTATACGTTTTGATTTTTTACTGTATTCAGATTTTTCACAATATATTCTCTGGACCACAGCTGGTGCTGCTCCAATCCATCACAGATTTTTGCAAAATTTTCATTTCTAACTGCTTCTTCTATCTGTTCAAAGTATGTAATCCCTGACAGATATTGATCTCCGCTTCCGCCTCTTTCCCTAGGCATAGCAAACAGAGAATGCAAAATTTCATCTACTCCGGACAATGTTGTAATCGTAGATAAGAGCAGTTCATTATTTGCATGCTTATAAAACACATCCAAAATATTTCGAATACATCTGCAACTCTCTACCACTCCGTTGGAAGCTCGGTATTCTTCGATATAATTGGAAATCTCATTTGACATTATCTTTGCATCTCCATTACGTAAAGCATTTCTTGCGGCTACCATCTGATATGCAAAAGAAACCTCTTGAATCTGCCTGATATCTGTCTCCGTCAGATCAATCACATGTGCTCCGACATTGTTCTCAAATTCGATCAATCCCTCATTTAGAAGTCGATTTAATGCTTCCCGAACCGGTGTAGAGCTGACTCCATATTCTTCCTGCAGCTTGCTTACATTTAATTTGCTCCCAAATGGAATCTTTAAGGTTACGATCCGTTCTCTTAATTTATCATAAACCTGATCCACTAAAGATACCCTTTTTATAATTGCCATTTCAGTCTCCTCCTCCATTATTGACTCCCCTATACTATTTGCATTGTGCAAAATAGCAAATTGTAGCTACATTATTACATATCTCCCATTCCTTTGCAATTTATATTCATCTCTGTTGCATAAAAAAAACACCCTGAATCGTAATTCAAGATGTTTTTATTTAAAACTGCTCCTATTTCAACCATATACTTCCCAATGTATATCGTTCCTATTCTACTTCAAAATAATCAGCATCATCTAATGTACGGACGCCTTCTTTTTCATATACTCCCATAACATGACAATCTGGACAAAACCCAAATTCGTCACCGAATTCTGTCATTAAATCAAGTGCATATTCAAACTTTTTACCACATTTCGGACAGTGGTAATACATATAAAGAGCTCCCCAGGTCATTGATTATCCTCCAGTTATTTTGTTAAACTTAACATTTCACGAGCTTCTGCCGGAGTCGCCACTTCATTTCCGTATTCACGAATTACACGAGCAGCTCTTTCTACAAACTGTGCATTGCTCTCTGCCAATACTCCTTTGGAATACATGACATTAATTTCCAATCATACCCGGATCAAATGCTTCGATTTCCGGTTTTGTATTTGTTTCCTAGAATAATAATCCGCAATCTGTCAAAAATTTTGGAGAATTCAGGAATAAGCCGGAATGTAACCAGTTCATAGAACCACAGTCATAAGAAGTAATTTCCGGTTTTAAATCCTTTACATGCTGTACACGGATATCATCATCTGCATTAATATCACCGGAAGTAGTCATATTGATGATAATATCGCAATCAGGATGATTTGCTTTTAATAACTCTACTGTTTTTGCAAAACGAGCAGGATCCATAATTCCGTTTCCCTCATCATCTCTCATGTGGATGTGCACAATTGCGGCACCAGCTTTCCAGCACGCATAAACATCTTCCGCAATTTCTTCCGGAGTCATCGGTACATTCGGATTGTTTTCTTTTTTAGGTCATGCTCCTGTTACCGCTGCTGTAATAATTGTCTTCTTTGCCATATTTTTCCTCTTTCTATCTTCTAATTTCAATTTCTACATTGTATACAAGGTCTTTTACGTCGAAAAGTGCACTACTTGCAAGCAAATTAGTGCACTTTTCGACGTTCTATTCGATTTCGATTACTTCAACAAAAAATCTCTGTCCTGGCAACCTGTTCCACAATATAAATAGGTTCTGTCCGGAACATCATTTAAATCATCCTCATCGATCTCAGCAACGCAACGAGCCGTAAAACCGTCACCCATATACCAACGTAATGGGAAACAATAGAATCTGAAACGTTTGCCTTTTACTTTTTCAAGATCACCGCCAAGATTTTCTACACCAACGATACCGTGTCCGAGCATTGTCTAATGGCATAGCTCCCATGTTCCCCAGCATCCGATTGCTTCTAACTCACCGAATTTTTCATCATAAACTTCCTGTCCGTGAATACGGATATATTCAAATTTATCAAATTCAGCATAAGCTTCTTCACCAAACTGCTGTTTGTCCTCTTCTACGATTGGCTGACCTGAAGTACCCAACAGGTTCATTCTTGTCATACCGTTATTACCCATAGCTGTGTGCAATGGGTGATCCAGTACCTGCATATCCATAGCAACACATTTTACTTTTTGATCTACAAACCACTGTCCTGCTTCCCTTCCGGTTCCACATGAATAGTGATAATATTTTTTTGTATCATCAAACTTTAAGTTCTTTCCGGTAGCCAGACAAAGCACCATACCTTCCAACTCATTGCTGTCAGGATCAATACCTGCACGACGACAAGCATCATCAAGGTGTTTTTTACCGATCAGACCCCAGCGCTCTACCTGAATATCAAGACATACTGCATCTCCTGTATACGCATCGATATGCATTTCATGAGTATAACGAGCTCTTTTTCCGTCAAACTCTACTTCCATAACGTGACGAGGTGCATCACAGTGTGTACCGGTATGCATGATACAGCCGATATACTGAGTTAAAACACCGCCTTTTGCCATTGTATGCTTTGAATCGATAACTGGTTTATCGAAATATGGACAACGTGGAATCTCTGCACTAAAAGGATGTGTCAAGTCAACAAATAATTTTTTCCCATTTTAAAATCCTCCAAATTTACTATTTCAATTTATATCACAACGTCATATTGACTTTGTAATAGGCTGACAAATTATATATTACTTTCCATATACCATCTTGATCAAATATTTATTCAAACCATCTTTAGAAGCCTGAATCTCTTCCTCCGACCATTTCATAAATCCCTCACCTGACTTAAATCCGAGTTTTCCTTCTTCTTTCATCTTTGTAAGAAGTGGAGACGGTTCATGTGAATCTTCTAAATACTGAAGCACATAGTTATGAATATTGTAAGTCAATTCTGTTCCAACCATATCTGAATTTTCGATTGGTGCTAGTTGTGGCAATCGCAAACCGAAACTGTATTTTACCGCATCATCAACAGTCTTGGCATCTGCAATACCATGTTCTACAATAGAGATTGCTTCTCTCCAAAGAGCATGTTGCATTCTGTTTGCAATAAATCCCGGAACATCCTTCTTACAGAAAACAGGTTTCTTACCGGTTCTAGTCATAACAGCCATAACAGTTTCGATTACTTCTTCACTTGTATCAGCCGTCTTTACAACCTCTACAAGCGGAATCAAAAATGCCGGATTCCAAAAGTGAGTTCCGCAGATCCTTCCAAACCTGAGAGAATCTGTGCAATAGCACTTCCCATCATGCCGCCACCACAAACTAAAAATCTCTTAATCTCTCTCATTGTTTCTCCTAACACAAATCAAATTCTAAATACTGCATAAAAGTTGATTAACAGGTTAGATATCCGCCTGAGCAGTCACATGCTGAACCGGTAATGTAGTTAGAAGCATTTGAAGAGAGGAAGATTGCATATCCTGCAAAATCATCCGGTTCTGCCAAACGTCCGATCGGCTCACGTTTCATAAAGTTTTTATATACTTCTGATTCTTTATCAAACATCCACTCTGTAAGATCACTGCGGAATACAGTTGGGCAAAGCGCATTTACATTGATACCGTATTTTGCACTTAAATCGCAAGCCATTGATGCAACCATCAAATCTGCTCCACCCTTTGAAGTAGAGTAAGCGGTGTATCCTGCCATACCGCGTTTTGAACGCTGAGAAGTAACTATAACGATTCGTCCACCCTGTCCGGAAGGAATATTTTCAGCACCGTTCAACTGTTTTACCATCTGTTATGCAACGTATTTGCAAACAACATAAACAGATTTGCAATCAGCATCCATTACATACTGCCAAGCTTCTACAGACTGCTCCAGAATGTTCTGAGGTTTGTTGAATCCGTGGCATACTGCTAAGATATTGATTTCGCCGTATTTAGCAACAACATCTGCAACTAATTTTGTTACATCTGCCTCTACTGCAGGATCTGCAGTGGAATAAGCACTCTCCAATCCTTCTGCATCAAATTCTTCTTTTAAGGCCTGAAGTTTCTCTGCATTACGACCGGTCATGTAAACCTTTGCACCGGCATATGCGTATGCTTTTGCTCAAACAGTACCTAATGCATCGGTTACTAATGCTACTTTTCCTTCTACTGAAAACATGTTTTCAACAAAGTCTTTCTGAATGTTTACCATTTGAATTCTCCTCCTGTAATTATAGTGATCTGCCTTAGTATTTATAAGTAATAAATACGTTAAAAAATGGTCAATCACCAGCACATTTCATTAATATCAGTATATTGAATTATTTTTTATTCAATACATACAATTTTGTTATTTAGATACCGTACGGTAACCTACCTCATTTGTACAATCTAATTAAAATATATAAGAGGATCTAATGGTGCCGGCTGCTCTTTTACTTCGATCGGATATAATACAATTCCGTCTGCATCGTACTCCTTTATGTACTCTTTTTTTGCTCTGGCAGTGATCAACTGCCATGATTTATGAGAAATTCCGGGGGCTGCCAGATATCCTTTGCACCGATATCCGATAAATTGGGTATCATCTTCACAGCAGGTCATAGCAAATCTCCCCCCTACAAATTCAGGCTGATTTTTAAATTGATCCTTGGGACGATAGATATACCCCAGGAACTCTATCACTTTTCCATCATAGCGTTCCGGATGCTCCTGACTGTCCATAAAAAAAATCCCAAAATCCGCATCCGATATTTCCAATTTTTCCTGTTGAATATCATATGGAAGCTGCTCATTGACATTTTCTATAATTGTTCCGTCAGATCGTTCATATACTATAACAGCCTTTCGATTATATGCCTTTATTGTCCCCCGAAAGGAGGACAGAGGCATACTCTCATCTACTCGATTTAACAAGACCAGATCTGCTCCAAACATCTGCTCCATTATCATAGAGCGCATATTGGTCAGATACAGTTGGAACGTGGTGGCATCTACTGTTGCCAGATGCTGAACCAATTCCCAACCGGTCGGAAGTTTCATTTCCAAAATCTTCGCAACTTCCCATGTTCCGTTGTATTCAATAAAGACCTGCTCCGGTCTGTATCGGAAATCGTACATCTGCAAAGTTTCTAATGTAAATTCCTCCTCTGATTCAATATATACAATTTCCACTCCTATTTTTTTATATGCATTTACATCAAATTCTTTTTCACCCTCTTCACATACAATAATCAGACCTTTTCCATCTGAAAAATCACCTTCTAACAATGTCTGATCAATTAACGTGGTTTTTCCGCTGTCCATAAAGCCGGTAAATAAATAAACTGCTGCATCCATATCTCATTTTTCCTTATCTTAATTCAAATAATTGTTCCAGTTTTTTCTCATCCAGATCAGTTCCGATCACGCAAAGACGCCCTGTATATTCAGGTTTTCCCTCTCTTACTTCATATTCATCCGCAACTAAATCAAAATAAATCCATTCTTCACTGTCTGCAGATGGAACCATTCCCTTTGCACGAAGGATTACACCGTACGTTTCATCATTGGTCAATGTTTTCAGAATTGTTTTGATTGAAGAATCGGAATAGCGATGCGGAGTCTCTCTTCCCCAACTTGTAAATATTTCATCTGCATGATGATCATGATGATGTCCACAACTGCAAACACCGTGGTCATCATAATGATGTTCGTGAGCATGATGATGCTCATGCTCATGATGGTGCTCATGCTCATGGTGGTGCTCATGCTCATGATGGTGCTCATGCTCATGGTGGTGCTCATGCTCATGATGATGCTCGTGCTCATGATGATGCTCGTGAACATGATCATGCTCGTGAACATGATCATGCGCCTTTAGCTCCGCCATCAAATCCTCCATAAAATCTTTTTGCTGCTCCACTGCTTCCAGAATCTGCTTTCCTTCCAGCTCTTCCCACGGAGTCGTGATAATCCTGGCTTTCGGATTTACCTCTTGAATCTGTTTTACACACAATTCCAGTTTCTCCGGTGTGATGTTTTGTGTTCTGCTCAACACCACCGTTGTTGCATTTGCAATCTGGTCATTAAAAAACTCTCCGAATGCTTTCATCTGTCTGGTTGCTTTTAATGAATTGGCAACGGTTATTAATGCATTCAGCTTTACATCGTACTTTTGCTCCATTTCTTTGACCGGAATCATGATATCGGAAAGCTTTCCTACACCGGACGGCTCAATCAAAATACGATCCGGATGGTAGGTCTCGATTACCTCTGTCAGACTTTTGGAAAAATCACCAACCAAAGTACAACAAATACAACCGGAATTCAGCTCCTTGATCTCAATTCCTGCATCTTTTAAAAAGCCGCTGTCAATCCCGACTTCTCCATACTCATTCTCTACCAATACTACCTGTTCCCCTGCAAACACTTCTTCCAACAGTTTTTTAATTAATGTTGTTTTGCCCGCACCTAAAAAACCTGAAATAATATCAATTTTTGTCATAATAATCCCTTTCTACATAGAAACACTGTCAAATTGAAGCTGATACAGACCTTTGTATATACCATTCTGATGCATCAATTCTTCATGTGTTCCGCTTTCTTCAATTCCGTTATCAGTTAAAACTATAATTCTTTGTGCATTGCGAATCGTGGAAAGACGATGTGCAATTACAAATGTGGTTCGATTTTTTGCCAATCTTTCTAAAGATTGCTGCACTATTCGCTCGCTTTCATTGTCCAGAGCAGAAGTTGCTTCATCAAAGATCAGGACAGGCGGATTTTTCAAAAATACCCTCGCAATAGAAAGCCTTTGTTTTTGACCTCCTGACAGTTTTACTCCTCTTTGTCCGATATCTGTATCATATCCATCCGGAAAACTCATAATAAACTCATGTGCATTTGCATTTTTTGCCGCCTCTACCACTTCCTCCATTGTTGCATCCGGTTTTCCATAGCGAATATTATCCGCTATAGTTCCTGCAAACAGATATACATCCTGCTGTACCATTCCGATATTACTTCTCAGAGAAGACAAATGAACGGTACGAATATCCTTCCCGTCAAACAAAATCTTCCCGGACTTAGTATCATAAAATCTCGGTATTAAACTGCAAAGCGTCGACTTTCCTGCTCCTGAACTCCCTACCAATGCAATATATTCTCCTGCAGATACGTTCAGATTTACATGATTTAAAACCATCTGTTCTGAATCTTCATACTGAAAAGAAACATCACAAAAAGACACATCTCCCTTTACATCGGCTAACATCACTGCATCGGGAGCATCTGAAACATCCGGTTCTATTGCCAGTATTTCTGTAAAACGTTCAAATCCTGCATAGCCGTTCTGAAATTGCTCTGTAAAATCTACCAGAGTTTTAATCGGATCGGTAAACACATTGATATATAATAAAAAAGCGATCAGATCGGAGATGCTTAAGACACCTCTTGTCAGCATTATACCACCAAATAATAAAACTACTACTGTTATTGCAGCAGTAAACCCCTGAAGTCCTGCCTGATATCCGCCCATATATCGATAACTGTTTTTCTTGGCAGATAAAAATCCTTTATTTCCGATTTTAAATTTTTGTTGTTCAATTTCTTCATTTGCAAAAGACTTTACTACTCGAATACCGGATAGATTATCCTCTATCTGTGCATTAATGTCCGCAATCTTATTTCTATTTTCCCGAAAAGCCCGCTTCATTTTCTTATTATAAAAATAGGCATACAGTAACATAGGAATTACCGGCGCAAATGCAGCCGGTGTCAATTCCGGACTGATGGTCAGCATAATAAAAAGAGCTCCGATTATTTTTATAATGGAAATAACAATATTTTCCGGTCCATGATGTAAAAGTTCACAGATATCAAACAGATCCGTTGTGATTCTGGACATCAGTTGCCCCACTTTTTGATTATCATAAAAATGAAAGGACAGTTTCTGTAAATGTTCAAATATTTCAGCTCTCATATCATATTCCATTTTTGCTCCCATTACATGACCGTAATTAGAAATATAATAATTGCAGTAACACTGTAGCAAAATTAGCACAAACAAACCGATACATACCTTTACAATAGTTAAAAACGCTTCTTGTGTTCCTTTTGTACTGACGTGTGCCGTTATAAAGCGAACTGCTAACGGTATTACCAATGCAATCACCGCTGAAACAAATGCAAAAAACATATCTGTATAAAATGCTTTTTTATACGGTCTGTAGTATGAAAACATTTTCTTTAAATTTTCTTTCATATAGTTCTCCTGAGTTTAAAAGAACCTGCTATCATCTGTAGAAGATAGCAGGTATATCATTACATTTTTTCCGGAGCCGTAAATCCTAATAGATCAATACATAATTCCAGAATATTTTTTGTAAGAATCAAAAGAGACAGATATCCCTTTTGCAGATTCTCATTTTCTGTTGCCAGAATCTTTGTCTCATGATAAAAACGATTCAGTGCATTTGACAGCTCATAAATATACGCACAAACTTTATGTGGTGCAGACTCCAAAAAAGCGGTCTCTACAACAGAAGAAAACTCCGACAGCTTCAGCATCAATGCTTTCTGACTTTCACTTTGTGCCTGTGGTATCCCTGTAAACTGAGCCTCTGCCCCGGTCATATTCTCGTATTTTCCCAGAATAGACTTAATACGAACAATGGTATACAAAATATACGGTCCGGTATTTCCCTCAAACGATGTAAACCTTTCCACATCAAATACATAATCCTTGGATGCCTGATTCGACAGATCTCCATACTTTACAGCAGATAATGCCACAATTTTTGCCGTATTTCTTGCTTCTGCATCAGACATTGTCGCATTTTCAGAGATCTTTTGGTACATTTGTTCTTCAATCTCATTTAACAGAGACTCTAAACGCATCACACCTCCGGCTCTTGTTTTAAACGGCTTTCCGTCTTTTCCGTTCATCGTACCGAATCCGATAAACTGAAGCTTTGTATCCTCTTCTACCAAGCCGGTCTTTCTTGCACACCGAAATACCTGTGTGAAATACAGGTCCTGTCTTTTATCTACCACATATTGGATCTTATCCGGATGATACTCCTTCATTCTCCAGATAATCGTTGCCAAATCTGTTGTATTATACAAAGAAGCTCCATCTGATTTCAAGATCATACATGGGGGTACTTCCTTTGTATCTGTCTCTTCTTTTACATCTACCACCAAAGCTCCGTCACTGATATATGCATACCCCTCTTCCTTCATTTTGTGAACCATATCCGGAATATAAGGCTGGGCATCCGATTCACCCTTCCACAGATCAAATGTCACCTGAAGCTTTTCATAATTTTTCTTTAAATCCGTTACGGAAATTTGAATAATATGCTGCCAGATAGCACGATAGCCTCTGCGTCCCTGTTGCAGCTCATAAGTCGCAGCTAGCGCCGCCTCTTTATAGGTTTCATCCTCTTTTGATTTTGCGGATGCATACGGGTAAATTTCTTCTAATTCCGAAATAGTAAACGGAGCCTCTTTCGGATAGTCTCCCTCAAATGTATCATCAAAATAGGGAAGCTCCGGTTTTCTTTTTGCCAACTCTGTAATAATGAGTCCCATTTGAAAGCCCCAATCCCCCAAATGGACATCTCCGATTACATTGTGTCCTACAAAACGGGAGATCCGTTTCAGACTCTCGCCGATGATTGCTGCTCTTAAGTGACCGACATGAAGCGGCTTCGCTACATTCGGTCCGCCATAATCAATCATAATAGTTCGCATCTCACCGTTTTTCTCAAATCCGAATTTATCCGAACGGTACATAGTATTCAGGTATTCCGTCAAAAAAGATTTCGAAAGCTTAAAATTTAAAAATCCCGGTTTTACAGCTTCTACACTTTCAAACATTTCCTGTGTCTGCAGCACTTCTGCCACCTTTTCCGCTATCCGGATCGGCGCGGTTTTATATTCTTTTGCCGCTGCCAATGCTCCGTTGCACTGAAACTCACACAAATCCGGACGGTTGGAAAGAGTTACCTTTCCATATTTTTTATCATAGTCACTGTCAGAAAACGCAGATTCCACTGCATTTTCAATTAATTGAATCATCTGTTTCATTTACTTCACCTGTTATATATATGCTTTGCCACAAGTACGCCATGTACCGTATATCGATAGGAATCTCCGGCTGAGGTACAAGTAGAAAGAGTTACTATTTTACTTGATCCCGTCACTTTTACAGAAGATGAGATATCGGATCCGGATTTTAAATAATTTAAATATGCCGTATAATTATCCCCTTTACTCGCATATACGCTATATACCTTACTGTTCTCATTTGTAGTAAAGGCGGAAAAAATTCGATAGCGATAAGCACCGTTCGGACGATAAATTGTAAAATATTGATTTTTCTTATAAATATCTGCCTGTTGCAGCTTCTTTAATGAACCGAACATAGAGAGATTTCTCATGTTATGACCGAAAATAATATAGTTTTGATCCTTCCAATTCGGACGATTTTTTGCTTCTATAAATAATGTTCCCGGAAAACTGTATCTCCGATACAGGTCGGCATGCAAATAAGTCGTATCATCCCCTGAATACACAACCGGATAATTCACGCGTATGGTTTCTGTATCATCAAAACGTATCCATGCATTGACATCCTTACCCTCTGCCTGAAGCTTTTTAAAATCGATCTTAATATTCTGATACCACCAACCGGGATTTTGTTTTCTTGTCTTTTTGGAAATATCCCCCAGCTTTACTACTTTTTTTGTAATGGTCTGATACTGATTTTTTGCCTTATAGAGACTGTAGTAATAGGGTACAATTTTATAGAGAGAAAATGCAATGACACCAAGCAAAATGATAATCACCACATTACTGAGAAAATTTCCTTTTTTTCTTTTATTTTTTTCCATGCTTCTATAACCACGAAAAAGCCCATACGGGCTTTTTCATATATGAATCCAATATCATTACTTCCGCAAGAAATCCGGAATATCCAATTTTTTCTGCTGACGAGATGGACGCACCGATTTTGACTGTGTCAAATCCAAATTCATTTCTCCAACTCTGAAGCTGTCTTCGTTGACAGATTTCGTTTGAATCGGTCTGGATGTCATCGCATGACCAATTACAGTAGCCCCTACTCTCTGACTGCCGACTCCGGTTGCAATCACAGTAATTCTTGTGGTATCCTGAGCATTTTCTTCATACTTGGAACCAAAGATAATATTTGCCTCTTCACCGGCAATTTCCTTTACATAATTAACTGCATCATTTACATCCAACAGTCCGACATCTCCGGAAATATTGATCAGAATATGAGATGCTCCACTGATAGTTGTATCTAACAACGGACTTTCTACTGCATTTTTTACAGCCTCCATCGCCTTATCGTCACCGGATGCTTCTCCGATACCGATATGAGCCAATCCCTTGTCTCTCATAACTGTTTCAACATCGGCAAAATCAAGATTGATCAGCGCAGCACCGTTAATTAAATCGGTAATACCCTGCACAGACTGCTGCAATACCTCATCTGCCTTTTTCAACGCCTCAGGCATTGTAGTACGGCGATCTACAATTTCCAACAATTTATCATTCGGAATAACAATCAGAGTATCCACTGTCTGTGTCAGTCTGTCGATTCCTCCGTTTGCATTCTTCATTCGGGCTTTTGACTCAAATCCGAAAGGCTTTGTTACAACACCTACAGTCAAAATACCCTTGTCCTTTGCAATCTTGGCAACAACAGGAGCAGCACCGGTTCCGGTTCCGCCGCCCATACCGCAGGTAACAAATACCATGTCGGCACCTTCAATTGCAGCTTCCAACTCGTCTGCAGTTTCTTCTGCAGCTTTTTCACCTACCTCCGGCTGTGCACCCGCACCAAGTCCTTTGGTAAGTTTTTCTCCAATTTGAATTAAGGTAGGTGCTTTACAGAGATCCAAAGCCTGTTTATCTGTATTGACACCGATAAACTCAACTCCTTCAATTCTCTCATCTACCATTCGATTTACAGCATTATTTCCAGCTCCACCTACACCAATTACAATAATTCTTGCGTTTGATGTTGACTCTAAGGATGTAATTTCAAGCACGTTAATTCCTCCTTTGGGTCTATCTTAACCCTCAAATATTTTTCTATCATAAGAATTCATTGCTCTAATCATACGATTTTTTCTGAAATTATTCAACTCTAAATTCAAAATTTTAACTAGAATGCATAGAATTCTTAATCTTGATTGTCGCCACTTTTTCACTCGGGATCCTGGTCCATTCCTTTTTTCGAAAATAGATATCCGTCGAAGTATCCGTCCATGTTTCTAAGTGAAGGGTTCCCTTTTTCTTTTCTATCTGAGGCAAAATTCGTGCCAAACGAACAATTTTTTCATTCAGATACGAAGAGCTCCCCAGATTCGCCTGCACAGTCTTATAGATCAGAATCATATCTCCGTCATTCTGCATCATAATCTGTTTCGGCATTACTTTACTCTTCTTTAACAAACGAATCGTCGACAGGATTCTGGAAATAGTTTCCCCGTGTCCGAATTTTAACTCTTGGAACAATTCAGATGAAGTAATATCCGTGCCTATAATCTGGATAGTTCCGGATTTAACTTTTTGTGATTTGTAGATCACTACTCCGTCTTCATCAAAATAAGCATATTTATTTTCTTTTTTCAGATAAACATAACTGACCAGACTTTTTTCAGATAAATTCAAATGCAATGTATGAGGATTTTTTAATGAAACAGACACAGAGTCTGCATAAGGAAGTGCGCCTCCCTTTCCTCTGAAATATTTCCATCTCAAAAACATCGTATTATTTGATCCCCGATTGGCACGAACCAAATCTTTTTGTATTTCCTCTTTTGTATAGTATGTATTTCCACTGACCGTAATTGTTTCTAACGTAAATCCTTTCCACAAGGTCAAACTGATGATAATAACGATTACTGCAATCACTACCATCAGGGATACAATTCTTGTATGTATTTTTTTTCTTTTTTTCTTTCTTTTTTTTACCGGCGGTCTCTTTCTTCTATTATCTTCCATGCTTTTCATCCTTTATTACAATCCTTCTGGAAATCCCTAATACAATTCCCATTTCTATCAAGAGAATAAACAGAGAAGTTCCTCCATAACTGATAAACGGCAAAGTAACACCCGTATTTGGAAGCGCCGCCGTTACTACCGCTATATTCAGTACAACCTGAAGAGAAATATGTATGATGACACCGACTACAACCAGTGAACTGAACAGATCCGGAGCATTCATTGCGATTCTCGTAAATCGGTAGATCAACAACAGAAACAGACCGATAACACAAATTGCACCGAACAGCCCCAGTTCTTCCACAATGATACTAAAGATAAAATCATTCTGTGCTTCCGGTACATAGCCCAGCTTCTGAATACTTCCACCTAATCCTTTTCCGAAGAACCCTCCGGAACCGATGGCATACAGTCCTTGGATTGTCTGATAAGATGCATCCGGATATGCTTCGGGATGCAGCCATGCTTTGATACGAATTGCTCTGTATCCTTCCGCAAAAACGCCAACCATCCCCAGCATCGAAACTCCGACAAGAATCTTAGCAAAAAGCTTTGTTTCAGAACTGGTAATAAAGATCATCAGGAATGCAATTCCTGCTATAATAAGCGCAGTACTCAAATTGGACAACATGATTATTCCAATCATTGGAGCAATCCTTCCCATCAGCTTTGCTACACTCTTCAATGAATTAATCTGTCTGGGCATTCTGCATAAAAGCGATGCCATAAAAAGAATTACCGCTATCTTTCCAAATTCGGAAGGTTGAATTGTAAGATTGCCGAACTTCAGCCATCTCTGTGAATTATTATAGGATTGACCAATAATCGGAACTAATGCACAGGCAAACAATGCGAGTGCATATAAATGAAACGCATATTTTTTCCAGATTTCCAACGGAAACAGAGAAACAATCAACATTGCAACGATTCCGGCCAAACCGATGAACAACTGTCTCTTCAAATAATAGGAAGCGGATCCGAAATCAATCTGCGCTTTATAGGAACTCACACTGTAAAGCATAACCAGACCGAAACCGATCAGGAATATAATGATAAACAGTAAGGAATAATCGAAATAATGCACACCTGCTTCTTTTTTGCCTTTATTCAATTTTTTATTCAGCATCAAAAGCATTTTTTTCATTTCTACTCCTTTAGAGCATGTACAAAATCCTTAAACATTCTCCCTCTTACTTCATAATTAGGAAACATTCCCCAACTTGCACATGCCGGTGACAGTAATACACAATCCCCTGTAATTGCTTCATGATAACAAACAGACACAGCTTCTTGCAAGGATTCCACGAAAATATAATCATGAAAACCGCATCTTTTTGCTGTTTCCGCAATTGCCTCTTTCGTTTGGCCCAATAAGACCAGTTTTTTTACTTTTCCGTCAAAGGATTGAATCCATTCCATATAATCGGACTGTTTGTCGTATCCGCCTGCAATCAGGTAGGTCGGACGATCCATCGCTTGAATCCCTTTGATTGCTGCATCCGGATTAGTCCCCTTTGAATCATTATAAAAACGCACACCTCGCTTTTCTGTTACATATTCAATACGGTGTTCCACCGCCTGAAATTGTCTTAATACTGTGACAATCTGTTCCATCGGAACCCCAAATACCGCAGCCATCGCAATAGCTGCCATTGCATTTTCATAATTATGACGTCCGAGGATATTCAGCTCACGTACAGAAATAACTTTTTCTCCTTTATAGAAAATTTCATCATCCAGACAGCAGATTCCGTTTTCTATTTTACGGGCACTGGAAAACCATATAATATTCGCTTTGATATGCTTTGCCTCTTCCCTTAATATCTCATCCTCATAATTCAGTATACAAATATCGTGCTCTGTCTGATTTTTCGTAATAGAGATCTTTGCATCAATATAATTTCTCATGGTATGATGTCTGTTTAAATGATCCGGTGTAATATTTAAAATAGCGGATATTTTAGGGTGAAATGTTTCTATTGTTTCCAACTGAAAGCTGGAAATCTCTGCCACTACCACTGAATCCTCCACCGTATCGTCCGCAATACCGGTATAAGGAATGCCTATATTTCCGACAACCTTTGTCTTCGGATTATAAGAGCTCATTATTTCACCCAGTAAAGAAGTAGTTGTTGTCTTTCCGTTTGTTCCGGTAATCGCTAATAAACTTCCCTTTTGGCATCGATATGCAAGTTCAATTTCTCCCCAGACAGGAATTCCCTGTTTTTTTATTTCAGTCACGATTTCTCCGTCTACCGGAACTCCCGGACTCAATACCAGAAAAGAAAGCTTCTCCTGCCTTTCTTTTGCAACATTTCCCAGAATCAGCTCCACTGCATCTTTTTCAAATTGATCCAACACCTTTTCTGTATTCAAATCAGTATTTTGATCAAATAAAATCACATGTGCTCCATGACGAAGTAACAGCTTTGCAGCTGCTATTCCGCTTACTCCGGTTCCGTATACCATCACTTCTTTATCTTTTAAATTCATGGTCTCTCCTCATCTAATCCTGTTTTTACTAAACTTTCCTTTTATACAATTCCAATCAAAGAAAGCAAACATAACAAAGTAGTTATAATCGCAAAGATTGCAACTACCTTTGTCTCTGACCAGCCTCCCAATTCAAAATGATGATGAATCGGTGCCATTCTGAAAATCCGTTTCCCGCCTGTCTTCTTGAAATAGCTTACCTGTATGATAACCGAGAAAATTTCCACCCAATATATAAGACCCACCAGTAGGATAAACAACGGCTGTTGCAACATATAAGCCGTTGCTGATACAAATCCGCCCAATGCCAGTGAACCGGTATCTCCCATGAACACCTTTGCCGGATGTACATTGAATACAAGAAATCCGAGCAGTGCGCCGATTACAGCTGCAATTACCACTCCGATCGTAATACCGAATCGAATCGAACTGATTAGGAAAAAGGCGGCTACCGGCAAAGTAACCGTTGAAACCAGACCATCTACTCCATCTGTAAAATTAACGCCGTTTACCGTTCCAAGCATTGCCAGAATCATAACGGGCACGGCTAAAAATCCTATACTAAAATAGGTATGACCTGTAAACGGAACTAAAATTGCAAAAGAAATATGTGCTTTTCCCATATAGATTGCAAACAATATTGCGACCACCAGCTGCATCGCAAACTTTTGTTTCGGCAACAGTCCGTCAGAACGCCGTAATACCACTTTCAAATAATCATCTATAAAACCGATCACACCAAAAGCTACTGTCACTAATAAGATTGCTATGATACGACTGTCTCCTCTTCCGAAGATTAAAGTGGAAACGATCACTGACACTATGATCATAATACCTCCCATAGTCGGTGTACCGGTTTTTATCTGATGGGATTCCAACTCCTCCCGTTCTGTATTTCCCACTTTCATTTTTCGCAATGCAGGGATAACAAATGGTCCCAGTATCATCATCACGAAAAACGAAATAAATACTGAGAAAATAATTTGGGTCGTCATAATGTTTCCTCTTTTCTATTCTTCTCTAATATAGTCTATTCATCCTTTGAAATATTCAAATATGGAAGTGCTTCTTTCAAAATATTATTTACAATTTCCTGTGCATACGTAGAATGTGCCTGATTAGATGTGTTAGGCTCATCTACTACACAATAGATAGATACTTTCGGTTTCTTTGCAGGAACCGCACCGATAAATGATACCAGATAATTTCCTTTTCCACGAGGATGCTTTTCCGCAGTACCGGTCTTACCGGTCATACTGTAGCCTTCTACCTTTGCTTTTTTACCGGTACCCGCTTTCACAACCTCCTGTAAATAAGAAATCAGTTTCTGAGAAGTGGTTTTCGAGATCGTATTTCTCAATAAAATCGGATCTACCTTTTTCACCGTATTCCCATGTTCATCCAGTACTTTATTCAATACATGCGGCAAGTAATATTTTCCGCCGTTTACAATAGAATTATATCCCGATATCATCTGTATCATCGTAACGTTGAAGTTCTGTCCGAATGCATTGGTCGCCAGATTGACTTTATTCTCCAAACTGTCCTCTGAATAAATCAGACCATCAGTCCGTGCCTCTCCCGGTAAATCAATATTGGTCTTCAGACCCAGATTGAAAATTTGCTGGTAACGACTGAAATCCTTGGCTCCCACTTTAAATCCCATATGCATCAGAGAAACATTGCAGGAGTCTCTCAGCGCATCTGAAATTGTCTCTATTCCATGTCCCTGATGATTATCACAATGAATAATCTGTCCTGCCACATTGAGATATCCCGGACAATAAAACGTCTCATTTCCTTTTAATTTTCCGGTATCCAAACCGGCTGAAATAGTAAACGGTTTTGCTGTTGAACCCGGTTCATAGGTATAAGACAGACAAAAATTCTGCCAGATATCATTCAGATTCTTTAAGCGCTCTTTTTCACTCATTTTATCGATGTCGGATTTGGAATAATAATCTGACAGATCCCAGGCATTGTTCAGGCTGAAGGTCGGATAATTTGCCATTGCCAGAATCTCTCCTGTATTAGGATCCATCATAATCACACCGATATGCTTTGCCGCATTGGTTTTTCCGGAATTGGTTGCAAATCTTTTTGCGAAGTCTTTTATTTTATCCTGCACAATAGTTTGCAGATTGACATCAATAGTAGATTGTACCGTATTACCGTTTACTGCCTCTTTTACCGTTTTCTCATAAGAACTGTCAGTATTCAGATATCCGTATTCCCGACCGTTTGTTCCGTTTAATGTACTGTTATAATAATCTTCTATTCCACCGATTCCCACATTTCCGGCAGTTGTAAATCCCAAAAGAGAACTTGCCAACTTCGGATAAGGATGGGTCCGTATATATTCTTTCTCAAACCAGATCCCTTTTATATTCGGATTGTTTTTTGTATCCTCCATTATTTTTTTTATCTTTGACATCTTGTTATATGATATCTTTTTTGCAATCACATAATATCTGGCTTTCGGATGATCTTTTACGTAAGAGCGGATTGTTTCCGTATTCAAGCCCAACTGATCTTTTAAAACCTTCATAGTTGGCTCTAAGAACTTCTCCTTTGAATTTAAAACGTAACAGTCCAAAATGACATTGTATACATCTGTACTCGTCGCCAGAACGGTACCTTTTCGATCTACAATGTCACCTCTTCGATATGGAATCGTTATACTGTTGTACTCCTGTTGATTTAATACAATTTTCTGATACGTGTTCCCCTTATGCACTTGAATATATATAATTCTTCCAACCAATAGCAATATAATGGCAATCATTGCCACCAACACAATAAATATCCTTTTCTCCATTCGTTTGAACAGTTTAAAATTTATTTTTTTCTTAAACCGTTTTTTTGTCGAAGGATTTTCAGATCGTTTCCCTCTTTTTCCCATAATGACCTCCTCTTTTTTAATACTGTTTCATATAGTCCGACGTTCTAAAATTATAATAGATAATCTGACTGTTAGAAGGGTATGTCAACCCCATCTTCAAGGCATCCTTTCTCACCTGACGCAAATCTTCTGTCCCTATAATCTGCTTTTCCAATGCATCATTGCTTGCCTTTAATTCATTTAACCGGCTTTCTATCTGTACGGAACGGTTCATATTTACAATATTCATAGATTTTGCACGAACAAATTTTATCGAAAATCCACCTACTATAGCAATCCCCAATAACAAAAAAAATAAATCTTTTTTTGTAAATTCTAATATTTTTTGACGGTTTCGATGAACCATACGTCTTTTTCGTTCCAGACGTTTTCTCTCTTCCCTTGACCGCGGACGTGCAATCGGCTGATATTCCTCTTGCTCCTTCGGTACAGTATTGCCTCTATTGTATAAATATCGACGTTGTGGCATTCCTACTTCTCCATTTTTTCTGCTCCACTCAGTGTCCTCTTTCAAACACACGCAGTTTTGCGCTCTTAGATCTCTTATTCACTTCTAACTCTTCTAAACTTGGTAATATCGGCTTTTTGCTGATAACAGTTCCTTTGGATACCTTTCCGCAAATACACACCGGAAATTCTCTTGGGCAGGTACACGGATTCTCTGCCGTTTTAAAATGCTGTTTTACAATACGATCCTCCAATGAATGAAAGGTTATAATACAAAGCCTTCCGTTCGGATTCAACAATTCAATCATTTCATCTATTGATTCTCGCAAAACATCCAGCTCCCGATTTACTTCAATCCGAATAGCCTGAAATGTTTTTTTCGAAGGATGACCGTTTTTTCTTTCCTTTACCGGAATAGCCGCTCTGATAATTTCATTTAACTGTCCTGCTGTTCGGATCGGCTCTATCGCCCTTGCTCTTACAATATGTTTTGCGATATTCTTTGCAAATTTGTCTTCTCCGTAGTTGCGGATTATGTGGAATAAATCCATTTCACTGTATTTCGCCAGAATATCGGCTGCAGTTTTTGTTTGTCTGCGATCCATACGCATATCCAAATATGCATCTTCCTCCCGATAAGTAAATCCTCTTTCCGGTTCATCCAACTGATAAGAAGATACTCCCAAATCCAACAGGATTCCGTCTACACCTGTAATTCCCTGCTGCTGCAGTTCAGTCTTCATCTGACAGTAATTGCTCCGAATAATTGTAACCCGTTCCCGATAGAACTCTAAATGTTCAGATGCCGCCTTAATAGCCGCTTCGTCCTGATCAAATCCAATTAAACGTCCTTTAGGAGACAAGTGCTTGCATATTTCTAAACTATGACCGCCTCCTCCCAGAGTACCGTCTACATAAATCCCGTCCGGATTTGTAATCAAATGTTCTATTGATTCTTTTAACAGAACTGAATAATGACTAAATTCCATATTACTCCTAACTAAATTCCAAATCCCAACTCTGCCATCTGCTCAGCGATCTCTTCCATTTCCTCGTCCTGGCTTTCATCTGACCAGTTCTGTGCACTCCAGATTTCTATATGATCCATTACTCCGATCAGTACTACATCTTTTTCAATTCCTGCATATTCTCTTAATGCCGAATTCAATATGACTCTTCCCTGTTTATCCGGTTCACAAAAAGAAGCATTTGCAAATACAAAACGCATATATTTTCTTGCATTTTTATTTTTCGCAGTTAACTCACGGAGGTGACCTTCCACGTTTTTCCATTCTTCTTTTGAATAAACAGTCAGGCACTTATCAACATTTTTTGTGATCACAAATTCTTCTCCCAGCTCTTCTCTATATTTTGCCGGAATAATTAAACGACCTTTTGCATCTACGGAATGATTGTATTGACCCATAAACATGGAATATCACCTCCTTTCTGTGTATATATTTTCGTGTGTAAAAGTTATTCACATTTTTATCCACATTATCCACTTTTACCCACTCAGTGACATTTCTCCCCACATTTATACATATAATACCCTCTTTTCGGGTAAAAATCAACGTATTTACCAGATTCCAATATAAAAAAAGCATTTAGGAACAGACGTTCCCAAATGCTTTTTTCTTCATTTTTCTATTTATAAACCGCCATTTTAAAAGGGTTTCTTCTTTTTTGAATAATTATATCGTTTTCTGATCACGACACACAGACCTGCAATTACCAGTAATATGGATAGAACTTGTGAAACGGGGAGGGAAGTGGAGGGAATCAACAATTGATCCGTACGCAATCCCTCAATCCAAAAACGCCCGCATCCATATCCGATCAGATACAAACAGAACACCTCTCCGTCAAACACCTTTTTTCGTCTCCATAACAGCAACAAAATCAAAACGGCAATGTTCCAACAAGATTCATACAAAAAGGTCGGATGTACCTGAATAAAGGAAGCTCCGTCTATCGTAACAAGATGTTGCAGCATTGTATTGGTAATATCTTCCGAACTTCTAACCATAGAAACCGGAAGTCTCATGGCAAACAAATTATCTGTATAACCCCCAAATGCCTCTCTGTTAAAAAAATTTCCGTATCTTCCTATAATTTGCCCCAAAATAAGACCGTTACACGCAGTATCCATCAACAACCCCAGCGGTATCTTTTTGATTTTAGAAAACAGATAGGCTGAAATTATTGCACCTATCACGCCTCCGTAAATAGCCAATCCGCCTTCTCTGATATTAAAAATAGAGAGCGGATGATCTTTATACAGATCCCACCGAAATACTACATAATACAATCTTGCCCCAATAACAGAAATCAGAATCCCTATGATTGCAAAATCAAAATACTGATCCGAATCCTGTCCAGTTATCTTTGCAACATGTCTGGCCAGCAAAGTTCCGGATATCATTCCGATGGCTATCACTATACCGTACAGAGCAATCTCAAAACCGAACACCGTAAAACTTTTGGGTACATGACTCAAATGCAGATGTAAATGCGGAAAATAAATATTGTAATTCATATTTACTTTATCTCTTCCTGTTTTATTTCACGAATTTCTTTTGTCCGAATTTCTTTGCAGAGTTGTTCTGTAAATGCTTCCAGAGTTTTGACCCCTTCATCTCCTTCAAATCGACTTCTGACAGAAACAGTTCCATCCGTCTCTTCCTGCTGTCCCACCACAAGCATGTAAGGCAGACGAGCCAATCTGGCCTCTCTTATCTTAAATCCGATTTTTTCCGAACGGTTGTCAACCGTAACATCTACACCGTTTTTCGCCAACTCTTTTCGAACCTGCTCTGCATAAGCTTCGTATTTTTCCGAAATAGGAAGAACACGAACCTGCTCAGGACACAACCATGTAGGGAACATTCCCGCATATTTTTCAATCAGCCATGCTAATGTACGCTCATAGCAACCGATAGAAGTTCTGTGAATTACATATGGTCGTACCTTGGAACCGTCTTTATCAATAAAATACATGTCAAAATTTTCCGCAATTGCACAATCCAGCTGAATTGTAATCATGGTATCTTCTTTGCCATATACATTTTTTGCCTGTATGTCGATTTTAGGACCGTAGAATGCAGCCTCCCCTTCCGCTTCTACAAATTCCACCTTCTTCTCCAATAAAATATTTCGCAGAGTGGATTGGGTACTCTCCCAGTAAGCATCATCTCCTAAATATTTTTCTTTATTATTCGGATCCCATTTAGACAGGCGAAATGTTACATCTTCTGCCAAGCCTAAGGTATCTAAGCAATAGTATGCCAGATTTAAACATGCTGTCAGCTCTTCCTCCGCCTGATCCGGACGAATAATCAAATGTCCCTCTGATATCGTAAACTGACGAACACGTGTCAGTCCGTGCATTTCTCCTGAGTCTTCTTTTCTGAACAAAGTAGAAGTCTCTCCATATCTGCAAGGCAAATCACGATAGGATTTTTGAGATGCCTTATATACATAGTATTGGAACGGACAGGTCATTGGACGTAATGCTAACAATTCATTATCCAGATTTTCATCTCCCAGTACAAACATGCCGTCTTTATAGTGATCCCAATGCCCTGAAATTTTATACAGATCTGATTTTGCCATAAGTGGAGTCTTTGTTCTCATATATCCCCACTCACGATCCTCCAAATCTTCAATCCATCGCTGCATCTTCTGAATCATTTTTGTTCCCTTCGGAAGCATTAAAGGAAGTCCCTGTCCGATAACATCTACCGTAGTAAACAATTCCATTTCACGCCCCAGCTTATTGTGATCCCTCTTTTTTATATCTTCCAGATGTTCTAAATAAGCAGTCAATTCTTCTTTTTTGGAAAAGGCTGTCCCGTAGATTCTTTGAAGCTGTGCACGTTTTTCATCACCTCTCCAATACGCCATTGAAGAAGAGAGTAACTTGTATGCTTTAATCCCCTTTGTTGTCATCAAATGCGGTCCCGCACATAAATCAACAAATCCTCCCTGATCATAAAAGGAAATCTCTTCTCCCTCAGGCAGGTCCTCAATCAGCTCTACTTTATAAGGCTGTTTACGCTCTTTCATATATTGGATAGCTTCTTCTCTTGAAAGTGTAAATTTCTTTATTTCATGCCCTTCTTTTATGATCTTTTTCATTTCCTTTTCAATCGCATCCAAATCTTCTCTTGAAAAAGGATCTGCTTCAAAATCATAATAAAATCCCTCTGCAATAGAAGGTCCGATTGCAATCTTTGCATCCGGGTATAAACGCAATACTGCCTGTGCCATAATGTGACTGGTCGTATGGCGAATAGTCGCCAACCCTTCCTGATCTTTTGCAGTCAGGATATTCAAAGAACAGTCCCTGTCAATTACAGTTCTCAGATCCACTGTATTTCCGTCTACTTCTCCGACACAGGCAACCCGTGCCAGTCCTTCACTGATATCCTTTGCTATTTCCCATACACTTTTTGGCTCTTGATATTCTTTGACCGAGCCGTCCTTTAATGTAACTTTCATTTTTCATTCCTTTCAATAGTGAACAATCCCACCTCTGGGAGATGGGACGTGTCTCTATGTCAGATTACTTTCTTCCACAGCATTTTTTATATTTTTTTCCACTTCCGCACGGACATGGATCATTTGGGTATACTTTTTTATCTTTTTTAACAATCCCTGACTGTTTTTGTTCTTTATATAAGGCTGTACGCTCTTCTTCTGTAAAGATCTCTTTCCATTGAGGAAGCTCATATAACCAATCTGCCTTTGCCTCTACCATATTTTTATAGAGTTTTTCTTTGTCAAAAATAAGATTTACCTTTGTATCTTCCTCCAGTTCTTCCATCGGATTCGGTGTAATAAGGCTCTCGTCGATACCATCTAAAAATCCAACCATTGCCATCAACTCCAGATCAAAACGATCTGCCAGTTCTTTTACAGTTCCTTCTATTTTTTCATCCGGATTGGAAAGTAATTGTGCATAAACACCCTTTTCCAATTCAAAATACCGATTCCAAAATTGCTGAAGCTCATTTCTGTCCG
Organism: uncultured Clostridium sp.; assembly: GCA_947253885.1. Classification (GTDB taxonomy): domain Bacteria; phylum Bacillota; class Clostridia; order Lachnospirales; family Lachnospiraceae; genus SY8519. The sequence goes on from CAMYAO010000002.1 coordinate 114,241, forward strand.
CTTTCTCATTGAAAGCTATTGCCTGCCACTCTTGTAATAATGCCATATGTTTTTACCACCTTATCTTTTTTATTTCAGTTCTCTAAATATGGATAGATAAAAGTATAACAAGTTTCATTTTATTTTTCAAATTCTTTTCCATCATTTCTTCATCTTGACTTTTTCAACAGAATCCGTCAAGATAATTTTATCAGACAGAAAGGATATTTCAAAATGAAAAAAATCAGACGCGTTCTTGCAATGATCGGTGTGATCATTATTCTTGCCTTATATATTATCACAATCATTCTTGCTCTATTTGGCAATAAAAACACATTACCTCTATTAAAAATTTCTTTTACTGCAACTATCATCGTTCCGGTTCTTATATGGGTTTATACTTTAGTCTATAAACTGTTGGAAAATCGATAAGATAAAAAGCTGTCCAAGGACAGCTTTTTATCTTATCGATATATAATATCATCTCTACCCGGTCCGTTGGACACCATTGTGATAGGGTAGCCAATCTGTTTTTCTATAAATTCTACATATTTGCGACAATTTTCCGGCAGCTCTTCGTAGTTTCGAATTCCCGAAATATCCGACTTCCAGCCGGGCAATATCTCATATACCGGTTTTGCATGTTTCAAGATAGGTGTTACCGGAAACTCGGTTGTTACTTCCCCGTTTATTTCATATCCGACACAAACAGGAATCTCATCTAAATATCCTAATACATCCAATACTGTAAATGCAACGTCTGTTGCCCCTTGTAAACGACAACCGTACTTGCTTGCAACACAATCAAACCATCCCATTCGACGTGGGCGACCTGTGGTCGCTCCGTATTCACCGCCATCTCCACCGCGACGACGAAGCTCATCCGCTTCTTCTTCGAAAATTTCAGATACGAAATCTCCACCTCCTACCGCACTGGAATATGCCTTACAAACTGTGATCACCTTTTTAATCTCATAAGGAGGAACTCCCGCCCCGATTGCTCCATAGGAAGCAAGCGTGGAAGAAGAAGTTACCATCGGATAGATTCCATGATCCGGATCCTTTAAAGTTCCCAACTGTCCTTCTAACAGAATTTCTTTTCCATCTTTCAAAGCTTCATTCAAATAAGTAGAAACGTCGCAAACATAAGGAGCAATCATATCTCTGTAAGTATGTAATGTCTCCATGAGCTCTGTTTCTTTCAACAACGGCTTATGATACAAATGCTCCAATAAAACATTTTTCAACTCACAAACCCGTTTCACCTTATCTTCTAAAATTTCATCATCAAATAATTCATTTACCTGAAACCCTATCTTGGCAAATTTATCAGAATAAAATGGTGCAATTCCTGATTTGGTGGAACCAAATGCTCCGCCTGCCAGTCGCTCTTCCTCATAACTGTCCAGCAAAATATGATATGGCATCACAATCTGTGCACGATCCGAAACTAAAATTTTCGGAGCCGGAACTCCTTTTTCTGTTATACTCTTTATTTCATCAAACAATACCGGGATATTTAATGCTACTCCATTTCCGATCACACTGGTCGTATGATCATAAAAACATCCGGATGGTAATGTATGTAATGCAAACTTTCCATAATCATTTACAATTGTGTGACCTGCGTTTGCTCCGCCTTGAAAACGAACGATAATATCCGCTTCTTTTGCAAGCATATCAGTAATCTTACCTTTTCCCTCATCACCCCAGTTTGCACCGACAACAGCTTTAACCATTATGAGTAATCCTCCTTATTGTTGAAATAATTTCAAAAATATTTCTATACTAAAGCAATGAATAATCCACTGCCCAATTGACGCCACGAAATTAATTATACACAACTTCGAAACATAAGTAAAATACTATTTTGCCTCTATAAAATAGTAGGTCATTGTTGCAATTGCTATCACCGTTCCGGTTTGGTTGGAAATAGAAACGTTAATTACCGACATGTGCCGCCCGCTTTTTACCTCAATTGCCTCTCCGATCAGCTTTGTACATCCCAATGCCGGATTAATATAGTTTATATTTCCGGAAACTGTGGTAACCTTACCGCCTCTGCTGAGTGCAGCTGCTCCGCCGACAGAGTCTGCAATGGAAAATATGATCCCGCCATGAACGGATCCGATCGGATTTCCATGTATTTCCATTTTTATCGGCATTTCTCCTTTGGCATATCCCTCTCCCAGCTCCGTAATCTGCAGACCGATCTCCGTAATATGTCCGCGTGCTGTATTTCTCTGTTGTTTTAAAACCGCTAAATCTATACTCATTATTTTTTTGAATACTCCTGTGCCTTTTCCATTTCCTTCTGTGCTTTTTCCATAAGTTTTTGAGCCTTCTCCATCTTCTTTTGAGCTTTCTCAATCACTTTTTCCGTCTTATCTTTTTTTCGTTCTAATTTTTCTAATTTTTTTCTGGCCTTATCATCCAGTTCTATAGACTTTGTTGCAGTCACTGCCAAAGCCCCTGGACCGATATGACAGGCTACACTCAAAGATAACGGATTCATTAAGATATTATGATCCGGGAAATGCTTCTGTACCTCTTCTTTAAATTCCAATGCCGCCTCTTTATCATAGGAATAGGAAAGTCCTATATGGATCCCCTCTCCCGATGCGGACCCGAAACGATCCCTGCAGTCATCTAAGATCTGGCGGATCATAATGTTCTTCGCCTGCTTTACAGTGCGTGCTTTTGCAAATGCATCAAGCTTCTCTCCCTGTATCTGTAAGACCGGTTTTAATCGGAGCAGAGTCCCCAGAGCAGCCGCTGCACTGGTAATACGCCCTCCTCTTTTTAAATAGGTCAAAGTATCCACCATAATATAGATACTGGACTCCAATTTATTCTCCATCAACACTTCTGCAATTTCCCTTGCATTTTTACCTGCTTTCGCTAACAAAATTGCATCCATTACAGACTGTCTTTGTGTGACGGAGATTCTCTGATTATCTACTACCACTACCTTCCCGTTATACTCCTGAGATAACATGATTGCAGAAGAAGTCGTACTGGAAAGTCCGCTCGACATCGGAATATCCAATACCTCATCATAGTCCTTTAATAATTCATCCCATAAATCAGTAAAATCCGTTAATGCCGGGGAAGAAGTATGAATATTACTTCCGTCTTTCAGTCTTTCATAAAACTCCTCTTGAGAAAGAGTAATTTCTTCTAACAGTAATTCATCATTTATATAAAACGGCATAGGAATCACATAAATCCCCAGTTCCTTTGCTTCTGCCTGTGTAATACCACTATTGCTATCCGTTACAATTGCTACTTTGCTCACACATATTCTCCTTTAACTTACTCTTTTTCATCTTGAAAAATAGTAACATATACAAAAAAAACTTACAAGAAATATAATAGCCCCCTTTTCCTTAAAACTCAACACAAAGTCTCAGGAAAAGAGAGCTATCTTATTTTTTTATACAATCCTACCGTTTATCCGCAACAGCTTTCTCACTCATCGCAAAACGACCGGGTATTACATCATACCCATTCCCGGTGCACCACCTGCCGCCATAGCAGGTTCCGGCTCTTTAATATCTGCAACTACCGATTCAGTTGTTAATAACGTTGCTGCAACAGAAGTTGCATTTTGTAAAGCGGTACGGGTTACCTTAACCGGATCCAGAATTCCGGCTTCAATCATATCTACATACTCTTCTGTAGCTGCATTAAATCCGGTACCTGCTTCCTGTTCTTTTACTTTGTTGATAATAACAGCACCTTCTAATCCGGCATTTGCTGCTATGTAGAACAGAGGAGATTCTAATGCTTTCAAAATCACCTTTGCTCCGGTTCTCTCATCGCCTTCCAAAGTATCCGCCAATGTCTCCACCTCTTTCGAAGCATGGATATAAGCGGAACCTCCGCCTGAGATAATTCCTTCTTCCACTGCTGCACGTGTAGCATTTAGGGCATCTTCCATACGATATTTGCTTTCTTTCATTTCCGCTTCCGTTGCTGCTCCTACTCGGATCACTGCAACTCCGCCGGCTAATTTTGCTAAACGCTCCTGTAATTTTTCTTTATCAAATTCGGAAGTGGTATCTTCTAACTCCATGCGGATCTGTGAAATACGATTTGCAATATCATCTCGATTTCCTTCTCCGTCTACAATTACCGTGTTCTCTTTTTCCACTTTTACAGATTTCGCAACACCCAGCATATCAATGGTTGTATCTTTTAACTCCAGTCCAACCTCTTCTGAAATCACAGCTCCTCCTGTCAGAATTGCAATATCCTGAAGCATTGCCTTTCTGCGGTCACCGTATCCAGGTGCTTTTACACCTACAACAGTAAATGTACCGCGCAATTTATTTACGATCAGGGTTGTCAATGCCTCCCCTTCAATATCTTCCGCAATAATCAGGAGTTTTCTTCCTGCCTGAACAATCTGCTCTAATAATGGCAGAATATCCTGGATATTAGTGATTTTTTTATCTGTAATCAAGATATATGGTTCATCCAAATTTGCCACCATCTTATCCATATCAGTTGCCATATATGCAGAAATATAACCACGATCAAACTGCATTCCTTCCACTAAATCCAGTTCCGTCTGCATAGTCTTGGACTCTTCGATGGTAATAACTCCGTCATTGGAAACTTTTTCCATTGCATCTGCAACCATGTTTCCTACCACTTCATCTCCGGCAGAAATAGACGCCACTTTTGCAATATGATCTTTTCCGTTTACCTTCTGACTCATCTTTTCCAATGCTTCTACTGCAACTTCTGTAGCCTTCTTCATACCACGTCTCATAACGATCGGATTTGCTCCGGCTTCCAGATTTTTCATTCCCTCTTTGATCATTGCCTGCGCAAGCACAGTTGCGGTAGTGGTTCCGTCACCTGCCACATCATTGGTTTTGGTTGCAGCTTCTTTTACTAACTGTGCTCCCATATTTTCAAAGGCATCTTCCAGTTCAATGTCCTTTGCAATTGTAACACCGTCATTTGTAATAACAGGCGTTCCGTAGGTCTTGTCCAATACTACATTTCGTCCCTTTGGTCCGATTGTAACCCGAACGGTATCCGCCAGTTTATCCACACCTGCCTGAAGGGCAACTCTTGCCTCTGTTCCATATTTAATCTGCTTTGCCATAATTCTACCTCTTATTCTACAATTGCTAAAATATCATCCTGCTTTACAATAATATATTCTTCGCCTTCTACCTTTACTGTATTTCCGGCATATTTTGAATAGATTACAGTGTCTCCTTCTTTTACCTGCATGGTAACTTCCTTACCGTCTACTGTGCCGCCCGGTCCTACAGCAACCACCTCTGCTTCCTGCGGTTTTTCCTGTGCAGTTCCTGTCAGGATAATGCCTGATTTTGTTGTTTCCTCCGCTTCAAGTTGTTTTAGTACAACTCTGTCTCCTAAAGGAATTAATTTCATAAGAGTAGCCTCCTTTATTGATATATTAATTATTGTTAGCACTCATTCTTTTAGAGTGCTAGTCTTATTTAATGACTATTATAACACTAAAATAAAAAATGGCAACTAAAAAATACTCAGTTGCCATTTTTCCCTGTCAAATTAAAGAATACTTTTTTAAAGCATTCCATATTCCGTCCTCATGAATATCACTTGTAATATAATCTCCGTGAGCCTTTGCCATTTCTTTTCCGTTTCCCATTACAATTCCGACCTGCGCAAACTCCAGCATGTCAATATCATTATTACCGTCACCGATCGCAAAAACCTCTTTTCTCGGAATCTGTAGCAAACTGCATACCGTTTCTAATCCGGTTGCTTTACTATAGCCTTTCGGAACCACTTCCATTGCAACCGAATCATGATTAATGAACTCAAATTCCGCTTCCAGTTTTTTTACCACCGGTTCAAAATTGCGATCCTGAATCAACAGGCTATATTTATTTCCGCACCAGTTTTCGTGATTATTGCGGATTGGTTGTGTCACATCCGCCATTACCTTCAACAGGTAACGACCGTACTCGTCTACACCGATCATATCTGCATCCATGAACAGATAATCTTTGCCTTCTATAATTGCCGGTAAGTCATACTCATAAAACAACTCTACGGCTCTTTCCATCAGATCTGACGCTATCTCATGCAGTACCAAATCTTTTCCGTCATAAATGATATGGGTTCCGCAGCCACACAATATCCCGTCAAATCCCAAGCTTAATAAATTTTCATCCCTGATCATCACTTTGGTCCGACCACTGCTGATAAAAGCCATATGACCGTTTTGATGAAGCAGCCGGATTGCCTCCCGTGTGCTGTCCGGAATCTGCTGTTCACGATCTACCAGGGTTCCGTCTATATCAAAAAAAACTGCTGCCATATCACTCCCTTCTTCTGCGCTACTTTTGACTCTGAAGTCTCTCCCACAACTGGTATACCGTCTTCTTAAACACCGGATGTACCTGTTCGGGTGCAATCGTTACAAGCGGAGAGAGTACAAAATCCCGATTTTGCAGATCAATATGAGGAATCACCAGGTCTGTCTTCCGAACAGTTTCATCTCCATAGAACAAAATATCCAGATCCAGCGTTCGGGGACCCCAGTGCAGTTCTCTTTTTCTTCCGCATTCGTTTTCAACACTATGCAAAAAATCCAGTAATTCATAAGGTGAAAATAAGGTTTTGATTGCAATCGCACCATTTAAAAAATCACCTTGATCCGCATTTCCGTAAGGTTTTGTCTCAATCAGTCGGGAAACCTCGATCTCTTTGATACGATTACACTTTTTCAGCAGGTCAATTGCCTGGTGAATATACCCTTCACGATCTCCAATATTGGAACCGATGGACAAATATGCCTTTGTCCAACCGCGCTTCATTACTACAGATACCGTTTCTATCGGCAGACCGATCGGAGCCCATGGTTTCTTCAACTCAATTTCCACTTCTTCCAGCTTCGGATAGCGGAACAATAGTGCAATCGCAAGATTCTGAGCAGCAGCTTCAATTAAATGGTACGTTGTTTCTGTAAAATATTTTGTTACAAAGTGACAGATCTCTCCATAATGTAAAGATTCAGAAATTGCATCATCTGCTCCTGCCGGCTGCAAATCGGTGTAGAGCTTAAGATTCATCAAAAACTTTTGTCCCAGTGCAGTCTCCTCTTTAAAAACTCCGTGGTTTGCAAAAAGCTCCAGATTTTGAATTTTAATATAATCCATCTTCTATACCTCCTTGTCACAATTCAAAACAGCTGCCGCCATTCGAATTCCGTCTATGTTTTCCGCAACATCATGTACCCGTACAAAACTGCACCCATATATAACTGCCAATACAGAAGTTGCCACAGTACCATACACTCGATCTTCCGTCGGTTTGTCCAATGTCTGTCCGATGACTGATTTTCTGGAAGTCCCCAATAAAACAGGGTATCCCAGAGTTTTTATTTCCGGACAAAGTGCAATTGCCTCCAAATTCTGTCTATAGTTTTTTGCAAATCCGACTCCCGGATCCAATATTATTTTATCCGCAGAGATTCCGGCTTTTTCCGCAAGCCTGACGGTCTCTTTTAAATCCCCTATCAGATCCTTTTTCAATTCTTGATACACCGTCTCTTTCCGATTATGCATCAGACAACATGCCACATTATTTTCTGCAATCACTTTTGCCATTTTGCTGTCATACTTCAGTCCCCATATATCATTGATCAGATCTGCACCTGCTCGGATTCCCGCCGCTGCAACCTTTGCTTTATAGGTATCCAGTGAAACCGGTATATCAAACCGTCTTTTTATCTCTTCGATCACACCCGACACACGAAAAATCTCCTCTTCATCAGAAATCTGTGTATATCCCGGACGGGTCGACTCTCCCCCCACATCAATGATTGCTGCTCCTTCCTTTATCATCTTCTCTGCATGATAAAGAGCACTGTCAATGGAATTATGTCTTCCTCCATCCGAAAATGAATCCGGTGTTACATTTAAGATTCCCATAACATATGTATGGTTTTCTACTTCAAAATTATGCTTTCCTATTAACATTTTCTTCTCCCTTAGTATAAAACGTTACGATTCTTTTCGTTTTCCTCCCATTTACAGGTTCCGGTAGCTTCGCACAAAAAACAATTTCTTGATAAATGATCCGCCTGACAGATATAAGAGGCAATCGTATCCTCTACCGGATATCCTCTCCCGTGATGTCCGGAAATTATCTGCAAAATCTCCGATTGCAAAGTGCTCGGATAGCCGATTTCTTCCAAAAGTTCACCTGCAATCCGTACTCCTGCCTCCGCATGATGCTCTCCTGTCTGATATTGCGCAACACGCCCGATATCGTGAAGTAAACCTGATAAATAAATTTTATCCTTCTCCTTCTCAATTATATCTATGCCCTTTTGCAGATTTTTTTCCAGATACATAATCCATGCAATACGACACACATCCAACAAATGGTCTATCTCATGCTTACAATAGATCCTCTTTCTCTCTAAGATCCTGATCTCCCTTTGTAATTCCAGAAAATGTGAAGAATTTAATAATTTCTTTGTATACTCCATCTTATTTCCTTCTGTTATTATATGCCTGTTTTATATTTTTCAAATAAGAAAAAGTTCCAAAGCAAAGAATCACCTCCGATTTCTTTGCCAAACTTTTTTCTACCGCTTCCGCCTCATTATTACAAGGGATTCCTGTTACTCCGAGTCTTCGCAATACAGCTGCCAACTCCGTATTTTCCAATCCTCTCGGATTCGGAGGAGTCACTGTATACACTACATCCCCTTTATGAAATATGGATCTGCACATTTCTTCATAATTTTTATCTCGAAAGACTGCCATAATATATACAATACGTCTTCCGTAAAATAACCGCTCTGTCATGGAATGTAAGCGCTTTACTGATTCCACATTATGAGCTCCATCTATATAAAAAAACGGATTTCTTCCCAAGCATTCCATTCTTCCCGGCCATATTGTTTTGGCAAGTCCTCTGTGTAATGTCTCCGATCCGAGCCTTGTATAACGTAATTGTAATAACTCCAACACCTTTAATACTGCAACTGCATTTTTCGCTTGGTGCTCTCCAATTAAAGATAACAAAAATTGCTCCTTTTTCCAAGTAAAGACTGTTCCTTTTACAGATATTTCAATTACAGTTTCCGGAATATCTTCTATATAACATTCACTGTTCTTTTGTCCAGCAGTCTCATGAAGCACTTCTGCCACTTCTTCCGTCTGCACCACAGAAATAACCGGCACATTTTTTTTTATAATTCCCGCCTTTTGCTTTGCAATTTCCGATAAAGTATTTCCCAGAAAATTTGTATGATCTAAACTAACAGATGCAACTACACATATCATAGGGCAAGAAATAATATTAGTTGCATCTTCCAATCCTCCCATCCCGACTTCAAGCATTACCACCTCACAATTTTGTTCATAAAATGCCAAAAAAGCGATTGCAGTCTCTACTTCAAAACGGGTTGGATGGGGATATCCTTCTGATACAAGTTGATCACAGGCATCTTTTACCTTTGAAAACAACATTGCTAAATATTGTTTTTCTATCGGCTTTCCGTCCAATAAGAACTCTTCCTCAAAAGAAAAAACATCCGGTGTCGAAAAACGTCCCGTATGATATCCAGCCTCTAAAAAACAAGATTCCAGCATGGCAGAGATAGATCCCTTTCCATTGGTCCCGGCTATATGAATAACAGGAAGTTTATCTTGAATATTTCCAAATATATTCATCAGTCTTCTAATAGAATCCAATCCCGGAACACTTCCGTACTGCTTTATTTTATTTAAAAAGTCCATTGATTCTTCATAATTCATTTCAAATCCTCTTTTAACTATTGTCTTTGATCTTCGAAAATCAAGAAAAATATCGCAAGCAACATTTAACATACTAAATGCATATACGACACAAAGCTTTTTTATTCTACAGGAAACCACAATGTGGTTTCCTGTAGAATAAAAAAGGCGGCTATAAGCCGCCTTTTCCTGTTCCTATAGAATACTGTTTAAAAACAATGGTGCAAATACTAATGCAACGATTGTCATTAATTTAATTAAAATATTGATTGCAGGACCTGAAGTATCTTTAAAAGGATCACCTACTGTATCGCCAACTACTGCTGCCTTGTGAGGATCACTTCCTTTTCCGCCATGAGCACCGCTTTCAATATATTTCTTTGCATTGTCCCAGGCACCTCCGGCATTTGCCATAAAGATTGCCATAAGCACACCGGTAACCAACGCACCGGCTAACAGACCTCCCAGTGCCGCTGCACCTAATAATTTACCAATAATAATCGGAACAACAATTGCAATAATACCGGGAACAAGCATTTCCTTTAAGGCTGCATTGGTAGAAATCGCCACACAACTCTTATAGTCCGGTTTACTAGTTCCTTCCAGAATTCCCTTATCAGAATGGAACTGACGACGTACTTCCTCGATCATGGAAAATGCGGCTTTTGAAACTGCTTCCATTGTGATTGCCGAGAATAAGAACGGTAGCATACCTCCGATAAACAGACCGATGATAACTCTTGGTTCTAAAATAGAAATGTTTTTCAAATGAACGGTCTCTGAATAGGTGACGAACAAGGATAATGCAGTCAATGCCGCAGAGCCGATTGCAAAACCTTTTCCGATTGCCGCTGTTGTATTACCGATAGAATCCAAAGTATCTGTAATCTCACGAACACTCTCGTTACAGCCTGACATTTCCGCAATACCACCGGCATTATCGGCAATCGGTCCATAAGTATCTACTGCCACCACATTACCGGTTGTAGCCAACATGCCGACTGCTGCAAGAGCAATTCCGTATACACCCGCAAATGTATATGCTGCAAAAATACCGATTGCGATCAAAACAATCGGAATCATGGTAGACTTCATGCCGGTTGCTAATCCGCTGATAATATTTGTAGCGGCACCGGTCTCAGACTGCTCCGCAATCTTTTGAACAGGTTTGTTCTTATCTGATGTGTAGTACTCTGTAATCGCACCGATCAAAATACCCACTACTAAACCGGAAATAATTGCACCGGCAGGTTTATAGGTACCTAAAATCACATTACTCAATACGATTGCCAATACAACGGTAATAATATTTGCAATATTGGTTCCAAGGTTCATAGCTTTATGAGGATCTCCGCCTTCCTTACCTCGAACCAGAAATACACCGATAATAGATGCCAATACACCGATTGCTGCCAAAATCAAAGGATACAGAGCTCCTGCAATGATATTGGTAGAACCGAAAGTCTTATCATACGCCAAAATACCCAAAGAAATAGCAGATACAATAGAACCTACATAGGACTCATAAAGATCGGCTCCCATTCCTGCAACATCACCAACGTTATCACCGACGTTATCTGCAATAACAGCCGGGTTACGTGGATCATCTTCCGGAATACCTGCTTCTACTTTACCTACAAGATCTGCTCCGACATCTGCCGCTTTGGTATAGATACCACCGCCTACACGGGCAAATAATGCGATAGAAGATGCACCTAAACTAAATCCGAACAAAATAGCCGCATTATGTGTTACAAAATAAATGATACTTGCTCCGAACAGGCCGAGACCTACTACGGTAAGCCCCATTACCGCTCCGCCACGAAATGCGATAGGAAGAGCACGAGTCATACCTCCTTCCTGTGCCGCATTCGTTGTACGAACATTTGCGCTTGTAGCAACATTCATACCGATATAACCTGCACAGGTGGAAAATAATGCTCCTATAACGAAGCAAATTGCTGTTTTCCAGTCAATTCCAATGCCTACGGCAATGAAAACAACCACAACGAAAATAATTAATACTTTGTACTCGGCAAACAAGAATGCCTGAGCACCTTCATGAATGGCTGCTGCAATTTCTTTCATTTTGTCATTGCCTTCCGGCTGTTTTTTAACAAATGCAGCTAGCGCTAAGGCAACAAGCAATGCAATGATGCCTACGATTGGTACTAACCAAATCATGTTTAATCTCCCTTCTTACTGAGTGGATATTCCTTTTCAAAATATCTTCTCATATTTATAAAATGTTACGCAATTTTCCCCAAATTGCCTAACCAACATAGTAGCATAGAAAAAATATCCGTGTCAAGTATTTCCAATTGTCGGAAAACGGCTTAAAATAGCTGTTTATCCGACTTTTTCAAGTTATTTTTTTACGCCTTTTGTATCCCTGTTTGCTATATGAAGCCGGTTTAATTGAATCTCTTTCTCTCTTACGGTAACCGACAGTACAGCATCGCTGTTTAATACATATGCCGCCTGAATCCTGTCCTCTCCCGAAAGCTTCATTCCACGCACTCCGATCGCCGTTTTTTTCTTCTCTGGAATCAACTCTGCATCTATTCTCAGAAAATATTGTTTTTCAGACTGAAGTACCAAAGTAGTTCCCTGAGAAATATCTCTGACTGCCAAAACCTCATCTCCATCTGCAAGCTTTGTTGCCATAGTGGATTTTTTTAATACATCAAACTGGTCTCCCTGTACTAATTTTACCATTCCAGTTTTAGTTGCAAACAGAATTTTTTTATCCTCCATCTCTCGATAGGATGCAACAAACAACAAAGTTTCTTCAGCACCGGAAAAACTGCACAGATTATCGATCGGGGTTCCCTTATCCCTGAATTTACCGAACGGCAGATCCATCACCTTTACCATATGAAGTTTCCCTTTATTGGAAAATAAAAGCAGACGATCTGTATTTCTACAGGAAATAATGCGCTTATTCTCCGAAACAGCTGCTTCTTTATTTCGTTCAAATGTAGCCGTATCGATTGTCTTTACATAGCCGAATCGATCCATCAGTACTACCACTTCCATTTCGTCCGGTCCCTTTTCGACATAAATCGCTTCTTTTTTATTGTCAATCAGCGTTTTTCTCGCAACAGCGTATTCTTTTCTGATAGAAGTCAAATCCTTTATTATCGCCTTTGCCATTTGTGCTCTGCTGCCCAACAGTTTTTCATACAACGTTATTTTATTTACAGTTTCCTCGTATGCTTTCTGTAACGATTCCAGTTCCAGCGCAATCAAACGATATAACCGCATTTCTAAGATTGCAGTTGCCTGTCTTTCTGTAAAAGAAAGTTGACCTGCCTGCTTTTTTGAATGCTCCGTTTTAAAGCGGATCCCGTCCACCGTACCGTAAATCAGACACTCCTTTGCCTGTTTTATATTTTTACTTCCGCGCAGAATCTCAATAATCAGATCGATTACATCGATTGCTTTCATTAATCCTTCCTGAATTTCTCTTCGGGCAATTTCCTTTTTCAACAGATATTCATATTTTCTGGTATTGACCGAATACTGAAACTCGATGTGATGTTTCAGTATTGCCTTTAAACCGAGTGTCTCCGGCTTTCCTTTTGCCACTGCAAGCATATTGACACCGAACGTGTCCTCCAACCTTGTCTTCTTGTACAAAAGATTACATAGATTTTCTGTATCCGTTCCTTTTCTTAGTTCTAATACAATTCGAATTCCATCTTTGGAAGACTGATTGGAAATATCCACAATATCTGTAGTAGTTTTATTTTCCACTAAGGCAAATACATCATTTAAAAACTTTCCGATATTGGCACCCACCATTGTATAAGGAATCTCTGTTATTACCAGATTCTCTTTTCCGCCTTTTTTCTTTTCAATTTCCACTTTCCCGCGAAGCCGGATTTTCCCGTTTCCACTTTCATAGATAGACACCAGTTCATCCTTATTAATGATAATTCCGCCTGTCGGAAAATCCGGTCCTTCTATTGACTCCAGCAACTCTTTTGTTGTAATATCCGGATTTTTCATAAGTGCGATCACTCCGTCAATCACTTCCCCAAGATTATGAGGCGGAATCGACGTCGCCATACCGACCGCAATCCCCTCCGCACCGTTTATCAGAATATTCGGCACACGCACCGGCAGTACACCCGGTTCCTCTTCCGTTGCGTCAAAATTCGGTATAAAATCCACAACTTCTTTATCCAAATCTGCCAGATATACTTCCTGCGTCAGTTTTTCCAGACGCGCTTCGGTATAACGCATAGCCGCTGCTCCATCACCTTCGATTGATCCGAAATTACCGTGACCGTCTACTAACGGCATCCCGTATTTGAACTCCTGTGCCATCACTACAAGAGAACCGTAGATAGAACTGTCTCCATGCGGATGATACTTACCCATCGTATCTCCAACAATTCGGGCACTCTTTCGGTAAGGACGATCATAGCGAATTCCTAACTCATACATATCATATAAAGTACGTCGCTGTACCGGCTTTAATCCGTCTCTTACATCCGGCAGTGCTCTGGCTACAATTACCGACATTGCATAATCAATATAAGATTTTTGCATCAGCTCTGAGTATTCCGTTTGAATAATCTGTTCTATTGTTTCGCTCATACGTCCTCCTATATATCTAATTCCGCATCATTTGCATGAGAGTAAATAAATGCACGTCTCGGAGGTACATCCGTTCCCATCAACATCTCCGTTACATCACTTGCCATTCTGCCGTCTTCGATTTCCACTCTTTTTAAGATTCGGGTTTTCGGATCCAGTGTTGTCTCCCACAGCTGACTCGCATCCATTTCCCCTAATCCTTTATAACGCTGGAGGGTAAAACTTCCCTTATGTGTCTTTCTATATTGTTCCAATGCCTTATCGTCATAAAGATACACTTCTTCTCCCTTTACCGGAAGTACCTTATAAAGAGGCGGCATTGCCAGATATACATGACCTTCCTTGATCAAATCCGGCATAAAACGGAAAAACAGAGTCAACAGCAAGGTGGAGATATGTGCACCGTCCACATCCGCATCCGCCATAATAATAATTTTATCGTAGCGCAGTTTGGAGATATCAAAATCATTTCCGAATCCTTCTGAAAATCCGCAACCGAATGCATGTATCATCGTTTTGATTTCCGCATTGGCCAATACTTTATCGATCGATGCTTTCTCGACATTTAAAATTTTTCCCCTGATTGGTAAAATTGCCTGAAAATTTCTGTCTCTGGCAGTTTTTGCCGATCCTCCCGCAGAATCTCCCTCTACGATAAAAATCTCGCATTTCCCTGCATCTCTTGATTCGCAGTTTGCTAATTTTCCATTGGAGTCAAAAGAAAATTTTTGCTTTGTCAGTAAATTCGTTTTTACCCGTTCTTCTGCTTTACGGATCTTGGCAGCTTTTTCCGCACAGGACAGAACTTTTTTTAAAACTTCCAAATTCTTGTCAAAAAATAACGACAGTTCTTCTGTCGTGATCTTTGCTGCCACCTTTGCAGCATCCTGATTATCCAGCTTTGTTTTCGTCTGCCCTTCAAAACGAGGATCCGGATGTTTAATCGCAATTACAGCTGTCATTCCGGAACGAACATCGGCGCCTGTAAAATTCGCATCCTTTTCTTTTAATACCCCGATCTCTCGTGCATAAGAATTCATCAAAGTCGTAAACGCCGTTTTAAAACCGGTGATATGAGTTCCGCCTTCTGAATTATATATATTATTGCAAAAACCGAATATATTCTCATGAAACTCATCTGTACACTGAATCGCACACTCCATAGAGATCCCTTCGCTTTCATTCGAGAAATAAATCACGTCATGCAAAGCTTCTGCTTTTTTATTTACATCTTTTACAAATCCCCTCAGACCTTCTTCTTCATGATAAACCAGTTCCTCCGGTTCTTCTTTCCGGTCATCCCGATATCGAATGGTCAGATTCGGATTTAAATATGCAGTTTCATGCAGTCTGGACTTTATCTCATCCTCTTTAAAATTTGTGTTTTCGAAAATCTCCGGATCCGGCAAAAAAGTAATCTTCGTGCCTCTTTCCTTTGTTTTCCCGATAACCGGCAAATAACCGTTTTCCAACGGAAGAACCGGATTTCCCTTTTCATAGCGGTCATGATGAATCGCTCCGTCTCTCGCAATCTCCACTTCCATATAAGAAGACAATGCATTTACCACAGATGAGCCTACTCCATGCAGACCTCCGCTGGTTTTATATGCCGCATTATCAAACTTTCCTCCCGCATGCAAAGTGGAAAATACCAATCTTGCCGCCGGAACTCCTTTCTCATGAATATCTACAGGGATTCCTCGCCCGTTATCCTGAACAGTACAGGATCCGTCTTTATTTAAGGTTATCTTTATTTCATCACACTCGCCTGCCAAGTGCTCATCCACCGAGTTGTCTACGATTTCATAGATCAAATGATTGAGTCCCTTTCTGGAGACACTGCCAATATACATTCCGGGGCGCTTACGAACTGCTTCCAGTCCTTCCAGAACAGAAATACTGTCTGCTCCGTAATTTGACTTTTTTGCCATAACGTCCTACCTCTCTTTTATCATAATAGAATATATAATATCGAATTTTTGTTCTTTTTTCAAATATTTTCTATTTGCCAGTCAATAGGAGGCAGGTGATGTGCTTCTAAAAACTGATTTGTTTTACTGAAATGTTTGCAACCGAAAAACCCCCGGTATGCGGAAAGCGGGCTCGGATGTGGTGCCGTCAAAACAAGATGATTCGGATTATTCAGCATCTTTGCCTTCATCTGTGCCGGTCTTCCCCAAAGTAAAAATACAATCGGCCGATTCTGCCGGTTCAAAGACTCTATTACCGCATCTGTGAAATGCTCCCACCCTTTTTCTCTGTGGGAATTTGCCTGATGTGCACGGACAGTCAAAACCGTATTCAACAGCAGTACTCCCTGCTTTGCCCATTTTTCCAAAAAACCGTTGTTGGGAATGTACAAATTTAAATCGTCCTGAAGCTCCTTATAAATATTTACCAGTGAAGGAGGGGGCTCAATCCCGGCCTTTACAGAAAAAGCCAGTCCGTGTGCCTGATTGATATTATGATAAGGATCTTGTCCCAAAATCACGACCTTTACTTCCTGCAAAGGAGTCAAATGGAACGCATTAAAAATATGATCTGCTGCCGGAAATATCTGCTTTGTATGGTATTCTTCCAAAATAAATCTGTAGAGATCCCTATAATAATCTTTGCGAAATTCCGTCTGCAATGCATCTTTCCAGTCATTTGATAATTCTGCCATTTTTCTCCCCCTTTATCTTCTCACAGAAACTCCGTTCTCTACCAAAAAATTCTTTACATCTTTTATTTCTAATTCTTTAAAGTGAAACAGAGATGCTGCCAGAGCCGCATCTGCTTTTCCCTTTGTCAGAGCATCTAAAAAATGCTGCCTTTCTCCGGCTCCTCCGCTTGCAATAACCGGAACGGACACCGCTTCCGCAATCAATCTTGTAAGCTCTATATCATATCCCGCTTCTGTTCCGTCACAATCCATGCTCGTCAGTAAAATCTCACCGGCTCCAAGCGCACAAGCCTGTTTTACCCATTCGATCGCATCCAACCCTGTATCCAGCCTTCCTCCATGCTTAAATACATGCCATCCGTCTTTTGTTTTCTTTGCATCAATTGCAACTACTACACACTGACTGCCGAATTTTTCCGCTGCTTCCGCAATCAGCCGCGGTCGATCTATTGCTGCGGAATTAACCGATATCTTATCCGCTCCTTCCCTCAGCAAAGCTTTAAAGTCATCTATTGTCCGAATACCGCCTCCTACCGTAAACGGAATAAATACTGTTTCTGCCACTTTTCGTACCATATCCGCTACCGTATTCCGTCCGTCAGAAGAAGCCGTAATATCTAAAAAAACCACTTCATCGGCTCCTGCCTCATCATATGCCCTGGCAATTGCCACCGGATCCCCCGCATCTATCAGATCTACGAAATTTACCCCTTTTACCACTCGACCGTTTTTCACATCCAGACAAGGAATAATTCTTTTTGTAAACATTTTAAACTCCCATCTATAATTCTGCAAAATTCTTTAAAATCTGTAATCCGACTGTACTGCTTTTTTCAGGATGAAACTGACAGCCAAAGATCTGACCGCATTCTACCGAAGTATCCATAGGTACTGTATACACGGTTTTCGCTGTTACAATGCCCGGATTTTCAGCCTGCAAATAGTAGGAGTGTACAAAATAAACATAAGACTCCTCACGAATTCCCTGAAACAGTCGTCCTTTGTTTGGATAAGCAATGGAATTCCAGCCTATGTGCGGTATTTTATATTCCTTCTTTTCCGGAATTCTTACAATATGCCCCTTTAACAGACCCAGACCGTTTATACCCGGTGTTTCTTCACTGTCTTCAAACAATATCTGCAATCCCAAACAAATTCCCAATAACGGAATCTCCTTTGCCGTGACTTCTTTTAAAACAGATATCAATCTGTAACGATCCAGATTTTCCATCGCATGACCGAACGATCCTACCCCCGGCAGTACTATCTTATCCGCTTTCTTTATTGCAGCCTCATCTCTTGTTATAACGGTTTCAACACCAAGAGATGCAAATGCTTTCTCCACGCTTCTTAAATTTCCCGCATCATAGTCCACAATCGCTATCATCTCTTCCTCCTGCTCTTTCTATTTTCTGCTTAATTCAAACCAAAATTCCACACCGTCCTCCTTATTGATAACTCCACAGGACTGTTTATGACTATCCATGATTGCCTTTACAATCGACAGTCCGATACCGCTTCCTCCATACGCTCTCGTGCGAGCCTTATCTACCTTATAGAACTTGATCCATACCCGTTCTAGATCTTCCTCCGGAATCGGTCTTCCTGTATTATACACAGAAATTCGCAGTATATTCTGATCCTTTTTTGTATAGAACACGGAAATCTTCTTCTCTCCGTCACAATGATAAATAGCGTTGCTCATAAAATTGGTCAAAACTTCTTCTATTTTAAACTCATCTCCCCAAACATAGATCGGCTCATCCATTTTCAGTTCAACCTGTATCTCTCTTTGATCGCTCAATAATTTTGTAGCGAAAGCCACGCCTTCTATCAATTCCGTCATATTAAAACGTTCCATCGTAATCTGATCATTTCCGAATTCCAATTGGTTCAATGATAATAATTGTTTTACCATTTGATTCATTTTATTTGCTTCATCCATAATTACTTCCGTATAAAAATCGGCGCTTTCCTTATCATCTATAATTCCGTCCCTTAATCCCTCTGCATATCCCTGAATCAAAGCAATCGGAGTTTTCAGTTCGTGTGAAACGTTGGATAAGAACTCTTTTCGCATTTCGTCTATTTCTATTTTCTGCTCAATATCTCTTTGCAATTCAAGATTAGCCTTCTTCAATTCCGATATGGTATACTCCAACTTACCGGAAAGCTGATTTATATGTGCTCCAAGCTGATCCACCTCATTGCCGTATATTTCTTTATCTTTATATTTTCCAAAAGGAATATTCTCCTGCAAACGCTCTTTCCATGTTTTTCTCTTTAAAAATTCACGCCATTTTCTCCCTTTCCACGCCCCTCGCTCATACCGTGCTTCAAAATCAAGATTTACCATTCTTCTGGAAATATCTGTAAGCATCAAAATAGGCCTTGTAATCCTTCTTGAAACAAAGAATGCCACAATAATACTGATTATAACCGCAAATATCCCCACTAATGCAAAAAAACGGTTAGACACCTTAACATTTTCTCTGATGCTCTGAATCGGAGTTCTGATATAGACATGATTGCTGTCTTCTAAATTTCCCACCAACACAAGATACTCCTCATTTTTTTTATCGACTCTCGACAAATCTTCCCCCTTGGAGGATTTCATATAATACCTGTACAAAGTATATTTTGCCGTTTTTTTGACAATTTCCTTTCGAAGTCCCTCCCCGCTGATAAAGAAATAGACATCTCCCTTGATTCGATCTGACGGTGCTCCCGACACCAGTTTCGATGTGTTATCTGCCGTATACACCCAGGAAACCAGATTATTGGTGGAAGAAAGACGTTCAAACTTTGTACGGTATGCACTTGTATAAATCTCTCCGGTCTTACTCCCCTCATTTAACTGCTCATAGGCAGACGTGATAATCGCTTCTTTTTTATAGACGTAATAGGATTCCAAAATCGTATAATTTAAAAGCCAGCACAATAAAATTGCCCCGGCTACTATCCCTGAAATAATAAATAAAATCTGTCTTGTTAATGATTTTTTCATCCTATACCTCAAATTTATATCCCATTCCCCAGATTGTTTTGATGTAATCCCCCTTTTTTCCCATTTTGCTTCTTAATTTCTTTACATGTGTATCAATGGTACGGGCATCACCAAAATAATCATAATTCCATACATTATTCAAAATCTTCTCTCTGGACAATGCAATACCGATATTCTCCATAAAATAGGATAACAATTCAAACTCTTTAAAGCTGACCTCTACTATTTTTCCGTCAATCGATACCGTATGTGCAGTCTTATCTACAACAATCCCTCCCAGATCCAAGTGGTTCATATCGGAATTATGATTTGCCCGCCGAAGAATCGCTTCTACACGTGCAACCAGAATCTTGGGACTGAACGGTTTTGAAATATATTCGTCCGCACCGAAATCAAATCCCGTCAGTTCATCTGTCTCATCTCCTTTTGCGGTCAACATGATAATCGGCATATCAGAAGTCTCTCTTATCTCCTTACACACCTCGAATCCGTTCAGTTTCGGCATCATCACATCTAAAATGATCAGATCAATCTCTTTATCCGTATAAAAAAGATCCAGCGCTTCTTCTCCGTCTGCAGCCTCTATTACCTCAAAATCCTTTCTTATCAAAAAGTCTCTGACTAATTTTCTCATTCGTGCTTCATCATCTACCACCAAAATTTTTAATCGATTCATATAAACCTCTTTAACTTGATTATAAATTATTTATATATGCTCACTAATACAAATATAGTATACACGAAAAATATGATTACAATGTGAAAAAGCAATCGGATATGATAAAAAATACAGCAGATTCCTAATGAAACTGCTGTATTTCAACTCTACTCTATTGTTGGAAAAGATGCAAAACCCGGTTTCAAATCCTCATCTGTCGGAATATAATCGGACATTTCACCGTCATTAAAACGCTGATACGCAAACATATCAAAGTATCCGGTTCCGGTAAGTCCGAATACAATTGTTTTTTCCTCACCTGTCTCCTTACATTTCTTTGCCTCATCCATCGCAACTTTTATTGCATGTGCACTCTCCGGTGCCGGTAAGATCCCTTCTATTCGAGCAAAATATTGTGCCGCTTCAAATACGGAAGTCTGTTCTACAGAACGTGCCTCTAACAATCCGTCTTCGTATAATTGAGAGATAGCAGAACTCATACCGTGATAACGCAATCCCCCCGCATGATTTGGAGATGGAATAAATCCGCTTCCTAATGTATACATTTTAGCAAGTGGTGTTACACGACCGGTATCACAGTAGTCATATACATACTTTCCTCTTGTCAGACTCGGACAAGAGGCCGGTTCTACTGCGATAATCTGATAATCTGCTTCTCCTCGTAATTTCTCCCCGACAAAAGGTGCAATCAGTCCGCCTAAATTGGATCCTCCCCCGGCACATCCGATAATAATGTCGGCCTTGACTCCGTACTTATCTAATGCGGTCTTTGTCTCCAAACCGATAATCGACTGATGCAGCATTACCTGATTCAAAACAGAACCTAATACATAGCGATATCCTTCTTTTGCAGTAGCTGCCTCCACTGCTTCCGAAATTGCACATCCCAGACTTCCGGTTGTCCCAGGATGCTCCTGTAAAATCTTTCTTCCGACCTGTGTTGTATCCGATGGAGACGGTGTTACATCAGCACCGTATGTTCGCATTACCTCACGTCGAAACGGCTTTTGCTCATAGGAAACCTTTACCATATACACTTTACAATCCAGACCGAAATATGCCGTTGCCATAGAAAGTGCCGTTCCCCACTGACCTGCACCAGTCTCTGTCGTAACTCCCTTTAACCCCTGTTCCTTCGCATAATAGGCCTGTGCAATAGCAGAGTTGAGCTTATGACTTCCGGAGGTATTATTCCCCTCAAATTTATAATAAATTTTTGCCGGTGTCTGAAGCTTCTCCTCCAGACAATAGGCTCTGACCAAAGGAGAAGGGCGATACATCTTATAAAACTTTAAGATCTCTTCCGGAATATCAAAATACGGGGTTGTGTCATCCAATTCCTGTTTTGCCAGCTCGGTACAAAAAATCCGAGAAATCTCTTCTAAGGTACACGGCTGCTTCGTTTCGGGATTTAGCAAAGGTGCCGGTTTTTGCTTCATATCTGCTCTGAAATTATACCATTGCGTCGGCATCTCATTTTCTGTCAGATATATTTTATATGGAATCTCTTTCTGTACACTCATATCTACCTCCTCAAGTAATGTTTCTATAATTCTTTTTTTAAAGATTTTATCACGGTAAATTATTAAAGTCAAATCACACTTAGTTAGACTTGACTTTAAGACATTTACTTTAGTACACTGAATTTATCCTAATAGTGAAGATCTGTTCTGATCTAAAAGGTGTCGGTTTTTATATTGCATAATCCGGTTTTACCGGAATTTTTACCGCACCGTTTTGTGCGGTTTTTTTATTTGGAGGTAACTATGTCTTATAACCCAAAGTCACTGAAGGCAGAAGAATTTATCAGCGATGAGGAAATTCGCGATACACTGTCTTATGCCGAAGCGAACAAACACAATGAAACACTAATTGATGAAATTTTAGAAAAAGCCAGACCTCAAAAGACAGCCACCGGCTATGTCTGTTCCGGTCTGACCCATAGAGAGGCCTCTGTGTTGCTGGCCTGTGATATTCCGGATAAAATCGAAAAACTCTATCGTATTGCCGAAGAGATCAAGCTTGCTTTCTACGGAAACAGAATTGTTATTTTTGCCCCACTTTACTTATCCAACTATTGTGTAAACAGTTGCTTGTACTGCCCATATCATGCAAAAAATAAAACTATCACTCGTAAGAAATTGACGCAGGAAGAAGTCCGAGAGGAAGTAATTGCTCTACAGGATATGGGACATAAAAGACTTGCAATTGAGGTGAGCGAAGATCCGCACAATAATCCGATTGACTATGTATTGGATTGTATTAATACGATCTATTCCGTTCATCATAAAAATGGTGATATCCGAAGGGTAAATGTCAATATTGCCGCCACAACGGTAGAAAACTATAAAAAATTAAAAGAGGCAGGTATCGGAACCTACATTTTATTTCAGGAAACCTATCACAAACCGAACTACGAAACATTACATCCTCATGGACCGAAACACGACTATGCATACCATACCGAAGCAATGGATCGTGCTATGGAAGGCGGTATTGATGATGTCGGACTGGGCGTATTATTCGGTTTGGAAAGCTATAAATACGAATTTGCCGGGCTGATTATGCATGCAGAGCATTTGGAAGCCGTTCACGGAGTAGGTCCTCATACCATCAGTGTTCCTCGTGTTAAACATGCAGATGATATTGATCCCGAGGCATTTGACAACTCGATTCCGGACGACATGTTTATTAAGATTGCCGCTTGTATCCGACTGGCAGTTCCTTATACCGGAATGATCGTCTCTACAAGGGAAAATGAAGAGGTTCGTTCTAAAATGCTTCGTGTCGGTATTTCTCAGGTAAGTGGCGGTTCCCGTACTTCTGTTGGCGGATATACAGAGGAAGAACGCCCTCACGATTCTGAACAGTTCGATGTGTCCGATCAGAGAACACTGGATGAAGTAGTAAAATGGCTGATGGAAAACGGTCATATTCCGTCATTTTGTACCGCATGCTATCGGGAAGGTCGTACCGGAGACCGATTTATGAGTCTGTGCAAGACCGGTCAGATTGCAAACTGCTGTCATCCGAATGCACTTATGACCTTAAATGAATATCTCGTCGACTATGCTTCAGATGAAACAAGAGACGTAGGATTTTCTATTACCGAAAAAGAACTTCCTAATATTCCAAAAGAAAAAGTACGAATCATTGCTTCTCAAAATATTGAAGACATTCGAAATTCAAACAGAAGAGATTTTCGTTTTTAATTTTTTTCCTGAAAAGTGTGAAAGACATCAACCTCTTTACTCAGAAAAATATGATAAAGAAATCGATGCCTTTCGCACTTTTTTATTGTTCGATAAATTGAAACTGTCCGGGAAATTTCTGCACAAACTGTTCCGCCGCACTCCCTTTTTCTCCGACAATCTGAAGCTCTCTTATTCCTTCAAAAGCGCTTCCGGCAATTGAAGATACTGTTTTTGGCAGGATTACCTTTTTAATCCTGTACAATTTTCAAATATTCAATTCGGCAAAGAAGAGATTCCCTCTTCCAAAGTTACCGTCTTTATGTTTCTGCAATATGCAAAATTTTCACCTGTCAGCAATTTCGTACTTCCCGGAATATGTATATCTGTCAACCCCTCACAATTATAAAAACCGCCATTTCCGATAGAACAGCTTCCGACTAATTTCAATTCCAGAATCCCGGAATGTGCAAATGCAACATGTCCAATCATGTTATCAACCCCGAATTGAACTGTACGCAACCCGGCCGTTCCAAAGAAAACACCGTTTCCGATTTGATACTTAGAAGATAAAATCGTTACTTTTTTGAGATTGCTATGGACTTCAGCCACGGAATAAATTTAGAATCATCTTCCAGACTGTCAAGCTTTGAAAAAGCTTTTATATAGGTTTCTTGTAAAATATCCTGGCAACTGCTTTCATTTTTCACCATAGAATATATCAGATAATATATTTTCTAATATGTCAGGTTATATAGCTGTGTAATCCCCTGTTGATTATTTTCTCTTGCCAATCTGACTAATTCTATTATTGACTCCGGCATAATACTCCTCTCTTTGAAAAGATTTATGTATGCAATAAACAAACTATCATTCAGAGACCCATAGATGAATCATCTACGGGTCTCTTTCTGTCAGCTGTAACTTCTGTTTTATTCTTTTTTAAACTTCTTGAGCCCTCTCTTCTTTTAACGGTTTACTTTCCACCATCGTTCTGAGAAGCCGTAAAAAATCTTTTTCTTCTATATTCAGATTTTTCATCTTATCCGTATACCTATTCTTATCCTATATATTACTTTCCTTTTCTATATAAAGACGAATTATTTTTATATCCGGTTTTACAGAACAGGTATTTTCTCTTCTATAAGTCATATCTCTGATTTAATTTTTTCAAAATAAATTCAGACAGCATACTCAAATAACGTAAGATCGGTTCCGTCACAATTGCAAAAATGATAAATAATAGTACTGCATCTCTTGTAATGCCGCTTATTCCGAAGAACGAACTGAAAATAAAGATACAGAAAATATACCCTAGAATTACCGCTACAACCATAATCAGATGATGCAGTTTCTTGAGGTTAATAATACGCCCCAAAATCATAAATCCTACAATTGCTACCAGAATACTGCTTGCAGTCGAAACCGTCCCGGGATGCGTGTGGGTAATACCAAACTGTGTGCAGAGTAATACCAGACCGGACACCACAAGAAAATCGGTCAACCCTGCAGGTAATGACTTCAACAAAACATTCTGCATGAACTTTCCTCGAATTACTTCGCGGTTCGGTTCTAATGCAATAACAAAAGACGGAATACCGATGGTAAACAAACTGATCAAGGTAATCTGCGATGGATTTAACGGATATCCAAGTCCCAGCATCACAGAGAAAATACACAACAGTAATGAAAAAATATTCTTTACTAAATACAAAGATGCTGCACTTTGAATATTATTTACAACTCTTCTTCCCTCATCTACAATAGATGGCATTTTGGAAAAATCAGACTCCAGCAATACTAATTGTGCAGCCTGTGCCGTCGCTTCGGAACCGGAAGCCATTGCCACACTGCAGTCTGCCTGCTTCATTGCAATAATATCATTGACACCGTCTCCCGTCATGGCAACCTGCTTTCCCTGATTTTGAAGTGCAATTACCAACCCTTTTTTCTGCTCCGGCTTTACACGCCCGAACACTACATAATCGGCAGCCGCCTCTTCCAATCCCTGATCGTCTAAAGAGGAAACATCTATATAGCGATCCGCTCCTTCAATTCCGGCAGCTCTTGCCACACGTGATACTGTCAGCGGATTATCTCCCGATATTACCTTCAGCTCTACTCCCTGTGACTTAAAATACTCAAATGTTTTTCCTGCTCCCTTTCGGATCGGATTTTCAATGATTAAAAATGCAATCGGAATGATATCAAAGCAGTCTATCTCTTCTCCCTTCGGCAAATGTGTATATTCCGCAAACGCCAAGACACGACTTCCCTGATCTGCATATCGATGAACATCCTCCTCAAATCTGGCAAGCTGATCTCCGAATACATATTCAGGAGCCCCAAAAACATAATGTTTTTCCCGAATTGTCTGTGCGCTGTATTTATATTTTGATGAAAATGGCGTCACTTCAGAAGCAACAGTTGAAGAATGCTGTGGGAAAAAATTCGCCACTGCTTCCATTGTCTCATTCTGACGTCCCGCTGAATAGGCAAACTCTCCCATCAGGCGCCGAAATTCTTCCTCTGTGTAAGAATCATTTAACAGCTTGTATTCTTTCATTATCATTTCCGGTTCCGTAATCGTACCAGTTTTATCTAGACAAACCACATCTACACGAGCCAACGTCTCTATACACTTTAAGTCATGCACCAACACTTTTTCTTTTGCCAATCTTGCCGCACTGACTGCCAACGCAATACTCGTCGTTAAATAGATTCCTTCCGGTATCATTCCGATCAAAGCTGCAACAGTAGATGAGATATTTGTTTGAAAGGTCGCTCCATGAAGGTGCTGCTGAATAAAAAGAATGATCCCAAGCGGAATAATCAAAAAGCCGAAAAATTTCAGCATTTTATCAAGAGATCTCAGTATCTCAGATTGCTCTCCCTCTTCCATTGTCGTAGCTTCTTTGGTAAGCTCAGACGCATATGTCTCATCTCCCACTGCCTCTACCAAAACGGTTGCCTGACCGGAAATAACTACCGAGCCCGCTAAAATCTGACTTTCCTCTTTCTTTTCAATCTCATCACTTTCTCCCGTAAGGATTGATTCACTGACATGTATGCTGCCTTCCAAAATCCGTGCATCCGCCGGTACCTGCATACCGCCTTCTATTACCAGATAATCCCCCAGTACAATCCCATGACTCGGTACCAGAAAGATTTTTCCGTTGCGGATCGTCTTTACCTTCTGTGCCGTCATCAGATTCATCTTATCGAGAGTTGCTTTCGCCTTTAATTCTTGAATAATACCGATTGCCGAGTTTGCGGCAATCACAAGAAGAAAAGTTAAATCTTTAAAGGATCCTGCTATCACTAACAGGATCCCCAAAATAACGAAAACTAAATTAAAGTAAGTGAACACATTCTTTTTGAGGATTTCTTTTGTTGTCAATGTCCCGTTAGATGTATTTGAGTTGACATTTCCTAATTCTATTTGTTCCTCTACTTGCGCTTTAGTTAAACCGTTGTAATTCATAATTTAAAATATATCTTTCTCCTCTGCATAAACAGATAGTAAAATTTCAGCCGGACTTGAAAACTCTTTTATATTATATCCAAATCTTGCCGTTAGTGCCTGCGGCGGAACAGATCCTGCTACAAAAGCCTGCTTTTAATTTTTCTATCTATTCCAAACCACCGATGTTATAAAAAATCTATATTATTATAGCATTTTTGTTCCAAAAAAAGAACCTTATATAACATTACATTTTTATGAAAATTTTTATAGAAGTTTATACTATGTCTTTATGACTGCTTCTTGACAAAATCCATACAAACAGCAACAATATGCTAACTACCATGCCAACCATATACAATAATATATTCCGGTGATACAGAGGATTGTTCCGCCTTTTTCAGATTGTTTATAGTAGCAGTGCCTTCTTTTTCTCTATGACTGACTTTATTTTCTTTTTTACTCTTATCGATGGATACGGTCTTTTGCTTTTTGTAATGATTTATAATATGATATCCGTTAATCTCCGCATAATACTCCGCTATCGGATTTTCCGTTACTGTATATCGGATTTCCCTGCCACTTTTATATTTCGGTAAATCAGAAAAGTGATACCTCCATTTTCCGAAGTTATCTTCGCTTACTCTCAGTTCTTTTATCTTTTTTCCGTCTGCCAACAGATTTACAGTAATCTCTCTCGGTCGCTTTCCAGCCCGATTATTGTCATACTCCCATGTCTTCTCTCCGTTAACTTGAACTTTTTCTGTATTAGTATTTGTAATTACAAATCCATGCTCCCTATTGCCGGTAATTCGAGTTGTATAGTTATCTATTTTATCCTCTATAACTGTATACAGGATTTCTTTTCCTGTTGCATCATATTTATCCAAATGTTCAAACACACCGGACCAATTCGATGCCTCATTTAGAACCATAGATTATATCTCCTTTTTCCCGTTCATCAATCGAACAGTAATCGGCTTTCCTGTTTTCCAATTCATTTTTTCTTACTTTTATATTTGTTTTTACAATGCTGTTTTTAATCGTATGAACTTCATTTTGATTCTTTCCCTTTAATGTGATCTCTGTCATCTTCTCCGGAGAAAATGATACCCTCTCAGGTACAGAAACCTCTCTGATCAATAACGTTCCCGGAAGAAAGCCGGATGTTCTGATCTGACCGTCTTTATTTGTTTCCAGAACCACTTTTGTTTCCGGTTTTCCTGCAAAAACACCCTTTGATCCTCCTTTTGAGTGCGTAATAGAAAGTTTTTTCCCTCCGATTGTTACAGAATGAGTAGAATTTTCTTCTGAATTTTCTCCACGCATAGTAATCCCGAGATAACCTTCAATACCATACTGATTTTGTATTCCATCTGTAAACTCTATTGTAATTGCCTGTTCTGTAACTGAAATTTTAGTATGATCTATCTTAGGAAGCTTAGAATTTAAAGATACTTTTGCCACTCCGTCCGTTTGAATCGGTATCACAATCTTCTTTCCGGGATAAATATAATCACTTCCTTTCGGGTTTATATTTTGTCCCTTGAATTTTATAGATACATAACAATCCTATATCAGTCGGTCATTTTTTGCGGACAGTTCATACATGCTATCCTTTTCTGTTCTCTGCTCCTGCGTTTGCTCTCGTTTGATTTCTCCCTCCGTATCTTCTTGGCACAAGCAGGACAATACCTTGATGCACCAGAGCCCGGGACATATTCAACGCCGCACACCGTACAATTTTTAGCGGGCATTGCTGCCCACCGTTTTGTAGGTATGATATGTAATTCATCGACAAAGCCGATGAATTTATAGTAAATCTTGATTTCCTGCTTCACTGTTCCGTCTGCCATCTTCTCACGCTCCGAAACAAGTATCTTGTCTATGAGTGCGTTTATAACTGTTGCATCCAGTTCTTTTAAGCCTTGATAATTTCGGATAAGGGCGAGGAAGTCACGGATTCCCCGTGATTTCTCGTAGCTTTCATTAAGAGTTTCCGTCACCTCTTTCAGCCTTGCTTCAATTTCAAGCTGCTCTTTCTGGTATTTCCCCGACATCATCTCAAAATTCCGCTCGGTAATACGCTCCATGACCTTATCCTCGTAGAGAGAGGAAAACAGCCTGTCCAGTTCCGCAAGGCGTTTGTTCAGCTTCTTACGTTCTTTCTCTAATGCTTTCGCCCTGCTCTGGTCTGTTTCCGTGAGCCGCTTTTCTATGGCCCTGACCGCCTTTTCATCATTCACTGCCATATCCGCAAAACAGTTGATGTCGGCAAGAACGGCATTGAATAAATCCCTTGCTTCTATATTGTGGGCACTACACTCGCTTCTTCCGTTTCTTGCATAATTATTACATGAATACTGTACACAGTCGATAATCTCTGGGCGTTTCCTCCTGTGTACGTTCATTGCCCGCAGAGCACATCCGCAGTCCACACACTTGATAACGCCTGCAAAAATATTTACAAATCCTCCCTTGTTCTGTGGAAGCCTACGACTTGTAATAAGCTGTTGGACAATATCAAATTCCTCCTGCGTGACTATTCCCTCATGGGTATTGGGTATCACTTCCCATTCTTCGGGCAGCTTAGAGGGGCGTTTCTTGCTTTTCATATTGGCGGCAATCCGTTTGTAGCCTACAAGATTTCCCGCATATATCGGGCTTCTTAAAATGCTCCTCACGCTGTTCCCACTCCAAATATAGCGTTTGTCCTCGTTCCCCTCAAAATGACGTTCAAAGCCTGTTTCGCCACGCTCCGCCGCATAAGCGGCAGGGCGTAGGATATGCTGTTTATTAAGATGTCTGCAAATTTTGGCAACTCCATTCCCTTTTAATGCAAGGTCGAATATCTCTTTTACAACATGTGCCACTTTATCATCTATCAGCAGATGGTTGTGGTCGGCAGGGTCTTTGATATAGCCATAAGGGGCGGTAGTTCCCATGAATTTCCCCTGTTGAAACCTCGCCCGATATGCCGATTTTATCTTAACAGATATGTCAGCGGCATACATTTCGTTTAAAATGTTGCGGAAAGGCGTGATGTCCATAGCAGATTTATTCAAGGTATCTACGCCGTCATTGACCGCTATATACCTCACGTTATGCTCTGGGAAGAAAACTTCCAGATATAACCCACAATCAAGATAGTTTCTCCCCAGACGGGATAAATCTTTCGTAATCACGCAGTTTATCAGACCGCTTTCAATGTCTTTTATCATATTCTGGAAACTTGGTCTTTGGAAATTTGTACCAGAATAACCATCGTCCACATACGTTTTTGCTATGTGCCATCCCTGCTTTTTCACATAATCCGTGAGGATGGATTTCTGTGTCGCAATGCTCGCACTCTCGTTATCCGTACCATCGTCTTTAGATAAGCGGCAATAAATGCCGACTAAATAGATTTTCTTTTCTTCTTTGATTCCTGCCATACTGTAAAACCTCCGTATCTGTCCTATCTGTTTTCATGTCCCATTGCGTACATTCTAAGCGGACAGCCCCTCATTGTCGAAGGTGTCGCCCTCGGCAATCTTCTTCCGAATATCCTCGGAGATAATCGGGACAAACGCTTCTGTAACGGTCTGTGTGCCGACATATTCACGGCTGATTATCATCTGCACTGGTGCTTTTGGCACGATACGCTTTCTCTTTTTATCTGCTTTCTTATCCTCGCCCATACTTAAATCTTCCTTTCCAGACAGGGCAGGGAAGAGTTTGGAAATGTCCCCGCCCTGCCAATCAGATACCATTAATCCTCGCTGTTTAATTCTTTCTGTAATGCTTTAAGGAGTGCCGCCGCTTCATCAGCGTTCAGCGTGATTCCCTTGCCGCACTTTTCACGGTTCGGGGAAAAGCTGCGGATGTCATACTTCGGCTCTTTCCCATTCCATGAAATGAGATTGATTTCCTTTGTGTAGCCACTGTCGCCCGTAGACAATACTGCGATTTCCTTTACGATTTCATACTGGATTTCTCTCATTCTCCATACCTCAACTCTCTGTATTTACTTCCCGAAAAAAGAAGATTAGCGGCTGTCACGGTTGCGTTTCCTCTGCAACTCACGCTCCAAAAGTTTGATGATGGTTTCCTCCATCTGCTTCGGCGTTGTGTTCTTCGGAAAGTATTTTTTCAGCTTGCTTGTGTTGATTTTCAAGGTTTCTTTCTGGTTGCCCTTTTCCTCCGTCATAATCGCAAATATCGTATCCATGTCAAGCCGCCCGCTCTGGCTTAACTGTTTCATCCGCTGTGCCTGTGAGAGTGAGGGCGTTGCTTCTTCGCTCTCCATCGTGGCAAAGAGGTTTTCCTGCTCGTCTTTCTTCAAGAAGGACAGTTCCACCGCAGGCGTGAGGGCGATTTTCCCCTCGTCCACCATCTGCAAAATCGGCGGTATCAGTTCCGTCAGGCGGATAAAACGCTGCACGGTCATCCTGCCCACGCCGAAGCCCTGTGCCACCTTGTCGTCCGTCCGCAACTTCGTCACAACTTGTGACGAGGTTAAGTCTGTGCGGAAACCCTGCCGCTTCATGGCTTCGGATTTCATCTTGTAAGCAAACGCCCGCTCCGATGGCAGGATATTCTCACGCTGCAAATTGCTGTCTACAAGGGTGATGATGGCTCGGTCACGGTCTAAGGGCAGGACAAACGCAGGCACGGTATTTATCCCTGCAAGTTCAGAAGCACGGACACGCCGCTGTCCTGCAATCACTTCATAACCGTCCCCGTCCTCTTTCGGGCGTGTGATTATCGGCGTGACAATGCCAAATTCCTTGATGCTTTCCGCTAACTCTGACAGTGTTTCATCTTCTGCCACATGAAACGGATTGTCGGGGAACGGGTACAAGTCTTTGGTCTTTAACACCTTAAAATCCTGTTTCTTCATTCACATATCTACCTTTCTTTCGCTCTGCTTCTATGATTTTTCTGCAATTCTTCCAACACTTCGGGCGGTATTTTTGACAGCAGCCGCCCCATCTGCTCGTTGGTTCTCTGCAATTCAAATATCTTCTGATTCGCTTTCTGCACCTTTAGTTCCTGCTCGTACTTTTCATCACGCATACGCCCCGCATAGTCTGATTCCTGCCCAATTCTCTCTTTCAAACTGTCGATATACGCCTGCTGTTTCCCGATTTCCTTAGAGAATTTCTCCACGTCTGGCAGCCATGCAGAGAGTAAATCTAACGCTTTATCCCTTTTCTTCCCTGCGTTAAAGGCGTTGATGTCGGATAGGGCAGACACGATTTCTTCATACTGTTTATCAAGCCTGCCGCCTAATTTATAGAGCCATGTGGGGACGTGTTTCCGCTTGGTTTCCATTGAGGACTGCCCCCGTTCAAGCTGATTCCACCGTGAGGACATCCGCTCATGGTAGGCGGTCTGCCACTCGGATAATGATTTCTGGTTGCCTAAGATAGCTTTCGCTGACAGCTTATTGTCTGGCGTAATCGGCACAAAGCAGAGGTGCATATGGGGCGTTCTCTCGTCCATATGGACGACAGCGGAGAGGATATTCTGCTTTCCAACACGCTCCGAAATGAAGTCAAGAGCCGTCTGGAAATACGCTTTTTGTTCTTCGGGCGGTAACTGGTTCATAAATTCTGGTGAAGCTGTGATGAGCGTTTCCACCATCATCACGCTGTCTTTCCTTGTCCTGCACCCCGCTTCGGCTACCATGCGGTTAATCTCTTTCTTGTAGGTGTACTTTGGTGGTGCTATGAGATGGTAATTGTTTTTAGAGCGTTCCATATCTATATCTGGGTTGCTTTTGTAGGCTTCTTTCTTCCGCTCGTTGTGGCGTTCACAAGCCGCAACGCCGCCCGCTTTTCGTTTCTGGAAACGCAGGATTGCATAAGGCATAGGCGGATTCCTCCTTTCTTTCGGCGGGTGACCGTCCTTTGGGGTGACAGCGGTGACGGTGGTGACAGCAGTTTTGGGATACCCCCTGCCGACTGCCGCAACTGTCACCCTCACCCCCTGCATGACGGTCATGTCGATGATGACGGTGTTTTTGGGATACCCCCCTCGCAAGAGCCGTCACCGTCATGCCGCCATTCTTTTATCCGAAGCCGTAAGGCGTAGGATAGCAGGGCACAGCCCTGCCTTAAGGGAGTCCAGAGGGAACGTCTGGCACACGACTTTGCAGGGCAAAGTGTAGTGTGTTACACCCTGTAAACGCAGTCGGAAAAATCGGAATGATTTTTCTGACCGCAGGGGTGGTTTTACACGACCGAAAAGGGCGAGTAAATCTCACGCCTGCATTTTGCGTTTACGGGGTGTTCTCCCGTAGGGATGACAGCGGCAGGGTATCCTAAAATCACTGTCACCACCGTCACTGCTGTCACCCGCAGGGCAGAGCCGCCAGCTTTACATGGCTTTAAGCGTCAATGACAGTAACAGGGGGGTATCCTAATATCGCTGTCACCACCATCACCGCTGTCACCCGCCCTCCTTGCAAGGGCAATCCGCCTGCCGTCTTTCCTGCGGCTGTACTGGTAGCAGATACGGTTCTCGCTTAAAAATGTGGTGCGGTATTCATTCAGCCATTTCGTAATCACCGTGGGTATGGTTTCCGTTTCCCCCATAG
>CAMYAO010000003.1 GCA_947253885.1 uncultured Clostridium sp.
AACTCTTTATATTTACATAACTATTTGCCTCTATCACTATTATGACACGAAACCCTGCACAATGATCTAAAATTTTCAATTCTAACAAGTCTTTTTCAGTATTTTTAACTTCATAAAAACCTC
Source organism: uncultured Clostridium sp. (assembly GCA_947253885.1). Taxonomy (GTDB): domain Bacteria; phylum Bacillota; class Clostridia; order Lachnospirales; family Lachnospiraceae; genus SY8519. The sequence continues at coordinate 124 of CAMYAO010000003.1, forward strand.
TTTGGCAATAATGCCTAATTCTTCTTTAGTTGTTAAAATTTTTTATTTTACCATCATCGTTCCCCTGATTTTCAATTAATCTTCTTAGGTTATATAAGAAGTACATATCTTTTTAATCTTAAAGTTTTTAAGTCTTAATTTTAAAATTTTCAATCTTAGATATTATTTAAATCATTCCAAAATGCTCTAAAGCATCTTCGATTGCTTTTTCTTTTTCTTCTGGGCAATTTGGCACTCTTTGATTTTCTTTCTTACTAAAATTATAATTTTCTCTCTCTATTAGACCATGTTTCCTTTTTATTTGTGCAATATATAGGCTTGAAACTTTTAGTCCGTATTTATCTAACACATACTTTTTAATTTCTCCATAAGTTGCGTCTTTTGAAAAGTCAATTTCAGATAATTCATCTTCCCCTATTTCTATATCTAAATGATGTTCTGTATTTAGTTTGGACAACAGAGCTACCGTCTCCACATGTATCAAGACTACTCTGATGATAACCCTACATCAAGAAGTGAGTCTTAACGCTCGTTGCAGGATGGAACTTGGCAAAGGGGACGTCGTTGGAGGATAAGTGTCTAAACCTACTGCAAACTGATATAATTTATTCACTTTTCATTGTAACAACAACTATTTCAGGTCTGTTATTGAAGCGAACAGGAATGATACTGTTACCTATTCCACGGCTGACGATCATCGTTGTATTGTTTTTAGTATATATCCCCGCATCATATTTAGGAAATAATCCCTGATTTGGCGCAACTACACCGCCTATAAACGGAAACCTGAATTGCCCGCCGTGAGCATGTCCACTCAAAACCAAATCAATATGTTCCATAACATAAGCCTCAAAAGTCTCCGGACGATGAGACAACAATATGCAATATTCCCCTGATAAGTTCATCTGATTTAGCTTTGTTTGAAGCATACTTTGTTGAAGCGCATAGTCTCTGTCTGTAAAATCAGGATCATCTAATCCGGCAATCTGTAGCGTCTGACCGCCTTTTTCTAATTTTATCACCTGATCATGAAGAATATGAACATTTTCATCAAGAAGCTTTTCTTCCAGTTCAGAAAACTTACTACCGATTCATGCTTCGTGATTGCCGGTTACATAATAGCATGGTGCGATCTGCATCAGCTTGTGTACCAATGCAATGGCAATATCAACGTCTTTGTCGACCACTTTACCGTGGAATTTAAGTTCGGGATCACAATCGAAATCGAGGCAAAAACAGAGCTCCCAACTACTACAATTAATCAGCAGCGAGGAGCCTTATCCTTTTTCGTCTATAGTAGTTTCTCTACATCCTTTGCCTTCAGCACTTTTCCTGCAGAGACAATTTTGTCATCAATCATGAGGGCGGGCATGCTCATCACCCCATATTCCATAATTTTTTCCATATCGGTTATGTACTCAACCCCAGCATGAACTTCCTTGTTTGCTACCGCCTCTTTTACTGACCTAAAAAGTACCTCGCAACTTTTACAGCCACCGCTTAAAACCTTAATATTCAGATTTCTTATCCTCCTCTTTAGCAAAAAAAGTTATCAAAACTATTTTAACTGTAACTGGCAATTACTGCGCCAGATGTTGTGAAAGCTCTACAATTTTCGTGTGTATTCCTCGAATTATCTCAATAAAAGCTTCATCACCGGCTCCCGTTGGATCATCCAAACCCCAATCAAATCTCTCGATGCAAGGAAGAAATGGACAATTAACATTACAGCCCATCGTGACAACTACATCTACGGGCGGGATATCTGACAGAAGCTTGCTATACTGCATTTTTTCCATATCAATGCCATATATTTGTTTCATCAAGCGTACTGCATCCTGATTGATCTGAGGTTTTGTTTCTGTTCCGGCAGAATAGCTCTCAAATACATCGGACGCAAGATGTCTGCCTAATGCTTCGGCTATCTGGCTGCGACACGAGTTATGAACACAAATAAATGCTACTTTCGGTTTATGCATTTAATTTTCCTCTTATATCTGATAAAGTTTATCATCACGAAGGTCTTCTTTTGTCCATTCAATGACGGCTAGTTTTCCTGAAGTATGATCTAATATCTTGTTAATCCACTTAACTTCTTCATTTGCTTTTGCAGATAACAGCTTGTTACTAGGATTTGCTTTGTACAAGGATGAATTAACAATCCACCAATTTGTATGAATTGATGCCCTTTTTAGATCTTCTTCTAATCGATATGCCTCATAAAATGGGGTAGCCTCAGCCAAGCTAACGATTAATACTTCTGTTTCCTCTCCCCTTAATCTAGGTAACAAGTTTTTTACAGATTCAGGTATCTGTCCTTGTGTTCTTTGAACTTCTTTATGATAACTTAAAGTTGAGTCTAACAACAACAAGGTATGACCCGTAGGAGCAGTGTCAATCACCACTATTTCATCGTCTGCTTTTTCCACGAGCTCTGCAAAAGCTCTAAATACAGCTATTTCCTGTGTACATGGTGATCTTAAATCTTCCTCAATATAAGCTACATCATCCTCACTCATTGTTTTTCTTGCATTTTCAAGGACTTCATCTTGATATTTTTTTAACTCCTCTTTTTCATCAATATGGCTCATAGATATTCCACTTGAACTATCTATCATAAATTTTATATGGTCAGCGGGATCTGTTGTAGCTAGATGTACCTTTTTACCAAGTTTGCTGAGCTTGAGGGCAACAGAAGACGCAATCGTAGTCTTTCCTACACCGCCCTTGCCCATAGTAAAGATTACTTTTCTATTATTTTTTACAAGATCGCTAACAACGTCATCTAAATTAAAGAGTTTGCCTTTTACTTCCACTTCTTGTTCATTTATTTGATCTTTATTGAGGAGATTTCTTATAGCGTCAATTCCGGTAATGTTATATGACCGCAAGGCAATTGTATAGGTATCAAACTCAGTTAACATATCCGGCATATTTTCAAGGGCTAACTTTTGTTTGTTAAATATACTTTCAGATAAGTCATCATCATATTTTTCTAAGAGACCATTAATCACTAATATTTGATTTTTTATTCCAATCTCAGATAGCTCCTTTGATGCTCTGGCTACCTCATTAAGTGGTGTTTTATCAGGCCTTGTAACTAATACCAGGGTTGTTACACTCTCATCTGATAAATTTTGAACTGCCTGTTTATAGATTTCTTTTTTAGCCTCTAATCCTGATAACTGTCCTAAACAGGATGCTCCATGCGTACTTTCACTGATAAAACCAGTCCAAGCAGAAGGAAGCTGTAACATTCTAAGGGTATGACCTGTAGGCGCGGTATCAAATATAATATTGTCATATTCTGTATTGAGCTTAGGATTTGTAATGAAATTAGAAAACTCATTAAAGGCAGCAATCTCTACTGTACAAGATCCAGATAGCTGTTCTTCCATATTCTCAATAACAGAATCAGGCAATTTGCCCCTAAAAGGTGCTACTACACTTTCTTTATAGTTATGTGCCGCTTCCAGTGGATCTAGGTTGATTACTTCTAAATTATCTACTCCCTTAATTGGCTTTGCTTTACCATCTAATTCTGTTTCAAAAACATCTTGAAGGTTTGAAGCAGGGTCTGTACTAATAAGTAGTACTTTCTTTCCTTCATCTGCTAAAGCCACTGCTGTTGCACAAGCTGCAGATGTTTTGCCAACACCTCCCTTGCCTGTGAAAAATAGATATTTTGTTAATTTAATGTTTTCAATATTAAATCCCTTCATAGCAATTCCCCTTTAGCAACAAGAGCTGTTATTTCCACAGCTACCTTGATTAGGTTCTTCATCTTCACTACTTTCAAGATAATCTTTAGAGATTTGTAAAAGTTCAATTATTTCTTCATTCTTTGGATATCTGCCTTCTATGACTATATCGTCATCCACAAGTATTAATGGCAGCCTATCGGTTCCATTTTTATCCAAAGCATCTTTTACCTTGTTATTATTGACAAATGCCATTGGCTCACTTGATAAATTGTATCTTTCAATAGTGATGCCATTTTTCTTCAAGTTGTTAATTACTGTTGAAATACGTACGAGTTCAGGATCTACATTAACTCCGCAAACACCTGTATCACAACACATAGCCGGTTCATAAATTGACATTCTTTTCATTTTTTACACCCTTTCTTCAATTTTATAAATTAATTTTTATCAACACATCTTTTTTGATGTGGAGAGTGTTTTTTTAGTTACCCTTAAGTGTAACTAAGTCCTTGCTGTAGCATCTAAAACAAACCAAGTATCTGATCCTGAATAAAAGTCCACATTACGCAAACCTCGCTTTTGTTTTATTTGCTATTCGCACAAGCAGGAGCATGACCGGAACCTCCGTTAGCACGCCTACAGTGGTGGCAAGAGCAGCAGAACTTGTCGCACCAAACAGGGCAATCGCCACAGCCACCGCGAGTTCAAAGAAATTCGATGCACCGATCATCCCGGCAGGAGCCGCAATATCATGCGGTAATTTCAGCAGCTTACTTGCCCCATAAGCGATAAAGAAAATTAAAAAAGTCTGAATGGTTAGCGGCACCGCTATCAGAACAATATGAAGCGGATTAGACAGAATCACTTCTGCCTGTGCACTGAAGATAATAACCAGCGTCAACAGCAGACCTATCGTTGTGGCATTGTCGAACTTGTGGATAAATGTGCTCTCAAAGTAATCCGCGCCTTTTTGTTTCGTGACCGTTATCCTCGTAAGAATGCCTCCCACAAGCGGAATCACTACAAACAGAAAGATGCTGACGAACAGAGTGCTGTAGGGAACAACCACGTTGGAAACGCCTAAAAGGAACTTTACGATTGGAACAAAAGCCACAAGGATAATGAGGTCATTTGTTGCCACCTGCACAACCGTATAAGCAGGATTTCCTTTTGTAAGGGTACCCCACACAAACACCATCGCCGTACATGGAGCAGCTCCTAAAAGCACGGCTCCGGCAAGGTATTCTGTTGCCAATCCCGGAGATATGAAGGCTTTGAATACGACAAACAAAAACAGATAAGCAATTCCGTACATAGTGAAAGGCTTGATCAGCCAGTTAGTCACCCACGTGACCAGAAGCCCTTTCGGGTTTTTCCCAATCTGTTTTACGCTCTGAAAATCCACTTTCATCATCATAGGGTAGATCATGACCCAAATGAGAACAGCGATCGGAATCGAAATGCCGGAAATCTGAAATTTACCAATTGTGGCAGGAATTGCCGGGACAAAATGCCCAATCAGTACGCCTATAGCCATGCAGATTAGTACCCACACAGAAAGATACCGCTGAAATGTATTAATGCCTTTACTTTGATTGCTCATTACTTCGCCTCCATTAGTTCGATACATTCAAATGTATCAATGTTTGTGGTCTTTATATAGGCAATCCCAAAGGACTGCCTTCAATGATAGGTATAGATTATTTTTTCCCCTTACATCCGCAGGGTATACTGCTGTCTGTTTCACAGTCACATCTTGCGTAGGAACCGATCATTTCCCGGAAATCTTTTACACCGTCCGCGGAGATGGAGTAACGCATCCATTTCCCCTCTTTATAGTAATCAACGAGTCCGCTGTCTGAAAGTATTTTCATGTGATGCGAAAGAGTCGGCTGAGTAATATCCAGTTCTTCCAGCAGATCGCATCCGCACTTTTCTCCATGCTGGAGCGCAAGCATGATCGCGAGGCGGTTCTCATCTGTGAGTGCCTTTATTTTTTTAGCATCTTCTCTGAATCCCACGATTTTCCCCTCCTCCGAGAGATATGCATATTATATCGTTCTAATTCATAGTTGTCAATGTGTAAATGTAATATTGTTTCAAAAAGCTTTCCGTCTCTGATGGTAGTGTGTGAGTCTTGATCTGTCTTTATATCTTTGCATGCTCTGAAGCCGCTTCCATCTCTTTTCGGCTATGATGATGTCTATACTTTTCCATGATTACATAAGGATTGTGCTTGTGGAGTGTGTGACAGTATGTGTATGCGTACTTACATCATGGGTGTTAGCAAAGGTATGGATATGCAGATGCGTATGATTATTTACAATCGTGTCCATGGCAACAACCACAGTTCCGACAATCATGACAATTAGCGCAATAAAGTAAATCCCGGTAGGGTTTTCAGCTATCAAAACGAATGAAAGAAACACTCCCACAAAAGGAGCAGCAGCATAGTAGGCACTCGTTTTTGCTGCGCCAAGGTCTCTTTGCGCTCGGATATAAACGAAAACACTAAGTTCATAAGCCGTATAACCGAGGAGCATAGCAAGTAGTATAAACTTCATCTCCGGTAGTTTTCCTCCGAGCAATAGTGCGATGATAAACGCTCCGCCTCCCGAAAATATACCCTTGAGTATGACGATCTCATAAGTACTCTTATCCGAAATCTTTCTTGTACAATTATTTTCCAGTCCCCAACAAGCAGTCTCCAAGAGCACAAACAGCGAACCGTATGGAAATTTATGATTTCCACATAAAATCACCCCGCCAATACCCTGACGAGGTGTTCTATCCTGAAATATTCTTTTTATCCATCGACTTCTATTTCTAATCCTGATTTGAATTCCACAACCAGCTTCTCATCATAAACCGTAATCTTTTCTATAAGCCGTCTGACCAGAGCTTCGGAGTATTTTGTAATTTCCCTGACCTGCTTGTCGAGAAACTTTGTCATATCCTCCATCCTTTCTATCTGTTCCTGCTTCAAGGCGGATTCCATCATGATTTCGTGCTTTTCTTCCCGCAGATTTAGAATTTCATCACCAATGCGTTCGGTTTGCTCTTCATCCTGACCTACTTTCAAAAGTTCTTCCTGTTTCTCTTTGATCCTCTGATTAACCGCAGAGATTCTGTCTGTATCGTTCCCTACGATTACAGCCTTAATATTTTCTTTCAGCATTGGAAGCACGGTATCTCGATTTGTAAAAGCATCGTTAACTGCCTCTACTATGGCGTCTTTCAGTTCTTCCTCCTTCAGCGTTCTCGCCGGGCAGTCGGGTCCACCTTTTTCCACCCTGCTTGCGCAGCGCCAAACAGTAGATTTAACGCCTCGGTTATTCCATTTAATCCTTCGGAAAAAATCTCCGCAGTGACCGCATATTACAATTCCCGAAAGCGCGTACTTTCCGCTGTATACTCTTTTCTTTCCGTCTGTAATCAGATTAGACCTTCTTTTTATCTCTGCCTGGGCTCGCAAAAACACATCCTTGTCTATAATCGCTTCATGGCAGCCTTCCACATAATACTTTGGAAGATTGCCGTCATTCTGGCTTCGTTTCTTCTCAAGAACGCTGACCGTATATGTTTTCTGCAACAGGGCATCACCGATGTATTTTTCATTGGTAAGAATCTGTCTGATGTTGCTTTCCCACCATTTCGTATTTCCCGCTCCGTTTTTTATTCCGTCTTTCTCAAGCCCCCGTCTGATCTGCAGAAAGGTTTTGCCATCCATATATTCCGCGTAAATTCGCCTTACTATTTCAGCTTCCTCCGGAACGATGATGAGTTTCCCATCTTCATCTTTTGTATAGCCAAGAAACCGATTGTGATTGACTCTGACTTTTCCCTGCTGATTTCTGAACTGAATGCCGAGCCTTACATTTGCCGAGATGGATTCCGATTCCTGCTGCGCAAGAGCGGCCATAATGGTCATCAAAACCTCGCCTTTGGAATCGAGCGTATTGATATTTTCCTTTTCAAAGAACACCGCTATGTTCAGAGTTTTTAGTTCTCTTGTGTATTTCAGGCAGTCCACCGTGTTTCTTGAAAATCTGCTTATGGACTTGGTAAGGATCATATCGATTTTCCCAGCCTTGCAGTCATCAATCATGCGGTTAAAGGCTTCACGCTTTGCCGTGTTCGTGCCGGAGATTCCATCGTCTGCGTAGACTCCTGCAAACTCCCAGTCAGGATTGCCCTGGATATAGGAAGTATAATGCTGGACCTGCATTTCATAACTTGATTCCTGTTCTTCATATTCTGTGGAAACTCTGCAGTAGGCGGCAACACGAGTCTTTTGTGTGTCTTCCTTAACCTTCTGCGTTCCAATGGTTCGTCTGGCCGGTATGACCGTAATGTTTTGCGCAAGACCCATTAAACCCCGACCTCCTTTATCCTGCTGTAGATGTATTCCGCCTGTTTGACATGATCCTTATATTTCTTTTCTGCTTTTAGCATCTTGAATTTTGTAAAAACTGCCGGCGTATATCTCTCTTTCTTCCTGTTCTCACGCCCGAGCGCTTTTTCCCTTCGCTTTCTTTCCGCTTCAGCGGCATGAAAAGTTTCTTCATCAATCAGCTGAGGGTAGTACTCATCGCCAAGGTAGCGTTTGTTCTGCATGATGTTCTTAACCCTGCTGTGCGTAATATCAAGGCCTGCCATTTTAGCGGATGCCTTCATGGTAAGCCCTAAAAGGTACCCTGCATAAATTGTTTTTATCTGCTCTGCTTCTTCTTCATTGATAACGGCTTTTCCGTCCACAATGTCATATCCCAGTGGCGTATGTTTCATATTATCTCATCCTTTCTCTGAATACCGGTCCGCACTTCATGAAAAAGCCGATTTCCGCTTTGTTATAAATTTCTATATGATCAACGTGTTCTGTAAAAAGTTCTTCTGAGAACTCCGTCAGCAGTTCGCCTTTCGCCGCAAATCTTAAGAGCACCGCCAGATCTTTTTTCTTCTCATATCCACTGCTTATACCGTTTGAAAGGGATTCCTTTTCCTGCTTGAGATTGTTTTCTTCGTTTTTTAGTGCATCGGATTTCTCCTGATATACCGCAGGATCAAGCAGTCCTCTGCAGAAGAATCCGTCTATGGAATATCTTCTTTTCATCAGTTCTTCCAGCGATTCGTCTATCTCGGCAATACGGGATAAGTTCTCTTCGTTTACCTGGATTTCAAGATTGCCGTTTAGCGGAAGAAGGATTTCATTCCTCGCAAAGATGAGTTTGTTCATCATGGTGGCAAAGGCGGAGCGGATGGAATCCTCCCTTACCGGTAACTGGCTGCATTTTTCTTTGTTCGAGATGTGCAGACTGCAGGTGTAGCATGCTCCTGTATCTCTTGCCTGGCGCTTCCATTTGCTTTTGCATTCTCCGCATATAATCTTTCCTGAAAGCGCATTCCTTGGGGCCGCTTTTCCCGTGCGGATATTCTTTTCCTTTCGATTGAACTCCAGGACTCTTTTTGCTGCTTCAAAGGTTGTCCGGTCAATGATCGGCTCATGGTGATCCGAAATATAGTACATATCCCGTTCACCATAATTTTTATGCCTGTTAAATTCACTGTCCGTATAGGTTTTTCCAAGCAGCAGATCCCCCTGATATTTCTCATTTCTGAGCATCCCTGTAATCGCCGCGGCTTTCCATGCTCTTCCTTGCTTTGACAGGATCCCTTTTTCATTTAGCTCAATTGCGATCTGTCTTGAGGATTTTCCGGAAAGAAACTCTGAAAAAATCCACTTTACAGTTTCCGCTTCCGAATCTTCAATGACCAGTTCACCGGCTTTCTTCCGATAACCATATGGAGGGGAGCTTACCTGATACGTTCCGTTCTGGAATCGTTTCTGAATGCCCCATTTGTTATTTTCGGAAATAGATCTTGATTCACTTTCCGCAAGGCTGGAAAGAATAGATAGAAGAAGTTCACTCTCCATTTTTCCAGTATCAATGTTCTCCCGTTCAAAGAAAACATAAATTCCTTTTTGGCTTAAGGAACGTATCGTCTCAATGCTTTCTACCGTATTCCTTGAAAACCGGCTGATGGACTTTACGATGATGTAATTGATAAGCCCTCTCTCGCAGTCCTCCAGCATACTCAAAAGGCCGTCACGCTTTGCCATTTTAGTGCCGCTGACGCCTTCGTCAAAATAAAGTCCGGCATACTCCCAGTCCGGTCTTGCCTTGATGTAGGTTTCATAATGATTCTTTTGCGCTTCGAGGCTTACAAGCTGTTTATCCGATTCGGTGGAAACCCTGGCATAGGCCGCCACCCGCAGTTTCCTTTTCGGATTTTCCTTTACCGCCTCAATCTTTGTTATCTTTTTCATAGTCTCACCGCCTCTCTTTTCGGTATCATATACATCACTCTAAAGCCCATATATAGCAAGTCATTTATGGCTTTATCCGCGATAAAAACGGCTGAAATGAACGGCGGTTTTTGGCCATGATTTTTTCAAATTCATCGTCTGAAACAAGACCTTTCTCAAGCAGCTTTTTGGTCAGCTGTTCGGCAAAAATATAGTTGTATTCGTTCTGCATCTCTTCCTCTGAGGGTTTTGGAAGATCGTATGCTGTGATATTGCTGTCCGCGATCTGTGTTATCTGCATAGAAAAACACCTCCTACCAGGTAGCCCCGGCGGGAGGTGAAATCTGACGGTTTTATGAAAAATATCAGTCTTTTTTATAGAAATCGCAAACATATCCATCTGCGGAAAGAACAAGTCCTTCCGCCCAGGAGGGGACTCTTGCCATCTGCTCACATAGGACATCGAGACTCATCCGGGGATCGGCTTCGATGATGATCTCGTCATGCACATGCGCCACGATCTCGCAGCACCGAAGTGTCTTCATGGCATACATCAGGATGTCCCTGGAAGTAGCCTGTACGATGTTCTCCACGAACTTGGGACCGTAGCTTTCGATCCGTTCCCATTTTTTCGTACTGCCTACACCTTCGTAAGTCACCGATTCCCCGCCGAACCTGTTTTCTCCGATACGTGGTTTTACATAAGCAATGGAACGTCCGGACGGGAGGAGGATGAAAAGCATACCGCTTCGGTAATAAAACTCCACGCCTTTTACCCTCTCACGGCTGTGTTCTTTTATGACACGTTTCACAGCGGAGTCCACATCCCACCAAAAACGGACGATATGCGGATTCGACTGCCGCCATGCATTTACAAGAGGTTGTAATTCCTCTTCGGCAAGACCCATTTCCAAAGCGCCCATAGCCTTAAGAGCGCCGACAGAACCGCCGTATCCAAGCGCCAGTTCCGCTATTTTCCCTTTTTGACGGAGATGCCCGTTCACGCCGTGCTTTTCCACAGGAACCTTAAACATCTGACTTGCGGAAGCGCAGTAAATATCGCCGCCGTTTTTAAAGACCTCTGTTCGCCAGTCCTCTTTGGCAAACCATGCGATTACCCTTGCCTCAATCGCGGAAAAGTCCGCTACATAGAATTTACAGGCGTCCTTCGGGATAAATGCTGTCCGAATCAGTTGTGACAGCGTATCCGGAATATCATCGTATAAAACATTAATCGCTTCAAGATTTCCATCTCTTACGAGCGAACGTGCCTCTGCCAAGTCTTCCATATGATTTTGCGGCAGGTTCTGCAGCTGTACCAATCTTCCTGCGAAGCGTCCGGTACGGTTCGCCCCATAGAACTGGAACATCCCTCTGCATCTGTCATCACGGCAGGCCGCATTCACCATTGCCTGATACTTTTTCACAGATGATTTGGCAAGCTGGAGCCTGAGAGACAATGCATCCGACACATCGCCTTCCGTTTCATCAATAAGAGCTACCACTGTCTTTTTGCCAAGAGATTCTGTTTCACATCCATTGTCCGACAGCCACTCTTTCATCTGCGATACACTGTTCGGATTCTCCAGATTCGTTATGTCTTTCATTGCTTCTGTCAATTTTTTACGGGAATACGCGTCAATGCGGATCGCCTGTTTTGCAAAAGGCATATCCACTCGGATACCCCGGTCGTTGATTTCCTGGTCGAGATGATATTCGTCCCATACATCCTCCGGCACCTGAAATGTAGTCAACTTCTCTATGATCTCCATTTCCGTTTCCACATCACGGATATTGTAGGTTTTAAACCTGTCCCACTTTTCAAGGTCATGCTCCGGTAAATTCCGGGTACGGCCGCCGTTTGTTTTGGTCGGACTGCAAGGAACGGAAAAATATTTAATCAGGTCTTTTCCCTCCGTCAGTTTCTGCTTTTCCAGGCCCAACACAGCTCCAACTCCTTCAAGAGAAAGCGGAAGCCCCATATACGCGGACCATACCATTGAGCATCTCCATGCCTTCGGATTTAAGAATCTCGCGCATTCTTGGGAAAGCGGATGTTGATCATAAAATGGGTCAAGACGGATGCCTTTATCGGATAGATATCTGGATAAACAGACCCTCTCAAACTGCGCGTTATGCGCCCATTTTGTTACGGTGGGATCGGTCAGCGCATTCAGCACATTCGATGGGATTTTCTCTCCGCAGGCAAGGTCTACCGTTTTCACCGGGGAACCGTCTACGCTGTATCCAAAAAGTAGGATTTCAAAATCAGGGCTTTCCGCATACTTATATACACCGCATTTTTTCAAACTGACAGAGGAATATGTTTCAATATCGATATGCAGTTCTTTCATAACTCCTCCTTGAAAATCAGGCGGCGGAGAAAGTCCCCCACCGCCCGGCATGTGTTATTCTGCTTTTCTATCCTTGTTTTTACGTTTATGATTCCTGACTTTGATCTTTTGATAAAGGTCCTTTACAGTAAACCACCATCCCAGAAGAACAATTCCTGCCGCAACTCCAAAGCAGATACTAAGCATAAAATTTTGATAACCAGTCATAGTCTGCCTCCTTAAGCCAGGAAATCGTCATCGTCAAGCGTTGCAAAGTCATCCGCAGCATTCGCTCTTCCGCCGAGCGGTTCTCCGTCCTTTACTTTCTGAATGTTTCCAAGTCCGCATGCGATTCCCTTATTGCCGTTTGAGTTAAAGGCGTAAAAGTTAATGGATACGCGGGCATAACAGCCACTGTACACTTCACTTCTATCAAGAATTGGCTTTACGCTTCTGTCCACGATCTGCGGAGCGGTGTTGGAATTGGCATTGATGAAGTAATGTCCCTTATAGGCTTCATCATCACGCTCCAAATCCCCATCGCGAAGAGGAAGTTTGATTGCCGCCTTATTCGGCTTTTTCCCTCCGAACTTCGTGACGCCTTCTTCAATCGCAGCATCAATCGCTTCGTTGATCGCATTCACGGTTTCCTTGTCATCTTTTGGAATGAGAACCGATACGGAATATTTCTCCGCTCCACCGTTGATGGATACCGGCTCCCAGCCGTGGAAGTAAGAAAGTCTCGTGTTCATTCCGGTGATAACCTTTGTTTTATTTGTTGTGTTTGCCATTTTAATTTTCCTCCGTTATTTCGTTGAATTCTGTTTTTGCGTTTATTACATTCATTGCCGGACGCTTATCCGTAACAGGAACCAGTGTCGGCTTTCCCGGCGGCTTATAAATCAGGCTTCCGAGCGTTTCTTCAAATTTTCTTTTTCCCATAAGCTTTTGCATCTCCGTCAGCGTGATAAGAGATTGCTTGTAGATATCCGTATATCCGGCATTCCTGGCTGCTTCAGCGACCTCATCTTCGTTCCGGTATTTACGTACGGATCTTCCTTCCACTACTTTAAAGCCGCTCCATTCCTTGCCGTGGTTCACTGCCGCGTCAGTTGCATAGGCTGTGATTTCATTCGCCCATTTGGTAAGATCAGGTAAGATATTCAGTATTTCCCCAATCTCCACATCTGTAAGAAGTGGCGGCATCTTAAATTCTGTTTGTGCGAGTTTCATTTTTTCATCCGCTCTGGCTCTGCACCTGATAGCCGCACGGCAGAATGTACACCATTCTCCGGGAAGATAGTCGCCTTCGCCGTTATAGGCCATGAGCGCTTTCGGTTTCAGCTCGTTCTGCGCCCAGTCTTTCAGTTCCTTTGCTGAAATAGTCCAAGTGCTTATATTTTCACGTCTTGGCTGAAAGATTGTCATAGATACTTCTTTGATGTCATAGAGAGCATCATAAATTTCCAAAGCCCCAAGTGCGTACAACTTCATCTGCGAATTGTTCTCAGCCTCCACCAAAACGCCCTGTCCGTACTTAAAATCCACAATGTGCAGCTTGTCATCTGAAACGATGACACAGTCGCCGGTTCCAAAGCCGTCCGGAACATAACAGGAAAAGTCAAGATGCTGCTCAATTAGCACAATCGGATCTTCGCATACCTGTTTGGATGCTTCATACTGTTCCATGACAAACGCCACATAATCGTCAGAACATTCTTCCATTTCATCAGAGTCATAATCGGAAATGGGACGCTTGCTTCTCATGTGAAGCGCTTTCTTCAGCTTATGCTCACATAGAGCGTGTGCGGCTGTTCCTTCCTTCGCCGCCTCCGAATCACTTTCTGCAAATTCCTGCTCAAGTCTTGCGGACGGTGTACAGTTAAGCCAGCGTTGTGAGCCTGAAGGAGATAGAATGGAATGTTTCTCCATTAAAGCACCTCCGCTTCTTTGATAATGGCGGCATAATCTTTCTGATTAATATCACTTAAACGTTCTGCGCCGTATTTTTCAATAATGGCTCTTACTTTATCGGTATGACCGGCTCTGCTCTTGTCAGCAAGAATGCCGCGAACCTTTTCAAGCGTGATTTCCGGCGCCTTCTTTGCTTCTTCTTTGACTTCTTCTGCATCAGGCTGCTCGTCAGATTCCATCGCATCGCAGACTGCCTGAATGCTGTTTGCCAGAGATCGCATGTCACTTACAACCGCAAGAAGCATTTTTACTTTGTTCATTCTCATTTCCTCCTTTTCCGTTCTCGCAGATAGCGATTTCTCCCACGCTGTCTCCAGGTATCAGCACCGTCACTCTTCGCTTATCTCCGAGAAGAAAACGAAGAAGTCTATCCCTTATGGAGACATTTCTGCAGGTTACGATCCCGCTTGTCTGCGGCTCTTTTGAAACACTGATTTTCAGTTTGCGCTTCATATCTTTCGCTCCTTTCCGAGGACTTTTTTCTGCCCTCTATCTGGTAGCCACAGGAAGGATAAGAATCTGACGGTTTCTGAAAAAATAAAAAAAGACCTGCGATGATCCGAAGATAACCACAGGTCAAAACGATAAGTTTTATGTTATTTCAAAAGCTCATTCACTCTTTTCTGTACGGCATTATAGTCGTATCCGGCTTTAGAAAGACGGTTCTTTCTGTCAGCGCCGTTTCCCCAATCGCCGCGGATGACCTCTCTTGCAATCGTGTCGATGGACTTCTTTGCCGGAACAGGTGGTTTTTCCCTGTCATACTTCGTCAGGTTCCACTTCTCGATAATTGAGCACAGCTTATCGACATAGGTCGTGCTCGTGGCATAACCACCGGCTTTTATGATCCTCGCCGCTTTCCTATAATCCTTGCATCCCTTAAGTTTTGCGTAACGCAACCTTCTTCCGTTCTTTGCTCCGCTAAGGTAAGCCGAGTGGTCGGCGATGGACCTCTCGATATTCGGATACTTCCTGAAATCAGCCGTGACCGTGTAGTGCTTGCCCGTCCCGTCATCCTCCTGGGTCTTCTTGGTGTATACGGATTTGCCGTCCCAGGTCGATCCCGGCCATGTGTTGCCGGACAGAGACTTCTTCATCCCGAAACAGTTATTCGCTTTCTGTGCCAGCTCGCTCTTACCGTATCCGGACTCCAAAATGAACTGCGCCAATGATACAGAGGCAAGAATGCCGGATTTCTTCATATCTGCTGTGAGCAGACCTCCGACCTTCCTGACCACTTCGGCATTAGACAGGTTCTTCAGTTCCTTTGCCTTAAGTTTTTTCTTTGGAGCAGATGATCCACCGAGCTTTTTCGTAACCTCTGCTGCCAGTTTTCCGAGCCTTGAATACAGCCAGTTGCCTGGGCATGATTTATTGGCAAACCAGCGGTGTACTGTCAGGATCATTTCATCAGGCTTAGGTTTATAATTCAGAGCCCTGCTCTTATTACTGATCCAAATCAGTTTCTTTTTGCCGTTACGTTTGCAGATATCCACACAAAGTTTAACGAGAGTCGTATAAACCTTGCTGTTCATTGTGTACGGCTCCCTGGTATCAGAGGCACACTCGATTGTTACGGCTCTCTGATCATTTGCGCTTGAGGAAGTGCACCATGAGCGGTTCTTCTCCTCCACGTAAAGACCCACACGCCCATTCCTGTCAATACCGTAGTTGCTGGAAGCCTGTGTGCTTGTCCTGGCAAACCAGCTGCCAAGTCCTTCTGCCGTACACTGCCCCACCACGCAGTGAGGTGATATGCGGTCTATTTTATGTGTGCGTCTGCCTGAGTGATTCGGAGATAGTTTTTTGTATGTTACCAGCTTACTGTTTGTGTATCCCATTATTCATCACCATCCTTTCCGGTGCGGTCATGGAGCTGCTCCAGAACAGTTTTAAGCTGACCCGGAATCGGCAGTCCAAGATGACCTGCATTTTCAAGAAGGCTCACACCTTCATTGGATAAATAAAAGAAGATTACGGCTGTACGCAGAATGCCTGCCTGCCCTATGACATGCATATCAATGATATTTGCAATGCCGACCAGCATGAAAATGAGCACCTTTCTGCAGATGCCCTTAAATCCCACGTTGCTTGACAGCTTCTTGTCGGCTATTGCGCACATGACGCCTGTAATATAATCAACGGCCACGAAAGCCACAAGTGCGTAAAGCAAACCATCACATCCTCCCATATAGTAACCGATCCACCCGCCGAGTCCTGTAAACACGGCCTGGATCATCAACCAAAATTCTTTCATAGCAAATTCCCCCTTTACATAACTTTCCATTCATCCTTAGAATCCGGCTCTATAAGCCAGATGTCCCATGTTACAAGTAAAAATAAAATCGCCCATCCGAGCGGTACTCCGAGGGCGATGCCTGCCAGTAAAGCAAATATTAAGTTCATGGTTTCAAATCCTCCTTTATGCTGTTCTCTTCCAAACATATACGGCAAAATATGGAGGCATGTTTTTCCCGGCTGCGGCAACACCCGTACTTGCCGCGGTCCCCGTCACAGAATGGGTGTGTACTCCGGCGGATGCTGTATTTCTTGTAGCAAGTGCTCTTTTAGAAGTCTTCATGTAAGCAGAGTCTGATCCTGTGCCGTCACTCCATAATTTATTCATGCTGTGCGTATGTGCGCCATTTGATGCTGCAGTGCCCGTGACGGTATGCGTGTGTGCTATCACAGAAGCATCTGCACTGCCGCCGGCGCTTCCTGCGTCATATGAAGGTCCTGCCGCAAGCAAGAATCTATCCTGTATCCGTTCCCATGTTCCTCCAAACATAGCACCCGGATTTACCGCATTAACACTCATATATATCGAGCCTACCGGATATGCAATCTCTCCAACTTCATAGTGCAGATTGTTAATTACACTCTCTGCATTACTAACCCGAGTAAACAGCCTCTTAATCTTTCCAAACATTGTTATTAGATTATTCGTATTTACGATCGGATCATTGTTTGTAGCCTCCTGAAAGCTTATGACCTGATTTCCAAGGTCAGCGATTTCTCCCTTGGGACCTCGTATATTTACCGCAGGCGGATTAACAAGACCCTTATTATTTGTCCAGGAAAGATTCCCATCAGAGCTAACAGTTGGGGTAAACGTCGCTCCATCAAAGTCTCCTGCTTTTGCTTTTTGCTCTGTATCATCCGCTACCGATTTTGCAGTCGTTGCACTCTGATTCGCATTTCTTGTTGCGTCTAATGCATCCTGAACTGCCTTTTGAATCTCTTTATACTTTTCCGATGCGGAATCGATGGTTGAATGAAGCTCCGCCTGTCTATCATCCGCATCGGAGATAAGGGAAGTTAAGTCTGCGTTTTCATTCTTTGCCTGCCTTATTAGACCTTCTGCTTTTGCAATTGCTTCTCTTGTTTCGATACTCACCTCATTTACTTCATCTCTTGCATTTATGACTTCCGTCTTTAGCGCGTCATATTTGTTATTGTCATCATTTACCTTTTTAAGGGATGAGACAATGGCATCACGCACTTCCCTTCCGTAGATGGCGTTCCGTATTTTATTTGTATATGGAGTAATATCAGTCATCTGTATCTTCCTCCTCTCCCATCTGCATTACGTATTCTCTGCATTTCATGTCCCTTACTTCTGCCAGAATACCTGTAATTACAAGTTCAATAAGGCTTGCAGGAAGTCCGTAGCTTGATTGCTCATTTATAACCGCCTGCATAATCCTTGTTTTCGATCCATCAAGAATCATTCCAAGAGACCTTCCTTTATCATCTGCTTCCATCGCGCTTTCTCCTTTCCAATTTTTCTACTCTTTTCTCAAGAGCATCTATCCTCTTAAGTGCACCCATCAGACTGACCGCACTGCCAAAGGACATCTCACCTTTTGATACTTCATTACTCGGTTTCTTATCAGGCTTCTTTCCTCTTGGAAAAGATATCCCTTTCATTTTCTCTCTCATCTGCTCCTCCTTTATGTCCAGTAGCCAACCACAATCCCGTTCTTTACTTGGAGCTTGCTATACTCCCAGGATATACCGCCGTCACTTTTGGAGTTAATTTTCGTAACAATCGGTATGGCTCCTGTATGTGCCGTATAGCCACCTGCGGATATACTTCCAATCTTAAAGTTCTTAAGTGTGAACCATTCTCCATAAAGGTTACATCCAAGATGAAGCCCAAGTTCTGAATAGATGCTGTTTGCCCTGCTAAAGCAAAACGCCGTACTGTATTCTGAGGCACTTCCGGTCTTTTCATAAGCCCAGGCCATGTACTTGCCTTGATATTCAAGGTCAAAGACCAATCCTTTATGTCTACCATTTTCTTTCCACTCGTTAGTTCCTATCTTTCCGACATAATATCCGTCACGATAGAAATGCTCACCATTGTAATCGAATTTCGAAACGAGCTTTTTATCCGAGTTATATACCTGCAGTTCTCCATTTTTCAGCTGAATATAGTCCGTGATTCCATTCCATGCAGTTTGAAGTTCACTTGCAATAAGCGATTCTGCATAGATGGACTGAGCTGCAATATATTTTCCGACAATCTTTCCGTCCATCGTGATTGCTGTGCCGTACATTCCGTTATACCCTGCGCTTGAGTAACCAAGGCCATTCATGTTCCAGCGCCATACCTTCTTGGCTGTTTCTGTACTGTTTGTATCCATGATGAGTATTTCATTCGCTCTTGTTACAACGTGGCCGGTTGTTGCCGCTGTGATAAGTGCCGTAGCATTATCTATGGCAAGGCGGAGCGTATCCGACTGCGGCGGGATGGCATCAATCTTTTGAATGATACTGCTAACCTGCTGCACACTTCTTGCCGACAAACTCCCACGCACATTTGCGCCAAGAGTCACCGTGTTTTGTTCCGGCGCATCAAGCTGAATGGAAAGTGCTGTAACAGGGAAAAACCTGTCCATACCGTGCGGTCGTGAAATCACACGTATACTATCGCCCAGTTTTATTCTTTCTATATCACCATCAATCATGTTAAGATCCACAGCTTTGCATGTGATGCACATATTCTCAAACTGGACATCCGATAGATATGACTTTGCCTTTCGTAGTAGATTGGAAGGCTCCGTCACATCATCAAAGTTTACTGTCCTTGTGATAATGCCGTATATAGGAACCGCCGTGCTTGACTCTACATAGTTCTTACCACTGTTTACACTTTCAATGGTCGTATATTCTTCAAGTCCTTCTATCCTTGATGTTTCAAGCCTTGCGCCTAGAGGAATCACCCTCGTTGCAAGGTCTGCTGTATCGATATTTTCTGCATAGTCCAGGAGGTTTTCTCCAAACTCTATGGTCTGCGTATTGGTGTTGCCATAGTCCCCGATATAATCAAGGTATCTTCTTCCGCCGGAATACCGAGTTCTAATATGACCGCCCAGCTTTTCTATCAGCTTTGTATTGATATCCTCTAAAGTTGTTTCCCAGTTTGTGTAGCGGTAGATACTATCGTTTGGATCTTCCACCGTCACCATGCCAAGGGTAAACCTTTTATCTGTTTCTACCAGGTTGTTGTGAGTAGAAATAAGGTAGGATAGAAATCCTCTTACTGTGTAATTGTGAAACACCTTCGGCGGCTGCACGGAATCAAGAAGATATGAGAGCTCTCCTTCGCAGATTATCTTCGTTGTAAGATAGATATCCTTTTCTGTGCTGATGACTCTGCCCTTAAAGATAATCTCTTCGTCCTTTGTTACTGTAACAATAGACTTTAGCTTTTCCACCTTGTCATACATCGGGTGAGTCTTTGTCATTTTAAACTCAAAAGACCCCGACTTATTATCAGCAAGCTCAATCCTGGGAGAGATAATCACGCACTCCGAATCACCCGGGAGGTAAATAAGTGCATCGTCCATATATGCTTTATACATTTATAAACTTCCTCCTCTAAATCCTATGCTGACGGTAAATGTTCCTGTGAATATAACGTTTGCTCCGCCTGTTGGAATCACAAGTTCCGGGAATCGATTTTTACCAGACTTTAGTTCATACCTTTTCCCTGCAAATGTCACATAGGCACTGCCCGTAAGATTTGTCACCGTAAATACCGGGACAATATCAATCTTACTTCCCGGCACCTCATATGTCTTACTTCCTAAAACTTCGATGCCCATGTATTCACGGATGATTCCCGTTTCAAAGTTAAATGAATCCCACAGCCAATCTTCATCTGAACCTGTAAGTTCAAACTTAAATGGCTCCGCATCTACTTCCATCGTGAAGGTGCCAAGAGTCCTTGCTCTTTCAAGTCCAGATACTTCTGCCCTTCCTTCGTAGTAATACTCCGGGTCATTATCCAGTATCACCTGCACTGTTTTTCCGTGCACTTCATTAAAAAACGAACTGATGCGTCCTGCCCATCCGTCAATCCTATCCATACCGCCAAACTTAAATGTCAGCTTTCTTGATCCGTATTCCGGCTTTCCTGTAAGAGCCTCCGTCAAATCAAGACGCTTTGATGCACCTGGTATGTCCACGTAGTTCTTCTTTATCTCCGGCGCACCAACAATATTTGTGTTTCCAATCACAAGACCATAATCACGCATTGTATGCTTGCCATTTATCGTGGCACCCGGCCCTGCGGTAGTGTATGCCATTAGACCATCCCCCTTTCCAGTTTGAATCTCATATCTCCGAGTTTCTTATCAACGCCGGGAGCAAGTTCTCCTACCAGGACTCCACTATCAAGGAAGATCTGCTTTGCACTGTTTGCTGCAATGACAGCTAGATACTGCTCCATAGCTCCTGTTCCCATGTGTCCGGTTAAGATATTCTCAAGCTTGTCATAAAAACCTTTCAGAGGAAGAATCGCCTCTGCTCCTCCTTCTCCACCTGCCATAAGACTTGACCCGTTCATTCCAAAGAATGTCGGGCTTGTCATGATACCGCCTTCCTTGTACCAGTCGATAGACAGCTTCGGAATGGACGGTGGTGCAAGAGACAGCTTTCCTGTTATCTTAAAGTGCGGGAGTTTGATATGCGGCAGCTTCAGCTTAAGGCTGGAAAAGAATCCTTTGATTTTATCTATGATTCCCTTCACCTTATCCTTTGCTGCCGTAATCGGAGTCACAATGGCACTCTTTATTCCTTTCCACACAGAAGATGCAACAGATTTAATTCCATTAAAGATGGAGCTTACTGTGCTTTTCACACCGTTAAACACACTGCTGACCTTGCTCTTAATCGCACCAACCACTGTGCTTATGACATTCTTGATGCCGTTCCAGATAGTCGATGTGACGGTCTTTATGGCATTAAATACCGTAGTCACCACCGTCTTTATGGCATTAACTACCGTCATAACCTTTGTCTTTATAGCGTTCCAAACAGTAGAAAATACCGTTTTTATCGCATTCATCACGGTAGTAATAAAGGTCTTGATGGCATTAAGCACCGTTGTTACCACACCCTTGATGGCATTCCAGACAGCGATGATAATGCCCTTACAGTTCTCCCATATAAAGCGAAACGGCAAGGTTATAGTCTGTACCGCCCCAGAGATGATAGAGCCAATGAACATCAGTGCTACCTGAACGATATTTTTCATGGTGTTCCAGATTCCTGTAAAGAAGGATACGATGCCATTCCAAATCCCGGTAAAGAAGTTCTTGATTCCGTTCCAGATATTACTCCAGCTTGTACCAAACCATCCAAGCACCACATTTGTCACATTCTTTATTGTGTTAAAGGCGTTTACAAGAATTCCCTTGATCCCGTTCCAAACGGATGAGAATATCTCTTTTATTCCTTGCCACACCTGTGACCAGTTCCCTGTGAAAATACCGATGAATACATCCAGTATCCCTGTGATCACACCAAGAACGGTTTCAAGTACGGTAGCGATTACATTAAAGGCTCCTTCAAAGAGTGGTGCTAGTATCTTGCAGAACTGCTGCCATACGGCTTTTAACATATCTGTAACGCTTTTAAAGTTAAACCCAAGAGCATTGACTCTTGATACTATCCCTTGCGCAAAATTTGAAATGGTGTCCTTAATCTTCTGCCAAGTTGCAAGGATGGAATTTCTAAACTTCTCATTCGTCTTCCAAAGATACACAAAGGCGGCTACTAGCGCCGCAATTACAGCTACCACAGCAACTACCGGAGCCGATATTCCTCCTATGGCAGCGCCCATCTTGCTCATCAACCCGGAGAACCCTCCGACCTTACTTGAAACAAGCATGATACTTTTTCCGAGTTTAGCGTAGGCCTGCATGGCGATACCAATCTTGGATATGAGCGTACCGACAATCACAAGAACGGGGCCAATTGATGCAACAAAAAGGAGCAGGGAAAGCACTGCCTTCTTCTGCCCCTCGCTCATGCCGTTTAACTTATCAATGAATGCCTGCAGCTTACCTACAATGGCTCTCACAACAGGCATTAAGATGTCTCCAAAGGATATCGCAAGTTCCTGTAATTGGCTTTTTAAGATGGTCAGCTGGCCTCCAAGGTTATTCTGCATGGTCTCTGCCATCTCAAGGGATGCACCATCACAGTTTCCTATTGCACCTTGCAGCTTCTTCACATCTTCCGGTGCTGCGTTCATAAGAGCAAGAAAGCCTGACATGGCGTTCTTACCCACAAGCTGCTGTGCGGCCTGCGCCTTTTCTGATTCTGTTAGTCCCGCAAAAGCACTCCTGCAGTCACCCAAAATATCCGAGAGGCTCCTCATACTGCCATCAGCATTCGTTGTTGCAATTGTCACTTCTCCGATGTTCTTTCCGCTGATCGTAAAATCCTTGGAAAGATTATTCATAATGGTACGAAGTGCCGTACCTGCCTGGGTAGACTTAATACCCGCGTTGGCCATAAGACCGATGGCTTCAGCTGTATCTTCAGCAGAAAAGCCAAGAGCGCCTGCGATAGGTGCACAGTATTTAAAGGTCTCGCCCATCATGGACACATTGGTATTTGCATTGGATGACGCCGCTGCAAGGATATCCGCAAAATGGCCTGCGTCTTTTGCTTTAAGACCAAAAGCCGTAAGGGCATCTGTTACGATATCGGATGTCGTTGCCAGGTCTTCACCGGATGCGGCCGCAAGGTTCATGATGCCTTCAATACCATCTAGCATATCGCCAGTCTTCCAACCGGCCATCGCCATGTAGTTAAAGCCTTGTGCTGCCTCTGTTGCAGAAAATTTCGTCTTAGCGCCCATCTCACGGGCCTTTGCCCTGAGCTTATCAAAGTCTTCACCTGTGGCGCCGGAAACAGCTGACACCTTACTCATGGCAGAATCAAAATCAGCTGTAGTCTTAAGAGATGCTGCGCCCAGTCCGCCAATGGCCAAGGTAAGCGGCATCATCTTTCTTCCCGCCCCGGAGATGGAGTTTCCAACCGACTCAAATTTCTGACCAACAGCGGAGATTTTTTCAAGTTTCGCGTTGCAATTTATCGCCTCTTGTTCAAGACGTTTCAGTTCCTGCTCAGTAGCGATGATTTCACGTTCAAGTGCCTCATACTTATCCCGTCCAAGCTCACCTCGCTCCATCTGCTCTTTTGCCTGGCGCTGTGCTTCTTTAAGGCTATCCAGTTTCTCTTTTGTTGCATTGATGGAGTCTTTCAGCAGCTTCTGCTTCTGTGAAAGAAGTGTAGTGTTCTTGGGATCCAGCTTCAGTAGTCTATTCACATCACGAAGCGAACTCTGTGTTGAACGTATTGTATTGTTGACACCCTTTAAGGCTTTATCAAGACCTGTGGTATCCCCGCCGATCTCAACTGTTATGCCTTTGATTCTGTTTGCCACAGGCCTTCACCTCCCACTTTGTGACATCAAAAAAGCACCTCCGAAGAGATGCTCTTTCAAGGAAAATTGTTTATTCTTTCATACTTTTTAATTTCTTGTTTATCGTATCAGCCTCTTTTTTATAGCTTATGGAGAAAAGTTTCCATAATACAAAGGCTACTGTCCCTTCTCCAACGATTGAGACTACTATTGGTATAATCCCCTTGTCGGTCGGTATCCACCCAACAACAAAGGCTGTTACCAACATCACCGCACAACCGATTCCCATGTGGAAAATCACTTGTATTGGATATGGCACTTTATCATTTTCATAAATAAATGAAGGAATCCCAAACCCTAATCCCACAACAATAGAACCTATCATCATTTTGGTGTATTGATGATTCTCCATATGAAAACTTCCACCATTCGTAATATCAAGTACTAAACCTACAATACTGAAGATTATTAGTGCGATACTAACACCCATAAAACTGGATTTCATTATGTTCTTAACCATATTTTCCTCCTCTATAATCCAAGACTTTTCTTAAACCCTGGCAAATAATGCCTTGAAACATATTCTTTGCATCCGTTTTTTAGACGCAGTAGCATCATGCCCCCAAATGCAGTCTCTACGCTCTCGCAAGCGGAAATTCTGACGATAGCCGATTTGGATATTTGAACAAATTCATTACCTAATGCATCCTTCATCTCATATAGGCGCTTATTAGACGAAAACACTTTTTCTTTTGTATGAATAAAAGTACGATTGTTTTCGACATTCACCATGAGTATTTCATCTGGTGCAAGCATATATGTTTTATCCTCATCATTTCCCGCGATAATTACAACATTATCTTTTATGCAGTTCAGCACTCGTTGCACTTCCTGCGTAATCTCTCTTGTGTAAATCACTGCATATGGCTCGGGGCAATTCTCTATTAGTTTTACCTCTGCTTTCATTTGACTGTCCTTTCTCTGAAGCTTCATCTTGAGGAGAGTATACCATTGAAAGCAGAACATGTCTCAGTACTAAAGGTAAGTGGTTAAAATCGGACTGTGAAATGCACGCTAAAATTTATCAAAGTCATCCTGGGTAGCCACCTTATCATATTTCACGCTGTCGTTGTTCTTCTCAGTCCACATATCAAGGACCAAGCCTACGGTTAACAGGTCAAGGTCCCTGATAGTGATACCAATTTCTGTTGATCGCAGAAGGAACAATGGCGTGGTCATTTCGCGCTCACTTCTGCTAATCTTTTTTTTGATTCCACCTCTGCTTTCATGTTTTCACCCCAAAGCTCCAAAATCTCCGGGAGCACTTGGTAGATAGAAAACATATCAAACTGGTCAAGCCACTCATCGATGGTTTTCGGAATTGTAGCGTCCGCATGAAAGGCCATGATGTATGCCACATTCTCGAAGATTTCAAGGTCTTCTATCTGGAACTCATCTCCTTCTGCCCCTTTCTTGTTGTACGATTTCTCAAGCTTTGAAAGGTCCTGAAAAATATCCCTCTTAAACTTTGCCCTGTAAAGGCGAGGAATAGTAGCAGAGGATCTGAACTTTACCTCTTTATCATCAATGTTAACTACTTTTTCTATCATTGCTTATGCTCCTTTCCCTGTTCCTGTACCACTGCCGCCGGATGCTGAGTTACTTGCTCCGGCAGAAGTGTATACGCTCTTATACCAGTTATCATACGTTGCCTTATCTGTGGTATCTCCCGTTCTTGCCTTCACAAGACCATCTGCTCTTGGGTCTGCTGTAATCTCCAGTTTCTCTGTTCCAGACTCAATCTTGTCTTCCTTTGTTTCAGACTCAATAGACGGACGAGAACAAGTGCAGTTATACATGACGTGTCTGATACTGTTCTTATCTCCATCAAACTCAAAGAGCAGTGCGAACTTAACTGTATCAAGCACGTTGGTATCCTCAATCAGCACGCCTTTATCATCCAGAATCTCCTGCAGGATTTCTGTTCTAAACCATTCCGGAATGAGAGCAATCTCAAGGTCACCCGAATATCCGTTATTTGTTACAGAACGAAAATACACAATACCATCTGCGTAAAACGGACTTGTATCGCCCTCCGAATCAAGTCCAATGGAAACCGCACCGGGGATAGCCTTTGGTGTGCCATAAGTAAACGTGGACACGCCATCCTTCACAGTTTCAGTAAGTTTTGCTGCATGGACATTTTTAAGATTGTATTTGACTTTGTTAGCCATTTTTCATACCTCCGTTTCAAATGAGTACAGGACTTCATAGAGCCTTTCGCTCTCGATCCATACTTCCGTCCTGTCATAAAAAATACCGTACGAATCGAGCACGGCTTCAACAAGTTTTTCTGTTTCCGCATCCTTACTGTCCGAATAGAGTTCTATATGGACTTCATCCACCTTAAAATATACGCCCCCGTCAGCAGAGAAATTGTCGCTTCCAGGGATGAGATAACATATAAACGGCGGATCAGGGGACTCGCCTTCTGCAAAATGATCGTATGCATAGGGGAGTCCCATATCTTCCATGATTTTTATCAGCTTATCCATTCCGAATGCACCTCTTTATATCTTCCTCAAGCTGACGGACTGCTTTTTCTTCCGCGGGAGCAATATGCGTCTGCGCCCTCGTTCTGCCTCCTCCCCGCTTTGCATGGCCAAACTCAAGAAGGTGAGCAAGCTGATAGCGATTCCGTGAGTAAACGGTGACCTCAAGCGTATGGGAATTCTCATTTGTGTTTTTGACAGACCAGCTTCTGCTGTAACCGCCTGTCTTTTTAGGAGCGTTTCCTTTGATTTCTGCCTGTGCCTGTTTCCCCGCCTTTTTGACCGCAGTCCTCATTCCGAGATCGACCACGTTTTTGTACTCATTCATTTCTTCCATGACTGCGTTTACGAGCTGCTCTATCTTCACTCTCCTTGTCATCAGCGTCTCACTTTCCGGCATCTGAACTTCAGAGCCTTTCTTTTATTCGACAGATGGTCGATGGACAGGATGTCATATATTTCGCCATCCATAATGATGCGGTAGTTTGTCGTGCTGACGCTGCGAAGTTTCCTGCACCACCTTACCGTGATATGACAGTCTGCGTGGTCAACGGATGTTCCGGCAGCGATGACTTCCTGCCCGCCCTCGCCGCTTACAGTGGCATAGCACTCGTGATATGCAGTCCATTCATTCATGTGATTTCCTACCTTATCCGTCACGATCGTCTGCTTTTCTATCGTGATTTTCGTATTCAGCAATGCGATATTCAAAATGCCGCCTCCCTTATGCCAAATAAAAGAGCACGGAGCGTTAAAGCGAGTTCTCCATAATCTGCCTCTTCCCTGTGCTCATAAATATATGCTGCCGCATACATGACAGCAATACGTGCATTCTTCTTTTCCGCAAAATGGTTCTCATCTTCCGTCCTTGCCACATCCATCGCAAGCTGCTGCGCTGATTCGAGCATCTGACCGATCAGTTCATCATCATCTTCATAATCCACACGCAGATAATTTTTCATTTCATCTGTTGTTACTATCATCATTACACCTCAAAATGGCGATGCCCTCGGCACCGCCCTGACAATCAGCTATCGATCAGGAACCTTTTTTCACCGTCAGAAGATGCACGGCATCTGGAAGGATAAGCTTTCCGTCTACTCTTTCCTTTGCAAGGAAGCCGGTAGTATCCGTTTCCGCATAAAGCTCGGACAATTCCTGGAAAGACCTTGTACCGCGGTCAGCGATGTTGTAGTAAGAAAAATCACCGAATGCGATGGCTGGATCTCCTGCCTTTATGACAGGCGCATAGGAAGAGGTGAGAACCTCATATCCCATAAGTCTGTCCGGCTCGCCTTCCGTAAGTGCGGGCTGCCACAGATATGCGCCATTGTTATCCTTGAGTTTTCTAAGTTCAGCAATCGTCTGATCGTTCATAATGAACTTCGCCTTTTGACGATACGGCCTTCCAAGCGCATAAATGAGATTCAGGATATCATCCGAAGAGATGGCGCTTGCTGCAGCTGTGGTAACACCAGCCTTTGCGCCGCCATTTTTGTGAAACAGCCCCAGAGGCTTTTTGTTACCATCACCGTTTAAAAATGCGTCTTCCTCGGCATTGCCCAAAGCTTTACCGAACTGCTCAATGATATAGCTTTCAAGTCCGAATGCATTGTCATAAAGCAGTTCATTTGTGATTTTTACACCAACTGCCAGCTTGTATGAATCAATGGAAATCTGATTGAATGTCGCATCGTCAAATGGCATCTGGCCGCCTTCCTCCACCCACAGAGCCGCAGGTTTTGTAGCTGTCAAATTGATTCTGTGAAGACCCGATGTGGTCAGTTTTGTTGCAAGACCCCTCATGATGTTATTCTCTTCGAGAACATCGACAAGCCTTGAGTCATACTCCTCCGGCACAAGGTATCCGCCGTCTGTATCCACGCCTTCCTGCAACAGGTCTGTGACCTGCTTGAAGTTACTGCGGATAGCACGGATCATATCCGTCTTATACTGGTCTGAAGCACGGCCTTTCTTTTCCGGCGTTTCCTCTTTTTTCTTTTCCGGCCTTGTCATAATCGGAGTGTTTACAGGCTTATTGAGTTCATTCTCGATTTCCTCCATACTGCGGATTCTTTCGATTTCCGTTCCGTAATCTCTGACCTTCTTCTCCATCTCCTCATAGGTATTTGCATCTTCTTCGGAGAGAAGTCCATCATCATTTCGTCTGCTTTCCACGAAGGCCTTTGCGCCTTCCCATGCTTCATTTCTCTTTTCCATAAGTTCCATAAGTTTAGTCATTATTCTTACCTCCAGTTTTTTAATAAAGAAAGCCGCTCAAGAAGTGAGTCGGCCGATACTTTGGTTTCTTCTTTCTTTTCGATGCTGCATCTTGTAGCAATCTTATCCATTAGAGAATTGGTTACAGCTACTTCCGAATAAAGCATTGATATCTGCGGGACTTCGATGTCATCCGGGGCAATATCCCGTTTCATGATCTCATCCGCAAATCCAAGCTCGACCGCTTTGTTTGCGTCCATCCATGTCTCGGCATCCATCAGCCGTGAGAGTTTCAGTCTCGGAAGACCTGTCCTGATCTCATAGGCGTTTATGATTGATTCCTTGACTTCGCGCAGCATGTCTATGGCCTTGCTCATCTCACCCGTATCGCCGACAGCAATCGTAGCCGGATTATGGATCATCATCATGGACACAGGTGAAACCAGTACACGACTTCCCGCCATTGCGATGACCGATGCCGCAGATGCAGCGATGCCGTCGATCTTAACCGTGACATCCCCTTCATATTCCATCAGCATGTTATATATTCTGGCTGCCGCAATGCAGTCTCCTCCAGGCGAATTGATCCAGACTGTGATCTTACCGGTTCCGGCATTCAGTTCCTCTTTAAAAAGAGCCGGCGTGACATCATCGTCAAACCAGCTTTCTTCGGCAATCGTACCGTTAAGGAACAGAACGCGTTCCGGTTCTTCTGTGCCCGTTTCCTGATTTTTCACCTGTTTCTGTTTCCATTTCCAGAACTTCTTCATCGGATTCCTCCTTTCCGTCTTTTGCAAAAGCGCCCGCCTTTGACAGCGGAAGCATGTTGCCGTTTATAAGATATAAGTTGCCGCCTTCTTCGTCGGGAATCATGTCAAGATTCTCAAGAGACCGAATGTCGTTTGCACTCATCCACCCGTTCTGCCTTGCTGTAGCATAGCCCCTCATCCGGCTTTCATAATCACCGCGAAGCAAGCCCTCCACGTTGAACTTCACAAAAAAATCCTTCTTCTCATTCGGAGAAAGAAGGGTTCTGCAAATAGACTGTTCCCAGCGCGTTACCCAGGGGTCAAGCGTATATTTCACAAACTCCAGCGACTGCTGCTCAATATTTGAAAAACTCGACTTCTCAAGGTCACCCACCATGTGAGGCGGAACCCTGAAAATACGGGCGATTTCGTCTATCTGAAACTTCCTTGTTTCCAGAAATTGCGCCTGCTCCGGAGAGATGGATATCGGCGTATATTTCATGCCTTCTTCAAGGACTGCTACCTTATTGGCATTCCCTGAACCCCCAAAAGCCGCGTTCCATGAATTTCTGACTCGCTCCGGATCTTTTACCACGCTGGGGTGTTCAAGGATTCCTCCGGGTGTCGCGCCGTTTGCGAAGAACTTAGAGCCGTATTCTTCCGTGGCTATTGCAAGTCCGATGGCGTTTTTTGCCATTGCTATCGGGGAGTATCCGACAAGTCCGTCAAAGCCAAGTCCCGGCACATGAAGCACATCGGACGGTTTCAGCTTGACCGTTGTTCCCTTTATAGTCGGCGCATCTTCAGTCTGCCTTGTGTACTCGTAGTAAAGAGAACCTGCACTGTCACGGTTTACGCTCATCTTGTTCGGCATAAGCGGATACAAGGCAATGACCTCACCATGACCGTTACGGATAATCTGCGCATAGGCATTGCCCCACAGCAGAAGATGCGTCATAAGCGTTTCCCTGAATACGAATGAACTCATTTCTGGATTCGGCTCATCGTGAAGGAGACAGTAAAGCGGATGATCTGTTGCTTTTTCCTTTCCGCCGTCTTCACGGTATCTGTAGAGATGAAGCGGAAGTCCGGCTATGGCTTCGGACAGAATCCTCACGCAGGCATAGACCGCCGTCATCTGCATTGCCGTTCTCTCATTTACCGCCTTGCCGGAAGATGTCCCGCCGAGGTAAAAGGCATAGCTCGAACCGGTGGTTCTGTTTTCAGGCTTATCCCTGGACTTAAAAAGTCCGCTTAAAATTCCCATAGGCTTTCATTCCTTTCATGATTTGAGTATTAAAAAAGCACCTCCGAAGAGATGCTTTCTGTATATGAAATCAATGTATTTCTTTATTTGCAGTAGACTTCAATTGCGGTGGCTGCAAATTCCGCCGTACCTTCTCCTGCAGCGTGATTAATATTTTTGGTAAACTCGCCGCCGCTCCCATACGCTTTTCCCAGCTCCGCAAGAATTGTATCGGTGCAGGTATAGAAGTTAGCTGTGATAAAGTCCTGCAGCTTTTTAACCTGTGCCTGCGCTTTATCAGATTCCGGATTCTCTTCCTTTATTTTCCCGAACTCCACGAAAAGATCCATCAAATTACCGAATATTTTCTTTTGTTCTTCCTGCGTGAGTGTTTTGCTTTTTTCCTCAAATTCTTTGTATTCCTTTGTGTTTCCCCAGTATTCTTTAGCCTGTGCTGCGTATTCATCAATTTTCTTTGTGTCAAAAGCTTTAAAATCCATGGTTCTTACTCCTTTCAGTTTTATTTCACGAGCGAGGATGATTAAGTTTTCGATATGCTCCTTTTTAAGCGTCAGAAGTTCAATTTGCTGTTCCAATGCTTTGGATCTATCAAAGTCAGGACTATTGAGAATTTGCTTGATATCCTTTAGCGGAAATTCCAATTCCCGAAACAACAAAATCTGCTGCAGCCGTTCTAAATCTGTATCGTCATACAGACGGTAGCCGGCTTCTGTATATTCTGACGGCGTGAAAAGACCTATTTTATCGTAGTATTGCAGAGTGCGTATACTCACTCCTACTAATTCGCTCACTTCATGTATCGTTCTCATATGAGTTACCTCCTCGTGTAACATCACTATAAACTATGACGTAGCGTAGTAGTCAATACTTTTTTTGATTTTTTATAAAATCAGCAGGCCACGGCTGTCATACACCGAAGCGCTTGTATCGTTTCCACACCTTATAGCTCTGTCAAGCGCCATGATGGTGGCGATAGCTCCGTCTATTTTCTCTGTCGATTTTTCCTTATCCGCTTTTATGTTCCCGGCAGGATCGGTTCTCACATAGATGTTATCCATCATCCACCGAAGAACCGGATGTCCTCCGTGGGCAATTTTTTCTTCCAGCGTCAGCTTCATCAGCTCCTTTGTCGGAGGAGACATATCCTTAAATCCCTGTCCGAAAGGCACGACCGTAAACCCCATGCCCTCCAGGTTTTGAACCATCTGCACCGCGCCCCAGCGGTCAAAGGCAATCTCACGGATGTTGAAGCGGTTTCCGAGTTCCTCGATGAATTTTTCAATATAGCCGTAATGAATGACATTTCCCTCCGTTGTCTGGATAAAGCCCTGCTTTTCCCAGAGGTCATACATGACATGATCACGTTTCACCCGAAGCTCCAGTGTGTCCTCCGGCACCCAGAAATAAGGAAGAACAGTATATTTATCTTCCTCATCCAGCGGAGGAAACACCAATACAAAAGCCGTGATGTCCGTTGTGGAGGACAGGTCAAGTCCGCCGTAGCAGACTCTGCCTTCCAAAGCATCCTCGTTTGCGGCAAATGCGCATGCGTCCCATTTATCCATCGGCATCCATCTGACGGATTGCTTCACCCATTGATTGAGTCTTAGCTGCCGGAAGGAATTCTCCTCGGCGGGATTCTGCTTTGCCTGCTCACAGGCCGTTTCCACTTTGTCTATTTCAACCGTAATGCCAAGCGATGGATTGGCTTTTTTCCACACTTTCGGATCAGTCCAGTCCTCATCGTCATCCGCTCCGAATATCACGGGATAAAATGTGGCATCATGCTTTCTGCCTTCTAAAATATCCTTAGCTTTCTGATGCTGTTCATAACAGATGGAATTCACATCGTTTCCGGCCGTGGTAATCAGAAAATACAGCGGCTGCATTCTCGCGTCGCCTGAGCCTTTCGTCATAACATCAAACAGCTTTCTGTTCGGCTGCGTATGAAGCTCATCAAAGATTACTCCGTGGATATTGAATCCGTGCTTGTTTGCCACATCCGCGGAGAGAGCCTTATATTTGCTTCCCGTAGGCAGATATTCCATTTCCTTTTGTGATGGCCGTATGCTCATTTTTTTCTCAAGAGCTGGGCAGCGTTTGACCATCTGAAGAGCAACATCAAATACAATCTGCGCCTGGTTACGATCAGCGGCGCATCCATACACTTCGGCTCCCGGCTCAAAATCGGCGCAGAGAAGATAGAGGGCAACGGCGGCAGCCAGTTCGCTTTTTCCCTGCTTCTTCGGAATTTCCACATAAGCCGTGTTGAACTGCCTGTATCCGTTTTCTTTTATCGTACCGAATATATCCCTGATGATCTGCTCCTGCCAGTCGATAAGTTCAAATGGCTTACCGTCCCATCGTCCTTTGGTATGACAGCAGAATTTTTCTATAAAGCAAACGGCGTGGTCGGCCGCGTCCTTATCGTAGTGGCTGCCCTTGGCCATGAACCGTGTCGGTTTGTATTTTTTCAGTTTCCTCATCATCCGCATTATCACCTTCTTCCTCTATAGGACAAAGCTGCGAGGGATCGGATACCATCGCATCATAGGGAAGTTCATTTCTGTCGATTAAAAATTTCATCACATTCTCCAAGCATAAAAACAAGCCGCCTCAAGCGACTTTTCCAAAATCTATCTGTACGAGAGATAGAGCCATTTGGCTCCGCTCCCTTATTTTCCTTTTTGTTACTGCTGCATAGCCCAGGCTATGGCATGACCGTCATCCGTAAATTCCACATCACTTGCCATGTAAAGCCCTATGGCGCTTTCGCAAGTCTTCTTGCCATCTTCAAGATATTCATAGACCGCTCCGAAATAGCAAGGTTTATCCGGTCCGTTATATAAGTATCCCGCCATGACCACCCTGTTTCCGAAAGTCAGCACCTTGTTCCATCTGGTTTCAAGATCCTCAGCCGTTGTCGGATTCGGTAGTCTGTATTTCTCCATAGCTTCGTTTATCGTCATCTTTCGCATCCTTTCTTAATACCAACCCTTGCCAAGCTCGTAAGCCTTAACGAGCGCTTCTTTCAAAGTCCATACGCTGATTTCGATAAAGTCTTCGCTGTCGTTTCCGTGTGATTCAAGGTTTTTTCTTCCTTCAAGAGCAGGTATCATCTGAAGCGCCATCTCAGTTACGCGCTGTTCATTTTTCCTTTTCATAGATTCCATCGCCTCTTTGAAGCTCTGGTCTTTCATTTCCTTGTTTGTCATTTTCATATCCTCCGTTTCTTTTGGTATGTACATATATCACTCTAAACGGAGATAATAGCAAGTCTTTTCTGTAGTTTTTTCAAAGAAATTTCCGCTTTTATTCCTCGCCTGTGAGGATGAATCTGACGTATTCCTTGCGGTGTTCCTCGAGATAATTTACCAGTTCATAGTAGTCCATCTCATAAGCAATCCGCTGAACAGCATTCACATCAAACATATTGGTAAGACCTGTATCTCTAACGGCAAGGATCTGATCTCTTACTTTAGCATCCATCAGTCGCACCTCCTGCATAAATCCTCGCCATAGGCTACGGAAAGTCCGGAGCCGTTATCCCAGCGAACCATAATGGAGCCGATATCATCCACTCCTATAACAGTGCCTTTTATTCCAATGGGTGGCGCCTGCGTATCGTCCATGCGGACAAGCTCCACACGACATCCGGCAGGATATGCGGTCTTGATTCGTTCCACCGTTTCTTTACTTGGAAAATTCATTCTGACGCCTCCTCACCGTTTAGGATGGCTCTGATTTCCTCTTGAATCTGCGGGTCTTTGAGCCTTTCCTTTGCTTCCAACAAATCGATTTTTACAGTGTTTTCAGGAGACGGAATAAGGCTTTCTTTTTTATGACCGCTCTTAAAGGCTCCTGAACCTGTGAGATTTTTAAGCAAAATTTTTCTGTCCGTCTTATACTCATCACCGATAAACCCAAGCCTTAAGAGAAAACATCTGAATGCGTATTTTTCGTTTGCCGTTTCCTTCTCCGCAGCTGTTACACGCACGGCTTCCTTTGCCATTTTGGAGAGCTTTTGAATGAAGACTGCGTAGGCATGAAGAGCTTCCGGCTCCATCTCGTTAAACCAGGGAAAAATTACTTTTTCTTCCGTTACCTCAATCGGTAGTGAATCCGCTCCGATTGCTTTTTTGATAAGCGTTTCCTTGCTCTTAATGATTTTTTTCAGATTCTCAAGCGCCGTATCCGTGTAGTAATCCCTTGGCATTTCGATGTGAATGGCATCGATTTGTTTTTCCTTTTCTTCACATTCAAAGCCCGCATCCGCTATGGCTTCGAGCAGCTTTTCAACTTCTTCGCTGTCTGCCATATCGTCAAATTGAAGCGTTCCGTCCTTTGTGACCGTGAAATAGTCAATCTCATAAGCTGCGCTGGGCATTCCCATATACTTTGCTTTTGCTCCCGTGGCAGACGAGATTGCCTTCACCAGTTCTTTGCGTTTTTCTCCTGTTACGCCATATTTTATTTTCATTTGCGAAAACCTCCTTTGCTTTCGGTAGTACATATATCCCTCTGAACGCCTGAAATAGCAAGTGTTATTTTGATATTTTCGCTGTAAAAATATGCCGTATCACTTAGTATCAAACTGTGCAAAGTATGCGATACCCGAAAGAACGAACACCACGCAGGGAAGCGCCACGCCATTGCCCCACATCTTATATTCCGCGGAGTCCGAATGAGGACTTTCAAGCCATTTTTTTATCTGCTTTGAGGTCTTTGGCTTTGCGTCCGGCTTCGTAACATTTCTCCATTCTTCAAATGCCTTATACCAAAAGTACATCTCTCCATCTGCCGGCTTTTCGGTTTCAAGGCAGGCGCACCACCAGTCGGGAAAGCCCTGCAGCCTTGCGCACTCGGTGGGTGTCAGCCTTCTTACAATATAGTCAGGCTCTTCCGATACTGTTGGCGGATCTTTGTAATCCGTGGCAACAAGCGTATCTGTTGCCGCCTCATCGGTAAAGCTTGTATGAAAGGAGTTCTTGCTGGAGTGGTAAATAGGATGGCTGACCGCCCCCGGTCCTTTTGCAACAATAGTGGGTTCGACTTCCTCCTCTACGGCAATGCCGAACTTAGCGTTCTGTCCCATGTTGTAGGCGGCGCGGTCGATCCCATAAGCCACGCCGTGCTGCTCAGTAGCGTTCAGCGTAAAGCTGACATCGCCTTCGGCATATCCACTGCCTTTGTGGGACGGTCTTGCTCCGTTTCCCTCGATTGCGACAACTGCCATACCGCCCTGATTGCAGGTGGGATTTCCGCCATTACCATCCAGTGTGCGGGTAGTATCCGCCTCATAAAATCCGCTTTTCGGATTACCTGACTTCATAGCGTTGCTGTCTTTGGAACAGATGCCGTAAACCTTCGGTTCAAAAAGCGTCTGGTCGTTGTTACACCCAATCGTAGCTGATTTATCTTTCTGGATCAGCGCGCCTTTTCCGCCGCCTTCGCATCCGCTTCTTATTTTAAGAAGCAGCGGGACATTGTTTCCGCCCGTTCCCATACGGGAGGTAAGCGTCTGAACCGTTCCGTCAGAGGATAGTTTTACACGGCTGTCTGTAGGATGATTTTCTAAGATTGCAGCGGCAGGACGGGCTCCCGCCCGAAGCGTGGGAGAAGTTTCTTCCTCAAATCCTATGCTTCTTGACTTTGCCGAATGCTCGGTGCCAAATCCCGCCGCTTCTAAAACGACCGGAGGATGATGCGCTTCCGCTCTTAGCGTACTCGTCACATCTTCCATCACATCCATTCTCTGGCCGCCCTGATCGTTTAAGCAGATTTTGCCTGTTTCTCCAGCGCTCGCTTCAAAACATCCGGCAGCTCCTTGCCACGCTCGGAAGCTCTGCGCAGTATACCCAGACACGCCTTCTGACTCAAATAGTATTTTTCCGGCGCATTCGCCTCTAAAATCTGCGACAAGAAAGATGCGTTTTCTTCTTTGGGGAACTCCGAAGTATTGAGCGTCAAGCACTCTCCAGGCGATGGAGTAACCATCTCCCAGGATAAGTCCTGCGTTCTGCCACTTGTCAGCCGAAGGAACAGATGCGTCTTTCTCTTTGACCCGGCAGATGCTTTCGAGGACGAGTCTAAAGTCCTCACCTTTGTTTGAGGAGAAGGCTCCAGGCACATTCTCCCACACAATATATCTTGGATATTTGCCATTCGTTTTCTCCCTCATTTCTTTTACGATTCTTATGGCTTCATAAAAAAGTCCGGAGCGGTTTCCGGTAAGCCCTTCTCTTTTTCCCGCAATGCTCATATCCTGGCAGGGCGAGCCGAATGTGATGATATCCACCGGCTCTATCTCTTTGCCATCCATCTTTGAAACATCGCCGTAGTGTTTCATAAAAGGCAGCCTTTTAGTCGTCACTCTTATAGGAAACGGCTCAATCTCCGATGCCCAAAGAGGGGTAATGTCGGAAATTAAGCCGCCAAGAGGAAAACCGCCCGAGCCGTCAAACAGGCTCCCAAGCGTTAATTTATTCATCATTTACCTCCACTTCCTTGAAGGCGTAGGTTTTGCCTGATCGAACCACGGACACGTTTTCCGATGTTCCGATCTGCTCGATGTAGCGTTTTACGATGACATCGCAGTATTTTTCATCAAGCTCAATGGTAAAGCAGCTTCTGTCAATCTGTTCACAGGCGATAAGAGTCGAGCCGCTTCCTCCGAACGGATCGAGAACCAGCGTATTGCTCATGGAAGAATTCTGAATCGGATAAGCAAGAAGCGGAACAGGCTTCATGGTCGGGTGATCCGTGTTCTTTTTTGTCTTTTCAAACTCCCAGATTGTGGTCTGTTTCCTGTCCGAATACCACTGATGCTTACCGTTTTTCTTCCAGCCGTAAAGGCAAGGCTCATGCTGCCACTGATAAGGAGAGCGCCCAAGCACCAGGCTCGGCTTTTTCCATATACAGCAGCCGGAAAGGTAGAAGCCTGCAGCGTCAAATGCCTTTCTAAAGTTCAGTCCTTCGGTATCCGCATGGAACACATAGATGGAAGCATCGTCCGCCATGACCTTTTCTATATTAGAAAAAGCATCAAGCAGAAACTGATAGAATTTGCTATCCGCCATGTTGTCATTTTTTATTTTTCCGGCAGTTCCTTCGTAGTTCACATTGTAGGGAGGATCAGTCAGAACAAGG
The DNA here is from genome assembly GCA_947253885.1 of uncultured Clostridium sp. Lineage (GTDB taxonomy): Bacteria > Bacillota > Clostridia > Lachnospirales > Lachnospiraceae > SY8519. Next base: position 38,106 of record CAMYAO010000003.1, read on the forward strand.
TTCGCTTTTTTGCCCTGCATGAGCGTTTCGTAACTTTCACCCTTTGTGGAATCACCGCAGAGAAGCCTGTGTCTTCCAAGCGTCCATACATCACCTGCTTTTGAAAAGGTGGGTTTGTTAAGCTCTTCATCCACGTCAAAGTCATCTTCCTTGATTTCCGTGCCATCATCAAAGAGCTTTGAGAGTTCCTTTTCATCAAAGCCTGTAAGCGAAAGGTCAAACGCCTCCGCCTGCAGCGCCTCGATTTCCACCCTTAAAAGCTCCTCGTCCCAGCCGGCGTCCATCGCCATGCGGTTATCCGCGATGATATAGGCTTTCTTTTGAGCTTCGGATAGGTGATCTGCAAAGACGCACGGCACCTTATCTATCTTTTCTTCCTTTGCCGCAAGAATACGACCGTGGCCGGCAATTACGCCAAAGTCACGGTCGATGATGACAGGATTGATAAAGCCGAATTCTCTGATGGAAGAACGGAGCTTATTTATCTGTTCCGGGGAGTGGGTGCGGGCGTTGTTCACATACGGCACCAGTTTTTCTATCGGAACAAGCTGCATTTCACTTGTTGTTTTCATTTCTAATAAGCCCCCATTCCGCAAATTTCTCAAAACCGCCTAAAACCTTGATATACTCCCTTGCTATCTCCACGATTTCCGCATAAGGCTTTCCGTCCACTTCTTCATCTCCGATGGAGCAGGAAAGTTCCACGGTCTTTCCTGTTTCCTGTGCCTTTAAGAATGCGTAGATATTTACGCTGACATCGGCTTTGGATAAATCCTTGCCGTGAAGCCCTCCTCCTGTTACGGAGTCGCCCATATCGCTCCCAAGCTTTCTGTTGGTGGCACCGGAGTCTACATCCGTGCCTCCCGTCCACTCTCCCAGCGGATTTATGATGGCTTTCGGATAGCTTTTCTTTAGCTCCTCTGCTTTTGCGTTGCTCTGGCAGATGGTCAGCTTTCCGCCAGAAAGTATATATTTGCCGTCACGGAGATATTTCTGATAGATTAAAGCCGCAATGCCCGTGAGCTTTTTCTGCTCCTCTGTCACAGGCATTCCTTTGAATATGCCGTTATCTCCGCAGCGAAGTTTGTCCTTTTGATTTTCCGAAAGATGCGTATCCTGCGCTACTTCCTGATATCCGACTTTTACATCGCCCACGATGCGTCTTACGATGTCCGTTACTTCCGTGCGGTTAATATGCACGCTGGTTTCCGCGATGATATGGCAAATGCCGTGTCCGACGAGAACCTCAACGGCGATCCCCGGATTTTCTTCTTTCCTGTATGCGGCATCCACCATCGCGCCGGCTATGCGGTCTGCGATTTTGTCGGGATGCGCGGGATTTACTTTTTCAAACATAATTAGATTCCCTTTCTCTGATGCAGTATTTTCTCCAGATCATCGTTAGGGTTTGCTCCCGTAAAATCCACAGAGCAGTTCTCCTTGATAATCTGCATGATGGCATCCCATTGCCTGGTTGCCTGATTCATATAGTTGATTCCGATATTGATAAACGGTGAGGTGGACGGCTTGCCGGTTGTGGGATGCCTTGAAAGAAAGCCCAGCTCATTTGTCATCTTCTCGCACTGAAGCCATCTCGCGCGGCACATGGCGTACTGCTCTATGACCTGCGGTGAGATATACGCGGTGGCATTCAGCTTCTCCAGCCATTTCCAAACCGCTTCATATATCTCGGCGGCTTTGAGTGTAGTGCCGTCCTTTTGCGGAGCGGAAAGGATCTCATCCGGCTTTGGCATTTCGCTTCCTTCCATATCCGGGACATCCAAAATGGTGAGTTTCCTGCCGCCGGGATTTCCTGATGCTGCTTTTTCAAGAACGCTTTTGGCTTTCCGTCCCGCGCCCGGTCTTTTGCCGCCGCGACCGCCCGTATTATTCGATTTTGTCGGCACTTTCTCACCGCCTTTCTGTTCTGATTTTTTGCGCCGGGACCTATTGCCCTTTTGATTTCGCTTTTTGTTCACACGAAGCCCCGCGCCGTTTTCCGCACGGAAGGCCCGCAGAGATTTGACCGCCCCTACCGGTCGCCGCGTTCTTTATGAATTTTCTCGTGACAGCTTCTGCATAGACTCATAAGGTTTCGTTCCTCATGCGTCCCGCCTTCCGAAAGAGGAATGATATGGTGGACTTCCTCCGCCTTGATGTATCTCTCGTTTGTAAGGCACATCTCGCAGAGCGGATGCCGACCTATATATCTGTCACGGATTCTTTTCCAGGCTCTTCCGTATCGTTTGCCCGGGGAGTAACCGCGCTGAAACTTCTCATAGTGCCTTTGCATTACTTTTTCGTGTTCCTCGCAGTAAACGCCGTCCGTTAGGTTGGGACAGCCGGGGTAGCGGCATGGCCGCTTTGGTTTTCTTGGCATGCGCGCCTCCTTTCGCCCATAAGAAAAGCCCCACGGGATTTCTCCTGTGAGGCCTTATTCATCGTTCAATTTTGCTGATTTTACTATATCACAATTTGCACATGGGCATCTTGTGACATTTGCGGACATTTCGGGCGCATTTTATATTTCGACAGGATTTTCCGGTAGCCTTACATGCTGAAGCGCCGATCCGTGCCACCTTCTTACCGTCCGGGAATCGGCATGCAGTTCGTTTCCGATCTGCTCCCACGTATAGTTGTGTATATAACGGTATTTGAGAACAAGCCGTTCGTCCGTATCCTCCACGGTCGAGATAACGCCCCGTATCTCTTTCTTCAGTTCCACAAGCAGATCAATCTCCTTGTTTATCTTTTCTTCCAGATCTATGATCTTCTCAATGCATCTAACGAACGGCGCATCGCACTTTCTTGAGGTCTGCACCCTCTCCGTCAGCAGCGGAGAGGATACGGATGATGACATTTCACGAAGCGCCGTCACTTCTTCCAGGTTGCTGTTTATTCTTTGATCCAGACGATAAGCCTGGTAAAAATATTCCTTTACTGTCATGAGATTTCTTCCTCCTTAAGTTTCGTAAGCAGCATCTCTCCATCAATTGATGTGAGCGATGCGTACCAATCGGAACGAAAGAACCTCTCAAGATCTTCTACCATGAGCTTCGCGTCTTTGTTCTTCGGGTTATGTGTCAATTTTTTCCTTGCCGTGCGATAATCCTTCACCGCCTGCAGAATGATGGCGCAGGCAAGGTTCTCATAGGGGTCTATCATCTTTCCACCGCCAGATTCGCCCTGACAGCGTCAATCAGTGCATTCTGAGTTTTCTCTTTTTTACGAAGCGCCTTCATGACCTGTTCATCAATCGTGTCTTTGGCGATGATGTGATGAATGATGACCGTTTCCGTCTGTCCCTGTCTGTAAAGTCTCGCGTTCGTCTGCTGATACAGTTCGAGACTCCATGTAAGCCCAAACCATATAAGCGTAGAACCGCCGGCCTGAAGATTCAATCCGTGACCTGCTGATGCCGGATGAATGATGGCCGCAGGAATTTTTCCTGTGTTCCATTCTTCGATATCACTGGATGTCCTAATCTCACGGACACAGATTCTTTCCTTAATTCGTTCGGCATCATGCTGATACCAGTAGGCGATGAGGACAGGCTTTCCGTTCGCCGCTTCCAGAAGATCTTCCAGCGCTTCAAGCTTTCGATCATGGATGCGGATCACATTCTTATCCTCGTCATAGACCGCTCCGTTTGCCATCTGCAGAAGTTTCCCGGAAAGAACGGCCGCATTCGCCGCATCTATTTCCTTGTCCTTGATTTTTGCCACCATGTCTTTTTTGAATTGTTCATACACTTCCGTTTCCTTCTCGTCCATGCGCACCTGGACTTCATTGATCACGCAATCCGGGAGTTTGAGATAATCGCATGATTTCATTGAAATCGTGATATCAGATATTCTCTGATAGATGGCTTCCTCCGCTCCTGGAAGCGGCTTATATGAAAAGATGACCTCGCCGTTTCTCTTATCCGGAGTAAAATAGACGTTTCTGTAGCGCGTGATATATCTTCCCAGTCTTTCGCCAAGATCGAGAATGCGAAACTCCGCCCATAAATCCATAAGTCCGTTGCTTGAAGGAGTTCCCGTAAGTCCCACGATTCGTTTCACCTTTGGTCTTGCCTTCAAAAGACTTTTAAATCGTTTCGCCTGATTGGACTTAAAGGATGACAGCTCGTCTATCACTACCATATCGAAGTCAAACGGTATGCCGCTCTTCGTGATAAGCCAGTCCACATTTTCCCGGTTGATGATATAGATATCCGCCGTTTGCATAAGAGCCGCCTTGCGCTCCGCCTCCGATCCGACCACCACGGAATACATAAGTCCTTCAAGGTGATCCCATTTTTTGATTTCCGCCGGCCATGTGTTTTTCGCCACTCTAAGCGGCGCGACAACAAGCGTTTTTCTTATTAGAAACCGGTCCAGGCACAGGTCAAACAGAGCGGTAAGCGTGATTGCGGTCTTGCCTAACCTAAGCCCATATCAAGAAATATCGCGGCAATCGGATGAGTTTCGATATAGTCGATCGCGTACCGCTGATAATCATGCGCTATGAACTTCATTCGGCATCACCTCCCGTCTGTATATTTTTTATGACTCCTTCAATCTGCTCCGGTTCGTCAATCACGTAGACCTGAAAGCCAAGACTCTGCAGCTGCTTTATGCGTCTTGCCTGCAAAGGTCTCGGCTTTTTCCCCGGAGCTTTTACTTCCGCAAAAGCCACGCGCCCTTTCGGAAACAGGATGATGCGGTCAGGCACGCCATCAAGACCGGGACTTACAAACTTAGGAGCAAGACCGCCGGATTTCCTTACTGTCTCCACCAGTTTCTTTTCAATATCTCTTTCCCGTAAAGAGTTCATCCGCAGCCTCCCTTGCCATTTCAATTATCTTTTTGTCCACGCCATTTCTCGGCGTATCCTCTACATTTCCGTAAAACACATCGGTATATTCATTTGAGATATTCGGATAATCACAGAACATGTTATCCTCAGCTTTTGAACAGACTTCATCAATCCTGTTCATTGCCCGCATCAGTTTATCCTGGTCTGCCGCAGACAGCACATAGCTGATATCGGTGATCATTTTCGCTCCCAGGTTCTTAAACAGGCGCATCTCGGCTCCCGCTTTCATATATCTTTCCATTGTTCTTTCTTTTTTGCTTACCATGATGGTTCCTCCGTTTATTCATGCGGGACGGGACGGACAAGTGGCCAAAAATCCCTATACGCGCGAAATACGCGTGTTACGGGTACGCTATAGTTAATAAATAACGATTTGATTTAATATAGAAATTCCTGTCCTGTCCGTCCCATCCTGTCCCAATCCGCTGTTTTCAAGGGGGACAACTTTTTGACGGCGGGACAACCCATGATAAGTTGTCCCGGCAGCTTGTCCCTGTCCCATTACTCCTTCCGCGCATAGATCCGCTGCCTGCCGTAAATCGGTACGCGCTTTCGATCTTCCTTCTTCTCCCAGTCCTTAAGCCGTTTCATGATGGCGGCTATGGCATAGCTGTCGGATGATTTGATATCCTCCTTCGGTTTGCCAAAGCACTCGCACCAGATTTCAAGGTTCGATACCTCCATGCGTCTCCTCACGCCTTCCGGCCTTGTAGGATCGGAAGGATCACGGAAATAGTCCCTTCTGCGGTACATATCCATATCGTCCCAGGCTTCGGGTAATAACATGTCAAGATACTCACGCACGATGCCTTCACGGTCATCCTGCTCCATCGCTTCACGCTGCTCTTCCTGGGCATATGCCTCCAGCGATGGATCGAGGTACAGCTTTTCGCCCGCCTTAGCCAGCAAAATGACCTCCGCCCAGATCTGCTCCACCACTTCCTTCGTCATATCCCACGGCTTATATTTGCTCCTGCCGGACGCCTTCACATTCCAGAAACGGCGGTTCCCTGTGATGTCACGCAGATATCCGTTCTCGGAATTTGTCGTGCCAAAGAAGACGCACTGCCTCGGATGGGGAGTGACGCGCTTGCCGAAACTGGCGCGGTACTTGTCATCGCATCGTGATACAAAGGATTTCACCTTGTCGAGGTCGGCCTTCTTCATTCCGGCAAGTTCTCCAATCTCATGGATCCAGTAGCCCTGCAGTTTCTCCGCCGCTGTCTTATCATTCATATCGGAAAGCGTCAGGCTGTCGGAAAACCACTCCATGCCAAGATTCGAAATGAAGGTCGATTTACCGATGCCCTGCGCTCCGTTAAAGACAGGAAGATAATCGAACTTAATTCCGGGATGGTAAACGCGCATATACGCGGCGCACAGTGTCTTCCGGCAGACAGCGCGGATGTAGTCGTTATCGTCTGCGCCGAGATAGTCGATGAATAAGGTATCAACGCGTTTTTCACCGTCCCAGGGAGGAAGTGCCTCGAAATACAGTCTGATTGGATGATAGGAACGGTCATCCGCCACCTTAGTCACGGCGATGTCGTAGTTTCTCTGCGAGAATGTGCCATAGTGATCGTCCACGTAACAGATCAGCTGCGCGTCGTCAGCATCCCGCCAGAACTTCGCCGGATGCTGCCACGGCACATCCCCTTTAATCTCAAGACCGTCCGCCAGCTGATTAAACACGATATTTTTCAGCAGAGGATCATTTTGCATGATGAGTTTCGCGTTATACAGAGAGTTTTCCAAAACCGCCCCCTTCGAGGTATAGCGCAGCTTTTTCTTCCAGTCGTCAACATCGGAAAAGTCCTTCTCAGCCTCTGACAGCTTCTCATTTGCGGCAGCCACCTTTACCCCGTCCTGCCGCATAGCAAATTCGCACATTTCCTTAAAGGATTCCTTATCGTCAACATCGCCGAACTTATGGATGCGGACGATATCAAAAGCATTGCAGAGTTTCAGATAGGCGGGATCTTTTGCGTGGTGGGAATAGACAAATTTATCTTCGATGATTTCCACCCCCGCCATACTGGATGACGTTATAAGATGCCAGCGGTTTTCGTTATCCGTTGGTTCATAGACATCGGAAAGGAAATGCTCCAGCGCGTGGGAGATTGGAAAATAGACTCTATTGAAAAGGCCGACCGTTCCATCTTTTGTGAGTGGATCCTTCACCTTTTCTTTTGTTACCTGATTCGCCTTGCTCTCACGAGACGATGTCGGAAGCCTTGTGGGATCCGTCCACTCCGGGTGAGCGGATAAAATATCATCAGGATCAAGCCAGTCCTTATCCGTTTCCTTAAACACGAATATGCCGTTTTGCGGAGAGGACGGCCAGTACATCAGCTGATTGGGCTGATAGGAACATTCATCAAAGAAGTCGATTCCGAGCATCTCAGCGAGATACCTTGATACGGCGACAAACTCCTCCGTTGTTACATCCCTTGTCAGCGGAAACACAAGACGCACCCTCGGATTTTCCGGGGTGCTGGAATGTGTCGTATAAAGGCATGACGCATAGGGCGCGTTTTTTTCATAATCATCAAGAAACGCTTTATCGATCCGGTCACCGTCAAGCGCAATCATGGAACGAAGTTCCACGCTATCCACCTTGCGGCGGCCGCCTCTCAGCACGCCGCCCACAAAGCCTCCGTGGTCTTTTGCGATATCCCGCTGCACCCTGCTCATTTTGGCGTATTCCTCCGCCGACTCCGTTGTGCGGATGGTCACCTTAAGCCGCGCTTTCAAATCATCGTAGCTTATGGCTTTGTTCACCCATTTTTTCGCCTGACGGTTATTCCCATAGGCGATGGCAAGTTCTCTCATACGTCCTCCACCTCCTGAAATTCACTGTTGAAATACCTGACCTTCTGTCTGCGTTTTTTCGCTTTCTCAATTTCAATTCTCATGCCCCGGGTGATTTCGTTTCCAAGCACCCAAACCTCCTGGCATTTGCCCATCAGGACAATGTCCATGAAAATGGCAGTTCTCCTGTCCTCCTCGTTTGTGTCATCCATAAAAGGAAACAGCAGATGCGCCGTCAGCGGGATATTCCCTTTGTCATAGGCGTACTTTGCAAAAGCGGCCGCCCTTTTCGTATTCTCTTCCACATCACCGGAATAAGGCGCGCAGATATATACCAGCGGGCGGAAGGCGGGTTTTTCTCCCGCCCTTGCCGTGTTGTTAAAAATCATCTTGCCTTCCATGCTTACACCTCCTGTTCAATTAGCGGCAGAATTCCTTCGCCTTTCAAAAGGTCATAAAGGAAAAGTCTGCCCTTCTGCGTCCAGTAGGTATGCATCACGCTTTTCTCCGCATCGATGGCGAACGTCTTTGACTGGGTGTATCCCAGATCCGCGTAGTCCTGATATAAAAGCCAGGTTTTACGGAACTTATACTGGATGCCGAGGTCATGAAGAAGGTCATTGAATTTTCTTCCGCTCATTCCGTAATCCTTGGCAATCTGCGTAACCGGAACCGTGTTCCTGTTCTGCAGGATCAGGTCATAGTAGCTTGCCTTCGGTTTAAGTTCCGCAATCTGCTGATTCTGAATGGCCGTAGTAAGTTCAAGTTCTTTTCTGCGCTTTCTCTCTTCCTTTAACTGAGTAAACGCTGCAATGGCGAGATCCGGATTTTCTAAAATCTCATCAATTGCGTAAACGCCATGTCTACGAATTTCCGGAAGAACCTCAGAAGTTACCCATCTTTTAAACTGCTTTGCCTTTGGGAGCTGGCTGCGAAGAATCAGACTGTAAAACCCGGATTCATTGATGAGAATCGGACTTTGTTCTCGTCCGATGGAGTCACGAATCGTTACCCCATCTGTTTTATCTTCTGCATCCACGTGGTCGGCCAGGGCTTTGCGGTGATTGCTGTAACCCAGAATCTCGGCCACGTCCTTGCCAACAAAGAAAGGCTCCCCGTCAATAACGGTTGTGCGTACGGAGCCAAACTCCGCATTGTTAAAAACCTGTAATTCATTCATGAGAATTACCTCCTTAAAATTTTTTTACGGAGGACGTCATTGCCTCCTAAGTGGTAGCCTTGGGAGGCGATTAAATCTGACGGTTTTTATAATTTTCTCTAAGTTTTTTCTTTGCCCGCTTCAACTTCTGCGTGATGTTGTTTTCATCTGCGCCTATGCGAGCAGCGTAGTCACGAATTGATTCATCGTTTAAGTAAACCGCAATAAAGGCGTCAGCCCATTCCGGCTTTTTAGCGAGAACCTTGCGCACCCACCGGCAGGCAGCTTCATAATCTTCTTTCTTTTCGTGTTCTATTTCGTATTTGCGGAAGATGCGGTCATCTGCGACTTCGTCCATTAACGGCTCGGATGAATCGATCTCATCCTCGATGCTGTCTTTTCCGGGTTGCGCCTTACTGTAGCCGCGATGGCGGTCAAACTTGTGCCAGTTGTTGTATTCAGGTCTGTTGAACTGCTCATCAAAAGCTTCCTGAATACGGCGTTCCTTTTCTTCCTGCTCGGTTTCTTCATCCTCAAAACCGAGGCTAACCCACATTTCCTTTGTTGACTTTTCGTCCAGCTCTACTGTCTGGTACTCGTTCTCGTAACGAATCTTAAGTTTCATTTGCATTCCTTTCCGTCCGTGGTCAGGTACGATGGAATGCAAAAGGAGCCTGTGGCCGAAGATGAACCACAGACTCCTGAAAATCCGAAAATGGGCGCAGAAATCTAACGGTGGGTGCATCTTCATTCCCGGAGCGGTCTTTAATTACCGCCGCATGAACTCTCTATGCATCCCATCGTCCTAATGGCCATCTCGGACTAAATGAGATTTGATTACCTTTGTAAGCCTTTGCTTACTTGAATTAATTATTGCCCTTATTGAATTTTTAAGATCAACTCATGGAGTTGGTTAAAATCCCTTGAAAATAGCCACTTTTCCTATTTCAGAGCATAAAAAAAGACCCCTTTCGGGGTCCAAAGCCAACTCAGTGAGTTATCTAAATTTTAATCGGGATCGATTGTTATTGTGCTGCCCAGTTCTTTGATGCCTGCCTGTTTCAAAACGCCGTTGAAATCCTGCAGAGATAATCCGGGCATATTCTCTAAAATGCGAATATAGGTCTTGTCAGGGTCCTGATAATAATTCAGTTTGTTATCGGACTTGTCGAATATCTTCTCCACGATACGGAGGTTCAGCCGCAAGCCGATGCAGATGGCCATCAGCACCTCTGTACCCATATTATTGTACTTGTCGTTCTTTATTTTGCCGTGATAATTCTTGTGCAGACCTGTTCTGTCGTTAAAGGTTTCCGGGTAGTTCCATTTTCTGTTTTTCATCAGATACCACAGGCATTGACAGAGTGTGGTGGTCGGATCACCCAGCCGCTTGACCAGTTCGATTTCTTCGTACTCATCGTAGGTGAGGATATGGTCCCGGAACGCCGAATATACATCATCCTCTTCGTACTTGAAATTTGCCTGGTATTTCGGATGGAATGTCAGCATACGCTGATCGATTCCCTCCACATGATAAAGGACGGCAAATCCTACGAAGTCCTTCTGTATATTTCGGTAGGTCGTATATTTCTGCTCACGGATATTAATGACGCACTGTGCCATATTCTTTTTTGCTTTTGCCGTCAGATGCAGACCGTCTTCTTTGGCAGTTATGTATTTCTTATCTGCCAGCACAAAGTATCCGTCAGCAAAAACGAACTGACCGTCGCTGACCCATTCCCGAAGGGAAGAGTCCAGACTCAATAGCTGATACGCCTCCACGGGAGTCAATGCGACAAGCTCTTTGCTATTGTTGATTTCTGCAAAAACGGCGTCAAAATCTTCAAAACCGGATATACGGCCGAGCAGACCGACTTCAATCAGGCGATATTTGACAGATACGCGGGACGCAATGAAGAAGGTACTCAAATCCTCAATCAACGTGTCGCAGAACGGAATAATGTCGTTCTGCGGATTCTGATAACTGTCAATCAGTTCAAGCGCTTTCTTCTTGAACATCTCAAACGGCATCAGCACTCGCGGAGCCAGTCGGTGAGCCTGCCATTCAAGCCACTTTACTTCATTTTCTTTTGTCTTTTTTCCTTCCGGCGGCTCATAGAAGGTTTCAGACTGGCGGCACATAATCGGATACAGTTTTTCGGATGCCGCCGCATTTTTCACCGCCAGTATTTCAAAATATGTTTTATCCTTTTCCCAATGGAGAGCCTCATGGATGAGCGTGTTTCGTTTTGCACCTTCTCCGTACATTGCCTCGGAATCGGGATCAATCAGAACTGTTCCCGCCGGAAAGGATACGGTTTTGGATGTGCCTTGCTCGTGATCATATATTTCTACCTCGCCATCGAGAAGTAGGCAGCACCCGAAAATGTCCAGGTTGCGGGACAGAGATACTTCCTTGACCGTGAGATTTGCTTTCTGCAATATCTCATCAACGGGCAACGGCATCGGCGTTTCAAGAGCCTTTTTACAATGCCTTGTCAGGTACTTGGTCGCATAATCATCAAGGCGGTTCTTTCCAAGAATCAGGGCTCCCGTTTTCTTATTTATATCAAAGATATCGCTCGATGTCGGTTTGTTCGTCATCCGTATCCGTCTCTCCTTTTTCCATGTAATCCAGCGGCATGGTGGCAAGCATCTTCTTTGCTTCGCGCCATGTCGGGCAATACTTCTCAACAAGCGCATGGAATCTATGAGTATGGTTCTTCTCCATTAGATGTACCAGTTCGTGTATCACCACATATTCGAGGCATTCTATCGGCTTTTTGGCAAGCTGGAGATTGATCCATATCCTGCGTTTTTCAATGTTGCATGTTCCCCATCTGGTTTTCATGTTTTTTATGCGGAACTCATCCGCATGGACGCCCGTCTTTTTCTCACATCCGATTATTACGGACTCAAGCACACGCTTTAATTCCTGTCTGTACCATTCGGTAAACAGCCTTTCTCGCGCATCGGTATCCGTTCCCTCCGGCACAGTCATGATGATCTTGGTCGGAGATTTTATTATCTTATGCTGTGTGCCTTCATAAACGACCTGCAGGCGGTAGGGCTTTCCCCAAAGATAGTGGGACTCGCCGGACACATATTCCCGCTTGCTCTGCCTCTCCTGCGAGAGCATCCGATCCCTGACTTTCGTTATTTCCGGGAGTTTCTTAAGGACAAAGAGTTTTATGTCCTCGTTCGATAGCTCCATTGGTGTGCTTACAGTTACATTTCCTTCCGGCGGATTGACTCTGACATAGAGGTTTTTCAGGTTCTTCTTCCTGATCACCTCTATCGGCAATCCGCCGATAAGCATTTCATCATTACGCATCGTATTCTTCCTGCCTTTGTGCAATATCGAAGACGTTGTTGGTTTCCTCAGTGGCTCTGTCTTCGGTATACATATGAAGCAATAATTTTTTATAAATAGCAAGTCTTATACGCTGCTGTTTTTGAAAATTTCTCTTCCAATCCGGCTGTATTGAAACACGGATCGCCCCGTCCACATCAATCGTCAATTTGACATTTCCTTCAAAATAATCGTAGAGAGCGCGCCTTGCCGCACTGCCCTTAATCTCATCTGGATAACTGCCGTTCGTTTCTGGGTGAAGGATCGCTTCAGCCAGTTCCACAACCTGACGCAGATATTCCTCGTAGCTCATCGCTTCAACCTTACGCTGCATGATGATTTTCTTGAGCATCTCGGACAGCTTTCCATAATACACGTTATTTGAACTCATCTTTTTTACGATCTCATGCTGCAAGTTGTTGTCAATTATCTCTGCCTTCGCCTCATCGTTGCCCGGCAGATCTTTTACCAGATCAACAGGCGTGGTGGTCTTGCCCTGGAGGAGCAGTTCAACGATAGACATATTGCCAAGTTCGCTGACAACCCTTGTATCCTCGGCGCGGATGTATGTATCGAGAATATAGCGCATATCCACCTCGTAGGGCTTAAGATCGATATAGTCGCAGCTTGCCAGCTTTATCATTTCCTTTATTTTGTTGTATCCGGAAATCTCGCCGCGCAGATGATTTAAATCATCCTCGGAATAACCGTAATCCGATACCAGACGGTCACAGCAGTTCGCAAAGGAACGAGAGAGAGACGCCGTAAGAACATAGAGAGTATCCCTCCGTGCTGTCTTTTCTTCGTCCTCGCTGTCTTCACCGCAGAAATATTCGATAAAATCGGTGTCAGCTTGCGGAGCGGGTACATTTTCAACCAGAGCCTCAAGCGAGGTGAGCGTTCCTTCCAGTTCTGATTTCGCCTCGTCATAGCGGTTCTTGATTAGACCCTCGACATCTTCCTTGTCGTAGCCGTCAAACGCCTCAGAGGTATAGTCTGCAACGGCAAGCTGAACATTGCGGAACAAGTCCATGTAATCCACGATGTATCCGTAATCTTTATCCTCGCCATCAGGTCTGTTAACGCGGCAGATAGCCTGGAACAGATCATGGTCGCGCATGGATTTGTCGATATACAGATATGTCGCGCTCGGAGCGTCAAAGCCAGTCAGCAGTTTGTCCACCACAATCAGCAATTTCATCTGCGCCGGCTCATCCTTGAATTGCTCTTTGACACGCTTCTCAAACTCGGCGATTTTTTCATCTCCGAGCATCCGCTCGTATATTTTCTTTTTGTATTCTTCTTCGCTTTCCTGCGACAGATCTGAGGTGGCTGTTCTGACACTCTGCGTAGTCGGCTCGTAGGAAGTCACTATGGCGCATTTGGCAAAACCCATGCTCATGAATATTTCCCAATACTTGCAGGCTTCATAGATGCTACCCGCCACGAGCATAGCCGTACCGCGGTCATCTCTAAGCCTCGGCTTTAGGCTCATATCAAACACGATATCGGACGCGATTTTCTCCAGTCTCTGCTTTGAACTGTACAGTTTATTTATGGATGTCCAGCTTTGTTTCAACTGAAGTTTTGCACGCTCGGTCAAGCCCTGCGTTTTCTGCTCAAACCACAAATCGACTTTATCCTGGCTTGATAAATCCTGGTCGACATCCCTCGCTTCATAGCGCAGGTCAAGAACCACTCCGTCAGCGACGCCTTCGTCAAATTTATAGGTATGGATGTATGTGCCGAAGGTTTCAATGCTTGATTTCTTGTCGGTTTTAAGCAACGGAGTCCCGGTAAAGCCAATCAGGATAGCCTCCGGCATCAACGCCTTCACCGCCTCATGAAGTTTGCCGGAATTGGTACGGTGGCATTCGTCAATAAAAGCGATGATGTTGCCTTTCGCCTTGAAGTCCTTCGGCAGGTCTTTCAGCAGTTCCTTGCGATACTGGTCGATATCCGACTGACTTCCGGCATTATGACCGTACTTGTGAATGAGAGAGCAGACGATGGAATCCTCGTTTTTATCCAAAATGGAACGCAGATCGGCACAGCTTTTCGCCCTGCGCACCTTCTCTTCCACATCGATGAAGAGGCTCTCAATCTGATCGTCCAGTTCGTCACGGTCGGTGATGATAACCACGCGGCTGTCGTTAATATTCTCTATGATCCACTTGGTGAGCCATACCATGATGAGCGACTTGCCGGAACCCTGTGTGTTCCAGATAATACCGCCCTCGCCGTCCTGAATACGCTTGCGGGCAGCGATATTCGCAAAATACTGGTTATGGCGCGTGACCTTTTTAATGCCCGCATCATATATCACAAAGTCGTGTACAAGAGAAAGAAACCGCTCCTTCTGGCAGAGAGATACCACGCCGTCACGCAGGCGGTTGACTTCCTTGACCTGCAACAGCTTTATTTCAGCCGAAAGGTCATCGGTTGCTTTCTTGTCCTCTTTCCATTTGAGATAGTATTTCTCCGAAGTTCCAACCGTGCCGTATAACAACCCTTCTGCTTCATTGCCGGCGAAGAGGAACTGCGCCGTGCTTAAGAAGTTCAGGATGTTTTCACGCTTCTGATTCTGCAAAAGCTGACGGATACCCTTACCCGCACTGACATAGGAACTCTTCAGTTCAAACACGCCGAGAGCGATTCCGTTGATATAAAGCACTACATCGGGACGCTTTCTTGTTACCTTGTCGAAGCGTAGGACGGATACCTCCTCCGCCACGAAAAAGTCGTTCTTGCCGATGTCATCCCAATCGATGTAATGGACGGTCTGGCGATGTCCGTTCGTGTCCTTCGCTCCCTGTCTCCCGTAACGTAGCAGGGAGTACACGCTGCGGTTGATCTGATAGAGCGTATCGGACTGGTTATTGACCTTTCCCACCAGCTCACTGATTGCGGTCTTAATCTGGTCATCGGTATATCCACGCTTCTTTAGATTCGCATTCAGCAGTTCTTCTTTGACAGGTACATTATCGATATCCTCCAGGTTGCCAAGATAAGTGTAGCCCAAATCGTCAACGAGCCAATGCAGGACTCTGTTCTGTAATTTCTTTTCAGCATCTACTGTTGCCATGCTACACCTCCTAAACTTTCAGGCGGACACGACCCGTCAGCAGGTCATCCATTGCGCCTTCTCTGATTTGAATCATCTTATCCCGTTCAATTTCCAATGCTTCGATTTCTTCGTCCATTGAACGAAGAATATTAGCTATTGCTGCCTGTTCGTCTGCATCTTTCGGGTACTTAACTTTGCATTTTCCAATCTCACCCTTGTTAATTTTCTTAGGTGTTGCATGGTGCAAAGATCTATCATCTAATTCCCTTTGAAAGCCAGACGACACGATATAATAATTCAAGAAATAGCTGTTAATGGTGATATTCTTGAATAATGCAAGGCTAACGTAGTAAGCCAAAGGCTCATCCCTATCGACAACGCATGGCGTACCAATATCGCCAATCCTGGTCATAAGAATATCACCTTTTTCTGGATATGCCTTAAAATCAGACTCGTATGCAGCTTGTGAGATATACTTGTTTGAACTGTATAAATCCATAATATTCTCCACGCTGACAAAACGAATGCCTTGCAAGGTGTATTTAGGTGTTTGATGCGTTCCGTCATATACTTTACAAATTTCAGATAACGGAACTTCTTCCCACTCTGTTGAATGGTCGTTAAGTCTTGTTCGCTGACACATCAAATCCTCTAATGCACCTTCTCGTATCCCTCGCTTTTTTTCAATCAATTCTGCAAGATCAGCAATATACGAATCAAAAGCGGTTAATGCTCGAACAATATACTGTTGTTCCGGAAGCTGTGGATGCGTAAACTCCATGTCTGCAATCATCGCACGCCTGACAGAATCAACAGAGGATTTTGCCGTGTATTTTTCTACTTCTTTTATGAAGTTTTTCGAGAAAAAATAGTAGAAATATTTTCCATCAACATCTCTGAAATTATTCATCACATAAACTCGCTGATGTGCAGCAAATTTACCATTGTAGTAATGAAAAACTTTTCCTGTACCAACACCATCTCCTGCAGTTAATACTGCCTCGCAATCATAGTCAGCTACATCAATACGTTCAACTATCGGAGAACGCACAAAGAATGGATATCTTCCAGTTACTTTATTATCCTGTGTATCCCTACACCCATTCGAGATATCTACAACATTTGAAACTTTATCTTCTTTCCAATCACTCGGATAAGTTACCATTTGTATCCCATCCTTTCCAGAGCCGCCACTACCGCCGCTCTTGATTTTGCGGTTCTGTCCTCAATTTCTCCAAGCGTATGCTCATACCGTTTAGCAATCAGAAGAACCTTGGAGGACAGGCTGTTCAGCACCTGTTCGATCTCGTCTCGGATATCTGCTTCCAACTTTGCCATCCACTTCATGTCAAAGAGGAGATGCTTGATCTCATCCACGGTCAGTTCACCGTATTTCGCCTCGACCTCATCATCCAGGGCCTTGCGGGCTTCTTTCCAAGCCTTGTCCGCCTCGTCCTTTTCTGCGGATTTTGCGGCGTATGCTGTCAGCGCATCATACTCGTCCTTGTAAATCTCCGGCACAACTGCGGAATCGGCAGCAGCCTTAAGAGCCGCCTTCAGCTTTGCTTTTCCGAATGTACCGTTCTTGTTGCGGATATCAAACTCTGCAAGTTCTGGCATCTCGCGGATGAGCGTCTCCATTTCATCGGTCTTGCTCTCGTCAAAGAGAGCGACAAGCCGTGTCATGGCATCCATGACAGCGGACGTCTTTTTGGCGTCCAGTTCTTTGAGCCGCTTGTTGAGATTTGCCTTCGGAATGCTGTCACCCTTATCGTTCAACACATCATTCAGCAAGCCCTCATCGCCGGACTCCTCTTCGCGCATCTCGTCAAGTTCAGCCTCAAGAGCTGCGGACTGTTCCATCAGTTCATTAATAACGGCAAGCTCGTCCGCGAAATAAACCGCTTCGATAATCTCTCTCGGAATAAGTGCACCCTCGAAGGACTTCACCTTGGATGTATCGTCCACGGAGATCGTCTCGCCGTTCTCGTCCTTCGCTTTCTTCTGCACATACTCGTATTCGATTTCCCGACCGACTTCGTAGCCGCTGGCTTTGATAGCGTAAACATCGTCCTGCAGCTTTGCGTTCCAATAATTCAGCAGGCAGTCGTAGACATCATAGTTGTCGAGAAGCCGTGTGGATTCATAAGCATTGAGGAGCATGGCCGCAATCGTGCTGATCAGTTCCTTCGGATTGGTCTCGGACTCGATACCGAGCAGGACGTCTTTTACCGAATCACGCCACTGCGTGAATATGGCATCGGTCTCTTTCTGTTTTTCGGCAAGGATGCTGGCATCCTGTCCGATCACGCCCTCGATCTCCCCGGACGGGAGAGCGAGGTTATATACATCGTGCGATTCATCCACGCAGGTGAAGATTTCCTGCTTCAGAGCCGGGGAGATATCCCACAATCTCTTCAGCGATTCGATGTCTGTTCCCGGAATGCCGCCTTTCAGATGAGCCGCGATGTTCTGCGGCAGCGTATCATCGATTTTCTGTATGTAGCGAGGTACATTCAGATTTCCTGCGTTCTGTTCCAGAATATCTGTGTACTTTACAAAGCGGGCATAACCTTTGACGGTTTTTCCGCTGATAAAGGTCTGTACGATTTTCTCAATATCCTGTTCACGAAGTCTGTTCTTGTTGCCGTCTTTTTTGAATCCGCGGCTTGCGTCAATCAGGAAGATGCCCTCCCTGGTTTCCGCATCCTCTTTGTCGATTATGACGATGCAGGCGGGGATACCCGTTCCGTAAAACAGGTTTGCAGGGAGGCTTACGATGCCTTTGATGTATCTTTTCTCCAGCACTTTGATACGGATGGTTTCTTCCGTGTTGCCTCTGAACAGAACACCGTGCGGCATGATGATTCCCGCCTTGCCGTTGCTGTCGAGGGATTTCAGGACATGGAGAAACCATGCATAGTCTCCGTTCTTTTCGGGAGGAATGCCGTAGCCGTCAAAACGCTTGTATTTATCCTCGGATGTCTTGATACCATCGCTCCAGGATTTATCGGAGAAAGGCGGATTCATGACGATGAAGTCAAACTTCTTCAGTTTTCCGAAATCGTCCGTAAAGGCGGGATCGACCAGTGTGTTTCCACGTTTGATTTCGCCTGTGCCTTTCTGATGGAGGATGAGGTTCATCTTTGCCAAGCCCGCCGTGGCATGGTCTTTTTCCTGACCGAAGATGGTCACGATAGAATCGCCGTTCTCATCCACGGGAGCCTCGTCTGCAGCCCTGATGAGAAGGCTTCCGCTACCTGCGGCCGGATCGTACAGAGTCCACTTCTTGGTCGGCATCTGACGGATATTGCCGATACCGATAAGCCGCGCGATGATACGGGACACCTCGCTCGGCGTATAGAACTGCCCCTTGCTCTTTCCAGACTCCTGTGCAAATTTCATCATGAAATACTCGTAGGCATCACCGATGATGTCATCGCCGCTGGCGCGGTTGTTTTTGAAGTCAATTGCCGGATTCTGGAATACGGCAATCAAGCCGGACACCTTATCGACCAGTTCCTTGCCGGAGCCAAGTTCATCGGGATTGTTGAAGCTGACATCGGGAAGGGAACCCTGAAGCCTGTTGTCCTCAAGGAACTTCTGGATAATCTTATCCACCCGTTCGCCGACATCGCTCTTTCCCTTGGCGGCAATCAAATCCTCAAAGGACGCACCCTTGCTGATGGTAAACTCAGCGAAAGGCTGACCCTTATATCTGTCGGACACATATTTGAAGAACAGCAGGACAAGCACATAATCCTTGTACCTTGCTGGTTCCACACCACCTCTTAATTTATTGCAAGCCTCCCAAAGGAGAGCGTATAATTCCGATTTTTTCACAGCCATAACCTCTAAATATCTCCATTCTTAATTTGAATAATCATTTATCATTCGATTGCACTTTTCCCGCTGGCAATCCACTCCTCCAGTTCGGATAGTTTGAACTTCCAAGCTTTGCCTATCTTCTTTCGCGGGATATCTTTGCCCTTGCGAATCCAATCACGAATAGTGGCAGGCTGAACACCGAGATACTCTGCCGCCTCTTTCGTCCCAATCCACTTTTCTCCCTTTATGATTTCGCTCATTTAGGTTCTCCTCACTTACGCAAATGTGTATGCAATATTCCAACGGATATTATATCAGATAGCTTGTATTTTTTCAACGGTTTGAGTGTTTTTATGTCATTTTGCGTGGTGACTAAGATAACGACAACAGTTCTATAGTCTCAATATCTCCAAAGCAATCTATGACAACATTGCTGTAGTCTCAATACGACAAAAAGCAGTTCTGTAGTTACCACCCTCTATTCTCCAGTAGTCAGAAATGTTGTCAAACGGTCTAAAAAAGGAATTCCGAGCATTTGCCCAAACTGGGGCAGTTCTTCGGAATCCCTTGATTTCAAGCCCTTTCTATACAATTTAGTCCTTCACTCTTGACATCAAACAGACAGTCTCCACATGCACCGTCTGCCCAAACTGATCCACAGCTCTTACCCTCTCCAGTCTGTAATCCCGTTCACACAAAATCTTCAAATCTCTCGCCAGCGTGGCAGAATCACAGCTAACATACACAATCCGATCCGGCTCCATATCCAACATCGTCTTCAACAGCGTGGCATCACAACCCTTTCGCGGAGGATCCACAACAATCACCTCCGCCGTCGCCTTACGTCCCGCCTGTGCTTCCCTCTCATAAAAAGCCGGTAATACCTCTTCCGCCTTTCCGACATAAAACTCTGCATTAGCTATATGATTAAACAACACATTGGCTTTTGCATTTTCAATCGCCTGAGGGATAATTTCCACTCCGTAAACCATCTTCGCCTTCTGTGCCAAAAACAAACTGATGCTTCCGATTCCACAGTACAAATCCCATACGGTCTCCCTGCCGGTCAGATTTGCATATTCTAAAGCCAGATCATAAAGTTTTTTTGTCTGTATCGGATTTACCTGAAAAAATGATTTTGCAGAAATCTGATACTGTATCTCTCCGATTCTGTCTGTAATATAAGGAGGTCCGTATATCTGCGTCATATCCTCTCCTAAAATCACATTAGACAGATTTCGATTGTGATTCAAACAAATAGAAGTCATTCCCTTAATCTTCAGCAGATGCGCCACTAGTCTTTGTATATCAGGAACCCGATCTCCGTTGATCACAAGACAGACCATGATTTCCCCGGTTGCAAAACCTTTTCGGATCAAAATATGACGAAGCAGCCCCTTGCCGGTCGTTTCATTGTATGCCGTCAAATGAAGATTCTCCCAAAATTCCATTACGATATCGAGAATCTGTTTATTTTCCGGGATACCGAGTGCACAATCCCTGTTCGGAATAATGCGGTGAGTTCTTCCGGCATAAAAGCCGGTTATCAGATAGCCGTCTTTATCGGTTCCGACCGGAAACTGGGCCTTATTCCGATATCCGAAAGGATATTCCATTCCGATAATCGGTTCCATCGGAATGGTCTGAAAGCCTCCGATACGGCGCAAATTATTTTCCACCAATTGCTGCTTAAACTCCAATTGCTTATCATAAGAGAGAGCCTGAATCTGACAACCGCCACATGGACGAGCAATTGCACAGACAGGCTCTACTCTGTTTGGAGATGGAACAAGCACCTTAAGCAGACGTGCAAAGCCAAAGTGCTTCTTCATTTTTGTTACTTTGGCAAGGATGTGGTCTCCCACTACCGCATCCTTGACAAAAAACGGAATACCGTCTATTTTTCCAATTCCTTCACCGCCGACCCCGATATCCGTAATAGTCAGCTCGATTTCTTTATTTTTTTCTAACATGATCACCCTACTCATAATGACCGGTTCTTCGAATATTGGAGTCCAGCAAGCGATTAAAGCCCTGCCATTCCACATTATTCTCCGGTACATTGGAAAGTGCCGATTTAAAAGTTTCCATCTTTGCATCCAGATTGTCCGCAAAACTCAGTGCCAATGCTTCAATCAAAGCAGGCTTCTTCGGAGATCCGTACTCCAATTCTCCGTGATGAGCTAAAATACAGTGCGTCAGTTCATTTGCCAATCGTTTCGGAAATCCCTCAATGCCGGCAATCCGTACCTGTATCTGCGTTGCACCTATCATAATATGCCCTAACAGTTGACCCGCATCCGTATAGTCATTCGCCGGAAAAGAGGAAAGTTCATTTAACTTTCCGATATCATGCAGCATAGCGGCAGAGAGCAACAGATCACGGTTAATCATAGGATATTGATCTGCAAAAAAATCACAATTTTTTGTAACTCCCAAGGTATGTTCTAATAAACCTCCGACAAAATTGTGATGTACAGACTTTGCTGCCGAATGATTTTGAAAGCGTTTTGCAAACTCTTCGTTCTTAAAAAACGAATAGAGAAGTTTCTTCAAATAAACATTTTCCATGCTGTCGATCAGATTCAATAATTCCTGATACATAGTCGGAATATCTTTACTGCTGATCGGCAGATAATCCGAAGGATTATATCCTCCCTCCTCCATTCGCTGTGCACGCTTTATATTAAGCTGTAAATTTCCTTGAAAAGAGGTAATATCACCCACTACATAAACATAATCCAGAGCTTCAAACTCTCCGATACCACAGGAATCAATTTCCCATATCTTTCCCTCAATGGTTCCTGTTTTATCCTGAAAGCTCAAATTTTCATAGGGCTTTCCCGCCTTTGAAAAGGCTATCTGTTTCTTTTTGCACAGATATACCTCACTGATCCGATCTCCTTCACGTAATGTTTCAATAAATTTCATAATATTCCCTTTCCAATATATATAACTAGCAACATTATAAATCATTGACAAAAAAAAGAAAAGCAAGAACCTGACAACCGCTTGGTCATCAGATCAGTGCTTTTCTTCTCTGACTTATTTTTGTGTATTTAGGAGGAGGGTTAAAATTGGTAATTACTGTACCATATCTTCAATTTTCTCAATAGACTGTACACCTACTGCATTTTTCACTACTTCACCGTTTTTGAAAACAGCCAAGGTTGGAACGGACATTACACCGTATTTGATTGCAATTTCCTGAACCTCATCAATATCTAATTTAGCAACCTTTACTTCCGGATGATCTTCTGCAAACTCATCAACAACCGGTGATAACATTTTACAAGGACCACACCATGTAGCAAAAAAATCAACTAATACTGTTTGATCAGATTTTAATACCTCTGCTTCGAAGTTATTTGCATTTACTTTAATTACTGACATTTTATCTGTCTCCTTTCGGTTACTGTCTTGTGATGTTTAGACTATACTAAATTGTAAGCAACTGTTCCGTAACTTTGTTACATTAATCGTAATTTAATTTTGCTCAATCATTTCATTGACTGCCATCTGCGATCTTCTCTAATGCTTCTATATCCAAAATCTTTACCGTTCCTCTTCCCAGAGAAAGATAACCTGCTTTCTGTAAATAATTTAAAAGCCTGCTTACCACTTCACGTGGGCTCCCCAGAAAATTACCGATCTGCTCATGTGTAATCGAAAGTGACAAACTCTCCTGGATCTGACTCTCTTCCACTAAAAATGCAGAAATTCTACTGTCCAGCTTTTTATTTAAGATCTGATCCAACAGCCAGACTACATCCGACAAACAGTTCGAAATCACCTCATTTGTATAATTAGCGACCACTGCACTTTCTCTCATTACCTCACGATATGCATCTGCGGAAATGTGAAGCACTCTTGTGGTATCCTCTACTGCCACCATGACATCAAAATCAATCCCCGGCAACATACACGAAGCAGTCAGCAAACACAACTCCCGCTCAAACAATCGAAAAAGAGTCAGTACTTTGCCTTCTGAAGAAACGGTATATACACGCAAACGCCCTTCAATCACAAGCATTAAACCGATACAGTGATCTGCACTTCCCTCGATTTGAGTACCCACATCGTACACTACTTCATGCGTTGCATTTTTTAACCGGTCCTGTTGTTGTTTAGTTAACTTTTTCCAGAACGGAAAATATTCTTCTATCGAAACCATCTCACGCCTTACCTTACTTTAAAGTTGATACATCCAAATTTGAAAATCCTCTTATCAGGTCTTTTGCGATCCGGATCAATTCTTCCAGATCGGATTCTGTCTTTCCCTCTAAGTTTAACACCATAACCGGATCATGCAAAGATGCTCTTAACAACATCCAGCCGTTTGGAAAACGAATTCTGATCCCTTCATATGAAATCGGAAGATCATATCCTTTTTCTTTGCAGCGATTTTCTACCTCTTTCAGCACCTGTTCCCCATAAGAAGAAAAATTATCGGTCTGAATCCGAAACCGAACTTCCTTATCGGCAAATTCCACTTTCAGTTTTTCAATAAAAGAATCCACCTTCCGCCCTGCTTTTGCGGCTTTTGCAACTGCAATTACCAATTTCACCGCAAGAAAGGCTCCATCATCCAAATAATAGTTGTCCTTTAAACAACCGTGACCAGAAGTCTCCATTGCCAAAGGAGAAACTTCTCCTTTTTGATTTAATTCCTTACACTTTTCAATTACATTTTTATAACCTCTTTTGTAGCACAGATGCTTCAATCCGAGTGTCTGTTCCAGAAATTCTGTCAAACGATCAGAGGTTACGGAATCTGTAATAATCGTGGATCCGGGATATTCCGGTGCCAAGATTGCAGCCATCATGGCAATGATGGCATCCCGATTCAAGGCTGTTCCATCTGATAATACGGCAGACATTCGATCCACATCTGTATCAAAGATCAAACCCAAATCCGCCTTGTTCGATACGGTCGCCTCAGAAATCGATGCCATAGCAATCTTGTCTTCCGGATTCGGAATATGATTCGGAAAAGACCCGTCCGGATTTAAAAACTGACTTCCCGATATGTCCGCTCCTAGCGGTAGAAGTACCTTTTGTGCAAAAAAACCGCCGGCTCCATTTCCGGCATCTACTACAATTTTCAGTCCATTTAGAGGTTGCTCTCCGTCTCCCGCTTCTTCTCGAATATAGGATACCAGATGCTCCGCATAAACAGAAATCAGATCACAGTCTGTTTTCTCAGCCACTTCTTCTTGCGGAAGCTCTTCCGGATACGCTTTTCCCGCAAGACTTAAAATTTCCCGAATATCCTTCTTTTCAAAACCGCCGTCTTTTCCGAAAAATTTCATTCCGTTTCGATTAAACGGCAAATGACTGGCAGTGATCATACAGGCACCGTCATAGGCGGTTTCCTCATAAATCAAAGACATGTACATAGCCGGTGTGGAAGCCAATCCGCAGTCGACAATCCTTGCATCCGTTGAACGAACTCCAAGCATAAAATACCGTTTCATCTCCGGTCCGCTGATTCTGGAATCCGTTCCTACCGAAATAGTCAGATCCCGGCATTGCTTTTGCAACAAACTTCCTAAGTAAACAGCAAATGCCTTCCCGATTCGATAAGCGACTTCTGCAGTTAAATTGACCTCTTCGTCGGGGATCCCCTCCATTGCAATTCCCCGAATGTCACTTCCGTTTTGCAATGCTGATAATTCCACTGTTTCTAACATGTTCCTTCCCTTTCTAAGCAAGCGGAAGACTGAAAATAAATTCCGTGCCGACATCCTCCGTACTTATTACATTGATATTTTCATTATGTGCGTGAATAATTTCCTTTACAATAGACAATCCTAATCCGGTTCCCCTTTTATCCTTGCCTCTTGATGTATCCGTTTTATAAAAACGTTCCCAGATTTTATTGATACTGTCCTTCGGAATACCGATTCCGGAATCCTTTACAGAAATAAAACATTTTCCGTTTTGAATTCTGGTAGATACAGATACTTTAGAGTAATTAGAGCTGAATTTAATTGCATTGTCGATCAGATTATGTATTACCTGATCAATTTTATCCTCATCTGCAGATACTAAAATCGGCTCTGAATACAGATTCAGCTCTAATGTAATATTTTTTTTTAGACAATTGCCCTCAAATATCTCTGTTGCCCTTCTGATCAGTCGATTCAAGTCAAACGACGTAATATTTAAAAGCTGTTTCTTCGTTCCGTATTTATTCAGTTCCAACAGATTGTCCGTCAATTTTTCCAGCCTGCCCGTCTCAAATAAAATAATATTAAAATACTTCTCCTGTGCTTCCGGGGGAATCGTACCGTCCGCCATCGCCTCTACAAATCCCTTAATTGAAGTAAGAGGAGAACGAAAATCATGTGACACATTTGAAATAAATTTTCTCTGATGATGCTCCAGCGAATCCAGCGAATCCGCCATATATCCCATTGCATTCATCAGTTGTCCCAGTTCGGAATCCTTTGTGCTGGTAAGCTTAACAGAAAAATCTCCGTCCGCATAGGATTTTGCCGCCTCAGTTACCTTATGCAGCGGCTTGTAGAGCCAGTAGTAGATTCCGATTATCAAAAGAAGCGACAAAAAATAGAGGATTCCTAACATTACATAGACAGCTGTAAAAAGATGTCGTTCTGCTTGAGAACGAAATAACAACGTAAATCCCGCTCCAAACAATATGAAAACCAGTCCGAAGCAGAGATAAAATCCTATAAACGGTTTCCAAAATTTAACTCTCATACACTTCCCTAGATTGTTTCAAATTTATAGCCGATTCCCCACACTGTGGAGATTTTCCAATGCTCATTATCCTGAATTTTCTTTCTCAGGCGCTTTACATGAACATCAACCGTACGGGTATCTCCCAGATATTCATACCCCCAGATGTGATCCAGCAACTGCTCTCTTGTAAATACCTGATTCGGTGATTTCGCCAAAAAGTATAATAATTCCAGTTCTTTTGGCGGCATATCTACCTGATGATTTTTATACAACACGGAATAATTGGTGCGATTTACCACCAAATCAGGATATTCCACACACTTAATCTCACTTCTGGAATCCTTTTTCAACGGCATCTGAAACCTGCGCAGCACTGCCTTTACTCTGGCAACCAGTTCTTTGCTGTCAAACGGCTTTATCATGTAGTCATCCGCTCCAAGCTCCAATCCCAATACCTTATCAAACACTTCGCCCTTTGCAGACAGCATAATGATCGGTATATTGGAATGCTTGCGGATTTCCCGGCATATCTCATATCCGTCCATGCCCGGAAGCATGATATCCAAAAGAATCAGATCCGGTCCGAAGCTTTCGTATTCTCTCAGTGCAGCCTCTCCGTCCGGCAATATTTTTGTAGTATAACATTCCTTTGTCAAATAAAGTGAAATCAGCTCCGCTATATTTTCATCGTCATCTACAATTAAAATTTTTTGTTTTCCAATCATATCTTATCCCCTATCAAAACTCAACTATGGTAACGCCTGCATCACCTTCTCCGTATTCAGCCAGATGAAAACTTTTAACAATTCTTTGGCCGCGCAAATACTCATGTACCGCCCTTCTGAGGGCACCAGATCCCTTTCCGTGGACTACCCGCACATTATTCAGGTGTGCGATATACGCATCGTCAAGATATTTATCCAGCATTGCAATTGCCTCATCTGCACGCTTCCCTATCAAATTGATCTCCGCCTTTGCAGTCTGGCTTTTCGCCATTTTCAGTTTTCCGATTGTTGTCTTGTTTTGCAGAACCGCCGGAGAAATATCATCATCTAATAAGATCAAATCTTTGATATTCACCTCATATTTTAAGATTCCCATCTGTACAGTCAGATTTCCTTTTTTATTTGGAAGCGTATGAACAATTCCTTTTAGATTCATACTTAATACCTTTACCGAATCTCCTATTTGAAGCTTCTTCGGTACATTGTGATTCGGAATAACCGGCTTTTTGATATCGGAACTCTTTCTATTTGCCTTATCCATTTCCTTTCGGACACGGTTGCGTTCGCGCTCCATTTGTGCAGAATCAATCCCGGCTTTTCCGAATTTCCGGAACTTCTTAATGGTATCGTCCGCGATTTCTTTTGCCTCTCTTAAAATCTGTGATGCCTGCTCATTTGCCTCTCTCAAAATCTTATCTTTGCTGTTGGTAATCTTATTCTGCTTTTCCTCCAACTGCACCTTCAACTGTTCAATTTCTTTTTTATAGCTTTCAATCTGTAATTGCTCCTGCTCCACTGTCTTTCTGGTCGCTTCCAGATCTGCAATAACATCCTCAAAACTCTCTTCTTCTTTTGAAATCTGTCCCTTTGCATCTTCAATTAATCGATCTGGCAATCCCAGTTTTCCGGAAATTGCAAATGCATTACTTTTTCCCGGCACTCCGATTAAAAGACGATACGTCGGACTAAGTGTTGCCACGTCAAACTCACAGCTGGCATTCTCCACTCCGCTTGTAGACAATGCATATACTTTTAATTCACTGTAATGTGTGGTAGACATTGCATAGGTACCTCTAAGATGCAGCTCTTCTAATATTGCTACTGCCAGAGCCGCTCCCTCTGTCGGATCCGTTCCTGCACAAAGTTCATCAAACAGCACCAGTGAATTGTGATCCGCTTTCTTCAAAATCTCCACAATATTGGTCATATGAGAAGAAAAGGTACTCAAACTCTGCTCGATGCTCTGTTCATCTCCGATATCCGCATATACCTCCTCAAAAATCGCCAACTTCGAATGATCCGCTGCAGGAATCGGAAGCCCCGCCTGTCCCATTAGGGTAAACAGACCGACAGTTTTCAAAGAAACCGTCTTTCCTCCCGTATTAGGACCGGTTACCACCAACAACTGAAAATCTTCTCCCAACCGGACAGTGATCGGAACCACTTTTTTAGGATCCAATAAAGGATGACGTCCTTTTTTTATATGGATTATATGATCCTTATTGAAATCCGGTGTCATACCGTTGTAAGAATTCGCATATTTTGCCTTTGCAAAAATAAAATCCAGTTCCGACAAAAGCTGATAGTCGGTCTCCAACTCCGTTGCATGCTCTGCCACTCTTTCACTTAAATCTGCCAGAATCTTTTCGATCTCTTCATCTTCTTTTAGTCCGGCCTCTTTTAACTCATTATTCAACTTCACCACAGCCATCGGTTCTACAAAAAGCGTAGATCCACTTGCAGACTGATCATGTATCATACCGGGAACCTGTGCTTTATACTCCGCCTTAACCGGAAGACAGTATCTCCCCCCTCTCATAGTGACAAGGGCATCCTGCAGGTAAGTTCTGCCCGCATTGCTGTTTACAATACGGTTTAAAGATGTACGAATCCGATCCTTTATCAAATTCATCTGCCTGCGCACACCTGCCAGTCCGGGACTTGCTTCATCCGCCATTTCTTCATCCGATATAATACATCGCTTAATCTCATCGGAAACCGGAGTTAACGGTACCAGTCCCTCAAACATAGCAGTTAAGGTGTCCTCTGTTTCGTCCTCCCTTGCGGCTCTTCCGAAACTTTTTGCCCTTTTTGCGATCTCCAAAATACGACACACTACCAGCAGCTCCGTCATATTTAAAGACCCGCCTATTTCTAACCGCCGCAATATCCCGTTCGGATTCTGTAATCCTCCAAAGCTGACAGAACCTTTTTTGAACAGTCGCGCCATCGCATCCGCTGTTTCCCTCTGTGCTCTTTCGATTTTTTCACGATCCGTCATCGGCAAAAGATGCAGACACTTTTTCTTTCCCGCTTCCGAAGAGGCAAACTCCTGTAATTTTTCTATTATTTTGTCATACTCTAATGTTTTTAATACTTTTTTATTCATGTTCATATTTTAACCTAAAACCCTATTATTTTCAAAAAAATTGAACTTCTTTTTTAACTAGACTTTACAACTCTATTTTTACGTAGTAACATAGGGGTAACTAAAATTGTATATTTTTTCACAAGGAGAAAAAGAATGAAAATAGTAATTATCGGAACTAACCATGCGGGGATTGCCGCTGCAAACACATTATTAGATAATTATCCAGGAAATGAGATTGTTCTGATCGATCGAAATTCCAATCTGAGCTATCTCGGATGCGGTACCGCTCTTTGGGTCGGAAGACAGATTGATTCTTATGAGGGGCTCTTTTACACAAAAGCAGAAGACTTTTCCGCAAAGGGTGCCCGGATTTCTTTAGAAACAGAAGTAACCCGAATTGACTTTCAGCAAAAAATTGTATATGGAACAAAAAAAGACGGTTCTGACTTTTCCGAAACCTATGATAAATTGATTTTGGCAACTGGGTCTTTGCCGATCAATCCTACCTTACCTCGTAACGATCTGGACGGATTGGAATTTTTAAAGCTCTTCCAGGAAGGACAGGCGGTAGATAAGTGGATCAGCCGTGACGATGTCAAGGAAGTAGCCGTAATCGGAGCCGGCTATATCGGTGTTGAGATAGCGGAAGCAGCCATTCGCCGCGGTAAAAACGTTCGTCTGTTTGATATTGCACCAACCTCTCTTGCAAGTTATTATGATCCGTGGTTTGCTGAAGATATGGATAAAACTTTGGCAGAAAATGGAGTAGAAACTCATTTCGGCGAAAGGGTTACAGAGTACAAAGGATATAAACGTGTATCTTCTATTGTGACTGACAAGGGAGAATACCCGGCAGACCTCGTTATCAATGCGATCGGCTTCGTTCCAAACAATGCATTAGGTAAAGACCATTTAAAACTGTTCAAAAACGGTGCCTATATCGTAGATCGTCATCAACAGACTTCAGACCCAGATGTATATGCTGTAGGTGATTGTGCTACCATTTACTCCAATGCATTGAGACAGGACACCTATATTGCGTTGGCGACAAATGCCGTTCGTTCCGGTATTATTGCCGGGCATAACGTAGGCGGTACACCGTTGGAAGCAATCGGAGTACAGGGTTCCAATGCCATCTGCGTATTCGGTCAAACTCTTACATCTACCGGTCTTTCTGTTACAGCTGCACAAAAAGCGGGATTGGAAGTAAGTTATACAGACTTTGAAGACCTGCAGCGTCCTGCCTTTATGAAAGAAAATGCCAACGTTAAGATTCGTATTGTGTATGAAACAGCAAGTCGACGGGTGGTCGGTGCACAGATTTCTTCTACCTGTGATATTTCTATGAATATTCACATGTATTCACTGGCCATTGAAGAGGGTGTCACAATTGACAAATTAAAGCTATTGGATATCTTTTTCTTACCGCACTTCAATCAACCTTATAACTATCTGACAATGGCTGCCTTAAATGCAAAATAACATCCGAATGTATAAAAGTTCCATGAATCGAAGTGACTGGTTCATGGAACTTTTTTCATCTTCAGACAGCTTAATATAAAAAACGCAGCAGTTATAAAAACTGCCGCGCCCTCTAACTCATAAAACAGTGATTTGTTCTGAATTCTGATGAATATTAAACTAACTCAAGAACAACTTCCATTGCTCCGTCACCTTTACGAGGTCCGATCTTAATGATACGGGTATAACCACCGTTACGTCCAACGTATTTTGGTGCAATCTCAGTAAATAATTTATCTACTAAATCTACCTTCACAACATCTGCTTTCTTAGGAGCAGATTCTGTCACAGGATAAAGAACCTTTAACATTTCTCTTCTTGCATGCAAACGAGATGGAAGATCTTTTTTGATTTCTTTATCTACTTCGTCATATACTGTTACTCGCTTACCGTCTACCTCTTCTTTTATACGTTTTCCATCTGCATCCTTACGTGCAACTTTTGCTTTTACAGTAACTGTTTCAAAGTTGTCTTTTTCTTTTACAGCAGATGCAATCAATCCGTCTACCAGCTTGCGAACTTCTTTTGCTCTCGCTTCAGTAGTAATGATCTTTCCGTGATGGATCAATGCTGTAATCTGTGATCTGAGTAATGCTTTTCTTTGATCGGATGTACGACCTAATTTACGATATTTTGCCATTTTTTCCTCCTTTGTGGTCCATTTCACAACGCATCTTCGGACTTACTTGTGAGATGTATGCTTCCTCCACGCATGGCTGACAGTCAGACGCTTGCAGTCTTACTCTTCCTGCCATAGTTAATAATTTATCTGTAAACAGCCTAATTTTAACATTTCAAACAAAAATAGTCTGTTTTACAATTCTTTATTCTTCACTTGTATTCAATGATAAGCCCAGCTCATCCAACTTTGCAAGTACTTCTTCCAATGACTTACGACCAAGATTACGTACCTTCATCATGTCATCCGGTGTTTTATTCGTTAAATCCTCAACGGTATTGATACCGGCTCTCTTTAAGCAGTTATAAGAACGAACGGACAACTCCAATTCATCGATATTTAACTCCATAACCTTTTCCTTGGAAGAGTCTTCGTTTTCTACCATAACCTCTGCTTCAATCCCCTTTTCAGAAAGATTAATAAACAGACTTAAATGCTCGCTCAATACTTTTGCTGCCAGACTTACTGCCTCGTCCGGACTCAAAGTTCCGTTAGTATATACTTCCAATGTCAATTTGTCGTAATCTGTAACCTGACCGACACGGGTATTTTGAACGGAAAGATTTACACGTTCTACCGGTGTATAGATTGAATCTACCGCAATGATACCGATATCCAGACCTTCATGCTTATTCTTATCGGCACTGATATAACCTCTGCCTTTTGTAATAGTCAATTCAATGTATAATCTGGTATCTGCACCGCCGTTTAAATGTGCAATCTCTAAATCCGGATTAAGAATCTGAATATCCGAATCCACCTTAATATCCGCTGCTGTTACAACGGTTCTGTCATCCGTAACATCAATGTAAGCAACCTTAGCCTCATCCGATGGGCTTGTGTTCTTAATTGCAAGGTTTTTGATATTAAGAATTATTTCCGCTACATCCTCTTTTACACCTGGAATGGAACCAAACTCATGCAGCACACCGTCAATCTTCACCTGACTGACAGCAGCTCCGGGTAGGGATGACAGCATGATTCTTCTTAGTGAATTACCAAGTGTTGTACCATAGCCTCGCTCCAGTGGTTCTACGACAAATCTGCCGTATCTATTGTCTTGTGAAATCTCAGCAATTTCAATTTTTGGTGTTTCAAATTCGAACACTGCAATGTCCCTCCTTTATGAGTACGGAAAGTGCCGGCACAAATGTGCTGACACTTTTTCCGCTAATGCGCTACATTAATTATTTAGAATATAACTCGACAATTAACATTTCATCTACAGGTACATCGATCTGATCACGCTTTGGCAATTCAGCAACAACACCTTTCAGATTTTCCTGATCACACTCCAGCCATTCAGGAACCAAACGTCCGCCGGCAACTTCCAAGATATCTTTGTATCTCTGCATTGACTTGCATTTTTCTTTGATTTCGATTGTATCACCTGCCTTGATCAGGTAAGAAGGAATATTTACCTGCTTGCCGTTTACCAAAACATGCTTATGACCTACAATCTGTCTTGCTTCTCTTCTTGTTCTTGCAAAACCAAGACGGAAGATTACGTTATCCAGTCTTGTTTCCAGCATGATCATAAGGTTTTCACCGGTCATGCCTTTCATTCTATCTGCTCTTTCATAGTAGTTATGGAAAGGTTTTTCCAATACACCATAAATGAATTTTGCTTTCTGTTTTTCTCTTAACTGTAAACCGTACTCAGACATTTTACGGTTTCCACGTAAAGATTTTCTGTTTGATTTTTTATCGATACCTAAATATGCAGGCTCAATACCGAGGGATCTGCATCTTTTAAGAACAGGTACTCTATTTACTGCCATCTGGCTACACCTCCTGATTAAACTCTTCTACGTTTTGGTGGACGACATCCGTTGTGTGGTACCGGAGTTACGTCTGTAATAGAAGTAACTGCCAAACCATTTGCGGATAACGCACGGATCGCAGCTTCTCTACCTGAACCCGGACCTTTTACAAAAACGTCAACTGTTTTTAAACCATGAATAAGAGCTGCTTTCGTAGCAGTCTCTGCTGCCATCTGTGCAGCATATGGAGTAGATTTCCTTGAACCTCTAAAACCTAGACCACCGGCACTTGCCCATGACAAAGCATTACCCTGAGCATCTGTCAAAGTAACGATTGTATTATTAAAGGAAGACTGAATATGTGCCTGTCCGCGTTCAACGTTTTTCTTTACGTGCTTTTTAGTCACTTTACGTGTAACTTTTTTAGCCATACTAAACTAACCTACTTTCTTTTATCTGTTATTTCTTCTTATTTGCTACAGTTCTCTTAGGACCTTTGCGTGTTCTTGCGTTTGTCTTTGTCTTCTGACCGCGAACCGGAAGGCCTTTTCTATGACGAATTCCGCGATAACATCCGATCTCCTGTAGACGTTTAATGTTAAGAGCGATCTCTCGACGCAAATCACCTTCTACTACCTGAGAAGCGTCAATCACTTCACTGATTCTTTTTACTTCGTCATCGGTTAAATCTTTACAACGAGTGTTTGGATCGATGTTTGCTTCTTTTAAAATACGAACGGAACTTGACAGTCCGATTCCGTAAATATAAGTCAAACCGATTTCAACACGTTTTTCTCTTGGTAAATCGACACCTGCAATACGAGCCATGTGTGTTTACACCTCCATAATGAAATTCTAGACGTTTGTCCTTTGCCAGTTGCCTCTGTCCGTTTATAACTCCATGCAGCTCTCATAGTCCGGAAACACCTCCTCCGTAACTATCAGCCTGAAATGTGTGCACAGCCTTATACAAACAGTTTTGATAATACACATAATGAATGTATTACCTTTGTTTAATATTCAATAGATTTCTACATGCCCTCGGTATCAAAGCATGGAAAAAACAGTGATCTTTCTGTCTGATACCGAAATGATATCACAGAACTCCGAAACAGACTGTTCCCTCTCACTGTATATTATGAAAACAGAAAGAATCTCTCTTCCTGCAGCCGCTTCATATAATGTCATGTGCCCGAAGGGGATATGACTCAATAATGTCATGTGCCCGAAGGGGATATGACTCAATAATGTCATGTGCCCGAAGGGGATATGACATGGGTGATCATCCTGTTATAAAGAATGATATTAAATACTTCCCTCAGGAAGTCGTTTATTAACCCTGACGCTGCTTATGCTTAGGGTTTTCACAGATAATTCTGACGCGTCCTTTGCGTTTGATAACTTTACATTTCTCACACATCGGTTTCACTGATGATCTAACTTTCACAGTAATATCTCCTTTCTGTAAACATATGGAAATATGCGCAATATTCCCTTGGTTTCCAAAAGCGTCATGCTAGATTATAGCATGCCCATTTTTAAAAATCAATTACTTTTTATTATTTTGCACGCCAAATGATACGTCCCTTAGATAGATCATACGGAGATAATTCAACGGTTACCTTATCCCCCGGAAGAATACGAATATAATTCATACGCAGTTTTCCGCTAATATGAGCAAGAATCTGATGACCGTTCTCTAATTCTACTTGAAACATCGCATTTGGTAATTTTTCTAAAACAGTTCCTACTACTTCTATCACGTCTGATTTTGACATTCATTTCTCCTTAATCACATATGTGTGTAAAGCTTAAGTGCTCTCTTAATTTTAACATCTTCTATCGGTTCCTGTTGAAACACCCTTGTGACTTCTGCCGGCAAGTCTTTAATTATCTGAATGTGTTTCCTGTTTTTCTTTTTCGGCGAGGTGCAGGATCGGTGCACCCCGTCTGCCAAATATACAAAGTCCTCTTCCTCTCTGACAATATAAAAGATCTGGTCTTTATCGTGTCCGGATTTAGATTTTGCAAACTGTATCATGATAATTCGTCCTCTGTAAGTGTTAGAATTTCTGGCGCTCCATCTTCTGTAATCAAGATAGAATTTTCATAGTGTGCAGATAAACTGCGGTCCGCGGTAATTACAGTCCAGTTATCTTCTGTCCAGTCAACATCCGCACGGCCGAGGTTTACCATCGGCTCAATTGCAAGAATCATTCCGGGACGAAGCTTAATCCCTCTTGTGTTCTGTCTGAAGTTGGGAATCTGCGGATCTTCATGAAGTTTTGTTCCTACTCCGTGTCCGACCAGTTCCCTGACCACTCCATATCCGAAGCCCTCCAAATAATCACCGATCGCATTTGAAATCTCATGCAGGTGATTTCCAGCCTTTGCATACTTCATTCCTTCAAAAAAACTTTGTCTTGTTCGCTCAATTAAAAGCTGTGCTTCATTAGAAATAGTTCCTACCGCATGGGTTCTTGCCGCATCGGAATGGTATCCTTTATAAATACATCCACAATCCAGGCTGACAATATCGCCTTCCTGAATGATACGATCCGCTCTCGGAATTCCATGAACCACCTCTTCATTAATAGAAATACATACAGATCCAGGAAAACCGTCATAGTTTTTAAAATTCGGAATACAATCATAGCCCCTTATCAACTCTTCTGCGATTGTATCCAGTTCCAATGTACTTATTCCCGGCTTGATCTCTTCTTTTAACTGCTGATGAACCTTTGCCAGAATATGGCAAGATTCACGAATCAAGTCAATTTCACGCTGAGATTTAATAATAACTGACATTCTTACTCCTCTACGATTTTGATAATAGTATCAAAAACGGAATCCATAGACTGGGTTCCGTCTACAGTTTTTAGAATTCCCTGTTTGTCATAATAATCGATCAACGGCTGAGTCTGCTCATGATATACCTGCAGACGATTTTTTACGGTTTCCGGTTTGTCGTCATCACGCTGAACGATTTCCTCCCCGCATCGATCGCATTTTCCTTCCACTTTTGTCGGATTGAATACGATATGGTAGGTCTCACCGCAATTTACACAAGCTCTTCTTCCCGACATTCTGGAAATAATCGCCTCATCCGGAACATCAATGTTAATCGCATGATCCATAGTAGTGTTATGCTTCTCAAGTGCGACAGTCAATGCCTCCGCCTGAGGGATTGTACGAGGGAATCCATCTAAAATAAAGCCGTTTGTACAATCATCCTGAGAAATTCGATCTACTACCAGATCACATACCAGCTCATCCGGTACCAATCCGCCTTCGTCCATATATTTTTTAGCTTTTTTTCCTAATTCTGTTCCATTTTTAATATTTACCCGGAAAATATCCCCGGTAGAGATATGCGGAATGGAATATTTGTCTGCGATCTGCTTTGCCTGAGTACCTTTTCCGGCACCCGGTGCACCTAACATGATAATTTTCATGAATAATAACTCCTATCTTGAGTACATCCAACGGATGTAAAAACGCAATAGGGAGAAACACGCATAGCGAGTTTCTCCCGTTCGTCTGCACAGCATGTATAAAGCTATGTATTACATCCAAAGATGTTTCTCTACTCTTTTAAAAAGCTTGAATAGCTTCTTACCATTGTTTGAGATTCAATCTGTTTTAAAGTCTCAATTACAACACCGACGATAATGATAAGTGAGGTACCTCCGAAAGATACCTGTGCACTAAACACACCCTCGAAGAAAATCGGTATAGCTGCTACGATTGCAAGTCCGACAGCACCGATAAATACGATGTATTTCAACATTTGCTGTAAAAACTCACTCGTAGGCTTTCCGGGTCTTACTCCCGGAATATATCCTCCCTGTTTCTTCATATTATCTGCAATCTCCAACGGATTAAATGTAATCTGTGTATAGAAATATGCAAACGCAATGATCAACAAAATGTATACCGCCAGACCGATTGTATACTGAGGATTCTTTGGATTACACCAATTTGACTGTGATAGATACTTTAATATTTGACCCGGAATTCCACTTGCATTGCTTTTTCCTGCGAAATTTGCAATTACAACAGGAAACTGCATAATAGACTGCGCAAAGATAATCGGAATTACTCCGGCAGTATTTACCTTCAATGGAATCTCAGAGCCGGACCCCTGCCTGCTTCCGATCAATTTTCTGGTGTATTGAACCGGAATCTTGCGTTCAGCACCCTGTAAGATGATAACAAAGATTACTACGACCAGAATAATGATCGCAATAATGACTAAATTAATCACTCTGTGCTGTAACTCTTTTCCACTAACGAATTGTGAATATAATGAAGCCAGATCTTTTGGGATTCTGGAAATAATATTAATAGTCAAAACAATTGATATACCATTTCCGACACCCTTTTCTGTAATTCTCTCACCCATCCACATCATTACGGTGGATCCTGCGGTAAGAGTAGCAACTGACATGATTACGTTCAAAGCATTAAAATTATCTAAATAACCTGCCCGACCAAAACCAATAGCCATTGCCAAGGACTCCCCTAGTGCAAGAGCAACTGTTAAATAACGGGTAATTTCCGTAATTTTTTTTCGCCCTTCTTCTCCATCCTTTTGAAGCTCTTCCAGCTTCGGAATTGCAATTGTTAATAACTGAATAATAATTGAGGAAGTAATATACGGAGTAATATTCAATGCAAACACAGACATGTTCTCGAAAGAACCGCCTGTGATTGCATCAAAGAATCCGGATGCACTTCCCAGATTAGAACTCAGCCACTGCTTGAAATAGTCTCCATTAACACCAGGCATAGGAATCTGACTACCAATTCTTACAAGTACCAGCACAGCAAATGTAAAGAGAATTCTACGTCTTATTTCCTTAAGTTTTAACGCGTTACGGACTTTTTTCAGCATTAGATCACCTCTGTATTTCCGCCAGCTGCTTCAATTTTTTCTTTAGCAGATGCACTAAATGCGTTTACTTTAACAGTAAGTTTCTTTGTCAACTCACCGTTACCAAGGATTTTCACTCCATCTCTAGGATTTTTTACAATACCTGCTTCGATAAGAGTTTCAACGGTTACCTCACTACCGTTTTCAATTTTTTCTAATGCAGAAACATTAATACCAACAATATCTTTTGCATTTCTGTTGGTGAATCCACGTTTAGGGATTCGTCTGTATAAAGGCATCTGGCCACCTTCGAAACCGATTCTCGGTGATCCAGAACGAGCTTTCTGACCTTTGTGTCCTTTACCAGCTGTCTTACCGTTTCCTGATCCGTGTCCACGTCCACGTCTGAAATTATTACTGTGTACGGAACCCTCAGCAGGTCTTAAATTAGATAAGTCCATCGTGACACCTCCTTATAAAGTTTTAGATTTCTTCTACTTTCACTAAATGTTTAACCTGAAAAACCATACCCTGGCTAGCAGCATTGTTTGGAATCTCAACTGTTTTTCCAAGCTTGTGAAGTCCTAATGCTTCGATCGTCTTTTTATGCTTTGGCTTTGCGCCAATTGTAGATTTTACAAGTGTTACTTTCAATTTATCTGCCATTTTTTAATCCTCCTTAAGCCAAGACGTCTTCAACGGATTTACCACGAAGCCTTGCTACCTGCTCTGGTGATTTTAACTGGCTGAGTGCATTAATTGTAGCAAGTACAACGTTCTGCTTATTGTTTGATCCCAAAGATTTGGTACGAATATTGCGGATACCGGCCAACTCGCATACGCTACGGGCAGGACCGCCGGCGATAACTCCGGTACCTTCTGGAGATCTCTTTAATAATACAGATGCACCTGTATGTTTGCCGATTATGTCATGTGTAATAGAATTGTTCTGATCTAATGGAATTGCGATTAGATGTTTGATTGCATCTTCCTTACCTTTACGAATTGCTTCCGGAATTTCAGATGCTTTTCCTAATCCCGCACCAACATGTCCCTTGCCGTCACCAACAACGACTAAAGCTGTAAAACGGAAGTTACGACCACCTTTAACAACCTTGGTTACACGTTTGATTGATACAACTTTATCATTTAGCTCTAAATTGCGAGCATCAATAATTGCACGTTTCATGTAATATTTTCCTCCTGTTAAAAGTTCAGTCCAGCTTCACGAGCCGCATCAGCCAATGCCTGTACTTTACCCTGGTAGATAAAACCTCCACGGTCAAATACAACAGTGTCAATGCCCTTTTCCAAAGCTTTTTTTGCTACTGCAGTACCAACTGCAGCTGCTGCGTCTACATTATTTGTTTTTTCACATGCTGCTTTTACTTCTTTGTCTAAAGTAGAAGCTGCGCAAAGTGTATTGCCGGCTACGTCGTCAATAATTTGTGCGTACATATGATTATTACTTCTAAATACTGCTAAACGTGGTCTGCTAGCAGTTCCTGATAGACGATTACGAATTCTTCTGTGTTTTTTAACACGTGCTTCGCTTCTTGATTTTTTATTAACCATTCTTACGTCACTCCTTTAATTATTTACCAGTCTTACCGACTTTACGTCTAATGTGCTCATCCGCATACTTAATACCTTTGCCTTTATAAGGTTCCGGTCTCTTCTTATCTCGAATCTCAGCTGCGTACTGGCCTACTTTTTCTTTATCGATACCTTTAACAGAAATTTTATTTCCATCAACTGTTACTTCGATTCCTTCCGGATCTTCCATCTCAACAGGATGAGAAAAACCGAGGTTTAAAGTAAGTTTTTTTCCTGATTTCTGTGCTCTGAAACCGACACCGTTCAACTCCAGGTCTTTTGTATAACCTTCATTTACTCCGATCACCATATTGTTGAGCAGTGATCTTGTCAAACCGTGCAGAGCTTTCATTTTCTTAAGGTCAGATGGTCTTTCGATAATAATCTCAGAGCCTTCCTGCTTAATTGTCATTTCTTCAGGTAATGCTCTTGAAAGCTCACCTTTTGGACCTTTTACAGTCACATGATTATTTTCTGCGATTGCTACGGTTACACCGGCAGGAACCGCGATTGGCATTCTTCCTATTCGTGACATGCCCGTACCTCCTATTAGTGGGTAGTATGTTCTATCATCTGATAGAGTTATACTTTTTGATATAAAAGTGTTTCTTTGCTACTTTTTACTACCAAACAAATGCGATGACTTCTCCGCCAACCTTCTGAGCTTTGGCTTCTTTGTCGGAGATAACTCCGCAGTTTGTTGATAAAATAGCTACTCCTAAGCCACCGAGAACTTTAGGAATCTCATTTTTGCCTGCATATACACGAAGACCCGGTTTGGAAATTCGTTTAATACCGGTAATAACTTTTTCGTTTTTGTTTTCACCATATTTCAATGTAATATGGATATTTTTAAAGTTGCCATCTTCAATGATTTCATACTTGTTGATATAGCCTTCGTTGAAAAGGATTTCAGCGATTGCGACTTTCATTTTTGATGAAGGAATATCTACTGTATCATGTTTTGCAATATTTGCATTACGAATTCTTGTAAGCATATCTGCAATTGGATCACTCATTGTCATAATGTGCTTCCTCCTAATAATTTATCTAAACTATAAGCCTCTGTTCTACCAAGAAGCCTTTTTAACGCCCGGGATTTCTCCCTTATATGCTAACTCACGGAAACAAACTCTGCAAATACCGTATTTTCTCAGGTATGCATGAGGACGACCACAAATTTTACAACGGTTATATTCTCTTGTAGAGAACTTAGCAGGGCGCTGCTGTTTCACCTTCATTGATTTCTTTGCCATGAAAAATCTCCTTTAATTACTTAGCGAAAGGCATATTGAACTGAGCCAGTAGCTCACGTGCCTCTTCATCAGTCTTAGCGGTAGTTACGATGATAACATCCATACCTCTTACCTTGTCTACTTTGTCATATTCGATTTCAGGAAAGATTAATTGTTCTTTAATACCAAGAGCGTAGTTTCCACGGCCGTCGAATGCGTTTGGATTTACACCACGGAAGTCACGTACACGAGGTAATGCAAGGTTGATCAGACGATCCAGGAACTCATACATTTTTTCACCGCGCAGGGTAACCTTACAGCCGATTGGCATATCTTCTCTGATCTTAAAGTTTGCTACTGCGTTTTTTGCTTTAGTAGTAACAGGTTTCTGTCCGGAGATGGTTTCCATATCTCTCATAGCTGCTTCCAAAACCTTAGCATTCTCTTTTGCTTCACCGACACCCATGTTGATTACAACTTTGTCGATCTTTGGAACCTGCATTACATTTTTATAACCGAATTTTTTGGTCATAGCATCCACGATCTCATTTAAATAGGTCTCTTTTAATCTGCTCACGTTTTTCCTCCTTTCCTGATTAATCAATTACTTCGCCGGTGGATTTTGCATAGCGAACTTTTTTATCGCCATCCATTTTAAATCCGACACGAGTGATATTTCCGTCTTTTACATACATTACATTTGATACATCAATAGCACCTTCCTGGTTTACGATACCACCGTTCTGGTTTGCCACAGATGGTTTTGTATGCTTGGTAATCATATTTACACCTTCTACGATTACACGATTCTTTTTGGCAAGAACTTCAAGAACTTTTCCTTCTTTACCTTTATCTTTACCAGCGATAACCCTTACGGTATCTCCTTTTTTAATTTTCTGCATGAAGC
This sequence comes from uncultured Clostridium sp., assembly GCA_947253885.1. GTDB lineage: Bacteria > Bacillota > Clostridia > Lachnospirales > Lachnospiraceae > SY8519. Next base: position 79,564 of record CAMYAO010000003.1, read on the forward strand.
GATCCCTCCTATAATACTTCTGGAGCCAAAGAAACGATTTTCATGAACTGTTTCTCACGAAGCTCTCTTGCTACTGGTCCAAAAATACGGGTTCCTCTTGGAGTCTTATCTTCTTTGATGATAACTGCAGCATTTTCATCAAAGCTAATGTAAGATCCGTCTTTTCTACGAGTGCTGTTCTTTGTACGAACAACAACTGCTTTTACTACATCACCTTTTTTTACAACTCCACCTGGTGTTGCATCTTTAACGGTAGCAGTAATCACATCACCGATGTGAGCATATCTTCTAGTAGATCCACCCATAACACGGATACAAAGAATTTCTTTTGCTCCCGTATTATCAGCTACTTTAAGTCTGCTTTCCTGTTGTATCATGCTGGCAGCCTCCTTATCTTGCTTTCTCCATAATTTCTACAAGTCTCCATCTTTTATCTTTTGACAGAGGTCTTGTTTCCATAACTCTGACTGTATCACCGATTCCACATTCGTTATTTTCGTCATGAGCTTTTAACTTATATGTTCTTTTGATAATTTTGTTATAAAGCGGATGTCTAACGCTGTCCTGGATTGCAACAACAATAGTTTTATCCATCTTGTCACTAACAACTTTACCCACACGTGTTTTTCTAAGATTTCTTTCTTCCACGGTCAGTTCTCCTTTCGTGAGATTTCCTATTCAGCTTTCTCAGTGATTACAGTCTGAATTCTCGCAATATTTTTTCTTACTTCTTTAATTCTTCCTGTATTTTCCAACTGATTGGTTGCATTCTGGAATCTCAGGTTGAAAAGTTCTTTTTTAGCTGCAACCAGCTGCTCGTTAAGCTGTGTGGCATCATAATTTCTTAATTCTTCTAAATATTTATTGGATTTCATCTTATTCACCGCCTTCTAAGTCTGCACGGGAAACGATTTTACATTTGCAAGGAAGTTTATGCATTGCAAGACGTAACGCTTCACGAGCGGTTTCTTCAGGTACACCGGAAATCTCAAACATAACACGACCCGGTTTTACAACAGCTACCCAATACTCCAGAGATCCTTTACCGGAACCCATTCGTGTTTCAGCAGGCTTTGCTGTAACTGGTTTATCAGGGAAAATCTTAATCCAAACTTTACCACCACGTTTGATATAACGTGTCATGGCAATACGGGCTGCCTCGATCTGATTCGAACGAATCCAGCAAGGCTCTGCTGCAACAATTCCAAATTCACCGTTTGTGATTCTTGTTCCTTTGGTTGGTTTACCAGCCATAGAACCGCGGAACTGTTTACGATGTTTTACTCTTTTTGGCATTAACATTATTTATCTCTCCCTTCTGAAGCTTTTTTAGGAAGAACTTCACCTTTGTAGATCCAAACTTTAACACCTACTTTACCATAAGTAGTATCAGCTTCTGCGAATCCGTAATCGATGTCTGCTCTTAATGTCTGTAGAGGGATAGTTCCTTCACTATAGAACTCTGTACGAGCCATATCAGCACCGCCAAGACGTCCGGAAACAGATGTTTTAATACCTAATGCTCCGGATTTCATAGCACGACCCATGCAAGATTTCATAGCACGACGGAAAGCTACACGATTCTCTAACTGAGCTGCAATATTTTCAGCAACAAGCTGTGCATCTTTGTCCGGTCTTTTTACTTCTTTAATATCTACAATTAATTTCTTTGCTGTGTATTTTTGAAGTTCTTTTTTAACTTTTTCAATTTCAGCACCGCCTTTACCGATTACAACACCCGGTTTAGCAGTATAAATCATAACTTTTACACGATCAGCTGTTCTCTCAATTTCAATATTTGCGATACCAGCACTGTATAGTTTTTTCTTAAGGAATTTTCTGATATTGTAGTCTTCTACTAAAAGGTCTGCAAAATCTTTTTCTGCATACCATTTAGAACTCCAGTCTTTGATAACTCCGACTCTCAAGCCATGAGGATTGACTTTCTGTCCCATATTTCCCTCCTATCTTTCGTTAAGCACGATTGTAATGTGGCTCATGCGTTTTTCGATTCTATAAGCTCTACCCTGTGCTCTAGGCTTTACTCTCTTCATTGTAGGTCCTTTGTTTGCATAGCACTCTTCAACATAAAGGCCATCTGCCTTTAGTCCGTTATTATTTTCTGCATTTGCAACAGCAGATTCTAATAACTTTTTGATTACGCTTGATGCATAACGTGGGTTATATGTTACGATAGCCAATGCTGTTCTTACATCTTTACCGCGGATTGCATCTAATACAAAGCCAGCCTTCTGAACTGACATTCTAGCAAATGATAATTTTGCTGAAGGTCTTGTATCTTTAATTGCATTTCTTTCTCTTTTTATCTGGGATCTATGTCCTTTTGCCATGGAAATAACCTCCTTTCAAATTATCTTACGCCGCTTTTCTTTTCGTCTTTACCATGTCCACGATAAGTTCTTGTGGATACGAATTCGCCAAGCTTGTGACCAACCATATCTTCTGTCACATATACAGGCACGTGTTTTCTACCGTCGTGAACTGCGATTGTATGTCCAACAAATGTTGGGAAAATCATGGAACGACGAGACCAGGTTTTTACAACCTGCTTATCGCCTGATTCATTCATTGCATCGATCTTCTTTAATAAGCTTTGATCAGCAAATGGTCCTTTTTTTAATGAACGAGCCATTTATTTACCTCCTATTTGATAGCCTTACCGTCTCTTCTTCTTACGATAAGTTTATTGGAATGCTTATGTTTCTTTCTTGTTTTCAAGCCAAGTGCAGGTTTACCCCAAGGAGTACAAGGGCCCGGACGACCGATTCCTGTCTTACCTTCACCACCACCGTGCGGATGGTCATTAGGGTTCATAACAGAACCACGTACAGTAGGGCGGATACCCATGTGACGTTTACGTCCTGCTTTACCGATTTTGATCAGGTTGTGATCTGCATTTCCAACAACACCAATAGTAGCACGACACTCGATAGGCACCATACGCATTTCCCCTGAAGGAAGTCTCAATGTTGCATATTTGCCCTCTTTTGCCATCAACTGAGCACTCATACCCGCTGAACGAACCATCTGTCCGCCTTTTCCCGGATGAAGCTCAATATTATGTACCTGAGTACCGACCGGAATATTTGCCAAAGGCAGGCAGTTTCCGACAGCCACTTCCGCATCAGGACCGTTCATAACAGTCATTCCGTCTGTCAGTCCTACAGGAGCAAGGATATATGCTTTCTGTCCGTCTGCATAACAGATCAATGCAATGTTTGCTGTTCTGTTCGGATCATACTCGATGCCGACAACCTTTGCTGCAATACCGTCTTTATTTCTCTTAAAATCAATGATTCTGTATTTCTGTTTTACTCCGCCACCACGATGTCTGACGGTAATCTTACCCTGATTATTTCTACCAGAATTTTTGCTCTTTTTCGCAAGTAATGAACGTTCCGGAGTCTTCTTAGTGATTTCTGAGAAGTCAGAACCAGTCATGTTTCTTCTGGAAGGTGTATATGGGTTATATGTCTTGATTCCCATAGTGAATCTCCTTTCAAATATGTTTCTTATCGCACTTTACTGTGCATATTTTATCGAGCCTTACAGTCCTGAGAAGATCTCGATATCAGCGCTGTCTTCTGTTAACTGAACGATTGCTTTTTTCGTTTTTGCAGTCTTTCCGACTACCATACCGCGACGTTTATTCTTACCTTCCGCATTGATGGTATTTACTTTTGCAACCTTTGTTCCTTCAAACATTTTCTCAACAGCTTCTTTGATCATGCTCTTGTTCGCTTCCGGATGCACTAAAAAAGTATATTTCTTTTCAGCCATAAGGTTCATGCTTTTTTCCGTAACAACCGGTTTGAGGATTACGTCAAAATATTGTACGTTTGCCATTATGCATATACCTCCTCTAGTTTTGCCACTGTAGCTTTGTCAGCAATCACAGTGTCATATTTCAAAATATCATATACGTTAACCGTATTAGTTAATGCAGTCTTTACATTTGGAACGTTTGCTGCCGAACGGATTACTGTTTCATCCTTATCAGCTAAAACTACCAATGCTTTTGCTACTTTCAAGTTGTTTAATACTGCAACAAAATCTTTTGTCTTAATCGCATCCAGTTTCAACTCATCTAAAACAACGAATTTCTTTTCTGCCACTTTTACAGAGAATGCAGATCTTAAAGCTGCCAGCTTCTCTTTGCGATTCATCTTTACAGCATAACTTCTCGGTACCGGAGCGAATACCACACCACCGCCGGTCCACTGCGGAGCACGAATAGAACCCTGTCTTGCATGTCCGGTTCCTTTCTGTCTCCATGGTTTTCTACCACCGCCGCGAACTTCAGAACGTGTCTTCGCTTTCTGTGTTCCCTGACGTTTATTTGCAAGTTGTGCAACAACTGCTTTATGCATCAAATGCTCATTTGGCTCTTTTCCGAATAGTACATCGCTTAAATCGATATTTCCTACTTCTTCACCGGCCATATTATAAACAGATACGTTTGCCATCTGTATGTCCTCCTTTCCTATTCGATCTACTGTGCTTTTACAGCTTCTCTAATAGTTACTAAAGATTTCTTTGGTCCTGGTACAGAGCCTTTTACCAATAATAAATTGTTCTCTGCATCTACACGTACAATTTCAAGATTCTGAACAGTAACCTTTACACTACCCATGTGTCCAGGCATTCCTTTTCCTTTGAATACCTTACTTGGATTAGATGCCGCACCGTTGGAACCCTGATGACGATGGAACTTGGAACCGTGAGCCATAGGTCCTCTGTGCTGTCCATGACGTTTGATAGCACCCTGGAAACCTTTTCCTTTTGAAATTGCAGTAGCATCGATCTTATCACCGGCTTCAAAAATATCAGCCTTGATCTCATCTGCCAGATTATATTCATCCGCATTTTCAAATTTGAACTCACGAACAAATCTTTTAGAAGAAACACCCGCTTTTGCAAAGTGACCCTTTTCCGCTTTGTTTACACCGTGTCTGTTTCTGATTTCTTTTTTTCCGTTTGCATCTTTGCTGACAATCTTGTCTTTCTTGTCAACAAAAGCAACCTGAACCGCACTGTATCCGTCGTTCTCTACTGTTTTAATCTGTGTTACAGAACAAGGACCGGCCTGTAATACTGTTACCGGAACAAGAACACCTTCTTCATTGAAGATCTGTGTCATTCCGACTTTTGTTGCTAAAATAGCTTTCTTCATTAATTTACCTCCTGTTGTCTCTACAGCGGAGCGCCTGCGCGCTCATCCTAGAATTGTCTTCGAACTGCAGGATCTTTATCAGAAACCGCTTTTCTCAAACTCTTCAGGTCCGAACTGCCTTCCGGTATTATTTCATCTTGATATCGATGCTTACACCTGCCGGCATTTCTAATCTTGACAATGCATCTACTGTTTTCTGAGTCGGTGCAATGATGTCAATCAATCTCTTGTGTGTTCTCTGCTCAAACTGCTCTCTGGAATCTTTATATTTGTGAACAGCTCTTAAGATGGTAACAACTTCCTTCTTAGTCGGAAGTGGCACCGGTCCGCTCACCTGTGATCCGGTTTTCTTTACAGTTTCAATGATTTTTTTAGCAGACACATCTACTAATTCATGGTCATACGCCTTGAGAATGATTCTCATTTTCTGATTTGCCATAAAAAAAGTCGCCTCCTTTTCGCACTTTTAATTAGTACGACAAGCGGTGACTGTACACTCTTCCGTGTGTGTCCTATGCACACCACAGATTCACTTTACATCTCTCTTGGTAGATATCAGTTGAAGTACAGTGACTTGTCGTCAGTTTCCTAACTTGACATTCGCTCCACGGAAAACCTACCACACAGGCAGCAACCTCACGCTTCATCGCTATCATGCCACAGCAATAAATAGTATATAGGATTTCCCAATATAAAACAACCTCTTTTTTATTTTTTTTGTTTTTTATTCCGTACAACACTTTGTACCAAAAGTACGTTATGATTATCTACAGCAGAAAAATTGTTGCCCTATTATATAAGGAATAGATAAAGGAAGTAAAGTATGTGGATTGCAGATAATTGGAAAGATTATGAAATTTATGATTGCTCAAACGGAGAAAAATTGGAACGATGGGGGAGCTATACCCTCGTACGTCCCGATCCTCAGGTTCTTTGGGACACCCCGCACGATCACAGTGGCTGGAAACAAAAAAACGCTCATTATCATCGCAGTAAAAAGGGAGGTGGCGAATGGGAATTTTTTCAGCTTCCGGAAGAATGGACGATCCGGTATAAGACCCTTACCTTTCACCTGAAGCCCTTTTCCTTTAAACATACCGGGCTTTTCCCGGAGCAGGCAACTAACTGGGACTGGTTTTCGGAACTGATCCGAAACGCCGCTCGCCCCGTTAAAGTATTAAATCTCTTTGCTTATACCGGCGGAGCCACTCTCAGTGCTGCCGCTGCCGGAGCATCGGTTACACATGTAGATGCCTCAAAGGGCATGGTGAACTGGGCAAAGGAAAATGCTGCCTCTTCCGGTTTAAAAAATGCTCCAGTTCGCTGGCTGGTAGATGACTGCATGAAGTTTGTAGAGCGGGAAATCCGTCGAGGAAATAAATACGATGCTATTATCATGGATCCACCGTCCTACGGACGCGGACCGAAAGGAGAAATCTGGAAAATTGAAGATCAGATTTTTGATCTCATTACACTATGTAAACAACTACTGTCTGGAAATCCCCTCTTCTTTCTGGTAAATTCGTATACTACCGGTCTGCAGCCTGCTGTCCTTACCTACATGTTGAAGACAGCTCTGTCAGACTATCCGGTAAAAGTTGATGCTCAGGAAATTGGTCTCCCTGTCAGCAGCAACGGTTTTATACTTCCCTGCGGTGCCAGTGCCCGCTGTACTTTTTAAAATACAAGCCGACCGCATTACAGATTTTTCTCACTCTTATGAAAATCGTTTTTCTTTTGAGAGATCCCTACTCTCAAACTTTCAACCAACTAACACCTATAGAGTAAAAACAGGACATGCCAACACATGTTCTGTTTTAAATTTCTATCTGATCTCTCGATATTCACTTTTTATCTGCGGCTTCTCTTTAAAATCAGAGTAAATAGTCCGACCAAAGCCAGTAGACTCATTGCCAGATATAACCCGATTTTTGCCATATCTCCGGTTTTCGGAGTCCCCGGTTGATTCGGTTTTACAGGAGGCCTTGGTGTCTCCTTTGTATTTGTGATCACAAATCCGTTTTTCACATCTCCCGTTATTGTGATATCATAACCGGAAATTGCCTCCTCTTTGACTGTATAAGTAATCTCTTTTCCGTCTTTGTACTGATCCAGATCTTTAAATGTATATTGCCAGTGGTTTGCCTTGGAAAGCTTCACACTTTCTATCTTCTTTCCGTCTGCATATAAGTGAACCGTCACGTGATCTTTCTTTGTTCCGACCCACTTCTTGTTTACCGGTACGGACACCTTTCCGGTAATCGTATTGGTGATCGTAAAGCCGTCTTTTGCAGTTTCGCTGATTCCACCGGTATACCCTTTACAGATACCTCTGAAACAGTGTATACAATCTCGTGACCGTCTGTTCCGTCATATTTCAAAATATCCTTAAATTCACCTTTCCACTGAGAAGCAGAATTTAATGTAATTGACTTACCGGTATCTTTGTTGTCCGCCAGTAAATTGACTGTTACGGAATCTGCCGCTTTTCCAACCCTTTTTTTGGTGACCGGGATACGGATTTTTTCTATATTTTTATTAGTAACGAGATAGCCGTCTTTCTGAGAACCTGTTACATTGCTCTCATAATCGGACAGTGTATCTTCTTTTACCGTATACTTATTCTCGTTTCCGTCTTTATTAAATTTTCTTAAGTTGTCAAATTTGCCTTTCCAGATGTTTGTCTTGTCTAATACTACACTCTTGCCGGTATCCTTATTATCTGCATACAAATGGATTTTAACAGAATCCGCTTCTTTCCCGATCCATTTTTTTACAGATACAGATGTTTTAATAGGTTTATCGGTAATAGTCTTAATCACGGCATTTCCATCCGATACAGAAACCGTTATCTCTTCTGAATTCAATTCATAGCCACGCGGTGCGGTTATTTCCTTTATTTTATAATCGCCTGCTACCAGTTTCTCAGAAACAGCCTCTCCGTTGCTGTCTGTTTTGATTGTGTAGGTCTTACCGTCTGACACTCTTGTAAGTTTAAACTCGGCATTGGCAAGCTTTTTCCTGATTTTCAGAATCTACCTTGATAATCTTAATCTTATTTGTCAGATCACCTGCACCGCTCCCTCCGGAACTGGAGGATTGATGTACTGCCTCATAGTTCTTGGTAACTTCTATAGAAGTCAACAACATAATATTTTTCAATCTGGTTCCCGGTGTGTAAGTAGTTCTGTAATTAAATTGATACTGATCGCCACTTAAATCTCCCATTTTCAGAGTAAAAGTTTTTCCATCCGGAGAAATTACAAGCTTATTAGTCAGATCAACTGTTTCCACAACTTGAGTTATATTTCCTTTGGCATCAAATTTAATCTTTTGTATACTAAAGGTATCTTTTAAAAATGTCTCCCCGGAATCACCCAACGTATCTGTAATCACTACGTTATGCAGTGTCGACCCCATATGATTAATACGTCCGCTCCAAACTGCTCCATTCCGCTTATTCTCGTCTCCGGATCCCCACTTAAGCAATGTTTCATTTTTAAGATCTTTTGGACCGATTACATTAGTAGTTGTTGTTAGAACCTGTCCGCTTATAGTTATGGAGAATAAATTTTGCTGATCCAGCTTTATTTTTGTCCGATCAAAACGAGCTGCCAGAAATATATTTCCCTTTACATTATATTTATTCTCTACATAATCGGTGAAGATAACTTTTACCGTCCCTCCTCCGTTTTCATTCGGAGTGACGTGTGCCTTTGCGATAACCGTATGACCGTCCAGTGCATAGAGATCAAAGTCTACAGCCGATGATTTGCTTGGAAATTTCATTTTGTCCGGCAGGGTTATGTTAAAATAATCTCCCTTATGAAGTTCTGTTCCATTTCCGCTTGCATCCCAATCCATACTTAAATAAAATGAGTCTGTATAGAATATTTTGTCCGTCTCTTCTTTTTGCCAACTTAGAAGTTTAAAGTTTGTAACTTTTACACCAACTTCTTTTTCTGCTCTCTCTGCATGTGCAAAAGTTCCCATTCCCTGAAAAATCATACTGAAGATCATCAGTCACATATCCGGTCATATATACCTTTTTATAAAACAAAAAACCTGAAATTTCCTTACCACTCACAACACAGTAAAGAAATCTCAGGTCTTTTCATACCATCTACTTTTTTCTTAATATATAAAGAACTAAAATACAAACAACCAATGTGCCGATTGTAATCCAAGCGAATCCGAAAAAGTTTTTTGTCAACGGAATATTCACGTTCATACCGAAAAAACCGGAAATAATAGTCGGTCTCGCCATTACCAGAGTAATGGAAGTCAGATACTTCATGACATTGTTCAATCGATTGTTGATCAGAGAGGATAACATCTCCCTCGTTCCGTTTACGATATCTCGATAAATCGAAGTCATCTCAATCGCCTGCCGATTTTCTACAATCACATCATCCATCAGCTCGGTATCCTCCGGAAACTGCTCCAATCGTTTATACCTTGATGAACGATCCAGTACTACACCATTTGCACGCAAAGAGGTGGCAAAGTATACCAGCGTGGATTCCAATTCATGAAGATCTACCAGATCGTCGTCTTCTGTACGCTCTCCGACCCTCTCCTCTATCTCCGTTCTCTTTTTGTCAATAATTCGAAGGGTGGTCTGATACATCACCGCCGCCCGAAACAGTATCTGATATACAAACCTCATCCTCTTTTTTGTGGAAAACTCTCTTACTCTGCGCTCCACAAAATGCTGTAAAATCGGTGTCTCCTCCGTACATATCGTAATAATCGCCGATTTTGCAAGAATAATACCCAAAGGAATGGTCGTATATGTCTTGGACTCATGACGAATCTCTGTTGTAAGAATATCCACCAAAATCAAAGTATATCCGTCTTCCAGATCGATACGGGAACTCTCTTCATCATCCAGTGCGGCACAGGCATCTGAAATATCTATATCATAATGCAGCGATATTTCCTGTAGTTCCTCTACCGTGGGGTTTGTCAACATCCGTCTTCACCCACCTTTCTTGCATTACAGTTTATTATGGCAAGAATGGTCTACCATAAAAACCCTATTATAAAAAAGAAATGGGAAATCTGATACCCGTTTTTCTTCCATTTTTACATTAATACCAGATACCGCTGTCCGCCGACTATTCAAAATCGCTATCCGGCATAAAAATTCAAACTGTTATAAAGAATATTTCATCATTTTCGTACCACAACTTTTAGTTGTACCCTCCCAAAAATTTGTTTATACTAACTGTTTGAATTTTTGCTTAATTTCTATTGAAAGCAATAATTGTGTTGTATATAATGCAATCAAACAGAAATTTTTAGACGCAGTAATTCATAAAACTGCCAGGAAATAGAATTAAGAAAGGTGGTATTTTATGTTACCAAAACACAATTTACAATCACAATACGGTATCTTTATAAATGGGGAATTTCGTCCCGCTTCGGATGGAGCAACCTTCGAATCCTTTTGTCCAGCAACCAATGAAAAGTTGGCAGATTGTGCCGAAGCGACCAAACAGGATGTAGATGATGCGGTTAATGCGGCCTGGACAGCATTTGCAACGTTCAAAACAACCACTCCCGCTCAAAGAGCTAACATCTTGAATGCAATCGCAGATGTAATTGAAGAAAATGCGGAACATTTTGCACTTGTAGAAACTCTGGATAATGGAAAGCCGATCCGTGAGACACGTGCCATTGATGTCAGACTGTCCATTGAACACTTCCGTTACTTCGCAGGTGCGATTCTTGCTGAAGAGGATTCCGCTAAAGTCATCAGTGAAGAAGTAATCAGTTTGGCTCTACGGGAACCGATCGGAGTAGTCGGACAAATCGTTCCCTGGAACTTTCCGTTCCTGATGGCTGCCTGGAAACTGGCTCCTGTAATTGCGGCAGGTTGTTGCACCGTTATTAAACCATCCAGCTCCACCTCCTTAAGTATTTTAGAGTTTGCAAGGCTTACAAAGGATGTCATTCCGGCAGGTGTTGTAAATGTAATTACAGGTGCCGGATCCAAATCTGGACAGTATATCCTGGATCATAAAGGATTCCGCAAACTTGCTTTTACCGGGTCTACAGAAGTAGGATTAGACGTGGCAAAAGCTGCAGCAGAAAAATTAATCCCTGCTACATTGGAACTCGGCGGAAAATCTGCAAACATCTTTTTCCCTGACTGTAATTGGGAAAAAGCTATGGACGGTGTTCAGCTCGGTATCCTGTTCAATCAGGGACAAGTTTGCTGTGCAGGCTCTCGAATCTTTGTTCATGAAGATATTTATGACAAATTTGTGGAAGAAGCTGTTAAACGATTCAACAATGTTAAAATCGGTCTTCCTTGGGAAGAAGATACACAACTCGGTGCCGTAATTTACAAACGTCAATTGGAAAAAGTATTAAACTATATTGATATTGCAAAAGAACAGGGCGCTACCATTGCATGCGGCGGTGAGGCCTATGCGGAAGGTGACTGCAAAAACGGATTCTTTATGAAGCCGACTCTTATTACAGGTGTTACCAATGATATGAGAGTGGCTTGTGAAGAAATTTTCGGACCGGTCGGTGTTGTTATCAAATTCAAGGATGAAAACGAGGTAATCCGTCTGGCAAATGAATCCGAATACGGTCTCGGCGGCGGTGTTTGGACACAGGATATTAACCGTGCACTTCGCGTATCTCGTGCAATCGAAACCGGTCGTGTATGGGTCAACACTTATAATGCAATTCCGGAAGGTGCTCCATTCGGCGGTTACAAAAAATCCGGTATCGGACGTGAAACTCATAAAGTCATGATTGAACATTACTCACAGACAAAAAATATCATGATCAATATCTCCGACAACCCATCCGGATTTTATCCGAATAAATAGAATTATCCCTACTGACATTTAGACATCTTAACTCAAAAAACTCCACCTGTTTCCCTTTCAGAGAAACAGGTGGAGTTGCTTTATTTACATTAAAGTTTCTACTATGCTGGAAAAACCGAACATTTTTGCTACACGATGAATTCCGTCTTTTATCTCATCCCTGCTGTAATCCGATGCCTCCAACTGGTCATCATCCCAACCGTTGATTTGATCGTAAAACCAAAGCCCTAATTTAAGATTCGACCTATCTTCCGGTTTTAAGATCTCAAACAGATAATTTTCAGCATCATTTATATTCCCCTGTGCCAATAATCCCAGAATATAATCATAAGATGCTCTTGATTTTGCCTGTTTATCCGCATCTGAAATGGAATCTTTTCCTGGAAACGCCATACGTCCTACCGTTTTAATAATTCCGTCAACATTTTCCATCGCATAATCTTTTTTTACCATAACAGAGTCTCTACCTCCTCGAGCGTTGCCGCGTTCAGCACCTTTTCTGCCAGTTTCTTTGCTTCCTCTATGTGAATATCACGAATCTTTGCTCTCGTAGAAAGAATTGCCTCTGTTCCTACGCTGAACTCATCCAGTCCCCAACTCATCAACAGAGGGATCATTTTCGGATCTGCCGCCGCTTCTCCACACATACCGACTGCGATACCGGCATCTTTTGCCGCTTTGATTACAGCTGCAATCGCACGAAGAACAGCCGGATAATAGGTTGAATACAAATCCTTTACCTGTGCATTTCCACGATCTGCCGCCATGGTATACTGCACCAAATCATTGGTTCCGATACTGAAAAAATCGGCTTCTCTTGCCAGCAGATCTGCAATCAGAACAGATGCGGACGTCTCAATCATAATTCCAACTTTAATATCCGGATCAAATAATATCTGCTGTTCCTCAAGCTCTTTTTTCAGCTCTGCAACCATAGATTTTACCTCACGGATTTCTTCTACACGGGTTACCATCGGAACCATAATCTGAATATTTTTGTATTCCGCACTTGCCCGTAGCAATGCCCGCAGTTGCACCCTGTATAGTTCCGGATTTTTTAAGCAATAACGAATTGCACGATATCCCAGAAACGGATTTTCTTCTTTCGGAAGATTCATGTATGGAATTTCCTTATCTCCGCCCACATCTAAGGTTCGGATAATAATCTCTTTTCCCGACATTGCGGCGGATGCTTTCCGATAAGCTTCATACTGCTCTTCTTCTGTCGGTGCCTGCGTATGATCCATAAACAAAAACTCCGTACGGAACAGTCCGACCCCTTCTGCTGTCCGTTCTGCCGCTTCTGAAGCATCTTCCGGATTTGCGATATTGGCATAAATCTGATAGCGGTTTCCGTCCGCATCCAGAGTTTCTTTTCCTCGAAAGGCAGTCAATGTCTCCAGATACGCTTTCCATTCTTTTTGCTTTTCTTTCCACATTGAAAGGTCTTCGCCGTCCGGTTCCAACTCTATCACACCGTCGTTTCCATCTAATGCCGCTACAGAAGCTTCTTTTAAGCGTTCGCATGCATCTTCTACACTGAATATTGCAGGGATTTCCATCTTTCTTGCTAAAATCGCAGAATGCGAAGTATATCCTCCGACTTCTGTTACAACTCCCGCTACCATTTCTTTATTGATACCGACTGCCATAGAAGGAGTAAAATCCTCTGCTACTATAATCGTGGATTCAGACAGATCATTTAAGGAAAGATCTTCTATTCCGAGTAAACGCTTTACCAGACGTTTCTGCATATCCAATACATCCGATGCCCGCTGCATCATCAGTTCATCACCCGAATCCCGGAACATCTGTGCAAAGAAATTGCTGACCTCTACCACTGCTGCTTCCGCCGGCTTTCCTCCGTCGATATTGGCATGAAGCTGCTCTTCAAAAAACGGATCGGATGCCATTTCCGCCTGACCTTCCAAAATACCGGCCTCTTCCTCTCCTACATGCTCTTTTACATATTCCGCCATTCGTCCGGTTGCAGACTTAAAATCTGCAAGTGCCTGATCCAGACGTTTTTTTTCCTGCTCCGCCGTTGAATAGACTACCTTCGAATAATCAGGGAGCTCATTGCTCACAATCAATACCTTTCCGATACCGATTCCCGAAGATACCGCCAAACCATTTAACATCATTTACTGTCTCCTTTATTATAAGTAAAAGAAGGGACTGCATTTGCAGTCCCTACATAAGTAATTATGCTTCGCCAAAACCAGCTTCTACCATTGCAACTGCTTCGGAAAGAGCAGCTTCTTCATCTGCTCCATCGCATACAATTTCAATTTCATCACCACATTTAATAGCTGCTGCCATCAGATTCATAATGGATTTTGCATTAATTGTTTTTCCGTTTGCATGAATCGTGACATCACAGGAATGCTTTCCCATTGCTCCCACCAGCTCCTTTGCCGGACGCATATGCATTCCTTCTTTATTTACTAATGTAACTTTCTTTGAAACCATATTATCTCCTTTATACTTCCATCTCTTTTCACTTGTCTTTATCATACTCTATGAGCAAACTCAGGTCAATTTCTCTCTGCCGAAAATTATGCGACCTGCGCATCTTCTGTCTTATTTTTTCTTAAAATTGCCAGTAACAATGCACCTACGATACTTCCAGCCGCCAATGCGATCAAATAAAATACCGGATGTCCCACTACCGGAAATACAAAAATTCCGCCGTGAGGTGCTCTCAAGGTACAATCAAATGCCATAGACAATCCACCGGCTACCGCAGAACCGGCAATACAGCTTGGAATTACACGAACCGGATCGGAGGCTGCAAACGGAATCGCACCTTCTGTAATAAAACAAAGACCTAAAATGTAATTAACCGGTGCCGATTTTCTCTCAGAAGCTGTAAACTTCTTAGGGAACAAGGTAGAGCACAATGCAATTGCAATCGGAGGTACCATACCGCCGATCATAACAGCTGCCATGACATTAAAGTTTCCGCTGGCAATAGATGCCGTACCAAACAGATATGCCGCCTTATTGAAAGGACCTCCCATATCCACACTCATCAATCCGGCTACTACGATTCCCAATAAAATAGCGCTGGTTCCACCCATTGACTTTAATCCACTGGTAATACCGCTATTGATCACTGCCATAATCGGATTTACCAAAAACATAAACATTCCCATCAGGAAAATACCTGCTAACGGATAAATCAAAATAGGACGTAAGCCTTGTAAAGACTGCGGCATATTCTTCGTGATCTTACGTAAAAAAACCACAATATATCCTGCCACAAAACCTGCCAGCAATGCACCTAAAAATCCTGCTGAAATGGATTTGTCCGGATTCAATTCCCAAAAATTAACACCCTTTAATGCCAGATAACCACCTACAACACCGACTGCCAATCCTGCACGATCTGCAATGGAATATGCAATATAACCTGCTAAAATCGGTAACATAAAGGAGAATGCAGCTCCACCGATAGAATTAAATACATGGGCTGCCGGAAGGTTGCTTCCGAAATTGCTCGGATTGATCGCATAATTGTCCAGTAAAAAGGACAACGCAATCAAAATACCTCCGCCTACGACAAACGGAAGCATATGGCTGACACCGTTCATCAAATGTTTATAGAACTGTCGACCGATACTTTCTCCTTCTTCACCGGAAGATGCCTGAGTATTTCCATCCTCTTCCACATGTACCGGCGCATCTCCTGCCAAGATTCGGTCAATTAACTCTTCCGGTTTATGAATACCGTCCTGCACCTTGGTAATAATTGTTTTCTTACCGTTAAAGCGAGCCGTATTTACTTTTTTATCTGCTGCAACAATAATGCCGTCGCATGCTTCAATCTCTTCCGATGTCAGAGTATTTTTAATCCCTTCACTGCCGTTTGTCTCTACTTTAATACGAATTCCCTTTTTCTCTGCCGCTTTTTCTAATGCTTCTGCCGCCATATAGGTATGTGCGATACCGGTCGGGCAAGCAGTTACCGCTAAAATGCGGATCACGTCTGAAAAGTTCTCTTCCTCTTTCTTAACAGCCTCTTCCGGATATTTTTCATCTTCCTGTTCCGTTACAATCTTTAAAAACTCTTCTGCTGAATCCGCTGCTCTTAAACGATCACAAAAATCCGGATCCATCAGCATTACCATCATCCTGGATAAGATCTGCAGATGTTCCTCACCGCCTTCCGGAGCGGCAATCATGAAAAACAGATCTGACGGCTGACCATCCATTGCCTGATAATCAATTCCCTTTGTCAGTGTCATTGCAGCCAATCCGGCTCCGTTTACCGCACTTGTTTTAGCATGAGGAACTGCAATTCCCGCCTCAATTGCCGTAGAGGACTGTTCCTCTCTTGCTAAAATTGCCTTTTTATATTCTTCTCTGTTCTTTAAATGTCCGCCTGCATCCTGCAACTCAATCAGCTTATCAATTGCAGCTTCTTTATCTGCAACGCCGATGTGAAGTTCAATGCTTTCCGGACGGAGTAAATCTTTTATTCTCATACTTCCTCCTCGGCATAAATTGCCTCTTTCTCTTGTTTTATAGTTCAATTGTTATATCTTATGCAATCGTCTGATACAATTTCATAATCTGTTCTTTCTTTGCAAGTCCTACCGAAAATGCGGTAGCACCCCCCGCTGCAGTTCCGAGCTTCAGGGCATGCGTATAATCCCCTGTCTCCAGATAACCTGCCAGAAATCCCGCCACCATAGAATCTCCTGCTCCGACGGAATTTTTAACGGTTCCTTTACATGGAAGCTGCTTTGTCACATTTCCATTTTCATCTACCAATATAGCCCCGTCTCCTGCCATGGAAATCAGAACATTGCGGGCTCCCATCCTTTGAAGCTCTTTGGCATGCAAAACAATTTCTTCTTCTGTCTGCAATGTTTTGTGAAATAATTCTCCTAATTCCAAATTATTCGGTTTTATCAAAAACGGATGATAGGAAATCACTTTTTTCAGGCGCTCTCCGGTCGTATCTACAACTGTCAGCACTTTTCGGTGATCCAATTGTTTTAACATCTGCTCATAAATATCATCCGGGAGAGACGACGGAATACTGCCTGCCAGAACCAGAATATCGCCTTCTTTGAGCCTGCGTATCTGATGCATCAGTTCCTGCTTTGCCGTTTCTGAAATCTCCGGACCATTTCCGTTGATCTCACTTTCTTCCTTCCCTTTTACCTTTATATTAATACGGGTCATTCCCTCTGATAAATGGATAAAATCATGCGAAATCCCCTGTGCATCCAATCCGGTTTCCAATGCGGTCCCGGTAAAACCCGCTACAAATCCGAGTGCCACCGTATCGATTTCGAGATTGTGCAATATGGTACTGACATTGATACCTTTTCCTCCAAATACGATTTCCTCTCTTATCGCACGATTAATACTTCCGGGAATCAGTCCCCCTTCAACATTTACAACATAATCCAATGCAGGATTCAGTGTTGCTGTATAGATCATTCCTTTGCCACCTCCTTAATAACTGTTTTTTTCGCAAGTGCGAGATCCGACAAATAATCGGTGATAATACAGACTTTTTCCAATTCCGCAAAACTGGTAGAGTATACTTTCCGAAATTTAGTGTGATCCGCCAACGCATAGCTCAGATAAGCCTGCTGTACGGCTGCAATCTTTACCTGCGCTTCTTCCGGATCCGGAGTAGTCAGTCCCTGAGCCGCCGTGATTCCGTTTACTCCCATGAACGCTTTCGTAAAATTATACTTTCGAATCGCATGAACCGCCTCAACTCCTACCATTGCTCCGGTAGTCTGACGCACCATACCGCCTGTAACATATACTCTGCAACCGTTCTGACTTAATACGCCAGCATGCTGAAGTCCGTTGGTAATAAAAATAGTCCTTGGATTGGACAGATGTGCCACCAATTGAAGCGTGGAAGTACCTGCATCTATATAGACCACGTCATCGGAATAGATCAGGGAGGCCGCATATTCTCCGATTGCATGCTTTTCCTCAATATTAAGATATTCCTTTGTTCCCATATCTCTTTCTATACTGGAAAACTCTCCCATAATAGAAGTGGCGCCTCCGCGAACCTTATTCAGCTTCCCGATTTTATCCAGACTGGTCAGATCTCTGCGAATAGTGGATTCCGATATATCCAGTTCTTTAGACAGTTCCAACACGGTCACTGCGTTTCTCTGATTTACCAGAGACAGAATCAGTCCATGACGTTCTTCTGTTAACATCTGTCACTCCTTTCACCTTTTTCGTCTATTTCATTTCTCTTTAATCACAATATATCATCATTTTTGATCATTTGCAATCATTTTCTTTCATTTTTGGTCATGTTATTTTTCTATTAAAACTTCTAAATATTGTGTGAATAATCTATAACAATATCAGATTTTTTTCAGTTCCTATGGTAAAATAGCAGAGATAACAGGAGGAACGATTATGCAAGCACAAATATCCCCTTATGGAAAAGAAGAAGTTCTGTTTTATGAAGAACATCTGTATTCTATGGAACAGACTATGCAGACTGTCATTGATTATATAGGAGTCGTAAAGTCGAATATCGGTCAGGATATCGGTCACGACCCAATCGAACATATCAAGGCCCGTATCAAATCCGCCTCCAGCATGAAAGATAAGCTGGTACGTAAGGAACTGGAGCCTACGATCGAACATGCATTAAAGATCATTAAAGATTCTATCGGAATCCGTATTGTATGTACGTTTATCAGTGATGTTTATGAATGTGCCAGGTTACTGGAGGATCTGTCCGGATTTACTGTTGTGGAGGTCAAGGACTATATTCGTGATCCGAAACCGAACGGATATAGAAGTTACCATATGATATTGCGTCAGCAATTTACCGGATATCACGTCGAAATCCAGCTTAGGACGATTGCAATGGACTGCTGGGCGGCTCTGGAACACCAGATGAAATATAAGAAAAAGATTTCCAATGAAAAATTGTTAGAAAAAGAATTGAAACGCTGTGCGGATGAAATGGCAAGTACGGACCTGTCATTAGAAGCTATGCGTGATCTGATTCAAATGGAGGAATAAATGAAACTACTATTAGCAGAAGATGAAGAAGCATTGGCAAGACCGCTGATCACCAT
Organism: uncultured Clostridium sp.; assembly: GCA_947253885.1. Taxonomy (GTDB): domain Bacteria; phylum Bacillota; class Clostridia; order Lachnospirales; family Lachnospiraceae; genus SY8519. The sequence continues at coordinate 98,697 of CAMYAO010000003.1, forward strand.
TTTGCAACACAGCGGTTATGAAGTGGAACATGCCAATAACGGAGAAACGGCACTCGCAATGATTTCTGCCAAATCCTATGACGGTGTCATTATGGATATAATGATGCCCAAACTCTCGGGTATCGAAGTTCTCACCACCCTGAGATCTTCCAAGAATTTCATTCCGGTATTGCTGTTAACTGCCAAAGGCGAAGTGGAAGACCGTGTAAACGGATTGGATGCAGGAGCAAATGACTACCTGACAAAGCCGTTTGCAATGAACGAACTTTTAGCTCGTGTCCGTGCCATGCTTCGAACGGCAGAGCGGAGTACAAAATCCGTTCTGGAATATCAGAACATTGTCTTAGATCTCTCTTCCTATGAATTAAAGGGACCAAGTTCCAGTATTCGACTGTGTAAAGAAGAATCCGAGATGCTCGGACTGCTGATTCAACAGTCAGACAGTCCCATTGACAGTTCCTCACTGCTGCAGAAAGTCTGGACAGAGGATCCCGACTCCGATTCCGATACGACCGATATTTATGCCTCCTATCTGAAAAAGAAGTTGGATTCCGTCCATGCTACCTTTACCATACTTTCAGATAACACAACCTACCGTTTAGAGGATAAGACTCATGATTGATAAAGTTCGTAAAAAATTTATTTTATCCACTATGCTGGCATCTCTGATTGTTATCTTTCTGGTTATTCTGGGAGTCAGTACCACGATCTACCGCAATTACACCTTTCAAGCAGATACTCTGCTTTATTACATTGCACAAAATCACGGCAGTTTTCCGGAGGATATCAATGATGATACCCTAAATAATTCACAAAAACGAATTATCACTGCAGAAACACCGTTCAGTACCCGATATTTTACTGTCACCTATAAAAATGACAGGGCAAAAGTAGATATTTCCAAAATTTCTACCGTCTCCAAAAATCAGGCGAAGCAGTATACCGACCGGGTTCGCAGGCGGAACAATACTTACGGCACCTATAAATATTATCGCTATTTGGTCTACGATATTTCCAAAACGGAGACCATGGTCATCTTTCTGGACTTCTCTATTTCGGCCACTACCTTTTATACCTTGGTACGATATGCCTTCCTGATCGGATTTTTCGCCTTTCTCGGTGTATCACTGCTGGTACTTCTGCTTTCCAAAAAGGCAATTCGTCCTATGGAAAAAAACTTTGAGATGCAAAAACGCTTTATTACAGATGCGGGTCATGAGTTAAAAACGCCCCTCGCTATTATTTCCGCAAATGCCGATGTTTTAGAGCTGGAGCACGGAAAAAATGAATGGGTAGACAGTATCCGACAACAAACAGCACATCTCGGGAAGTTGATACGAAATTTACTGACCCTGTCCCGTCTGGATGAAAACGGCATCCGGAACAGTCTGCAACCGGTTTCCCTTTCTTCTTTATTAAAAGAACAGGTACAGAGTTTTCTTCCTTTGGCAAAAAGCAGGGAATTGAAAATTGAAATTGAACATTTGGAGGAGATTGTGATTTCCGCAAATCCGGACAGCATGGAAATGCTATTCTCCATACTGCTTGAAAATGCCACAAAATACAGTACCGAGCCTAAGGAACCGATTCGTATCTCTATGAAACGCTCCGGCAAATATGCACTGATCTGTATCAGCAATTCCTACGCTCCCGCACTGACTTCCGAGCAGTTAAAACATATTTTTCTCCGATTCTATCGAACAGATGTCTCCAGAAACAGCAAATCAGGAGGCTATGGCATCGGTTTGTCTATTGCCAAATCGATTACGGAGATGCACAAGGGAAAGATCCGTGCCGTCATGCAGAGCGGAGATCGCATCGTATTTAAGATACAATTGCCTGTTTAGAGTATGCTTTACTTATTTTATTACCCGATTTATATCGGTCTAGGAGGATATTATGGATTCCATCAAAGAAATTACAAAAAAAATGAAAATACAAAGTCCTGTTATGGCAGGTATTTCCATCGAAGATAGAAACAAAGCACTTGATTCCGTAAGGAAAATTCTGTTGCAGCATCAAAATGAGATATTCACAGCCAATCAAAAAGATTTGCTTACCGCTCAAAAAGAAGAGATCGCACCGGCTGTTCTGAAACGGCTGAAATTTGATGAAGACAAACTGGCAGCTGTCATATCAGGCATCGACAGTCTGATCGGATTGCCGGATCCGATCGGTCAGTTGCTTCTTGCCCGGGAATTGGATAAAGGACTTACCCTCTATCGTCAGACGTGTCCGATCGGTGTAATAGGTGTAATCTTTGAAGCTCGTCCGGACGCTTTGATTCAAATATCCACACTCTGCTTAAAAAGCGGAAACTGTGCGATATTGAAGGGTGGAAGTGAAACACTTCATACCAACAAGATTCTATTTCAACTGATCCATTCAGCCGTTGTTGCCTCTGGTTTACCGGAGCTGTGTCTGTATCAGGCGGAAGCAAGAGAAGAGATTTCGCAGCTTCTGGATTGCCATGAAAGTGTTGATCTGCTGATTCCGAGAGGATCCAACAGCTTTGTTTCCTATATTATGAATCACACAAAGATTCCGGTTATGGGACATGCTGACGGTATTTGTCATACTTATATCGACAAGGACTGTGATATAGACGCCATGCTTCCGGTCGTAGTCGATGCAAAAACACAATATACTGCCGCATGCAACACAACCGAAACACTGCTTGTTCATAAAGATATTGCAGCGGAATTTCTGCCGAAACTGCAACGTGCCTATAAGGCTGCTCAGGTAGTAATCCGCGGCACAAAAGAAGTACAAAGCTATATTAGCTGTGAGCCCGCATCCGATAAAGACTTTTCTACGGAATATTTGAGTCTTATGATCTCTGTAAAAATCGTAAAGTCTTTGGAAGAAGCTATTTTGCATATTAATACCTACGGTTCTCACCACACAGATGCCATTTTGACTAAAAATAAAGAATCCGCTCTCCGCTTTATGGAATTAGTGGATTCTGCCGGTGTATATCACAACTGCTCCACCAGATTTGCAGACGGTTTTCGATACGGCTTCGGTGCCGAAGTAGGTATCAGCACCGGTAAGCTTCATGCAAGGGGACCGGTCGGTCTGGACGGACTTGTCACTTACAAGTATAAATTATTCGGTCATGGTCAAATTGTTGCCGATTATGCCTCCGGAAAATCTGAATTTCATTTCAAAGACCTTCCGTTAGACTGATTTTACATTTCAGTTAGATGATGCTATCATAAAGAGGCACTAGGAAATTGTGATAGAAAAGGAGCAACTCTATGCAAAAATACACATTAAAGATTGACGGTATGTCTTGTGGAATGTGTGAAAGCCACGTCAATGACACAATCCGAAATCATTTTAAAGTAAAAAAAGTAAAATCCTCCGCTTCCAAAGGAGAAACTCTTATTTTAGCAGAGGATCTTGAGGAGTCCGCAGTCAAAGCCGCATTAGATCCTACCGGCTACCGCCTGCTGTCTTTTCATAGTGAGCCTTATGTAAAAAAAGGATTGTTCGGAGGATTTTAATTCTTTCCTGATCATAAAAAAACAGAGTAAACATATTGTACGATATGTTTGCTCTGTTTTTTACTTCGGCTCTCCCTCTTGAATATAGCCATTTTCCTTGATCTGAAAATACCGTACACCTTTTTCTGTACGAAGATTTACAGTCAATGCCTTCTCATAGACAAGATATCCTACATTGATTACAAGAAGATCCTCTTTACCTGCAATCTCTCTGACACAGGGACTCAGGTAGGAAAAAATCTGCGATCTGAGCAGTGGATAATTTCCCTGTACAGCTGCCGACTTTCCCTTCTCTATCAATTCATACCCCAATCCCGGTCTCGTATTCGATACCAGTTCCTTTACACAGTCATAGATTCCGAATGCTGCTACCAGCTGAATCTCTGTTACCTCTATCTGCATATATGCTCCTTTGTGCTCCGGTATATCACTTTGTTTATTCATCCTTTGTCAGCACTTTTTTCTGCCAACTCCGTTTCCCACATTTCGGGCATACCATATACCTCGTTCTCCCGGTATGAGCAGCAAATAATACCTGTTTATAAGAAGGGACATACTGATGGTGACAACACCCGCATTCATAATATCCCGCTTTTTGTTCGATTTGTATGCAAAAGACCAATCCGATTATAAAAATACCGGCACCGAACAGAATCAAACTGATACGAGCAACTGTCGGCATCTGTATCAGGCTTGCCGAAAAAATCAAAACAATAAAAGAAACGGTTGCCATATAGCCTATTACCATTTCCATGGTAAGAAGCTTTTTTGCATACTCTTCATTTGCTTTTTTCAATTTCAGCATGTTTTCTTCCGCATATTTATCATAAGACTCTACTATAATCTTTTCACCTGATAACAGTTCATTTACATTGATATTAAGACATTTGCACAGTTCCAACATAATTCCGGAATCCGGTAACGACTTTCCTGTCTCCCACTTCGATACAGCTCTGTCTGTAATCCCGAACCGTTCCGCAAGCTCTGCCTGTGTCATGCCCTGTTCTTTTCTACAGGATGCGATAAATTTTCCGATCTTACCCATATTCATAACGAATGCCTCTCTTTCTGTTTCTTAAACTATAGCAGACAATCGCCTGATATTGTACAAACCGTAGGTTGAGTCGAAAAATACACAAAACATAGTTCCTTGTCTTGTCAATCGAACTCAATAACGAACCTTTACCAAAACCAGCCCTTCCGGCGGTGCCGTAAATCCTGCCGCACTCCGGTTTTTCTCCTCCAGAATCGCCTGCATAGATGTTACCGGTATCTTTCCGATTCCGACTTCTATCAAAGTTCCGGTTAAAATTCTGACCATATTTTGTAAAAAACCGTCACCGGTATATTCTATTACAATCTCCTCTCTTTCCTCTCTGATCTCGATGGAAAAAAGCGTTCGTATTCTGGATTTTTTCATATGTTTGTTCCCACAGAAAGATGTAAAATCATGAGTTCCGCACAACTTTTCCGCTGCCGCTCTCATGGCTGCTGTATCTAGTTGTTTTTCTGTGTAGGTGTATACGTACTTTCGTTCAAATACATTTGGAATAAAAGATGTATAAATGCGATATCGATAAGTTTTATTTACTGCATGATACCTTGCATGAAAGTGCTCCGGCACTTTTTCTATAGAAAGAACCGCAATGTCTTGAGGAAGATAGGCATTCATATAATGCAATAAGGCTTCCGGTTCCAGATAAGTCCGATACTCCTTTCGATCGGATATCCCTTTCGGATCAAGCGGCAAATGCACATTGGCAATCTGGGCAAGTGCATGTACTCCGGAATCTGTTCTCCCCGAGCCGATTACTGCTACCGGTTCCCTGCACAGCTCTCCCAGCACTTTCTGAAGCTTTCCCTGTATGGTATTTTCCTCCTTTGGCTGTATCTGCCAGCCTTTATAGCGACTCCCGTCATATGCGATCACAAATTTGTAATTCTGAAATTGCTGCTTCATCTGTCAGACCTTCTTTTTTTGCTGTCGTGCTATCATCGGCAACTGCAGACTGACCGGTATCAATTTACTAAAAAGTGTCGCTGCCTGCAATGCTCTTCCCGGAACAATAATTATCTTTTTCTTCTGCATCTGACGACAGGCTTCTCTTACACACTCCGTTACCTTCATTCCCTTTAATGCAAAACGTACATTTGCCACGGAATTGAATTCTGTATGAACCGGTCCCGGACACAACGCTCCTACATAGACCCGACTGTGTTTTTGCTTTAATTCAAACGCAATTGCTCTTGTGAAACTGACTACATATGATTTTGAAGCATAATATGCCGCCATGTACGGTCCGGCAGGCAACAAACCCGCACTGGATGCGACATTGAGTAAATATCCCCGATTTTCTTTTACGAATCGATTCAGAATCCCTTTTGAAAAAATCTGTACCGCCTTGATATTCACATTTGTCATTTCCAGTTCTTTCTCCAAAGCGGTTGTCTCATAAGTCCCACAGTCGCCAAACCCTGCATTGTTAATAAACAGTTCAACCGGAACTTTCTCCAATTCTTTTAATACCCTGTAACATTCCTCCTCTTTGCTTACATCTGCACAAATATATCCCGCCTTCACATGATAATATTCTTCCAGTTCTTTACATAACTGTACTAAACGCTGCTCTCTTCTCGCAACTAAAATCAGCGGATACCCTTTTAATGCCAACTGCTTTGCAAACTCTCTTCCGATTCCGGAGCTTGCACCTGTTATAACTGCATAAGATTGTTTCATAATCGCTCCTTTATTCCGATTTGATTACCTTGTTCCACAATAGTCGTAAATTTGTAGCGGAGAATTCCGGATACTGCTGTTTCAATTCATGCAGACCGGACAAATCATCTGAATACTCCTCCAGAAAGTAAACGGTAGTATCTGTTTTGGTTGTATGGGTCACAACCGGGATAAACTGATAGTCACAAACCTTTGTCTGACCGCTTTCTTTTTTAAAAGTTACCGTTGCCATCCCTCCGAGTACCGTCGGTATTTTATCCTGTCCCGACATGAAATTACCACAAGAGTAAAATACAATTCCGCTCTTTCCGTTTGAAGTTGTTACCTTTTCATAGGGTTGTACCACATGCGGGTGTGCACAGATCACAACATCCGCTCCTGCATCGATCAGATCCCTTATATATGTTTTCTGATAATTGTTAGGTTTTTGTGCATATTCCGTACCAATATGAACAAAGCAGACTGTGGCATCCGCTTCCCTTTCCGCTGTCTTAATATCGTTGATAAAACGGGTCTTCTGATCTAAAGTATCTACCATATAGGCAGATCCTGCAGGTATCTTATGTGCAATATTTACACCGAAGGTATAATTGAACATCGCAAGCTTTATATTATTTTTTTCAATTATATCTATCTTTTTCGCTTCTTCCCTGCTCCCGTGTATTCCCAAAAGCTTTATATCCGGATGTTTTTGCTTCCAATAGTTCAAGGTACTCCTAACACCATACTCCCCCTTATCCCAGGTATGATTGTTGGCAGACAGAACAATATCAAATCCGGCATCCGCCAAAGCATCCCCCATAGCCTCCGGAGTTCCGAAGTCCGGATATCCGCTTATCCTGCTCTGATCTTTTACAAAAATAGATTCCTGATTTACCACTGCAATATCATACTTGGAAATCCTGTCCTTTACAGAAGCATAAACAGATTGAAAATCATAGGTCTGCGTAGATGCATTATAAGCATTCTGATAAACATTCCGGTGCACCAGATTATCTCCGACTGCTGCAAGTGTTACCTGATTTTTCTCTATGGTCATTTCGGTTTTCGATTCGGGCTTTGCCGTTTTCTGCTTTTTTGCTCCGCACCCAAACAACAAAGAAACCGCCAATAAACTCATAAGAATTATTCGTTTCACTTTACTCTCTCCACCTTTTGTTTTTTCTTGTATTATACTTCATTTTTCCCTTGTCGTATACGCTCGATCGACTCCGCATCTTCCTGCGACAGATAAGAAAGCAGGCGATTGGTTTCTTCTTCCTTTTGCTGCAAATACATACGAATTTCCCGATTTGTCATCGCCAGTTCTTCCATAAACTCTCTTGACGACCATCTAACCGCTCCATGTCCCAATATGATTGTCTGCTCCAACAGGTCGGAGGTTGCCACAATTACCTGTTTCTCCTTTGCAATTTCATTGGTAACACGTTCGATATACTGATCTGCCGTTTCCGCTTCTTTTGTGAAAACTACATCTATGTTGTCGTACTTCTCGATCGACCCGGTTCCATTCTCTACTTTATAGGCATCAAACACCAGAATCACATGAATTCCCTTTGCCCCCTGATAGTTGGAAAGCATCTCTTTTAACTGTTCTCTATATCCGGATAACTCCGTGGAACTGATCTGCTCCGTCCCCTCCCATGAAAAAATAATATTATAGCCGTCTACCAGCAAATAGGTTTCTCCTGTCCTTTGAGAACTCTTTTTTCCCGAAGAAGGGGCAGTCCATACCTTTTCCTTGATTCGCTTCTTTTTCTCTCCGCTTTTATAAGTTCGATTAAAAATCTGCTCCAATTCTTTGTCCAAAACACCATAAGTATTTGAATCTTCTTTTTTTTCTTCCTTTACGGACTGCAGAGAATGAAGGTACGCTTCTTCTCTCTCCTTTCGAAGCTGCCGCTGCGTATATTCGCTTACCACATGAGCATACGATTTCACTTCTGTCCACGGAATATAGACCGCTGAACCCTGTAAAAAAAAGAGGGAAGAGGATGGATGCTCCGAATCTGTCTCCGGCAGATATGCCGACTCTTCTATTATACCTTCAGCATCTTCACATTCAAAATATCCCAAAAAAGAATACAGCAGTCTTCCCTGACCGTGTGTATAAGAAACCACTTCCATGCTGTAGCTATTTAAAGTTCTCACCGGAGCCTTTCCTCGTAATACAGATATGTCTCCTTTTGAAACAGGTGCTCCAAAATCTCCCCTCAACTGTCCGATATCCGTCATAGCTCTTCCGACGAATTCAGTCGGAATCTCCAGTTGGTACTGGTAATAGGGTTCCAACAGCACAGATGTCGCCTGCATCAGACCCTGACGAACCGCTCTCAATGCGCATTCCCTAAAGTCCGTCGTCTGGGAATGCTTCGCATGACAGGCTCCATCTATCAGTGTGATTACGACATCTGTCAACTGTGAACCTGTCAATACACCGACATGTTCCTCTTTTTTTAAATTTTCTATTACAGTCTTTTGCCAGTTCAGAGGCAGATGCGACTCTTTACAATCGGAAATAATCCGAATCCCGGAGCCTCTCTCTCCCGGCTCCAGTAACACGTGTACCTCTCCGTAATGACGAATCGGCTCAAAATGCGCAATTCCCTCTACAGTATCCGCAATTGTCTCCCGGTATAAAACAGAACCCGGATCGAATGTAACCTCCAAGCCAAACCGTTCTTTTATCAAATGACGCAAGATTTCCTGCTGAACCTCTCCCATGAGCTTTACCTGAATCTCTCCGCTTTTTTCCTGCCATGAGAGAGAAAGCTGAGGCTCCTCTTCTTCCAGTTCCTTTAATTTTCCGAATATCTCTGTCGGATTACTTCCCTCCGGCAGTCTCAACTGATAAGAAACGACTGCAAACAGTTCCGGATCCGGTAGATTCGTCATATTTCCGTATCCCTGTCCCGCCGCTGAATCATTAAGCCCCACGACAGCACAAACATCTCCCGCCTCTACCTGTCGGACAGTCTGATATCGTTCTCCCTGATAAATACGAATCTCATTGATCTTCTCTTGCCCCAACATTTCTTTTACTTGTAATCTTCCTCCTGACACCTTTAAAAAAGTCAGTCTCTGACTATTTTCGTGTGCAATCTTATAAACAAGCGCTCCGAATGTATCTTCATATACCGAAGGAATCATCATCTTTTCCATCAGATGCAACAGCTGTGTTACCCCGTCTCCCAGAAGAGCGGAACCGAATACTATCGGAAAGAGCTGTCGATTTCGTATCTGTTTTGACATCGTTTTTTCAGTTACCCACTCGTCGCTCAAATATTCCTGCATTCCTTCCTCCGAACACAGCGCAATCTGCTCCCAAAAACTGTTATCCGGATTGGAAGAAAAATCTATGCAATTGTCGGAAAGTTCTGTCGTTATTTCCTCCAAAATCCTCTGTTTCTGATCCGTCCGATCCATTTTATTCAGAAACAAAAACGTCGGAATCTGATAGCGTTTCAGCAAATACCAAAGTGTTTTGGTATGACTCTGTACTCCTTCTGTTCCGCTGATCAGCAGTACCGCATAATCCAATATAGACAGTGCCCGCTCCATCTCCGGTGAAAAATCAATATGCCCCGGTGTATCAATCAAATACATCGTGATATTTTGGAGCGGAATCTGTGCAGTTTTGGAAAAAATGGTAATTCCCCTCTTTCGTTCCAACTCTTCCGTATCAAAAAAGGTATCTCTGTGATCTACTCTTCCGACAGAGTGAATCTGCCCTGTCTGATATAAAATCTGTTCTGCCAATGTAGTCTTTCCAGTATCTACATGTGCCAGCAATCCTACTGTTACTTTTTTTGTATTCACTCTAACAACCTCATGTCCATGTTAATAAAACTCAGCCCGAACCTTACTTCCGATTCCTCCGGATTTCGCACTCTCTACAATCAGTCTGGCTCCGATCCTCTCTTTAATCGCTTCCACATGTGTAATCAGACCAATACACAAACCTCTTGCCTGTAATTCATATAAGGAGTCCATTACTACATTCACATAGTGCTCATCTAAGGTTCCAAAGCCCTCGTCCAAGAAAAACAGCTCTATATTGCTTGCTCCTTTCATCTGTACCTGTCTGGATAGTGCCAGTGCCAATGCCAGAGAAACCACAAAGGTCTCGCCTCCGGATAAAGTTTCCGGAGGTCTCGCCTCTCCGCTGTTTTTATAATCATAAATTCGAAAATCATTTGATTCGTCCAGTGCCAGTTCATAAGTGCCGTGTGTCATATCTCTCAGTCTTTCATTTGCATCTATTGTAATCCGTTTCAGATAAAAAGAGGCGACATAAGACACAAACGCTTTCCCCCGCAACACCGTCTCCAGTTCTCTTATTACTGCCAATTGATGCTCTGTCTCATCCTTCTGATGCAAAATTTCTTTCAGTGCTTTCCATCGTTTTGTACAATCCGACAATCTGATCCGGATCTCTGCCAAATTGCTTCGCAACTCTTTTTCCTGCTTCGATAACTGTTGCAGATCCTCCTGTGCCGATACCCATTCCTGTTGAGTGACCCGTTTATCTCCCAGTTGCTTTGACAATGATTCTATACGATTCCGACCGATATGAACCTGCTCTTCAAACTGACGGATTTCCTGTTCCGACCGCTCCAGCTCCTCTTGCGCCCTGTAATGTGTTTCGATCCACGCTTCAGAAGAAATCCCGTGCTCGCTCATCTGACTCTCCAACTGCTCTGAAAGGCTCTGTAATTTTCCCCGGTTGACCGCTTCATTACTGCTTAATGACTGAAATTTCTCCCTTGTCTCCAGAAGTTCCCGTTCATATTTTTTTACAGTCTCCAAAGCAGTCTGATACCTGTTCTGAACCTCCATGATCTCCTGTTCGATCTTTACCTGTTGCCGTTGTATTTCCTCTGATGAATGAAACTCCGTCTTCTTTTGACGACAATACATCTCCTGTTCCGCCTGTAGAATCTCCAGATTTTTTTGCAACTTCTGTTTCTGTGCTTCCAGCTCCCTTGTATGATTTGCACACTGTTCCGATTTTTTTTGCTGCTCTTCCATCGCAATTGTAAGTTCCGAAATCTTCCGATCCAATTCCTCGGATTCTTTTATCACCGCCCGGATTCGATCCCACTCTTCTGCAAAACTGCCGGAAAGATTTATTTTACTTTTCCACCCGATACATTCGTTTGTTTTATCCGTATGGTTCTGCTTGCAGATTTCCAATGCGGTTTCCAGTTCTTTTTTCTGTAGCTGCAACTGTTCGATCATAGCTTCCACCTTGGCACGGTTCCGCTCCACTTCCCCTTTTTCCTGCTGTTTCTCTTTTAGTAGGTGATCCAATTCTTCCAGCTCTTCCTTCCACTGCTTTGCTTCTGCTTCCAGCTCAAACCGTTCCAACTCCGACTCTCTTGAGATCGCCGAAAGATCAAAATGAGTGCTTCCACATACAGGACAAGGCTCTCCTTCTCTCAGAGAAGTTCTTAAAAATGCTGCCAAAGAGGCTTTTTGCTTCTGCTCATTCTGCTCGATTGCAAGCTGTTTCTCACGCTTGCGCTCCTGAAGCTCCTGCTCCTGCTCTTTTTTCAAACGCTGCAGTTCTTCTCCCTTGATCTTTTGTTCTTCCCATTGTACAAGGCGATCATTGCACTCCTGATACAGTGCTTGTTTTCCGATTTGTTCCTTTAACAGCTGCATCTCTTCTTTTTCTAAATTACAACCCTGCAGAATCTGCTCCTGATACTCTCCGGAAATAAACCTCTCTTGCTTTTGCTTTCGGTATATCTTTTGTTCTTCTGATAACCTGATTGCTGTTTCCGCCTCCGCTTTTTCCTGTTTCTCTGAAAGCTCCAGCTTTTGATTCTGCCGCTTTAATTTTACTTCCTCTTCTTTTTGCTTCTGATACACCCCCTCCAGTTTCCGGATAAGCTCCTTCTCTGCCGCAAGAACTTCTCTTTGTGCATTCTTCTCCGGTAAGTTTTCCAATACTTCGATCTGACATCTTTGCAGTTCCTCTTCTGCTTTTTCCGATTGTTCTATCTGTTTTTGTAACTGTTCATTCAACAGAATCTGCTCCTGTCTATAGCTGTCGAGCAGACTCAGCAACTCTTTTTTCTGCAATAGAATCTGATAAAGCCGGTTTGCCAGTGCTCCGGAATGCAGAACCTCCCGCTTTTCGTCCATCTCCACTTTCTGTGAAAGAAGGCTCTGATACTTCTCCTGCTCCACCTCTAATTCCACTTGAATCTGTCTGTATCTTTCCAGTTTTTTTAATTCTGCATCTTTTGACTTCAGCTGCTCCTCTATTTGATTCAGCTTTTCCTTTCCGATCTCTGTCTCTTTCTTTAATTCTGTCTCCAGTTCCTCAGAGACCTCTCCGATTCCCTGACACTGCCCTTCCAGATTTGAGACCTTCTCTTCCGCCTCCTGCCGCTTTCTCTTTACACGTTCCGACAGTTCCGAACCATACTTTTCCAAACGAAAGATGCGCTCCAACATATCCCGCTTTCCGCTTCCCTTCATCTTCAGAAATTCCGAAAACTTTCCCTGCGGAAGTATTACGGTTCTGGTAAAATCATCCAGATTTAATCCAAGTAATTTCCGACATGCTGCAGTTACTTCTTTTGTCTTGTCTGCAAGGATCTCCGTCTCTCCGTCTGATAAACATCTCTCCAGCCTTGCCTTATTTCCCTGATCATTTCCGGTTGCCTTACTGTGCTTAAACGTTCTGCTGACGCGATAAATCTGATCTTCCATTAAAAAATCCAATATCACACTGCATTTATCCGTTCCTATATTAATAAAGTTTTTACTTCCACGTGCCACTTCACCGTAAAGTGCAAGCGTGATTCCGTCAATAATACTGCTTTTTCCGCTCCCGGTAGGCCCGAAGATTCCAAACACCCCCTGCTCTGTCACTTTAGAAAAATCAATGACTGTTGTCTGCTGAAAGCTGTTTAAACCCGCTATCTCTAATCTGATCGGCTTCATTCTTCCTCCTCCGTCAACTCTGCCAGCAGTTTCATCATCTCCGGATTCGGTTTCCCTCTTCCCGAAGACTCATAAAACTGTCGAAACAGGGCAATCACATTTTCTTCCTGTCGCAGTTGTTCTCTTTCCTCTTCCGTTCTGTCTTTTCCGGAAAAGTCCGGAACAATCTCTAAAATATCCGCCTTGATCTCTTTCAATTTTCTGATCTGATCTTCCAACAACGGTGTGATCAACCGAATTGTTAAAAAGACCCAGCATTCCCTTTCGGCATTCTCTGTACATTTTGCCACGGCTTCCTCATAAGAATTACAGAACCATCGCTCAATCGGTTTCGGATCCGGCAAAAGAAGCGACTCTGTTTTTATCCGTTTTCCATCCTCAAATGTAACCAGATTACACTGCTTCGGAGTTTTTATCTCATCGGAATGATATGGTAATATCGCTCCGCTATATCTGGCTCTCTTTTCTGTTCCACCTACTGTCTGCGGCTTATGCACATGTCCGAGTGCAATATAATCCGCCTTCTTCGGAAATACAAAAGACTGCAACAGGTAACTTCCTCCAAGCTGGGTGCTCCGCTCACTCTTATCTCCTTCATATCCTGCTGTAAAAACATGACTCATCAAAATATTGATCGTATCCTCCCGATAATGTCGATCTATTTCTTCATACAGAGATGCCATCTTCTCTTCATAGCTTTTCAAATGACTCTCCTCATTTGTGATATCCTGATAAAAAACCTCTCCGAGTGATTTTTCGCTGGTATAAGGAAGACATCCGAATCTTACCGTCTCTCCTTTTATCTCCACTTCAAAGCATCCCCTGCCAAGGGACTTCACCTGATAGTCTCCATATCTTCCACTCTCGATCTCTTCCGTCGGAGTTCCGATAATCACAATCCCCTGAGATTTTGCCAACGGTAAAAGACCGGTCAGACGTTCCGGCTTATCGTGATTTCCTGCGATAATTACCACAAGACGCTTCCCGTTCTGTGCAATCTGATGTACCGTGTCACAAAATAACTCTACCGCCGCCGCACTCGGATTTCCGTTATCGTAGATATCCCCTGCAATTCCGATCACATCCACCTCATGTTTCCGAACAAGCTCCACAATATAATGCAACACCTTCTTTTGCTCTTTCAATCGACTTCGATCGACCAGCAGTTTTCCTAAGTGCCAGTCTGCTGTATGTAAAAATTTCATAGAATTCTCTTCCTCCTGTACTTCCTCAAATTATAACAGAAAATGAGATGTATCCCAAAAAGACACATCTCACTTTCTTTAATTTACTTGCTTATAGTACGCTCTGGATGTAATTCCGAAAATAATCAGATAAAACAGCAGGAAAATACCGGAGCAAACAAACAGCGGTATCAGATACTCCTTCCACTGATTAATCCCGAACAACTGTAAAAGCTGATATATGATTTTAGAGGAAACTGCTACATTTGCCGTCGTTGCAATTACAGGGAGACCAAACAGCCACAAAATCTGATTGGCTGAAGTCTTACGAATTAAAGAATCCGGCAGACCGACCTTTTTCATGATCTGAAATTGTGTACGATCCTCATAGCCCTCTGAAATCTGTTTATAATAGATGATCAACACTGCTCCGATCAAAAACAACAGTCCGACCGCAATTCCAATGAACATAAACCCTCCGTTTAATCCATACACATCCTGTGTTCTCTCACTTATATTTGCAGTCTCTACAAAAAATACTTTCTTTTCTTTTTTTAGTGCCGCCTTCAACTCTTTGTAATAAGAAGCCGATTCTCCTTTCAACTCCCAGTCGAAACTCATTGCAGGAGTTGAGGTGATCCTGATATTCTCACTTTTTGACTGATTTGTTCTGTAATAATTATAAAAATGCTGAAGTTCACTATAATCTGAAAAAACAATCAAATAAACATTTGCCGCAGAATATGCCGCAACCTGTTGTTTTGCATAGCGGTAAAGACCGGACTCTGCCGCAGAATCCTGTATGGCATGAATCTGATACTTTTTCCCGGCAAATGAGGTTTGCGATACTATTTTCTTATTTTGATTGCTGAATATATAAACCGTATTCTTTGGGATTTTCAGATAATTGTTGTATTCCGAGGCAACTGTAAAAAACAATATGGTTCCCCCCAGATCACTTTTCTTTCCGGTTGTCAGACGATCTTCCTGCATGGCTCCCGAAATAAAAAACATGGTACTTTTCTGTGCAAAAGTTCCCTTATTTTTATTCAAATCTAAAAACTTCTGATATACTTCATTCCTGCTTTTTTCCAGATTTCCCTCTTTTTCGGCTGAAGGAATCTGTGCCTGTGTGCTATATTCCATCGGTACGCTTGACTTTACCAAATGATGGATACTGCCATATATCGTACCGGTAATAGATACTGTCAAAATCAGACAGGTACACAACACGGCAATACTGGAAAGTCCGATTGCATGGCTTTTGATCCTGTGAAGCATTCCGGAAACTGAAATGAAGTGATCCGCTTTATAATAATAGTTTTTTCGTCCCTTCATCAATTTTAAAACAATTACGGTAACAGAAGCAAACACAGCGTACATTCCGATTACAACCAAAATCGCCAAAATAAAAAAATGTCCCAAACTATTTAAAGTGCCCTCTATCGTCAACGCCCTGAAATAGGCAAAGCCTAAAATTCCGACGCCGATGATTCCCAGAAACAGCTTGGTTTTCGGCTCGCTCTCTCCACTTTTTTGTCCATCCAGCAGTTGTTTCGGTGATTGAATACTGATTCGGACTACATTAAATAGAAATAATATAAGAAACAGAACCGTTAAAAATATCAACAGTCTTATAATCGTATTTCCCGCTAAAGGATAGTGTGCTACAGAAAAGCCTTCCATATGAAACAGTTTTCCCATTCCTAAAAAGGTCAGTTTTCCTACAATATGCCCACTAATCAATCCGATTGCCGCAATTGCCAGAAACATCAATAATTGCTCTACAAAAATGATTCTTCTGATATGTGATTTTTCTAAACCTAAAATTCCATAAAGCGCAAACTCCTTTTTTCTTCTCTTTATTACATAATTATTAGAATACAGAAAAAAGATTGCCGTAATCATCATGGAGAGCACCGCTCCGAATACAATTAACTGGATAAACGTCGGATTTCTCCTCTGTACATATTCATTGTTCATAAGTGAAGTAATGATGTAGGTAATCATGGTCATAATTCCGGAAGACAAGATAAACGGCAAAACAATCAGGCGATTGGCTGCCAGATTTTTCTTTGCCATAGAAACAGCCAGTTTCAAGTTCATACTACTCACCTCCCTGATTTACCAAAATCAAGACCTCACTGATCTTTTCCATAAACTGCGACAGAGTATTCTCCCCTTTGTACAATTCGTGGAAAACACGCCCGTCTCTGATAAATAAAACTCTGGAAGCGTATGCTGCCGCCTTGGTGGAATGTGTTACCATCAAAATCGTCTGCCCCTGTTCATGAATTGTTTTAAATAATTCCATCAGCTGCTCCGAAGACTTTGAATCCAATGCTCCGGTCGGTTCATCTGCCAATAACAGATTTGCGTTGGTAATTAATGCCCGTGCTACTGCCACGCGCTGTCTTTGCCCGCCACTCACCTCATAGGGATATTTCTTCAGCAAATTGGAAATTCCCAGCATTGGAGCCAGATGATCTATTCTTTGCTTCATTTCCGGGTACTTATATCCCGATAATACTAAGGGTAAAAAGATATTGTCCTGATTGTGAAAGGTATCCAACAGATTGAAATCCTGAAATACAAATCCCAAATTATCCCGGCGAAATGCCGCTATTTCCTTTTCCGGTATTTCATTCAGATTTTTTCCTTCTAAATAAACAGCTCCCTCTGTCGGTCTGTCTAAAGTCGCTAAAATATTCAGCAGGGTCGTTTTTCCGGATCCGGATTCCCCCATAATTGCAATAAACTCTCCTTTCTTCACTGAAAAATGGACATCGGACAGTGCTTCATACCCGACACCGCCTCTGGACTGATATACTTTCTTTAAATGTTGCACTTCTAATAACTGCATATCTGATTCCTTTCTGAATTTTATTATAATTGACAGATACTGTTCTCTTTTTTTGTCTCCTTTAGTATGACCGATAAAAAGAATTTCTGCCTTTATATAAAATTACAGCTACCTTACAAAACTGTAAGATAGCTGTTACTTTGGAAAAAACAAAGAAACCGTCGTTCCCTCCCCGACCTCCGATTCTATCTGCAAATGAATACTGAGCCTTTGCGCAATCTGCTTTGCCAAAAATAATCCGAGCCCGGAAGACTTTCGATTCAGCTGACCGTTAAACCCCACATACCCTCTTTCAAACACTCTCGGCAAGTCCTCTTTACTGATTCCGATCCCGCTGTCTGCTATTTTTAGACAATTTTCCTCCTTCTGAAAATAGATGGAAACAGCTCCGCTTTCCGTATATTTGATTGCGTTAGATAAAAACTGTTCTAATAAAATCGTCAGCCATTGTCCATCGGAAACCACCTCATCAGAAATCGTCTCATAGTCCGGCTTCAAACGCTGATGGATAAAAAACAGAGAATATTTTTTTATGAGAGGTCGGATTACATCATCCAGTCGAATAGATGAAATATACAAATCCTTTCCGGTCTCCAACAATTTTAAGTAACTCATGGACATATTCGAATACATATCAATCTGATGCAATTCCTTTCGAATCGCAACCAGACGTCTGGCTTCTTCTTCGGAAGAAGTCGTTTCCTCTGCAATCATCTTCAAGGCACTGATCGGAGTCTTCATCTGATGAATCCATGTCAGAAAATAAGACTGGAGCTCTTCTTTTTCCCGTTTGATACAAATCGCCATTTGTACCTTTTCTTCTTCCAATTGTGCAACTCTCTTTTTTGTCCTCTCCTCTTGTCTGACACTGTATAAGAGGATTCCGCACAAAAAGATTACAAAGACCAGACTGACCTGCACACCCAGCCAATAAAAGGCAAGTGGCAGATCCGTTACCAAAAATACAATCAGCATAATCCCAAAAATCATACCGGAAGTTACCAAAACAATTCCAATTTTTCTCAGATATTTCATAATTTTTCCGGCTCCGCCAAACAGTAGCCCACTCCTTTTTTTGTTACAATGCAATTCTGCAATCCGATTCCGGACATCTTCTTTCGCAACCTGGTCATATTGACTGCCAATGTATTATCGTCTATAAAATCATCTCCATTCCAGCATTGCTCCATAATCGCTTCTCTGCTGACATACTTTCCCTGTCCCCGAAACAAAACCTCGAGTATCGTTCGTTCGGTTTTCGTCAACTCCGTTTTTGATTCCCCGTATTTCAGGTGGGAGCCTGCCAAATCCAAAGTAAGTGACGCAAATGAGATAGAAGTTGCCTCGGAAACAAACTCATAGCTTCGTCTCAGCAATGCCCCTATCTTTGCCACCGTAACCGTCAAATCAATCGGCTTTACAATATAGTCATCGCCTCCAAACTGCATTGCCATCACAATGTCCATATTCTCCGATCTGGAAGAAATAAACAGAATCGGAACTGTAGAAATCTTTCGAATCTCCTGACACCAATGGTATCCGTTAAAATGAGGCAACACAATATCCAGTAATACCAGCTGTGGCTGTTCTTTCTGAAACTGCTCCAAAATATGATAAAAGTCTGTTACCATGACCGGCTGATAATTCCAGCCGGACAACTCTCTTGCCAACCCGTTTGCAATAACGGCATCATCTTCTATAATCATAATTTTTTTCATGATACACTTCCTACAGGCTTAACAGGCGATTGCGTAATTCTGTCTTTCGATCCTGCAGCAGCAACAGACGATTATATTTATAGTATGCCTCATTTCCACAGTCACTTACATACTTCAGACTGTAGTATCCGTTTGCCAGCTCCGATAAAAAGATGACCATCTCCTGATTTTCTCCAAAAGTCCCTGCCAGATAAGAAAAACTGTTGCTTAGATGCTCTCCCGCCTTCGTAATACGCAGCTGTCTGCCTTCTTCCAGATTTTGGAACCAGCTCTGTACAGTTGTAAAAGCATCCTCCTTTAACGAAACCTCCCGATACAGTTCCTCTAACAAAGAAAGCACCTTTTTTCTGTGATAGATCTGATCCGCACCGAACAAGTTTGCTTTTTGATTCTGTTTCAGTTCTTCTTTTATACGGTGCATCTCTGCAGTTATCTCTGATGAAATCTCTGTTTTATCTTTCCATTTGCACAAAATAGAAAATAACTCCGTCATATTCTCCAAATCCATCGCATACGCCTTAAACTCGGAGTTCAAGCTGTCGATCAGTAGACTTAACAGACTCAGCCGTTCGTCAAACGGAGCATTTTTGAGTTCTTCGTTTTCCTTTGCTGTGCCTTCCAAAATCTCCGGAATCTGATAAATCTTGCGATACTTGCGATATAGCTCATAATAAATCGCAAAATCTTCTGCAATTTCCGGATCCTGAATATATTGAACCGCCAGATTAAAGTCGATCGGAAGCTGCAGCTTTTCGTATGCAAACAAAATCTGTGATAAATCCTCCCAACCTCTGGCAGTCACAAAATAAGTCTCCTCGATTTCCGCACGGATCGAATAGAAATGTTCTTTTTTAATCTCCAGATAAGCCATAATAGAACCATGAATACCCTTTTTATAGGCATATGCTTTCCATGTATCATATTCCGCTTCCACGGTGATCTTTTTTAAACGATCCAGTGTTACCAGATCAAAATCCCGCACTGATTTGTTGTACTTCGGCGGATTTCCTGCACAGACAATCAAAAAACCATCCGGTACCCGATGTGCTCCGAATGTTTTATACTGCAAAAATTGAAGCATCGTCGGAGCCAGTGTTTCTGATACACAGTTGATTTCGTCTAAAAACAGTATCCCTTCTTTAATTCCGGAAAGTTCAATCTGTTCATATACAGATGCTATAATCTCACTCATTGTATATTCGGTAACTGAACAGGTCTCTTCCCCGAACTGCTTTTGAGAGATAAATGGCAGACCGATCGCACTTTGTCTGGTATGGTGCGTCATCGTATATGCCACCAGGTTGATATTACACTCTCTTGCTACCTGCTCCATAATAGCAGTTTTTCCGATACCCGGAGGTCCCATCAGCAAAATCGGGCGTTGACGTTCTCTCGGAATCATATAGTTTCCAACCTCATCTTTAGTCAGATAAGCAGAAACCGTTCTCTTTATCGTTTCCTTTGCTTCTTGTATGTTCATTATTCTACTTGTCTCCTTTAAAATATAGTCGAATTGCCCAATCCGGAACCTGATCCTCTTCGAAGATTTCTTCTTCCCAGAATACAAATGCCGTTTCGTATCCGGTCGGTATTTTCGGGTAAATCCCAAATCCGTCCGTAAAATAAAGCAATCCTTTTAATTGTTGCAATCTTCCCTGTTTTTGCAACTCTCTTACATAGCGAAATACCGGTCTGAAATCAGTTCCGTATCCTCCGCTGACCGTAAAAGCGTCTGCATATTTTTTCAGATCCGATACATCGGTCAGCAACCGATCACTTTGAATCTGATTGTCACATTCTATCAGATGAATCTGTACCTTTCGAAAAAAACTTTCCTGTCTCCCCAAAATTGCAGCAGTCTGATTTAAAAACTCCTGAACCAGAGTTGCCTGACAGGAGGCCGAAGTATCAATTGCAATTACAAACTCTTCTATCTTCTTTTCTTCCCGAAATTCATTTTCCTCAATAATCGGCATATTTCCATAGGTTTCCATGCCATAATTATAAAATCCGTAATCAAAAGAATCCAGATCAATATGTGCCTCTTCCCGAAGGATCGAAAATTTCTGTAAATACTCCTGAAAAGGCGGTTTTCTTTTTAACTCGACAGAAAGTGTTTTCTTCAGACTTCCCGTATCTTCCGTCTTTTCCTTTGCCATCATTGCCATTTCAGATTCTACACGCTTTGCATGCTTCTTCCATTCCTCTTCTTTCGGATGTACCTGTGTCGCAATGCGACTTTCGGACGGCATTTCTGAATCAGATGCTTTTGGAGGCTCCTCCTGTCTGTCCGAACTTTCCGGCTCAGGATTCGGATGTTCCTGTTCCTTGTTCATTCGTTTCCAAAAACTGTGATCATCCACCGTAAAATCTCTTAGAAGGTGTCTCTCCTCCTCTGCACTTATCTTACATTCCATCAGATAATGATATACCTTTTGCGCCGTGATCGTTCCGATTGATTCTTTTAATTTCTGATACCACTCCTGTCGTACATCCGATTGTGTTCGTTCCAGAGCGGAAACATTCATGGAATCTATAATCGACTCCACTGCAATCTCACAAGACAGATCCCACAGAATCTCATCTTTATCCTCCTTCGATATAAACATATGCCGAAATAGACAGTGCAGCAACATATGCATATATGCCCGGTTGATCCTGTAAGGATGATTTAAAAACAGATCTCTTACATGGTATGGATTGTAACGGATCGACTCCGCATCTGTCCCCACACCGGTTGTACTCAGATCCATCACCAACTCTAAAGAATTTAATGCGGCTCCCATAAACGGCATAGACAGATAAAGCTCCGTTCTTGCCATTTCCAATATCTGTTTTCCTATCTGTTCTAAACTTTCATTTGCTTTCATACGCTTCCTAAAGAGAAAAGGTTTTCGGTTTTGCCGTCTTATCACGCTGCTTTGCCATCAAAAGTGCACAAATCTGTGACTCTCTCAAACTGCTTGCCGTCTTCAGTGCTTCCTGAATCGCCTCTTCTGTAATATAATTCTGATTTAATAAGTAACGGATTCCGTCCATATTACGCTCCGAAATCACACTGTTTAATACCTCTGAAATATTTTTTCTTAAAAATGCATCATAGCGTTCCTTTGCCGCCTCTCCCAAATGATACGGGTATTTCAGACGGTTAATTGCAATCATAGATGCCGTACGAAGTGTTTCCGTCGCTGTTTTTTCAAACAGACGATCGTACTCCAAATACTGTATCCCGTCCTTTCGAACACATTCCCGATATACATATCCATTGCCCTCAATCTTATGATGGATTGCTCTGGCTCTGGTATCCTCCACAAAATCATAGTTGTAATCCGGAAAAGTCACACGGGCAATCCCATCCGCAAATTGCAACTCAAACGTCAGCTCTCGGTCATTATCTGCCAGAATCTCTTTTACCAGTGCCATATGATTACGATTGCACCGAATCCGTATTTCCTCCAGAGCCGGACACTGTTTTAACACGCCATCGTAATAGTCTTCTACTGCATCATACAGGTGAATCTGCCTTAACTCTTTACAATCAAAAAATGCAAAGGATTTCAGAACGGAAACAGTACTCGGAAGATAGACAGTTTCCAGATCCGGACGACGTTCAAAAGCTCTCGCTCCGATAGAACACACCCGGTATCCGTCTATCAGTTCCGGAATCATCAGGTGCTTGATACTGCCCTCATATCCCAAAATCTCCGCTCCGATTGCTCCGCTTTTATCTATTATTGTCTCATATAAAAATGACACGGTTCCTCCTTACTAAAAGAGAGGGGAAAATAATCTCAGAATTACCTGCCCTGCTCTTAATGGTTTTGATCTGCGATTCGAAACACACCTGCATTTCGAAAAAGTCTCCAAAAAATCGTTTTTTATGTTTAAAATTTCCCGGTATCCATATAAATAACAGCTGTTCTCAAAGTGATGATAGAAACTTCTGTAGTCTAAATTCATAGTTCCTACCACCGCCGCAACATCATCACAGATGCACATTTTCCCATGACAAAAACCTGGTGTATACTCGTATAATTTTACCCCTCCGTCCATCAAAATCGGATAATAGGATCTTGTAATCTTATAGACCAGTTTTTTATCCGGGATTCCCGGAGTGATAATCCTTACGTCCACTCCTCTTCTTGCCGCCATCGTCATCGCTCTGGTCATCTCATCTGTAATAATCAGATAAGGTGTCATAAAAAAAGCATATTCCGTTGCACTGTTTAACATGCTGATATAGACATCCTCCCCTACATAATCACTATCAAGCGGACTATCTGCAAACGGTACGATAAAGCCCTCGCTTTCGGCATCTTTCCAATGTGTTTCGAATAATCGCCCCATCTGCAACTGCTCTTTCCCTCTTCGGATTCCGTTCCACATTTCCAGAAAGATTGCTTCCAGACTGACAACGGCATCTCCCTCCAGCTTGATTCCGGTATCTTTCCAATGTCCGTAAGGATGAGTCCGATTAAAGTATTCATTTGCCAGATTGTAACCGCCGGTAAACCCGATCTGCCCGTCGATCACCGTAAGCTTTCGATGATCCCGATTATTCAAAAAAATGTTCAATACCGGTAATACCGGATTAAATACCCTGCATTGGATTCCGAGTGTTTTCATTTCCCGAATAAAGTCTTTATTTAAAAAGCTGATACTTCCCACATCATCATAAATCAGCCGTACCGTCACCCCTTCTTTTACTTTATCCGCCAAAATTTCCTTCAGTTCCAAAAAACTTTCTCGATTCTCGATTGCATGATACTCCATATAAATATAAGACTTCGCTCGCTTCAAGCATCTCTTTTGTTCCTCAAATCCATCAGATGCCTCTGAAAAATACTGTACAGACGTGTGATGATACACCGGATATTTTGCTACTTTCTTTAGATATTTTGCGATATTTGCCCATGCGGGACTTTTCTTTTGAAACTGATGCCATACCGCTTCATTTTCCGGAAGTCTGCAAAAAATCTCTCTGTCGATCTCCTGAAAACATTGCCTCATACGAATCGTACCCCCGGACAATCCCGAAATAACAAACATGACCAATCCGAAAACCGGAAGCATCAAAAGCAAAAAGATCCACGGCATTTTAAATCCCGCATTTTTTCTGGTTCCATTTATTGCAAATGCGACGATACATGCCACAGCATTCACCATAATCGGAATCCATTTGGCTCTTTGATAAAACTGAAGCAGAACGGACACCCATATTCCGATCTGCAAAGATATTGCCATAACCGAAAGAAATAACCGTACAATACTGTTTTTTACATGAGTTTTCTTTTCATTGGTCTTCATCGCATCTCCCCCAATCTAAATTAGTATATTATAACAAAAATATCACTTTCTTTCTTGACTTTTGTAACAGTAGCACATAGGATAAAATTATACATTTATCACGGGAGTCCATGCTATGGGCTGAGAGGAAACTGCAGTTTCGACCGCACCTGATTTGGATCATGCCAACGTAGGTATCTATCATACTATGACATACAGCGGACATCCAATGATGTCCGTTTTTTTTATTGAAATTATGAAAGGATATATTTATGTTAAAAAACTGTTTTCAGCATGTAAAGGCTGCTACTCCACTAGTTCATAATATCACAAATTATGTAACTGTTAACGATGTTGCCAATATTATTCTTGCTTGCGGTGGAAGTCCCATCATGGCGGACGAGCCCAAAGAAGCAGAAGCAATCACTTCTATCTGTGGCGGACTCAATATCAATATCGGCACCCTGAACTCCCGTACGATTGAAGCTATGTTTCTTGCCGGGAAAAAAGCGGCCGCACTTTCCCATCCGATCTTACTGGATCCGGTAGGTGCAGGTGCAAGCTCTCTGCGTACCGATACCGCCGTTTCTCTGATTGAAACAATCCCGTTTACAGTTATCAGAGGAAATATTTCAGAGATTAAAACACTGGCACTCGGCAACACCAATACCAGGGGAGTAGATGCCGATGCCCCGGATATTGTTACCAAAGACAACCTGAAGCAGACTGTTTCCATGGTAAAAACATTAGCCGGCAGACTTCACTGTGTCATTGCAGTGACCGGAGCTATCGATCTGGTAGCCGATACCGACCGCTGTTATGTAATTTATAACGGTGTCCCCGAAATGAGTCGTATCACGGGAACAGGATGCCAATTATCCGGAATGATGAGCGCATATATTACCGCTAATCCGAATCAACCGCTCGAAGCCGCCGCCACTGCCACAATTGCAATGGGTATCGCCGGCGAAATCGGTCTGGAACATTTACAGAGTTTTGAAGGAAATTCTACTTATCGCAATCGTATTATCGACGCAATCTGCAACTTAACAGAAGAAGAATTAGAAAAGAGGGCAAATTATGAAATTTTCTAAAGAACAGATCCGACAATCCATGCTGGTCTATGCCGTTACCGACCGTCATTGGCTAAAACCGCAGGAACACTTACAAGACAAGGTTGCACTTGCCTTACAGGGCGGTGCCACCTTTGTACAAATTCGGGAAAAAGATCTGGAGGAAGCCGCTTTTTCCGATGAAGCGATGCAACTACAAAAACTCTGTGCCGCTTATCAGGTTCCCTTTGTGATCAACGATAATGTCCAACTCGCCATTCAGCTTAATTGTGACGGTGTCCATGTCGGACAATCCGATATGGAGGCATCCGATGTCCGTGCTCTAATCGGACCGGACAAGATTCTCGGGGTGTCGGCAAATTCTGTTGCAACTGCAAAAAAAGCGGAAGCTGCAGGTGCGGACTACATAGGAGTCGGTGCTGTTTTCCCAACCGATTCCAAAGAAGATGCCGAAGCCATTTCCCATGAAACACTGAAAGAAATCTGCCGAGCTGTTCATATCCCGGTCGTAGCGATCGGAGGAATCACTGCGACTAACCTTACAGAGCTAAAGGACTCCGGCATTGACGGAATTGCCGTTATCAGTGCGATTTTTGCACAAGATGATATTTTATCCGCCACCAGAAATTTAGTACAAAAAATGGAGGATTTGCTATGAAAACAGCTTTGACTATTGCCGGCAGTGATTGCAGCGGCGGTGCCGGAATTCAAGCCGATTTAAAAACAATGCTTGCACACCACGTATACGGTATGAGTGCCATCACTGCCTTAACCGCCCAAAACACCACCGGTGTTTTCGGTATTTCCGAAGTGACACCGGAGTTTTTGGCAGCCCAGCTGGATGCCATCTTTACTGATATCACACCGGATGCCGTAAAAATCGGTATGGTATCCTCTGCTGATTTGATTCAGGTCATATCGGATAAATTAAAACAGTATCAGGCAAAACACATTGTCGTTGATCCGGTCATGGTTGCCACCTCCGGTGCGGATCTGATGGAACATTCCGCCCTCCACAGCCTTAAAACAAGCCTGCTTCCGCTTGCCGAAATCATCACTCCTAACATTCCGGAAACAGAATGTCTGACCGGTATCCACATTTCTGATGCAAATGATATGGAAGCAGCCGCAAAGCAGCTCGGAGATACTTATCATGTCGCCGTTCTATGCAAGGGCGGTCACTGCATCAATGATGCCAATGACCTGCTCTACCATAATGGGAACTGTACCTGGTTCTATGGAAAAAGGATTCACAATCCGAATACACACGGAACCGGATGTACCTTAAGTTCCGCCATTGCCTCTAATCTGGCAAACGGTTGTACAATGGAGGACGCTATTTCCAAATCCAAGCATTATATTTCCGGTGCACTCACTGCCGGACTAAATCTTGGAAAAGGCTCCGGTCCTATGGATCACAGCTTTTCCATACGAGTATAAGAAAGGTATTGATTTATGAAAAATGAACAAACTTCCAACTTTTCCAACGGGCTGATCTGGTTCGGTGCCGGCATTTCCATTGCAGAAATTATAACCGGTACCTATCTGGCTCCGCTCGGATTTCAAAAAGGGCTTGCCGCTATTGTAATTGGTCACATCATCGGCTGTATTTTATTATTCCTTGCAGGATGTATCGGAGGGCGGAGACGACTCAGTTCTATGGAATCCGGAAAACTCGCCTTCGGCAAAGACGGTAGCAAATTTTTTGCTATCTTAAATGTACTGCAGCTGATTGGCTGGACCGGCATCATGATTTACGACGGTGCACTTGCCGCCAATTCTATTTTTTCTGTCGGTGCCTGGTTCTGGATTCTGATTATCGGGCTGCTTATTATCCTGTGGATTTTAATCGGTATTCGAAATCTCGGAAAATTAAATACCATTGCTATGATTGCCTTATTCGCTCTGACCATTGTGCTCTGTTGTGTGATATTCGGCTCTCATCATACGAATACTGCTGTCGGGGAGGCTATGAGTTTTGGTGCCGCTGTTGAACTTTCTGTTGCCATGCCGTTATCCTGGCTCCCACTGATCAGTGATTATACAAGAGATGCCAAACATCCCGTCTCCGCCACTGCCACATCTTCCATTACCTATGGTTTAGTCAGCTGTTGGATGTACATCATCGGTATGGGTGCCGCAATTTTTACCGGAGAATCCGATATCGCCGCCATCCTCTTAAAAGCAGGATTGGGCATTGCAGGACTTGTAATCATTATCTTGTCTACCGTTACCACTACTTTTTTAGATGCATTTTCTGCGGGAGTATCTTCCGTTACGATTTCCAGAAACCTGAAAGATAAATGGATCGGAATCGGAGTTACCCTAATTGGTATGATCGGTGCCATCCTCTTTCCGATGGATAATATTACGGATTTTCTATATCTGATCGGTTCCGTTTTCGCACCAATGATTGCAATTCAGATTATAGAAGAGTTTTTCTTTCAAACAGATTATTCCGAAAAAAAATGGGACTGTATCAACCTTTCTCTTTGGGCAGTCGGCTTTATTCTCTATCGCTGTTTTATGAAAATAGATCTGCCGTTCGGAAATACTCTTCCGGATATGATTCTGACCGGTATCCTTACCTTTGCAGTTTCTAAATTTCGGACAAAGTAAACCTTCTAATACAGCACAATTACAAATTTTTCTATAAGAAAAAAAGCTCCCTTTCGTATTCAAATACAGGTATACACCTATGCTTGAATATCGAAAGGGAGCTTTTAAATACTTTTCTCACTCCTTCAAGAAATGTCTTATATAACTCCCCTATGGTTCATACACGCTTCTGTATTTCGCACCTCCAAGTTTACCTGTTTTTTCAACGTATCCTTTTACAAGTGATTGTACTCCTTTTACTGAACAAATCCAGTAAAAGTGGTACTTATCAGCGGTGATTTATTTGTTTAACAATGCTACGTATGCTAAATAGGACCTTGTCCTATTGTCCCAATAAATATGCTTGGAGTGCTGACACACCAAGAAAGACCTTTATTTACAGAAACATTTCATGCGTTCTGATTATATAGAATTATATTTACAATTATTAGAACAAACCCTGTTATAATCCGTATTGCAAGATTTATTTTGTTTTTATTTACAAAAAATGATATTACCCATAAATGCCCACCGATTATACATCCCCAATTTAGATAAAAATCCATCAGGATAGGAGTTGTAATTCTTACAAATAGTTCATATAAATTGTCCAATATCATATTTGTTCAATCACTCCTTTCCTCCCCATAAATCCGGTTCCATGTAATGATATTGATAACAATCAATGCGATTCCGATGATGTTTCGTATCATAAATACTTTTTTATTTTACGGACAAAAAATGAGATAAACAGCAAATTTGCCCCAATTATAAATCCCCAAAAATCATAAAAATAGGCAACCATCGGTTCTATTACTTTCATTGTTCCTATATGTAATCCTTCTAGTATCATATTTAGTTAATATCTCCTCTTTTTGATTTTATGTGTTTTGAAATCTTTTCAAAAGCTATATTCGGATATATAGTTTCTTTTAAATACTGCATTCCTGTATTATTTGGTACCCTTACACCTCCTCTGCCAATTCTCCAATTAGCTTTATTTCCTTTGTACAATAAATTATTAAGATACTTATAGTTTCTACTATTCCTCCTATAACTCAAATTCAACGTATAAATTGCCATCCATGCACAGTTTGTTCCCAATAATGAATATTTCTTATAGCCTTTGTAATTTCGATTTAAAACCCTTCCATTTTCATATGCATCATCCATTTCCCTAATGTATCTTGCACTTTTAGAAAAATTTCCTTTAAAATATAAATATTGAAAATATTTTTTATTTTCTAATCTACCAAGCCTTTTATTAAGATAAGGTTTTACTTCCTTCTTTCTTTTATCAACAGCCTTTCCGTACTTATTTACATTTAACCCAACCTGCCAATATTTATACCCCTCCATTTGCCACGTTAAATAAAGCTATTTTTTCCATATTCTACAAGTATTGCTAAATGTCCTGCACGCGCAAAACGACTTAACAATAAAATCGCATCATGCCCACTTGAATCAATATAATTTACCGGATTCCCATGGCAATACGCATATAGATTCTGTGTGCCCGGATTCTCCTGCTCACCTCTGTAAGTGTCCTGACTTAAAAACTGCCCTTCTTCCGGATGATAATATCTGGCATTTAAGTAATATAATTTCGTACTGTTATCATAGACGCCTCCGGTATAGGCATGAAAATTCTCCAAACGATTCTCTCCCTCTGTACTTGTTTCTCCATAATCACTGTAGTGATAAGAGGCATCTGCCTTTCCGTCTTCTGAAAGGACATCCATAATGGAGCCTTGCATATCCTTTTGAAAACTATAGCTTTTCATTCCGTCTTTATATGCCACTTTTTCAATTACATTACCTGCTTCTCCCGTAATAAATTCAGAAGTCAGCTTTTCTCCATTGGTCGTAGCGGATACGGCTCCATCCTCATAGAAATAGTTTGTCTGATTCTTTCCTTCTGTTTTAGAAAGCCTTTGACCGTCTCCGTTATAACAATTTTCTTGTACTTCTTTTCGATCCTCTCCTTTTATCTCTTCCACCTTTGTAAGACGATTTTCTACATCATATGTTTTTCGGCTGGTTATGTCTCCTGTTCTTGATACAATTTCATTTCCTTTTCCATCATACTGATATGTAGTTTCTACCGTCGGCTTTCCATCCGGTGCCACCTTACTACTTGTCAATTGATTTAAACCGTTATAGGTGTAGGAAGCAACCTGACCGTTTCCTATTTGAGAAATACGATTCCCAACCTTATCGCACACCCATTTTTTATTCATCAATATTCCACACCGAACTGATCTCCCAAATAAAACTCCGGTATTTCATTATCTTCCTTAAAAACATGCTCCTGATAAGTCACTGCTGGTTGATAAGCCGTGTAGACATAAATAGCTTTATTCGAGGCTGCTCCGTTCTCACTTTCTTTTCCCTCCCATGAGTCATTATAAAAACACCAGTCCAGCTTATATTCTTTCATAAATTTTTCCGGCCATGAAACATAGTGTAGCTTGCATTTTGCCTCTCTAAACCCCAAACTGGTTCTATCCAATTTTAAATGTATCCGATACCGCTGTTCCTCTGATATTACAGGAATCCATTTTAAATTCTTTCCAATAGGGATATAAATACATTTTGATGTGCTTTTTCCGTTATATTTTTCTATTGTGAACGTGCCGTCTTCTTCACATGTATCATTAAAAATTCTCACATTTAACATAAAATGCGGAAAAAACAAAAAAAGCAATCAAAACAAACAATACCCGTTCTCTGAATATCTGTCTGTTTTAATTGCTTTATTTGCAATTTTATTCTATTTTTTCCACTCTAGAAACAAGGCGGTACATAACTGTAGATAAACTGCTCAATCTTATCCAGATCATCTGAGAAAAAAGTCTTATCTCTGTCACTTTGACTCAAGAAACCGCTTTCTACCATATTATCATACATCTTTTCCAGCGGATCATAAAAACCGTCCACATTATATAGGATACAAGGTCCGTCATTTTGCCCGATCCTTGCCCATGAAATTACCTCTGTAATCTCTTCCAGGGTTCCTGCTCCTCCCGGCAATGCAATAAACACCTCTCCTCTTTCTATCATATAATCCTTTCTTTCAGACATCGTCGTTACCATTTTCAGTTCCGACAGTCGATGATTGACCGCCTCTCTGTCAGCCAAAAAATAAGGAATTACTCCAATTGTCTTTCCGCCGTTTTCTATGACATGGTTAGAAACCAATCCCATCAATCCCAAATTTCCTGCACCGTATACCAGAGTATGATGATTGTCTGCGATCCAATCTGCCAGCTCAATCGCTTTCTCCTCATATATTTTTTTATTTCCGGAATTTGCGCCGCAATATACTGCTATATTCATAATTTATAATCTCCTAACTTTATTTTCTAAATATTATCTTAACACAATTTAAAAATTCTCCAACCAATAATTACAAAATACCTGCTTCTAAATATCCTGTAACAACAGGTCATAGACTTTCGTTAAATTTCTATGTCCATTCCATCACAATTTCTTTATTTCCCACAGCTTTCCTTGAAATCAACTATGGAAACCGTCGTCCCGTGCTCTTGTAGCAGCTGTACAAAATCTTTAAATTCCATCCATACCGTTGCAGTATTTTCATTCGGATGCACTCCGATATAACCGCCATCAAACTCCCTGTCTAAAAAACATGTCACTTTTCGTTCGCTGTCATTCAACAGCCCCAAAGGAGTAACAGAACCCGGAAGAAGCTCTAAATAATCTTGCAATGCTTCTTTTGATGCAAAAGACAGCCTTCTCAAATGATGGATTTTTCGAAATTCTTTTAAATTTACCCGCTTATTCCCCTTTACCGATAATAAATAAAACCTCTCTTTCTTATCATCGCAGACAAACAGATTTTTTGCATAAGATCCACAATGCGGCAACGACAAAGATTCCAATTCTTCCATGGTATATGCGGCACTATGCTCTATCGCTTCATATCGAATTCCTTTTTCTGTCAAATAATGATATACCTCTGTTTTATTCATGCTCCCGTCCTTTACTTCTGCTCCAATCGTGCAATTACCGGTTCACTTTCAGTAAATCCGGCAATTATAACCTTCTAAACACTATTTTCTTCTTATCACTCTCGAAAAAAATCCTGTAACGCTCCCACCTCTATCACCTGTATTCCATTTTTTCTCAAAAGAGCTGCAAACACACCTTCCCCTGAAATAAGCGTTCCGCTGAATGTCCCGTCGTAAATAGAAGACCCCCCGCAAGAAGGACTCCTCGGCTGTAAGATTGCTAAATCCACTCCTTCTGAAAGTGCAATCTTCAGCGCAGCTTTGGCACCTGCACGAAATTCCTTATCGATAGATATCCCGTCTTCGTTGCGAATAACACCGTTTACCATCTCTGCCGGCTTTCTCGGAATGGACAATCCTCCCAATACTTCCGGGCAAACCGTCACTACAGTATGACCCTTTATAAAACGGACTGTCTCTTCACTATAATTATTTCCACCGTTATACTTGCAGTTTTCTCCTAACAAACAGGCACTTACCAGAATTTTCATCTTCTCTGTCCCTTTCATTTTCTCTTAAATATAACATATTTCCCGCTGTGATTCTATACAAAGAAAACCGATACCATCCATATATCTGTCGGACAGTACCGGTCTCTTTACATTTTATTTTTTCAGTGTTTGATCCAATGCCTGTTTTAAATCTCTGATCAGATCCTCTGTATCTTCAATACCGATTGAAATCCGAAGGGTATCTTCATAAACACCGGATTTTGCATTTTCCTCCCTGGAATGACCGAAATGAGTAGAAGAAGCCGAATGTACAATCAATGACTTTGCATCTCCTACATTTACCATGTAGTCAAAGATCCTGACCTGTTCCAATACCACCCTGGCTGCTTCAAATCCTCCATTCAGACGAAAACTCAAAATTGCTCCCGGTCCTTTCGGAAAATATTTTTTGCTCAACTCATGATACCGGTTACTCTTTAATCCCGGATATGAAACCGATTTTACCGCCGGATGATGCTCCAGTTACAGAAAACAAAAAGGTATGTGTACTTCTCATCAGATTAAGAATGTTCAGGTTGAAAGTATCCTTCTTCATGAACCAAAAAAGGTAACGGCATTTGCAAGAGAGTATGAAAATGAATTTGTAGACCTCGTTATGAAGAAAAGTGAAAAGGAACTAAATCAGAAACTAAAAACCAGTCACAGAGAGCTGGAGCAAGCAAAAACAAGAATCACAAAACTTGATACCATTGTTCAAAGGCTTTATGAAGACAACCTTGATGATAAAATATCGGATGAAAGATTTATGATTATGTCATCTTCCTATGATAAAGAACAGTCTGAACTTACAGAAAAAGTACAAACTCTTGAAAAATTCATTTCTGAAGCCACTAAAGAGAGCCTACATGCCCAGTCCTTCCTAAATCTAGTAAAAAAATATACAGACATTACGGAACTGGATGCTGAAATGATCAGGACATTTGTCGATAAGATTTATGTTGAACAATCTCAAAAAGTAGAAGATTCAAGGACAAAGAAACAAACTATCTGGATACAATGGAACTACATCGGAGTAGTTGATATCAATCAAAATACAGAAAAATCGGCATAACTAGTATTACTACTAATCATGCCGATAATTTTTAAGGAATTAAATCCCTAGTTTACAACCCCTTTCGATCGCCTTCTTTTTATTATTTATGCACCATAATCTAATGCAGCGATTGCTGCAATTGCCGCAGTTGCTCCATCTGCTGCTGCAGTTGTCAACTGTCGAACGGTCTTTGTTCTGCAATCTCCTGCCGCAAATACATTTTTTGCACTTGTGAGTGTATCTTCTCCGGCCTTGATGTAGCCCCCTTCCAATACAACCAGATTTTCAAACGGTTCGTTCTGAGGAACCTGACCGATTGCAACAAAAATTCCGGACACCGGAAGAATCCGTCGTTCTTTTGTGTTTTTATCCTCTACTTCCACACCGTCTAATCTTTGTTCTCCATGCAGATTGACTACATTTGCATTTAATACAAACTCGACATTGTCCTTCTCTTTTAAACTGTCCACCAAAGCCTGCTCTGCTCGAAACTGCTCTCTTCTGTGTACAACGTATACTTTATTGGCAACATTTGACATGTAAATTGCATCTTCAATTGCGGTATTTCCACCTCCGGCAATCACAACATCCTTCCCTCGAAAGAAAGCTCCGTCACAGGTTGCACAGTAGGATACTCCCGCTCCGCTTAATTCATCCTCTCTCGGTAAACCAAGCTTACGATTCTTTGCTCCGGTTGCTAAAATAACTGTTTTTCCTTCAATATCCTGCTTGCGGGTATGGACAACCTTATAATCACCCATATCATCAATTGATTTTACAGCAGATGCCTTGTACTCCGCTCCCAGGGCTGTAGCCTGCTCATAAAGTCCCTGTGCAAAATCAAATCCTGAAACATGCTTGATTCCCGGATAGTTTTCAATTTCTAATGTATTAATAATCTGACCGCCGTATGCCTCACCTTCCATGACTAAAACACTTTTTCCTGCCCGCACACCATAAATGGCTGCGGATAATCCGGCTGTTCCGGCTCCTACAACAATAATATCGTACATATACTCACCTTTTCTTTCTTAGTTCGTTTTCATTACGTAATTAGATTGTATACAATTAATTTGTTTTTGTCAACCACTCTATTGTATTTTATGTGAGTTTATAACATTAACAACAAAGACATCTTAAAACGTCCATTAGCTCTCACCTTATGTAGCCCTCCTTTTTCGAATACAAAGTTTTCTCCTGCATGAAGTAAAAACTTTTCTCCTTCATAAGTAATCTCTGCCTCTCCATCTAAAGCAGTTACGATTGCTTCTCCCGGTGCTGCATGCTCAGAAAGAGCACAACCGTCATCAAATGCCATGATTACATATTTCATATGCTCATTGCTCAACACATCCATATTTACAATTTTTCCTTCTTGATATGGCACCAACTCTGCCACTTTAAAAACTTCTTTTTTCTTTACTAACTGATTCATCTGAATCTCCTTTCTCTGACTGATTTCTGTATAAACACTGTTCGTAACTGCCCGGACTCCAAATGGAATCTCTTTTGGCATAATAAGCACTTCTCTTTCCTTCAAAATTGCTGAAAAACCATTCAAATCAAAGATTTCTACTTCTCCCGATTCTACAAAAAACAGAGTATCATGCGGATAACTCTCCGCACTGATATCCGTCCCTTTCCCCATGGAAAAATGAGTCATACGAACTCCGTCCCTTTCATATACCGTATTCGAAATCGTACATCCTGCAATTGTCGGATTTTCCTTTGAAACAGAAGATATCTGTCCATGTATCATTTTCATCCAGAAACTCCTTTCTCTTATTAGTAAGTCAACTATAACAAAACATCACTTCTAGTTATGTTGTTCCTACAACATTTCTGAAGTTTATATTTTGTTTAGAAATAGGGAATAGTTCTTTCATAGTTATTTTTTTCTAATTTAGAAAACTGCCACATTTAGAACACAAATTCTGAGTAATATATAGGCTGTCTCTTATACACATCTCCGAGCCCACGA
>CAMYAO010000004.1 GCA_947253885.1 uncultured Clostridium sp.
TTGACTCATCGTTCAATTTACCTGGTCCAGGACTTAAAGCTTTATTTTTGGTTGGAAAATTTGATTTAAAAGACAAGCCAGGCTCTGATGTTCTTAAAGTACCAGGGATTAATAAAACAGGTAATGTTGCTATAGGTTATAAGGAAAACTAGTAATATTTTGCACTCAAGAATCAAGCTATTAAGCCAATTTTAAACTTTTTAACGATAGCCTTTCCTATCGTTAAAAGGTGCACCCAATATCCATAGTGTACACTCAAAAAAGTGTAGATATACTTGGAGTTCTCTCAAGCCATGTGGAGTGCATAGCGTTGATACAAAAGATGTAAACTTAGAAATCCTGCATTTTAAGCAGTTTTATAAGCATTTTGTCTTTGATAAAGATGAAGAAGGATACGTCAAAAAGACTCAAAAAAACTACGTGGATGTAAGAGTAGTTTTGATACTAGTATGAGGAAACACAAAAAAAATAAGATAAAATCATTTTGTACTTTCTACAAGAGTAGCTTAAAATGCTGCTCTTTTTTATTAAAGGGAGTAAAGATTCGTTACATCCTTTTCAAAATATAAATCATTCACAAGCCAGATTTACATATTCGCTTTTATAACATATAATAAAAGCGAAAACGAGAGGAGGGCGGACTATGAATACACTTAAAGAATATATACAAGAAAATTTAGTAATAACTAACAAAGAAGCAGAAAAACTTGGATATACTAGGCATAATTTATCAGAATTAACAAAAATCGGAGAATTAGAAAGATTAAGACCAGGACTATATCAATTAAAAGGAAAAGTTATAGACGATTTTGTTTTAATATCATCAAATAGTAATCGAATAATATTTTCCCATCAAACAGCCCTATACCTCCACGACCTATCAGATAGAACTCCAAATGTATTTCATATATCTGTACCCCAAGGCTACAATGCAAGCCATATCAAAAAAAGATATGAGGATCTACAAGTTCACTATGTAAAAAAAGATTTATACGAACTTGGAAAGACAGAAATAAAATCACCACAAGGCAACCTTATTCCGGTTTACGATATAGATCGAACAATTTGCGACATCATAATTGACAGAGAAAAAATAGATAAACAAAATTTTACAGAATCCATAAAAAGATACTTTAAATCACCAATCAAAAATCTAAGACGACTCATAAAATATAGTAGACAATTTAAAATAGAAGAGGAAATTAGGAAATATATGGAGGTATTATCGTGATTAATATTGAGAGTATAAAGGGTAAGATAAGAAGTCTAGCAGAGAAGAAAAATTTAAAGTCTCAAGAAGTTCTACAAATATATTTTTTTGAAAGATTTTTAGAAAGACTGTCTAAATCACAATACAAAAACAATTTTGTAATAAAGGGAGGATTCCTAATATCATCCTTAATCGGCATTGAAAATAGAACAACCATGGACATGGATACAACCATTAAAGACATAGACCTAAAAGAAGAAAGAATAAAAGAAATCGTAGAAGAAATTATTAATATCAATGTAGATGATGGAATAAGATTTGAAATAAAAGACATCAGTTATATAAGAGAAGAGGATGAGTACGAGAACTTTAGAATTTCACTAATAGCAAATATTGGGAAAACTAAAAATCCAATGAAACTTGACCTTACAACAGGTGATGCAATAACACCAAGGGAAATAGAATATACCTATCCCTGTATCTTTAGCAAAGAAAATATAAAAATAATGGCACATTAGAAACAATTTTAGCTGAAAAATATGAAACCATAATTAGAAGAAATATAACAACAACACGAATGAGAGACTTTTACGACATATACACCCTCTATAAACTTAAAAAAGATGAGATAGATTATAAAATATTAAAAGAAGCAATAGAAAGAACTTCCGACAAAAGAGGAAGTCAGGAGGAAATGCAAGACTATGAGGAAATAATCGAGGACATAAAAGATGATTCATACCTAAGATCCTTGTGGGAAGTATACCTCAATGAAAATAAGTACATTGGAAATTTGAAGTTTGATAAGGTTGTTGATGTAGTTACAATTTTATCAAATAGAATTAATGAGATGTAATTTAACAGATACTGTCTGGAAAATTATAGACAAGAAAATATTAAGTGATTAGAGAAGTGGAATTATTCTGCTTCTTTTTTGTTTCAAAATATGCTATAGAATATGATCTTTCGTGTTTTCATAAATTGAATATGGGCAGAATCCGGAAAATCGGCTCTGCCCATTTGTAACTATTCACAAATCTTATATCAGTTTTAAACGTTTACACAAAACTTGAAACGGTCTCCTCGATGAAAAGAAAACCCTAGAGCTAACAATAAAAGATGAAAATTCTATTAAAGAAAGACTAAAGCAATTTAAAAAGATCTTAGAGAATAGAGAAATTATAGAGGAATTTAACAGAACAGTATTTGAAAGCGTAGTTGATAAAGTCGTGGTGGGCAGAATTGATAAAGACGGAACAGTTCATCCATATGACCTGACATTCTACTTCAAAACAGGAGTTAAAGATAGTCAAAATTCTAATAATTTCAAAGATAAAAGAAAAAATGCTAAAGATAATGATTTTAATAAATTGTGCTCCTACAAGAATGACGAGGATAAAAAATTATGTTCCCAAGCAAAGGACAACACTTGGCGAATGCATATAATCGCAAAACAGGCATAGCGGCTTTGCTGATTGGAATATTTTAGGGCTTGAATAGTTATGTGACAGATTCGTGAAAATGATGTATACAATATTTAGACAATTTATTTCAGAAGTGTAGGAAAACCATTATAATATATGGTGAATCTCAATAAATGAGCAAATTTCACAAAATTTTGTGCTCAATTCTGTGCTATTTGCTCAGTGAAATAGTGAAAATATCTTCAAAAAGTGACAAAAAATTAACAAAGAATTGGTAAATAATAATAAAAAAGATTACAAAATAGTAAGTAACTGCTAAAAAAGAAATTAGATTACGCTTATGAAATCCTTGCATTGCATACAAGATTGTGATAAAGTATACACAACAGAAATAACAAAAAAGCGTATTAAAATCCCATATAAATTTGTGTATTATTATAAATACATAAATTTATCTGTTTTCTAGGATATAGCGGTTTGATTATTTTATTTTGGAAATATAATTCAGCGTTAAAAAATATACAAAGTTAGATATAATTTACCGATGTTAAAATAATAACAAAAATATCATACAAATTGTTTTTGGATTTAATACAATTCGAGTATGGATATTTGCAAAATTGTATTTATAGTGATACGATTAAAGCAATCTAGGATATTTTTTCACAATTTCGGTCACTAGAGGAGTAGTATATATTATATATTTTCAAAAGGAGAAAAAAATGGCTAAAAAAGTAGTATTAGCAGGCGCTTGCCGTACTGCAATCGGAAAAATGGGTGGACAGCTTTCAAACACACCGGCTGTAGAGCTTGGTTCAATTGTTATTAAGGAAGCTGTAAAAAGAGCAGGTATCACTCCTGATCAGGTAGATGAAGTAATGATGGGTTGTGTTATCCAGGCATCTCTTGGACAGAACGTTGCTCGTCAGGCTTCTATTAAAGCAGGTATTCCACAGGAGACACCGGCATTTACCTTAAACGTTGTTTGCGGTTCCGGTTTAAAATGTGTGAACGAAGCAGC
This sequence comes from uncultured Clostridium sp., assembly GCA_947253885.1. Classification (GTDB taxonomy): domain Bacteria; phylum Bacillota; class Clostridia; order Lachnospirales; family Lachnospiraceae; genus SY8519. The sequence goes on from CAMYAO010000004.1 coordinate 3,656, forward strand.
AAATATGATTATGGCAGGACAGGCTGATATTGTAGTAGCCGGTGGTATGGAAAACATGTCTTTGGCTCCATATACACTTACAAAAGCTCGTTTCGGTTACAGAATGAACAATGGTAAATTGATCGATTGTATGGTAAATGATGCTTTATGGGATGCATTCAATCAATATCACATGATGATTACAGCAGAAAATATTTGTGATCAGTGGAAATTAACACGAGAAGAATTGGATGAGTTTGCAGCAAGCTCACAGCAGAAAGCGGCAGCAGCTCAGGAATCCGGTGCATTTGATGATGAAATCGTTCCTGTACCGGTAAAAGTAAAGAAAGACACTGTAATGTTCGCAAAGGATGAAGGTCCTCGTGCCGGTACAACAGCTGAGTCTTTATCAGGCTTAAAATGCTGCTCAGGTAAAGAAGGTGGTTTAGTAACAGCCGGTAATGCTTCCGGAATCAATGACGGTGCAGCAGCAGTTGTTGTAATGAGCGAAGAAAAAGCAAAAGAACTTGGTGTAACTCCTATGGCTACTTTTGTAGCAGGTGCTCTTGCAGGATGCGATCCTAAGATCATGGGTATCGGACCTGTTCCGGCTACTAAGAAGGCATTAAAGATTGCCGGACTTAAAGTAGAAGATATGGATGTTATTGAAGCAAACGAAGCTTTTGCTGCTCAGTCTGTTGCAGTTGGAAAAGAATTAGGATTTGATCTGTCAAAACTTAACGTAAACGGTGGAGCAATCGCTCTGGGTCATCCAGTAGGTGCTTCAGGTTGCCGTATTCTTGTTACTTTATTGCATGCAATGGCTAAGAGACCGGATGCAAAATATGGTTTAGCTACATTGTGTATCGGTGGTGGTATGGGTTGTGCTACTATCGTTGAAAAAGCATAATTAAGAAAAAGTTTGATGATATTTTAGAGAGAAGCCTATTTCGACTTCTCTCTATCTTAATATTATATTAAAACGTGTAAAAATATTTTCAAAGTTCAAGGAGGATGAATCATGAAAGTAGCTATTATTGGCGCAGGAACTATGGGAAGCGGTATTGCACAGGTATTTGCTCAGACTGAGGGATATGAAGTATACTTATGTGATATTAAACAGGAATTTGCAGACGGCGGAAAAGCTAAGATTAAGAAAAATCTTGATAAAGCAGTTTCTAAAGGTAAAATGGAAGCTGATAAAGCAGAAGCTATCTTAGCAAAAATCAAGACCGGTTTAAAAGATATTGCTACTGATGCAGATTTAGTAGTAGAAGCAGCATTAGAAGTTATGGATGTAAAAAAACAAACATTCAAAGAGCTTCAGGATATTGTTCCGGCTTCTTGTGTTTTTGCAACTAATACTTCTTCTTTATCTATTACAGAGATTTCTAACGGATTAGATCGTCCTGTAATTGGTATGCACTTCTTCAACCCTGCTCCGGTTATGAAATTATTAGAAGTAATTCGTGGAGAAACAACTACAGATGAAATGTTCAACTTTGTTAAGAAAGTTGGAGAAGAAATCGGAAAAACTGTAGTAGAAGTAAACGAAGCTGCAGGATTCGTTGTAAACCGTATCTTGATCCCAATGATCAATGAAGCTGTTTGTGTATTAGAGGCAGGCGTAGCTACTGCAGCTGATATTGATGCAGCTATGAAACTTGGTGCTAACCACCCAATGGGACCTTTAGCATTAGGTGATTACATCGGATTAGATATTTGCTTGGCTATCATGGAAGTAATCTTCAATGAGACCGGTGATCCAAAATATCGTCCGGCTCCATTGTTAAGAAAAATGGTTCGTGCAAACAAATTAGGTTGCAAATCAGGAATCGGTTTCTTTGACTACAGCAAATAAGATAAATGAGAAAAAAGCTCATGGGAATTTCCCATGGGCTTTTTTTGCTCTTTATCAAGCTTTTAGATATTTGTTGTTTTGTAACAAAATCTTAAGCAAAGTTTAAAACACTCGTTTAGAAAAAAGTATATACTATATTTTGTCAGCTGTTAAATAGAGGTGTCTGCGTTCAAAATCAATTCGTCCTTCGGGAAAGAGATTCATGGAGATCATTTTTTGTAGATCCTTTATCACAAAATCTGTTTCTAAATTTCCTTTCTGAGCCAGATAGGAGATGGAAACCTCTACAGCGTTCTCGCCGATCCATAAGAGATATTTATAGAATCTGGCGGTAAATTTTAATTGTTTATATCCGAGAACAGCAAGAATCAGGGATGCAAGAGAGGCTATAATGAATATAGAAAAAGGAATGCCATGATAAATCTGTACACGACCTGACAATAAAAGGAAAAGCAGGAAGGTAACGAACATGACGAAAAAAGTAGTGCCGACTGCAATTTCAAGGATTACACTGTGAAGAGTGAGCGTGCCGATCGGGAAATTACGCGGACGCATTGTAATAGGGGATAATGATTCTTCCTCATTTTGATTTGAAGTTATTTTCCGTTTGAATAAAATGGATAAGTTATATTTTTTCATTGTATCGAACCTGTTTTGAAATTCGTGATATAGTTATAGGTGCTAGCATTATAAGTGATTTAGAAATAAAAAACAAGAAATGAGGGAAGTTATGTATCAGGAAATTGCAAAGCTGATTATGTATGGAGATATAGAAACCTCTTCTATTTTAGTACAAATGGGAGAACTGTTTCGAAAATTTGATGAGGGGAAAAGTGAAAGATCCGAACTTATCAGAATGGCATATACACAGATTAAGCGGATATTGACATTGGGAACAGAGTTTGGCTTTGATCATAATCTATGGCATAACTATCTGACGTATTTTTTGATTACAAATGAGAATCCGTTTTCCCTGACAAGTGAAAAAGTCGGAGTGAATGACGGATCGGTAAATGAATTTGCCAAAAATGATTTTCAGATTATGTATCAACTGTTTCATTATGATTTTTCGACTTTGGAACAGCAATTGCAGATTGATTGTTTTTCTAAGATATCGGATTATAGATCAATCGAAAAAAAAGAGTTGATGTACAATAAAAATGTAAGTGAGAAAGTAAAGGGGTTGAGTCGGAAACTGGAAGAAGCAGAGTCTGCAGAAGAGTTTTTTGTTATTATTACGGAGTTTTACCGTCAGTATGGGGTCGGAATGTTCGGATTAAATAAGGCATTTCGCATTAAACGGGATGTGTCTGATTACGGAGTAACTTTCTTGCCGATCAACAATATGGATCAGGTGGTTTTAACAGATCTGATTGGATATGAGATTCAGAAGAAAAAATTGGTGGATAACACATTGGCTTTTGTACAAGGGAAAAAGGCCAATAATGTGTTGTTGTTCGGAGACAGCGGAACCGGAAAGTCAACCAGTATCAAAGCAATTGTAAATGAGTTTTATGAACAAGGTTTGAGAATGATTGAAATTTATAAGCATCAGTTTCAGGATTTGTCCAATGTGATTGCGGCAATTAAAAATCGAAATTATAAATTTATTATCTATATGGATGATTTGTCCTTTGAGGAGTTTGAGATTGAATACAAGTTCTTAAAAGCGGTAATTGAAGGCGGAGTGGAGACACGACCTGACAATATTCTTATTTATGCAACTTCCAACAGACGTCACCTGATAAAAGAAATATGGAATGACAGGAATGACGTTGAGGCGGTTCAGGGAATGCATCGCTCTGATACAATGCAGGAGAAGTTATCTCTTGTAAATCGATTCGGTGTACAGATTAATTATTCAAAGCCTTCTCAGAACGAATATTTTGAAATTGTAATAGAACTGGCAAAAAAGCGGGATTACAATATAGTGAAGAGGAACTGAAGCGAGAGGCAAATAAGTGGGAACTTTCTCATGGGGGTATTTCGGGAAGAACTGCACAACAATTTGTGTATTATTTACAAGGGGGATTCGTATAGAAAAATATAAATGATATAATAAAAAGCACAGAACATAAACAGGAGTGAAAAATGGAATCAAAAACAATTTATATTAAGTCGAATGAGAGAAAGAGTAGAAATTGGAAAGGGAAATGGGATAATAATTTTAAGATTATTATCGCCGTAGTGATTGCTGTAGTAGCAGCACTGATTGTATTGGGAACAGTTCATTATGCCAATAAGAAGGTTACACTTAAATTAAATGGTGAGTCAAAGGTGACATTGGAACCGAACAGCTCCTATAATGATAAAGGAGCAGTTGCTTTAGTCGGATCTAAAGATATCAGCGGATCTATTAAAACCGATAATCCGGTCAATACAAAAAAATCGGGAACCTATAAAGTAGTGTATTCGGTAAAACGTCTTTGGAAGACTACGAGTATATCCCGAACTGTTTTTGTAAAAGATGAGTCTGCACCTTCTGTGAAGTTAAATGGTGCTTCTGTAATTAAAATGAATCAGGGTGACGAGTTCAAGGATCCCGGAGTAACCGCTACTGACAATGAGGATGGAGATATCAGTTCCAAAGTAGTTCGTACGGGACGTTTTGACAGATTCCGTCAGGGAACTTATAAGGTTACCTATACTGCAACAGACAAGTCAGGGAACAAGACATCTGTCAGCAGAAAGATTATTGTAAATTATATTAATCGCAAAGGAAAAAGTGTTATTTACCTGACTTTTGATGACGGTCCAAGTAAGAACAATACACCGAAAATTTTAGATACTTTGAAAAAGTATAAAGTTAAAGCAACCTTTTATATAGTAGATTATAAAAAGGATGATATTCCTCTTTTGAAACGTATGTTGAAAGAGGGACACAATATAGGAATTCACGGTTATTCACATGAGTATCTGTATATTTATCAGGATTTGTCTCATGCATGGAATAATATTGTGAAGTTAAGAGAAAAACTTTATAAAGATACCGGTTATATGTCTTATATGACACGTTTCCCGGGGGGAAGTTCCAACACGATCAGTAAGAAAGCCCGAAAAGGGGTTATGACAGCTCTTTGTCAGAAAGTAGAAGATGAAGGAATGTTTTATATGGATTGGAATGTTACGTCCGGTGATGCAGTTAGCGGTACTGTTACACCAAAAATGTTGTATAATAATGTAAAAGCGCAATTGATTAAGAAAAAGAACAATGTTATTTTGTTCCATGATTCTGCGCCAAAAGAGTCAACAGCAAAAGCTTTGCCATCTATTATTGAATACGGGAAAAAAGAAGGATATACTTTCCAGACAATAACCAAGGATACGCCACCTGTTCATCAGGCGGTTGCGAATTAAAAAAAATGGATGGAGATGCTCCATCCACTTTTTTATGTGAGGAGAAACAATGAAAAAATTACTCGTACATTTAAACCCATACAGACTGGAAGCTCTGTTGGGACCGGTTTTTAAGCTATTGGAAGCGGCACTCGAACTTGTGGTACCTCTGGTGGTTGCAAAAGTCATCGATAATGGTATTGCACATTCAGATTCCGGTTATGTGATTCGCATGTGCATTTGTTTGATTGTATTGGGAATGATCGGATTGTCTTCTTCCATAACTGCACAATATTTTTCGGCGAAGGCGGCAACCGGATTTGCAAAAGAAGTCAGAGAAGTATTGTTTTCCAAAATTATGAAGTTGACTCACAGTCAGGTTGATCAGATGGGAACAGATACCCTTATCACCAGGATGACATCGGATTTGAATCAGGTACAGGACGGAGTTAATATGACTCTTCGCTTACTGCTTCGGTCTCCGTTTGTTGTTTTCGGAGCAATGGTAATGGCTTTTACGATAGATGTAAAGATTGGGGTAATTTTTTTAATTGCAATTATTATATTATCAATTGTGGTATATATCATTCTGAAAGTGACTGTACCAATGTATCGTTCCGTACAGGGACTGTTGGACAAGGTATTGGGAACGACAAGAGAAAATCTGATGGGGGTACGTGTAATACGTGCTTTTGTACGCGAGAAGGAAGAGGTTGTAAAATTTCGTCAGGAAAACGAAACTCTGACAAAGAGACAAAAAACAGTCGGAAGGATCTCCGGGTTGATGAATCCGCTGACGTTTGCAATTATCAATATTGCGATTATTATTTTAGTATACAAGGGAGCTGTTCAGGTATCGGCAGGCTTGCTTACACAGGGAGCTGTAGTAGCACTTTATAACTATATGTCTCAGATTCTGGTTGAGTTAATCAAGTTTGCATATATGATTATAAATCTTTCAAAGGCGATTGCATGTGGTAATCGTGTACAGGAGCAGTTGGAGCTGTGTGAAGAAGCAATCGCTACAGAGACGGTTTCACAAATTGTTTCCGATAAGGCGTTTTTGGAAGCGGATCAGGCCTGCTTGCGTTATGAGGGAACGCCGGAGGATGCTCTTTCAGATATTTCTTTGAAAATGAATAAAGGTGATATAGTAGGGATTATCGGAGGAACCGGATCAGGTAAAAGTTCTTTGGTACAAATGCTTCAGGGACTCTATGCGCTTCGGAAAGGGGAGATTTATTTTTCGGGAGAAAAGATAGATCCGTTTGCAGGAGAGCATCTGAGAAGGCGGATCGGGTACGTTCCGCAAAAGGCGGTATTATTTCAGGGAACTTTAAGAGAAAACTTATTATGGGGAAATCCGGATGCAACTGATGAGGAATTGCTTCAGGCTTTGCGGAATGCACAATTCTCAGATGTAGTAGAAAAAAAAGAGGGATTGGATACTGATGTGGAACAGGGAGGAGGCAATTTCTCCGGAGGGCAAAAACAAAGGATCAGTATTGCAAGAGCATTGGTTCGAGAGCCGGAATTGTTGATATTGGATGACAGTACATCGGCATTGGATTTAGCAACGGAAGCGGAGTTGAGAAAGGTGTTGCTGACACTGCCTTACAAGCCTTTAATGCTGTTAGTATCACAAAGAGTTTCTTTCCTGTCTCATACCGATCGTATTTTGGTGTTGGAGGATGGGAGAATCGTCGGAGACGGAGTGCACAATGAGTTGTTGAAGAATTGTACAGTATATCGGGAACTTGCAAAGTCTCAGGGAGTAGGAGGGATTGAAAATGAGCGCTAATATGTTTGGACAAAACCCTACGGTCGGAGAATCAACACTTGAAAAAAAAGGACAGATTGAAGTATTAAAAAAAGTATTAAAGTTATTGCGCCCGTATCGTTTTTTTATGTTTCTGACCATTCTCTGTGCAGCATTAAATGTAGTGGGGAGTTTGTATTTGCCGGTTTTGATCGGTCGGGCAATTGATCTGATCGCAGGAAAGGGAAAGGTGGATCTGGACGGAATTGTCAAGTTGTTGATCAGAATTGCAATTGTAATTGTTATTACCGCAGTTGTAACATGGATTATGAACCTGATCAATAATAAGATTGTGTATGAAGTAATTGCAGACATGAGGAAGTCGGCATTTGATGTTATTCAGATTCTACCTCTCAGATATATTGATGAACATCCGACCGGTTCGATTGTCAGCAAGGTTATTGCAGATGTGGATCAGTTTTCAAGCGGATTATTATTGGGATTTACACAATTGTTTACCGGAGTGGTAACGATTGTAGGTACACTGTTGTTTATGTTGTCGGTAAAACCGCTTATGACACTTTTGGTAGTAGTACTGACACCGATATCTTTGTTTGCGGCACGATTTATTGCAACCAGAACATACAGTTTATTTATGCAACAATCAAGATTAAGAGGAAAACAGACCGGATATATTGATGAAATGGTGGGAAATCAGAAATTGGTTCGTATTTTCTCCAAGGAGCAGGATGTAATTCAGATGTTTAATCAAATAAACAACGATTTGTATCAGTGCAGTAAGCGCGCTACCTTTTTCTCATCTTTAACAAACCCCGTAACAAGATTTGTCAATGCACTTGTTTATGCTTTGATCTGCGGGTTTGGAGCAGTGTATGTGATTGCCGGCGGAATGACAGTCGGTGGATTAGTGGCATTTTTAAGCTATGCAAGTCAATATACAAAGCCATTTAATGAAATATCGGGAGTTATTACAGAACTGCAGAATTCTCTCGCCTGTGCCGGAAGAGTATTTGATCTGATTGAAGAAGATACAATTCTGCCGGATGCATCTGATGCAAAGGAATGGGAAAAGTCGGAAGGAAGAGTGAGCTTTCAGAGTGTTTACTTTTCTTATCGGCAACCGGTAACAGAAGAGATGGAGTATACGATATCCGATCTGTCTACTGAGATTGAGCCGGGATCACAGGTAGCCATTGTCGGACCGACCGGTTGCGGGAAAACCACACTGATCAATTTACTGATGAGGTTTTATGAGTTGGATAAGGGAGAAATCCGTTTTGACACTTATGGAATGAAGTCTTTGACCAGAAAAAGTATTCGGAAAAACATCGGCATGGTGCTGCAGGATACCTGGTTGCAGTCCGGAACAATTCGGGATAATATTGCAATGGGAAATCCGACTGCAAGTATGGATGAGGTGATAGAAGCCGCAAAAGCGGCACATGCAGATTCTTTTATACGAAGATTACCACAGCAGTATAACACTTATATAGGTGAAAACGGAGGAAGTCTCTCTCAGGGACAAAAACAGCTTTTGTGTATTGCGAGGATCTTTTTATCCGCTCCTCCGATGCTGATTTTGGATGAAGCAACCTCCTCTATTGATACAAGAACTGAACATCAGGTGCAGGACGCACTGAATCAGCTGATGAAAGGGAGAACCAGTCTGGTAGTGGCACATCGTCTCTCCACCATACAAGGTGCAGATAAGATTCTTGTAATGAAAGACGGAGAGATTCTGGAAGAGGGAAATCATCAGGATTTATTGCAAAAAGAAGGGTTCTATCACCACTTATATTACAGCCAATTTGAGACTTTACTCTAGTACAGTATTATGATAAGATGTTACTATTATTAGGAGGCAGTCTATGAGTAAGAAGATTCGAACAGAAGCGGTAGATCATCTCTTTGAAGCGGTTCTTTCCCTTAAGGATAAGGAAGAATGTTATACATTTTTTGAGGATGTATGTACGATTAATGAGCTGTTATCTATGTCTCAGCGTTTAGAAGTGGCATCCATGCTGCGGGAAAAGCGGACCTATTTGGATATTGCGGAAAAAACCGGGGCATCCACTGCGACTATCAGTCGTGTCAATCGTTCTCTTAATTACGGTAACGACGGATATAATTTGGTGTTCAGCAGATTGGAAGCAAAAGCAATGGAAGAGAAGTAGGAAATTTGAAAACGAAATACGTTTCACATAAAGCACCTGTTATTATGGATATGATAGCAGGTGCTTTTATGCGAACAGGAGAATAATATGAGTAAATACGATATGTTAAATCCGCCTCAAAAAGAGGCAACTTTTTATACAGACGGGCCATTGTTGATTTTGGCCGGTGCCGGATCCGGGAAAACAAGGGTGCTGACACATCGGGCGGCATTTTTGGTGGAGCAGTGCGGAGTGAATCCTTTTCGGATTATGGCAATTACATTTACAAATAAAGCGGCTTTCGAAATGAGAGAGAGAATCAGTCATACGATCGGACAGGGTGCAGATGCTTTATGGGTGAGAACCTTTCATTCTAGCTGTGTGAGGATATTGAGACGCTACATTGATCGGATCGGTTATTCTAATAATTTTTCTATCTATGATGCCGATGATCAAAAAAATATCATGAAGGATATTTGTAAGCGTTTGGAAATCAACACAAAGATGTATAAGGAGCGCATGTTCCTCAATACAATCAGTACCGCCAAGAATGAATTGATCACACCGGAAGAGTTTGCACTGGAAACAGCAAATGATTTCGGACGTCAAAAGCAGGCACAGGTATACAAGGAATATCAGAGGGTGTTAAAAAAGAATGACGCATTGGATTTTGATGATCTGATCTTTCGATGTGTTGAGTTGCTTCGTAAGGATGAAGAGGTGCGTACCTATTATCAGGAACGATTTCAGTATATTATGGTAGATGAATATCAGGATACCAACACCGCGCAGTTTGAATTGGTGCGTCTGCTTTCAGGAAAATACAGAAATCTTTGTGTTGTAGGAGATGATGATCAGTCTATTTATAAATTTCGTGGAGCTAACATACAGAATATTCTTAATTTTGAAAAATACTTTCCGGATGCAAAGATAATTAAGTTGGAACAGAATTACAGAAGTACCCAGAACATATTGGATGCGGCGAATTCCGTGATTCAGAATAATCAGGGGAGAAAAGAAAAACACCTTTGGACAGAGCAGAAGGATGGAGCAAAAATTAATTTTTATTCTTTTCAGACGGCGTATGATGAAGCGGAAGGAGTGGTTCGTTCTATTGCAAAATCAGTTCGTGAAAGAAGATTTTCTTATGGAGAAACTGCAATTTTATATCGAACCAATGCACAGTCACGACTGCTGGAAGAGAAGATGGTAGGATATAATATTCCATATAAAATTGTCGGCGGAGTAAACTTCTATTCCAGAAGAGAAATCAAAGATGTACTTGCATATTTAAAGACCATTGACAATGCAAGTGATGATTTGTCGGTAAAGAGAATCATCAATGTTCCGAAAAGAGGAATCGGGGCTACGACCATCCAAAGGGTACAGGCGTATGCAGATGTGAACAATCTGAATTTCTTTGAAGCACTTATGGAGGCGGATCGTATCCCTTCTCTGGGTAAATCGGCAGGTAAGCTGACCGGTTTTGTGAATTTTATTAGAAAAATGCGGGCATTGCTGCAAGAAAGCACTATTCATCAACTGGTAGATGACTTGCTGGAGGAAACCGGTTATATAGCTGATCTGGAAGCTCAGAATGAGGAAGAAGCAACTGTCAGGATTGAAAATATTGAGGAACTTCAAAATAAGATCATTGATTATGAGGAGCAGCAGAAAGATGCCAGTCTGAGCAGTTTTTTAGATGAAGTATCTCTGGTAGCGGATATTGATTCTGTAGATGATAATCAGGATTATGTGGTATTGATGACCTTACATAGTGCCAAAGGACTGGAATTTCCACAGGTTTATATGACCGGAATGGAAGACGGATTGTTTCCAAGCTATATGTGCATAACGAGTGAGGATGCGACTGAGCTTGAGGAGGAACGCCGTCTTTGTTATGTCGGCATTACGAGAGCGATGAGAGAATTAACATTAACTTGTGCACAGCAGAGAATGGTAAGAGGAGAAACGCAGTTTAATAAAGTATCCAGATTTATAAAGGAAATTCCGAAAGAACTGTTGAACGGTTCTGCCAATATTCCGAAAGAAACCGGAAACCTGTTTCAAAAGGAAAACGGTTATCGGACTGCAAAAAAAGCATTTCATTCGTCTGATTCATACGGTTTAAAAATGCGTAATTTTGGAAATCAGGACAAATTGGGGAATCTGGATTATCAGGAGGAGGATCGAGTGGTTCACAGCAAGTTTGGAGAGGGAACGGTTTTGAATATTGTTTCCGGTGGACGTGATTACGAGGTAACAGTAGAATTTGATAAAGCCGGAGTACGCAAAATGTTCGCATTGTTTGCAAAATTAAAAAAAGTATGATAGACTACGCCTAAACAGACAATGGTAAAGGAGTGTGTGATGAAAAATATGGACAATCTTTTAGAGATAATAAAACGTGGAAAACTTATGGAGTCCGAAGAGCATAACACTTTAAAAACAATCTTAAAGCTTGTAGGTATCGGGTTAGCTGTTATTGCAGTGCTTGCAGGATCGTTATATTTTGTTTATAAGTATTTTACACCAAAGTACGTGGATGAATTTGAAGATGAATTTGATGATAAATTTTTCGAAGATGAAGTGATATTTAAAGATGATGTTACTTTCAAACAAGACGCCGATGTAAATGTAGATGCATTTTTTGAAGAAGAAGCAAAGACAGAATAAGTTGATCACCCCCACTCTTTGAGTGGGGGTTTTTATGAAAGCAGGTAATATGAATCAAGAATATATCACGGTAATTGGAGCCGGATTGGCAGGAAGTGAGGCGGCTTATCAGATCGCACAAAGAGGAATTAAGGTACATTTATATGAAATGCGCGGGACTAAATCCACGCCACAGCATAAGACTGACCGATTTGCAGAATTGGTTTGTTCCAATTCATTCAGAGGAGATGCTCTGACAAATGCTGTTGGACTGTTGAAAGAAGAAATGCGGAGAATGGGATCGGTTATTTTAAAAGCTGCAGAAGCAACCAGGGTACCGGCAGGCGGAGCTTTGGCAGTGGATCGCGCCGCATTTTCTGAGATGGTTACAGAAGAGGTCAGTCATCATCCGTTGATAACTGTGATTCGGGAAGAAGTAACGGAGTTACCGACTGATACCATTACAGTAGTAGCGTCAGGTCCGCTGACAAGTGATGCCCTGGCAGAGAAAATACATACATTGAATGGCGGTAAGGGATTCTATTTTTATGATGCGGCGGCACCGATCGTAGATGTGAGCACAATAGATATGGAAAAAGTTTATCTGAAGTCCCGTTATGATAAAGGAGAGGCGGCATACTTAAATGCACCGATGACTAAGGAAGAGTTTTTGGCATTCCATAATGAACTGGTTCATGCAGAGGATGCACCGGTTAATTCGTTCGAAAAGGAGAAGTATTTTGAAGGCTGTATGCCGATTGAAATTATGGCAAGAAGAGGGATAAAAACAATGCTGTACGGCCCGATGAAGCCGGTCGGATTGGAATATCCAGACTCTTACCAAGGAAAAAGAGACGGGGATTACAGGACTCCCTATGCAGTAGTACAGCTGCGTCAGGATAATGCGGCAGGAAGTTTATACAATTTGGTCGGGTTTCAAACACACTTAAAATGGGGAGAACAAAAAAGAGTTTTTTCTATGATTCCGGGATTAGAGCATGCAGAGTTTGTTCGTTACGGAGTAATGCATCGAAATTCTTATATGGATGCGCCGGAGTTATTGACCGAAACTTTTCAGTCAAAAAAACGGAGAAATATTTTTTTCGCAGGACAGATGACCGGAGTAGAGGGATATATAGAGTCGGCAGCTTCAGGAATGGTGGCTGGGATCAATGCGGCTCAGATGTTTCAGGGAAAGGCTGAGATAATCTTCCCCGACACAACGGCGATCGGGAGTCTGCCGCATTATATAACACATGCAGACAGCAAGCATTTTCAGCCGATGAATGTAAATTTCGGAATTATCAGAGCATTGGAGGGAGAACGGATAAAAGACAAGAAGCTGCGATATGAGGCAATTGCAAAGAGAGCTTTGGAAGACATAGAACTGTTCTTATCTATCTGATACTATGATATAAGGTTAGATTTGTATGAGAGGGAAATGCAACAGTATGGTAATTCGGCGTTGATATAAAAATCATGTGGATTAGATTTTAAGACGGTAGAAATACCGTCTTTTTTGCATCAAAATTGTGGAGTAGAAGGGCTGCAAATAAAAAGGGAGATATTCTAATATATTTAAAATCGGGTCAGTGGGAAATAGTAGACGAAACGAAAAAAACAAGGTATGATTTATTTAAATAACATATTTAAAGTTAAAAAGGAGGTTTTAATGGGGTTAATTAAAGCAGCGTTAGGATCATTTGGCGGAACAATGGCGGATCAGTGGAAGGAGTTTTTTACTTGTGATGCATTGGATGCGACTACTTTAATGGTTATGGGAAGAAAACAGACGAGTAAGCGTTCGTCCAACACACACGGACATGACAATGTTATTTCAGCCGGTTCAGGGATTGCCGTGGCAGACGGTCAATGTATGCTGATTGTAGATCAGGGAAAGGTTGTAGAGGTCTGTGCGGAACCGGGAGAGTACACCTATGATTCTTCTTCTGAACCGAGTATTTTTACCGGAGGTTTCGGAGAAGGATTAAAGAAAACTTTTCAGACAATGGGAAAACGTTTTACTTATGGTGGGGATACTGCACGAGACCAAAGGGTTTACTATATTAATACAAAGGAATTATTGGACAATAAATTCGGAACACCTACACCGGTTCCGTTTCGTGTAGTAGATTCCAATATCGGATTGGATATGGATGTTTCGGTTCGTTGTAACGGGATTTATTCTTATCGAATTACAGATCCGATTTTATTTTATACGAATGTATGTGGAAATGTAGAGGGAGACTATAAGAGAGAGCAGATAGACGAGCAGTTAAGAGCAGAGTTTATCAGTGGACTTCAGCCTGCATTCTCCAGAATATCCGAGTTGGAGATAAGACCGAATGCATTGCCGGGACATGTTACAGAGTTATGTGACGCAATGAATACGGAATTGACAGCAAAATGGGGACAATTACGAGGATTGAGTGTAGTGTCGATTGCAATGAATTCCATTACACTTCCTGAAGAAGATGCGGAGTATATCAAAAAGGCACAGCAGGCAGCAATTGCAAGAAATCCGGCAATGGCAGCGGCTACTTTAACACAGGCTCAGGCAGATGCGATGAGAGCGGCAGCATCCAATGAGTCCGGGGCTATGACCGGATTTATGGGTATGGGAATGGCATCGAATGCCGGAGGAATCAATTCCAATCAATTATTCCAAATGGCTGCCGGGCAACAGATATCGGGACAGAACGGACAACCGTCAGGTGGCTGGACTTGTGAATGCGGACATCGGAATACAGGAAAGTTTTGCAGTGAGTGCGGAAGGCCGGAACCTGTAAGCGGTTGGACCTGTAGTTGCGGAGCGGTAAATACCGGTAAATTCTGCAGTGAATGCGGAAAACCGGCACCGGAAGGGGAGTGGACCTGCAGTTGCGGAGCGGCAAATACAGGAAAGTTTTGCAGTGAGTGCGGAAAACCGAGACCGTAAGGAGGGATTATGGCAGAGGTAATGGAGTATAAGTGCCCTTCTTGCAACGGAGCCATCGAGTTCGATATCTCCTCGCAGAAAATGAAGTGTCCGTATTGCAGAACAGAATTTGAAGTGGCAACTTTATTAGAGTATGAAAAAAGTAAGCAAAAAGATGCGTCGGATCATTTGAATTGGGACAAAATGGATACACATACATGGACTCCGGATGAGGAAAATCAAGTACGTGCATATCATTGTAATTCATGTGGCGGTGAGATTATCGGTCTGGAAACAACGGCAGCCGATTCTTGCCCGTATTGCGGGAATCCGGTGATTATGGAGCAGCAGTTAAGCGGTGACTTACGTCCTGATTTTATTATTCCGTTTAAAAAGGATAAAGAATTTGCTAAAAAGTCACTTTCCGATCATATAAAGAGTAAACGTTTAGTCCCGAAAGCTTTTATCGGCGGAAACAGAATAGAAGAGATAAAAGGGATCTATGTGCCATTTTGGTTATTTGATGCAGATGTAGATGCAGATTTTCGATATCGAGCCACAGAGATGATGACGTGGTCAGATGCGGATTATATCTATACAAAGACAGATTTCTTTGCCGTATTACTATCCGGAAAGGTTTCCTTTGAAAAAGTTCCGGTAGACGGTTCCGAACGGATGGCGGATGATTTGATGGAGTCTATTGAACCGTATGATTTTAGAGAGGCTATTCCTTTTGAAACACCATATCTGTCCGGCTATTTGGCAGATCGATACGATGTAACGGAAGAAGAGAGTATCGACAGGGCAAATGATCGGGTTCGCAGCAGTACCAGTGAAGAATTTAGAAGTCAGGTAGCAGGATATGCTTCTGTTGTAGAGGAAGGGGCATCTATTCGTTTGGATAACGGAAAGGCAAATTATGCTTTATATCCGGTCTGGCTGTTTCACACGAAATGGAACGACAGGGATTTTACTTTTGCAATGAACGGACAGACCGGTAAGTTTGTAGGAGATCTGCCGATTGACAAAGGTGCGGCAGTCAAGTGGTTTTTCAGTATTTTCATGATTGTTGGAACCGTTATTATGTTTGTTTTATTATTGTTGTCAAAAATATAGGGGTGAGAAGCGATGAAAAGAAATCTATTTTTAGTGTCAATGATAGCACTTTTTCTTTGTTTTTTTTCTATTCCGACCTCTATGGCAAAAGCAGATACAAGAAACATTGCAGATATGGAGAATCTGCTGTCTTCGGAGGAAGAAGAAAAATTAAATACAAAAATTCAAGAATTGGAGTCTAAGTATCATGTGAGTATTGTGCTGGTGACAACCGGTAGTTTCAATGGAAAAACAGCGACAGAATATGCCGATGATTATTATGATCAGCACAATTACGGATATGGAGAAAAAAAAGATGGAATCTTATTTTTAGTTTCCAATGCAAATCGAAAATGGGCGATTTCCACCTCCGGTTCCGGAATAAAAATATTTAATAAAGAAGCACAGTCCTATATGAAACAGGTATTTCGTCCGTATTTATCTAAAAAACAATACGAAAAAGCATTCGACTCTTATATTAATCTATGTGGTGAATATTTGAATGCGCATGAAAATGGAATTCCTTATAGAAAAATATCCAAATCACGGTGGTTTTCTCCGGGGAAAATTCTGATCGGATATTTGATTGGTGCCGTGATTGGAGCAATTGTTGTCGGAATATGGGTGTATAAGCTTCGTTCTGTTCGTTTTCAGCCTTCGGCAAACAGCTATGAAAAGAGAGACAGTCTGGAAATTACTTCCCGAAAAGATCTGTTTTTATATAGTACGATTACGAGGACAGAGAAGCCGAAACACAATGATGACGATGATGATACCCACATAGGAAGCTTTGGAGGAACCCATGGGGGCTCTGACGGAGATTTTTAATTTTTAAAAGAAAAAGAGATCATTGACTTGGTTTTAGAATACAAAAAAACCAAGTCAATGACTTGGCTTTTTGAATTTCATCTCTTTTTGGGATAGAAATGAAATTGCTACATTGAGATATTGAAATAGAAATAGGAGCGAGTTATGTTGTTAACCGCTATATTTATGTTATAATAATTCCATAAAGAAAACAATATACTTAAGGTTTTTTTCTATAGTTATTAATAAAATCTTAAGAATTTGGAGGGATTTTCGTTGATTCAACTTCATTATTTAACAAAAGGAAGTGGGGAACCACTGATCTTACTTCATGGAAATGGAGGAAATAGTGGATTTTTTAAATATCAGCTTTCTTATTTTTCAAGAAAATATCAGGTGATTGCAGTAGATACCAGAGGACATGGAAGAAGCAAAAGCGGCTCAAAAAAATTTTCGTTGGAACAGTTTGCAGAGGATCTGAAAAATTTTTTAGACGAAAAAGGGATCACAAAGGCTCATATTTTAGGATTTTCCGATGGAGCAAATATCGGTCTTATTTTTGCACTTCGTTATCAGGAACGGGTACAGTCTCTGATATTGAACAGTGGGAATCTGTATCCTGAGGGCTTACAATCATTTTTCTTAAAAGGTGTGCAGCTATTATCAAAACTTATAAAAAATAAGCGTTTACAACAGCTCTATCATCTTATTCTGGATGAGCCGAGGATCAGTATACAGGACTTGAAAAAAATGAGGGTTCCGACTTTGGTGATTGCCGGAACAAATGATATTATTAAGCGAAAGCATACGGAACTGATCTATCAGGAATTGCCGAACAGTGAGCTTTGCTTTATCAGAGGAACTCATAGGGTTGCAAGAGAACACCCGAAGGAATTTAACAAAACGGTAGATAAGTTTTTGAGTTTCTGTCAGAAAAAGAGAACAGGAACTGTGTAATGACATGTTCGATTGGAGATGATAATATAAAAACAATGCTTGCTAAGTATATATTTGTATACAAAGTTAGCATTCTTTTTATGTTGTGATATGTGCTTTGAAATGAAAAAGACAGCCACCCTGCCATTTAGGCAGGAAGGCTGTCTTTTTCATTATTTGGGTTACTTACGATATTTTCCTGATCGGAGAGTTAAAGCAAAATTTTTACTTAAATTACGCTCTGACAACAACGGAGATACCGTTTGGAATACAAGTTAAGCTTGCATCTTCACCTTTAATTTCGCGTGCCATTTTGTAAGCAGTTGCAAGATCCGGTGCGTAGGTCATTTTTAATCCTTCGATCATAGATTGCTGCTCAGGATCGGCAACAAAGATAACTTTGTATTTACGAACAATACGAGCTAAAATCTGTGCACACCACTGATCAGGAATTGTATCTTCCTGAGCGGTAGCCAGACATTTCTGATAGAAGTCTTCGATTGTAGGCTGTTCTGCAATGGAATTGTAGAACATATCACCACCGGTTCCATCCATACAGGTTGCCAGCATAATGATAACACCGCCATCTTTTACAGTTGCTTCACCGGCAGACATTCCCTTTGGTGACTGATAAGCATTCTGATCAAGAGGATAACCTCCATTTGTTGTAATAACGATATCCGCATACTGTGGTTTTACTGCGATATAGTCTGCAATGAAATCACAACCCTGACGATGAGCTGTTTCAAAGTTACCTGCAAAGGCAGCAACTGTCTTTTTATCTTCATCAATAACAACGTTACAGATGTAAGCAAGGTTTGCCATTTTTGCAGCTGCAAGCATATCTTCGTGGATAGGATTCTGATCCAGAATACCGGTACGGGCATATGGACTGTCAATAAATTTAGAGCAGTGATTACCCATAACAGTAACGGCGTCCGCTACACCCGGAAGGATACTCTTACGTCCGCCGGAAAATCCTGCGAAGAAGTGTGCTTCGATAAAACCTTCTGCAACTAATAAAGATGCATTTACAGCAACTTTGTCTACGATACAGTCAGGACCGGATGGAAGAACACCTAATTTGGTATTGCTTTCAGGATCATGTGCATCATGAACGATGATATCATCTTTGAATTCTTCATAAAGAGCATCGCCTAACTTTGCTTTTAATTCATCAACGGTAGTAGGGCGGTGGAATCCGGTAGATACTAAAAGTGTAATCTTAATATCCGGGCTGCCTTCACGAAGCTCACGAATCATGTTTGGCAGAATATCCTGTGACGGTACAGGTCTTGTGTGGTCACTGATGATAATAGTACAGTCCGGTTTTCCTTTTGCCAATTCAGACAGACGTGGGCTGTCAATCGGATGTTCCATAGCTTCACGAACAATGGTAAGACCATCTTTGTCGCTTGCCAATTTGTCTACATTAGAAGTCAAGACAGGAGTGTTGTCCGGTACTTCTAAGTCCTGAGTAGTAGTTCCATAAAGAAATTTTACTGTTTTCATTTAAATACCCCCTTTAAATGGTATAAATAGTTCATAAGTTTTAACGTTATGATTCTGTAAAAACTCAGCATATTACACAACTACTTTATCATTTTTTGGGAGGAAGAGCAATTTAATTTTAGAAAAATTTTAGAAAAAAATAGAAAAAATAGTGGAGACTATCTTTTTGGTTTACAATAAATTTGCAATAGAGTAGTATGTATAGATAGTAAGTGAAGAAACTGTACAAAAACGGGAGGAAAGAAAGATGTTATTTATAGAATATTCCAAATGCTCTACTTGTCAAAAAGCAAAAAAATGGTTGGATGCACATAATTTAGAATACACAGATCGTCCTATTAAAGAGGAAAATCCTACTGCAAAAGAAATAGAAGCCTGGCATAAACAGAGCGGATTGCCTCTAAAACGTTTTTTTAATACAAGCGGTATGTTATATAAAGAATTAAAATTAAAGGATAAGCTTCCCAATATGACAGAAAAAGAACAGTATGAGCTTCTGGCGACAGACGGAATGCTTGTGAAACGTCCTCTTATTATTAAGGAAAACCAAATTTTGATCGGTTTTAAAGAGGATGAATGGGAAGCACAGTTACTTGAAAGTTAGAGTACTGCAGTTGCAGGATACATATTCTTTTAAGGAAGATACAGCTTTATTGCCTTATCTGTCGGAGGAGAGAAGAAAGAAAATCCTGCATTTGAAAAGAGATAGCGAGAAGCATATCAGTTTATGGACAGAGTTGCTTCTTTTATATTGTATTCGCACAGATCTAGGATATTGGCCGAAACAACCGGTATTTTCCTGTTCGGAATACGGAAAGCCGTATTTTATACAGGAGAAGCAGTACCATTTTTCAATTTCACATTCAGGGAATTGGGTTGCGGTAGCTTCTGACCGCTGTCCGATCGGTGTGGATATCGAACAGAAAAGGCGTGTGAATCTCAATATAGCAAAGCGTTTTTTTCAGAAAGAGGAATATTGCTTTTTACAATCTTCTACAGAACCGAATCGAGATTTTTTGGGATTGTGGACGAGAAAAGAAGCCTATTTAAAATATAAAGGAGTCGGATTGCATCAGTCACTGGATTCTTTTTCCGTTTTATCGGAGAATCCGACGGATCCGATTACTTTTTGTACTTTAGAAGAGGAGAACTACATTATTACCGTTTGTTATGAAAAGAGAGTATAAAACCATAATAAAAAAATGGTTGGGAACAAGAAGAGGAAAGACATTTGTGGTGGCGTTTTTCCTCTATATTCTTGTTGTGATCGCCACCTGCTTTAATGCGGGAATATATCATGCACCGGTTGCAAAGCTGACATCTGTTCATACGGAGATTACAAAGAAGATCGGTACGAACGGAAAAAAGGAATTGATTTATGATCAGACGATTACAGCACAGGTTTTGAATGGAAAATGGAAAGGGGAAAGTCTGCTCATACGTCATAAAACAACCGAATCGGGAGTGATGACAGATCGCTATCACAAAGGAGACCATGTTTTTTTGTCACTGGATAAGGCTGCTTCGAATTTAAAAGGGCAGATTAGAGGGACAAAACGAGATGTCTATCTAGTGGCATTACTGGGTGCGATGATCTTGTTATTAATTGTAATCAGTAATAAACGGGGGGTATTTACCCTGATTTCCGTCGGAATCAATACGGTAGTATATCTGGTTGGATTCGGAGCATTTATGAAAGGGGGAGATCTGCTATGGATTTGCAATATAATGGCAGTATTATTTGTACTCGGAACGCTATTTATTTTAAACGGGTGTAATAAAAAGACGTTGATTTCCGGACTCTCCACGTTTGCAGTTTTAATTGTGATAATGGGGTTGTTTGATATACTGCTCTCAGTTACCGCGCCGATTGATTATTCTCAGTTAGAGTATTTAGAATATTTGGGACGAATCGGAGAACCGGATCAGCTGTTCCGTTCCGAGATTCTGTTTGCAGGCTTGGGAGCAATCATGGATGTTGCTGTAACGATTACAGCAGCTTTATCAGAAGTAAAAGAGAAGCATTCACAGGTGAGCTTTAAGGAGCTTTTTCAATCAGGTCGTGAGGTCGGTTACGATATCATGGGAACGATGATATCTGTTTTGTTTTTTGCATTTGCCTGCGGTCTGATTCCAATGATGCTGATCCGTATGAACAACCGGGTAAGTCTGCTTACTATGTTTAAAATAAATCTTCCGACAGAGATTATTCGTTTCCTTCTGGAGAGTATCGGTATTGTAGGGGCAATTCCGATATCGATTGTAATTGCTTCTTTCTTTTTGAAAATGAAAAAAGGAGGTAAGCAAATATGATGATCGGTTGTTTGACATTCTTACTTTTCATATTGATTTTACTGGTTGGAGGAGAAAGAGGGGTAAGCACCATTTTTGTTCTGATCGGCAATGTGATTTTGTTTCTGGCAACGGTATTTATGATCGCTAAAGGGGCACCTCCGATTTTGACAGTTTTACTGGTAGGTATAGTGATTATCTGGATAACGATTATCGGACAAAACGGTCGCAATCAAAAGACGGTTTCTGCCGCTGTCAGTACCCTGGGGATTATGCTTTTGATGACAATAGTGGTATTTTCGGTGGTAACAGCAGGAAACAGCGGTGGAATTAATGAAATTTTAAAGCAGGGAGAGGATGTACAGTACTCCTTTAATTTAAAAATAGGTGTTTCTATGTTGAAAATAGAGATTGCCACCGGCATTTTGAGCACATTGGGAGCACTGGCGGATACGGCATTGTCCATAACCAGTTCCGTATATGAGGTAGCAGGGCACAATCGCAGTTTGTCCAAAAAGGAATTGTTCTTTTCGGGAATAACGGTTGGAAAGGATATTATCGGAACTACGGTTAATACGTTGTTGTTTGCATATTTAGGACAATCTGTGCTGTTGTTTGCCTATGTAAAATTAAACAGATATACACTTGGAACCTTATTAAATTCAAAGTTTGTGTTTCAGGAAGTATCTATTATGTTATTTTCTACTATCGGCTGTTTATTAGTGATTCCGTTGGCATCTTGGTTGATTGCGGATTCGATAAGAAAGAAAGGATTGCAATGTGAATATCATTCTATCACCGGCGAAAACAATGAAAATGGACACTGATACGATGCTGTGCAGGTCTGTTCCTGTTTTTCTGGAGGAAGCAAAGGCTATTCATAGCCGGTTAAAGCAACAAAGTTATGAAGAAATAAAGAAGATATGGAATTGCAGTGACAGGTTGGCAGAGGAAAATTATGAGAGATTACATACCCTTTATCCGGACAATCATCTGACACCTGCATTGTTTGCTTATGAGGGGATACAGTACCAATATATGGCACCGCGTGTATTTACCGAGTCACAGTTTCAATATGTAGAACGTCATCTGAGAATCTTATCTGGATTTTACGGAATTTTAAAGCCTTTTGACGGGGTAATGCCCTATCGTCTGGAGTTCGGAGCAAAGATAAAAATAGACGGGTATAAAAACCTCTATGATTTTTGGGGAGATAAATTATATATCGATTTAACAAAACAGGATCATGTAATTATAAATCTGGCATCAAAAGAATATTCCAAGGCAGTGGAGCCGTTTTTAGAATCCGGTGATCAGTTTATCAATTGTGTGTTCGGGGAACTGTCGGAAGATCGAATCAAGGTAAAAGCCACCCTGGCAAAGATGGCAAGAGGAGAAATGGTTCGTTATCTGTCAGATATAAAAGCAGAGAGAATAGAGCAAATAAAAGAGTTTCAAGCTCTTGATTTTTCGTTTGACAGAAAACGGTCTACAGAAACGGAATTGGTTTTTTTAAGATAAGAAAGGGCAGTGTATGATATATATCGGAAGTCATGTTTCCCGCTCAAAAGGATATCTTGCAATGGGGAAACATACAAAAGAGCTTGGCGGTACTACTTTCGCATTTTTCATGAGAAATCCGAGAGGAGGAGTTGCTGCTGCATTAAAAAAAGAAGACATTTGCGGTCTGGAGAGATTTTTAAGAGAAGAACGTTTCGGACCGTTGGTAGCACATGCCAGTTATACAATGAATCTATGTGCGGCAAAACCGGATATCCGGGAAAAATCATTTCAGATGTTGACAGAGGATTTAGAACGGTTGGAGTATTTACCGGGGAACTACTATAATTTACACCCGGGCAGTCATGTGGGGCAGGGAGTTGAACCTGCTGTTACACTTATTGCAGATGCTCTGAATCGAGCAATAAAGCCGGATCAGACGAGCACAGTATTATTGGAAACTATGGCAGGCAAGGGGACAGAGATGGGGCGCAGCTTTGAAGAAATCAAAGCAATCATCGATAAAATAGAACAAAAGGAAAAGATAGGAGTTTGTTTTGACACCTGTCATACATGGGACGGTGGATATGATTTAGAGAACTTTGAACAGGTAATAGCAGAGTTTGATGCGGTAATCGGAAGCGAATATTTAAAGGCATTTCATTTGAATGACAGTTTAAATAATCGGAACAGCCATAAGGATCGTCATGCGAGATTAGAGGAAGGAAAGATCGGAGATTCTTTAAAACAAATAGTACAACATCCGATTGCTCAGGAGAAACCGTTTATTTTGGAAACCCCAAATGATGAGGAAGGATATAAAAGAGAAATACGATTGATAAAATCATGGGTAGTTTTATAAAACCTAATCTATAGGAATTACGTCAAGAAAGTAAGAAACCAATTATCACAGATAAATTATGACAGGGGGGTACTTTCATGATAGATGTAACAATAGGACACCACAGTTGTACTGTAATCGGAATGGTGGGTATGAATTCTTTTATCAGAGCAATTCAACAGACAGAGAATATCTGCCAGATTATAAATCAGATGGTAAGATTTCCATATTCGGATCTGAAGGTAGTAGAGTATGTAATCGAATATGAGATGAAAGAACCGCAGTTCCTTATGCAGTAAGGTATTATGCCTTATAGTTGACACCGGATCGATACAGGATTTTGACACCCGGCTGAACATTATAACAATATACATGGAACGAGATTCCGGCTCCGTTATCTTCGATGGAATAGGCCTGCATTTCAACACCGGAAGCCAAAAGGTTGTCATTTTTATAAATAGGGATAACCTGATAGGCAACATGATTGTGAGTGGCGCGAATATAGCGCAGAACCTTTGTTTCGAAGGGAAGCATTCCTTCTATATTGAGATAGCGGGTGCCGGTAATCAGATTGTTCGGGTTGTCATCTTCTGCAGTCAGGCTGTGAGCAATCAGATGACATCTGTTATATAAAACATGATTTTCAATAAAGGAGTAGGAGCCCTGCTTCCATCCGGTAGGGTAAATATGGCTGATATCGCCGCGTTTTTTTCTTGGAAACAGATCCTTACCGATAACGGCAAATGCACCGGTTGCTCTTTTTTTTGCATCTAAAGTATAATATTTCTCGGAACTGGTTGCAATCAGCTGACTTTTAGAAAAGTTCGGACGATTGTGGTTTACCGTGACATAAGGTGTATCCTGAAAGGTCGGCAGTGCATCGATATTTACACTGCTGATATTTGCAACGGTAGAAGCAGTCTGCCGTCCGGTTAGTTGATTTACAATATTTGTTAGTGTAGAATGATTTCCGGCACTAAATAAAAGAAGAATACCGACTGCAATTCCAAGAATTGGAGAGGGTTTCTTTTTTTTTCGATAATTTGATTTCATAAATAACCTCTTTGATGGGGGGAAGATAAGTACAATGATAGAACATATATTCGATAAAAGCAAGATAAAAAGACAATTATTTTACCGGATTACGGATGCGGAGGAAGGGATGAGTGTCAGAACTTTTTTAAAACAGCACGGATATTCCAGACAGATGATTATTGATTTAAAAAAAACGACATTCGGGATTGCGGTAAATGAAGAATGGTCGTACGTACGAACCATCTTAAAAAAGGGGGATGTCTTGCAGATCACATTGGAAGAAGAGGTGGGAGACGGGATCGTTGCCAAGCAATCCGATTTTCAGATTTTATATGAAGATGCGGATATTCTGGTTGTAAATAAACCGTCCGGAATGTCGATCCATCCGTCACAGAATCATTATGACAATACGTTGGCAAATGCAGTTGCATTTTACATGAATCAAAAAAACGAGTCTATTACCTTTCGATGTATCAATCGTCTGGACAGAGATACTACCGGTGTGACTATTATTGCAAAGCATCGACTGGCCGCTTCTGTCTTACATAAACAGAATATAGAGCACCGGATAAAGAAGATATATCTGGCAGTTTGCGAGGGAAAACTTTTTTCTGAAGGAACTATTGATGCCCGAATTGCAAGAAGAGAGGGTTCTACAATTGAGCGCCGGATACATGAAGACGGAGAAGAAGCAATCACTCATTATAAACGACTGCTTTATAAAAAAGAAGAGGATATCTCTTTGGCGGAAGTACGGCTGGAAACCGGTAGAACACACCAGATACGGATGCACTTTCAGCATATAGGACATCCTCTTCTGGGAGATTTTTTATACAATCCGGAAAATCGAAAGATGGATCGACAGGGTCTTCATGCATATAAAATATCATTTTTCCATCCGATCACAACGGAATATCGAACGGTTACCGCTCCGATTCCGGATGACATACGGACATTATTCTCGCAGGAATTGACAGAATTGTTCTGAGCGGGATTGATAATCTCTTATGCCAAGCTCGTACAGGGTATGCTCCACTGCAATATCCATGGAGTAGGTACTCATGGAGATGGATTCGCTTGGAGCAAAAATAAAGGCTTTTTTCTGCCGTTCGAGTTCATAAGCCAGAGATTGACATTTTTGATACATCAGATGCCGGCGGTCAATGGCTTGAATGGTCTTGGGATACTTTCGGCATAGAAACGAATAGAGAAGACGATGCTTTTCCGGCTGTTTAATAAAATTTCGATTTTTGGACAGAATGATTACCAATTTATCGCATCCGTTGTCTAATGCATGTTGAACCGGTATTGCATCTGTAACACCTCCGTCAAAATAATATTGACCGTTTACTTCGACCGGTCGGCAAATTCCGGGAAGTGCACAACTTGCCTTGATCACGGAATAATCATCCTGCTTTAGTTCATCTTTAGAAAAGTAGTGCGGTTTTCCTGTCCGTGCATCAGTGGCGACAATGGTAAATTCTGTCGGATCAGAAGCTAAAGCGGGATAATCGATAGGATCCGCACCGTTTGAGTTGGATAGAGTGCCGTATATGAAATCCAATCCGAAAATATTCCCGGTGGTAAGAAAGCTTTTCAGACCGAAATACCCGGGTTTTTTCAGATGTTCGGTATAATAGCGAAGATTTCGTTCTCTTTGCCCGGCAAGATAAGAGCAGAGATTAGCAGAACCGGCAGACACCCCGATCGCATAGTCAAATGAAACAGAGTCATCTAAAAATTTATCCAGCACGCCAGCACTATAGGCACATTTCATTCCCCCGCCTTCTACAATCAATCCAATTTTACTCATGTCTATGCTCCTCTCTACTATTACTAAAGGAGCAGTTACCATCTGAAAAAAACAGAGACAAAGTAACTGCGTAAATCCTGTCATTTTGTTAGAATATCCTACATATAAGATACAGTATAGCACGGTTGTCAATTTATGCTATACTAAGCTGTGTATAACCTTTTTATTCTATGGAAAATGGTAATACATTAAAAAATAAATTTAATCAACAAAAGGGAGTTTTTATGTTAAATCAATTTTCACGCTCTGAATTACTTTTAGGGAAAAAAGCAATGGAGAGATTAGAAGATACAACTGTAGCAGTGTTCGGAATCGGTGGAGTCGGAGGCTTTGTGGTGGAAGCGCTGGTTCGTACCGGGATCGGACACTTTGTATTAGTAGACGATGATAAAGTCTGTCTGACAAATTTAAACAGACAAATTATTGCAACCGGAAGCACAATTGGAAGATTAAAGACGGAAGTAATGAAAGAGAGGATTTTAGACATCAATCCAAATGCCGAGGTACAGCTTCACAAATGCTTTTATTTACCGGAAACGGCGGATCAATTTGATTTTTCCTCATATGATTTTGTGGTAGATGCTGTAGATACGGTGACAGCAAAAATTGATATCATTATGCAATGTCAGAAGGTAGGTACACCGATTATCAGCAGTATGGGAGCGGGGAATAAAAAGAATCCGGCGATGTTTGAAGTTGCGGATATTTATGAGACATCAGTTTGTCCGTTAGCTCGTGTTATGAGAAGGGAGTTAAAGAAGAGGAATGTAAAAGCGCTTAAAGTAGTCTATTCCAAAGAAAAGCCGTTAAAGCCGCTGGAAGATTCTTCCAATTCCTGCAAGAATCACTGTGTTTGCCCTCCCGGCTCGGAGCATAAATGTACTGATAAAAGGGCAATACCGGGAAGTCTTGCATTTGTTCCATCTGTAGCGGGTTTGATAATAGCAGGAGAAATTGTAAAGGAGATAACAGAAAGATAAGCATGTGGACAAGGTTTAAATATAAATTTATTGGGGATTCGATTTTTTATCGAAATGTGATGTGGGTATTAATACCGATCATGGTTCAGACAGGAATTACGAATTTTTTAAGTTTGCTGGATAATGTGATGGTCGGAAAGCTCGGTACGGAGCAAATGTCCGGAGTGGCGATTGTCGGACAGCTGGTTTATGTATTTGTGCTTTGTATTTTTGGCGGGATGTCGGCAGCAGGTATTTATACGGCACAATATTACGGACAGGGAGATGAGGAAGGAGTAAGGAACACTTTACGATTCAAATTGGTAATGGGGCTCTTGATTACTGCAATTACCATTTTCATTTTTGTTTGTTTCGGAAATTCATTGATAGAGTTGTTTTTGAGAGGAAAGTCAGATGGTGGAAATCTGAAGTTGGCTTTGTTTTATGGAAAACAGTATCTGTTATTTATGCTTGCGGGATTGCCGGCTTATGCGATCGGGCAGAGTTATTCCAGTGTGCTTCGGGAATGTGGACATACACTTCAGCCTATGAAGGCAGGTGTGTGTGCAGTTGTTATTAATATTATATTGAATTTTGTTTTGATTTTCGGTCTGTTGGGATTCCCAAAACTGGGGGTAGTGGGAGCGGCAGTGGCTACTTCTATTTCTCGTTATATTGAGACTGGGATTATAGTGATTTGGAGTCATACACACTCTAAAACGGCATTTTTCGTAAAGGGACTTTACAAAACGCTGAAGGTTCCCGGGACTATGGTAAAGCAGATTGCGGTTAAGGGAACCCCCCTGTTGATGAATGAGACTTTGTGGTCGGCAGGATTGGCAATTTTACTTCAATGTTATTCGGTCAGAGGTTTGAATGTTGTTGCCGGAATGAATATTTCGAATACGATCACAAATGTATTTGCCATTATCTATCTGGCAATGGGAGAGGCGGTTGCAATCATTGTCGGACAGCAGTTGGGAGCAAACCGGATTGAAAAAGCCAAGGATACTGCCAGAAAAATGGCGGCATTATCGGTCTTTATCTATATCATAATCGGAAGTATTTTGTTTCTTATCGCTCCTCTGTTTCCGGGAATTTATAATACATCAGAAGAGGCAAAAAGGTTTGCACTCCATTTTATTCGTATTACAGCTATTTATCTTCCAATCAATGCATTTGTAAACGCAGCATATTTTGCACTTCGTTCCGGTGGAAAAACTATTATTACCTTTTTGTTTGACAGTGCATTTATTTATCTGGTCAGTGTGCCTACTGCATTTATCTTGTGCAAACACACAGGATTGTCCATTGAAGTATGTTATGCAATTGTAACCGGAGTAGACATGGTA
Source organism: uncultured Clostridium sp. (assembly GCA_947253885.1). Lineage (GTDB taxonomy): Bacteria > Bacillota > Clostridia > Lachnospirales > Lachnospiraceae > SY8519. The sequence continues at coordinate 32,479 of CAMYAO010000004.1, forward strand.
AAAGTTCTGATCGGGATTTACCTGCTAAAGAAAGGAAAATGGGCACAGAATATTGTGGCGGAGGAAAGATCATGAGAGGTTTAATTCACATATATTGCGGTGATGGAAAAGGAAAAACAACAGCAGCTACCGGATTGGCGATTCGGGCAGCCGGAGACCAGAAAACGATTCTGTTTGCAAGATTTTTGAAGACGGAGGATTCTTCTGAACTTCGTATTTTAGATCAGATCAAAGAAATATCCGTTATCCATTTAGAAAAGAGTTTCGGATTTTATCATCAGCTGGACGACAGGCAGCGACAGGAAATGATCGGATTTTATCAAACGCTTTGGGAAGAGATAAAAGAACAGGTATTAACAGGTTCGTATCAAATGCTGGTATTGGATGAGATTATGGCGGCAATCAATTATAATATTATTGCTGTTTCCGATCTGCTGGATTTTTTAATGAAAAAACCGGAGGCTCTGGAGGTGGTAATGACGGGACGGGATCCTAAAGATGAGTTGGTGGAGACTGCAGATTATGTATCTGAAATAAGAAAAATCAAGCATCCGTTTGATCAGGGGATCTATGCACGAAAGGGAATTGAATACTAATTTATGAAGGAAGAACACTATCTGTTACAAGCCGGTAAAAAATTAAGAACGGGTTATACGACCGGTTCCTGTGCGGCAGCTGCAACAAAAGCGGCTTTGGAGATGCTGTTGTCGGAACAATGGATTTCGGAAGTAATATTGGATACGCCGAAAGGAATACGATTGTATCTGGATGTGGAAGAAATCACAAGAGAGGATCAGACTGTGAGCTGTGCTATTCGAAAAGATGGAGGAGATGATCCGGATGTCACACACGGAATGCTGGTTTTTTCTTCAGTTACGCTTACAGACAGCGGATATCACCTGATCGGAGGAGATGGAATCGGCAGGATTACACAGCCGGGATTTGAGCAGGCGATCGGATCGGCAGCAATCAATAAGATCCCGAGACAGATGATTCGTAAAGAGGTAGATGATCTGTGTCGAAAATACCGCTATCAAAACGGGATAGAGGTAACGATTTCCATACCGGGTGGGGAAGAGGTTGCAAAGAAGACCTTTAATCCTCATTTAGGAATTGTAGGGGGGCTGTCTATATTGGGGACAAGTGGAATTGTAATTCCCATGTCGGAAGCTGCACTGGTTAAAAGTATCGAATTGGAAATGGATATAGCAGTTGCAAAAGGATATAAGACACTGCTGATCTGTCCCGGAAATTATGGGGAAACTTTCTCAAAAACAATATTCGGAGATTGGATAGAGCCGGATGCCAAATGTTCAAACTATGTGGGAGAAACTTTGGATCTCGCAATGGGAAAGGAAAGTGTGGAGCAAATTTTATTTGTGGCGCATATCGGCAAATTTGTTAAAGTGGCAGCCGGAATTATGAATACTCATTCCAGAAATGCAGATGCCAGAGCCGATGTTCTGGCAGCACATACGGCAATGGTAACAGAGGATATTCAGGTAATTCGTCAGGTGATGAACAGCCTGACAACAGAAGAAGCACTTGAGATTTTGTCGGAAAATGCATTGTTGAGAGCTGTGATAGAGCGGATACTGGAGCGGATACAGTTCTATATACAGAAGAGGATTCAAAATCAATTTCCTGTTGGAGTGATATTGTTTTCAAATAGACAGGGGTTGTTGGGAAGCAGTCAAAATGCAAAGAATATGATAAAGGAGATCAAAAACAGATGAGAGGAAGTATAATCGGCATCGGTGTCGGACCGGGAGACGGAGAACTGATTACGCTGAAAGCTTTTTATAAAATCAAAGAGGCAGATATTATCTTTGTTCCGGGGAAAAAACCGGAAGAAAGTGTCGCCTATCGGATTGTGAAAAGCGTGTATCCAGAGATTGTAAATAAAAAAGTGATGGCGGTAGATATGCCGATGACAAGAAATAGAGAGATTTTAACAGAAGCACATCATCTGGCGGTCAGTGAAATAAAAAAGTATTTGGAACAGGGAGATTCTGTTGTGTTTTTAACGCTTGGAGATGCGACAATCTATTCAACTTATCTTTATCTGCATGCTATCCTTTTAAAAGAAGGATATGATGCTTCTATCTTAAACGGAATACCGTCTTTTTGTGCGACGGCGGCACTTCTGAATATCGGATTGGCAGAAAGAGATCAGCCTCTTCATATTTTACCCGGAGCGGATTCTTTGGAAGAAGCTTTACAATTGTCCGGAACCAGAATTCTGATGAAGACCGGTCGTCATCTGCAGAATGTAAAGAAACGGTTGTTGGAGAGTAAAGCAGATATTTACTTTGTGGAAAACTGTGGAATGGAACAGGAACGTGTTTATGTAGGAGCGGAAAATATTCCGGAAGAGTCAGGCTATTTTTCCTTATTAATTATAAAAGAAAAGGAGTAGAGAATGGTTTATTTTGTGGGAGCCGGAAGCGGAGCAGCAGATCTGATTACGGTAAGAGGAATGCGACTGCTTCAGAAAGCAGATGTGATTATCTATGCAGGCTCATTGGTAAATCCCGAACTGTTATCTTACGGAAAAGAAGATGTGAGTTTATATAACAGTGCGACGATGACATTAGAGGAAGTATTACAGGTAATGAAGAAGGCGGAGGAAAGCGGATATTTGACGGTTCGTCTGCATACCGGAGATCCCAGCCTGTATGGGGCAATCCGGGAGCAGATGGATCAGCTGGATCAATGGAAAATTCCTTATCAATACTGTCCGGGAGTCAGTTCGTTTTGCGGAGCGGCGGCAGCCTTGGATTTGGAGTATACCTTGCCGGGAATCTCTCAATCGGTGATTATTACCAGAATGGAGGGAAGAACTTCGGTTCCGAAAAAAGAGTCTGTACGAAGTCTGGCGGCACATCAGGCAACCATGGTATTGTTTTTAAGCACCGGATTATTAGAGGAGGTAACAGTGGAGCTATTGGCGGGCGGTTATACTCCGGATACCCCGGCGGCAATTGTTTATAAGGCAACCTGGCCGGAGGAGGAAGTATATCGTTGCAGTGTCGGTACATTGGTTGAGACCGCCGTTAGGCATTCTATCACAAAGACGGCATTGATTATTGTTGGAGAGGTAGTGGCATCCGGTAAATATCAGAGATCAAGGTTGTATCATCCGGATTTCACTACAGAATATCGCAAAGGAAGGTTATAGATGAAAATAGCACTCATCTGCTTTACTTCAAACGGAGCGAAAATAGCAAAAAAAATTGTTCAGACCGGTACAACGGAGGAAGAAGCAGCTGTTTACAGAAAAAGCTCTTTTGTATCGGATTCTGATATGATTATTGTAAATCAGTCGTTGTCGGATTGGTGCCGATCGCTTTGGGCAGAGGTGGACGGTTTTATTTTTATCAGTTCCACAGGGATTGCAGTCCGTGCAATTTCCGGATTACCGGTTGACAAGTTTTATGATCCGTTTATATTGGTAATAGATGATACGGGGAGGTTCTGCATCTCTTTATTATCAGGACATACGGGGGGAGCCAATCAATTTGCCGGAGAGATTGCAGACAGAATCGGAGCAATACCGGTCATAACGACAAGTACCGATCGCAATCAGGTATTTTCCATTGATGTGTTTGCAAAGGCGGAGGGATTGCAGATTCCGAACAGAATGGTTGCAAAAGAAATCTCCGCACGGCTTCTGCATAAAATGCCGGTGGTTACAATAGGGATAGGTTGTAAAAAAGGCGTTTCCTCTGAAACAATCGAATATCGTATCAGAGAAGATTTAAAAAGACTGAAAGTACCGTTTGAGTCTATTAAAGAACTGGCATCTATCGACAGAAAGAAATCCGAGAAGGGATTGCAGATGTTCTGCAGTCAATACCAGATCCCTTTTTGTACCTATACTGCTGAAGAACTGCTTCAGGTAAAGGGGGTATTTACAGGGAGCAGGTTTGTAGAGTCTGTGGTATCTGTAGATAATGTGTGTGAAAGAAGTGCTGTTTTAGCGAGTAAAAATGGAATATTAATTCAGAAAAAAACAACAGGAAGCGGTGTCACGGTAGCGGTGGCAATCGGATTGGAAATGGATAAATAAATGAAAAAGTTATATGCAGTCGGAATCGGACCAGGATCTTATAAACAACTGACACTGGAAGCAGTATCCGTTTTACAGAGTTGTTCGGTAATCATCGGATATACCGTATATGTAGATCTGATAAAAGAGTATTTTCCGGATAAAGAATTTATTACAACGCCGATGAAACGGGAAGTGGAACGTTGTCGTATCGCATTCGACAAAGCAACGGAATATGATAAAGCGGCTATGATCTGCTCGGGGGATGCAGGTGTATACGGAATGGCAGGATTGCTTTATGAAATCGGGGAGGAATACCCGGAGGTTATGATAGAAGTGATACCGGGAGTTACAGCTGCTTTGTCGGGGGCTGCCGTAATAGGAGCACCTCTTATACATGATTTTTGTTTTATCAGTTTGAGTGATCTGCTGACCCCTTGGGAAAAGATTGAAAAGAGGCTTTTGGCGGCAGCAGAATCAGATCTGGTTGTATGCCTGTATAATCCGGGCAGTAAAAAAAGAAAAGATTATCTTCAAAAGGCGTGTGATCTGTTGTTATCTTATAAACCTGCAGACACTGTTTGCGGATTGGTCAAAAACATCGATCGGATCGGACAGACAGATAAGATCATGACCTTGCAGGAATTGAGAACAGCAGAGGCGGATATGTTTACAACGGTATTTATAGGAAACAGAGAAACGAAAAGGATCGGGAATAAGATGGTGACTCCGAGAGGATATCAGTTATGACAGAGGTAATATTGTTTGCTGGAACAACGGAAGGAAGGCATCTGGCAGAATATCTGGACAGATGTGGAAAGAAAACATTTGTTTGTGTGGCAACAGAATACGGAGAAGCATTGTTGCAGCAAAGTGAAAATATAGTGATTTCAAAAAATAGACTGGATCAAAGTCAAATGGAAGAATTATTTTCTGAACAAAAGCCGAAGCTTGTAATAGATGCGACCCATCCCTATGCTGTGGAGGTGACGGAGAATATCAAGGCTGCCTGTATGGCAAAGGAACTTCACTATTTGCGAATACTGCGGGAGTCCGAAGAAATCGGTTCGGATGCGGTGTATGTAGATTCAGTTCGGGAAGCGGTAAACTATTTAAAACAGACAACCGGAACTGTACTGGTTACAACCGGAAGTAAGAATCTAGACGATTATTGTCAGATTCAGGATTATCGGAATCGTCTGTTTATCAGGGTGCTTCCGAGTATAAAAGTAATTGAGGATTGTGAACGACTGGGGTGGAAAGGACAGAATCTGATCTGCATGCAGGGACCGTTTTCAGTAGATTTGAATGTCGCTTTATTAAAACAGATTAATGCCTCTTATCTAATTACAAAGGAATCCGGTTCTGCGGGAGGATTTGCAGAAAAATACAAGGCAGCCAGATTGGCAAATGCAACTCTGATTGTAATAGGGCGCCCGGAAAAGGAAACAGGAAGTTCAGTTGCTCAGGCAAAACAGATAATTCGGGAGATACTGGGAAATACTGCGAAAAAGAAAAGACAGAAGATTTATGCAATCGGGATAGGACCAGGAGCAAAAGAAACTCTGACACTTGAAGCAGATGCTGTTTTAAAGAAGGCGGATCTGATTATAGGTGCAGGCAGAATGTTGCAGTCTGTTTTAGAACCTCATCAAAAGGGAGTGACTCTATACAAGGCGGAAGAGATTGCACAATATATTCAGGATCATACCGAGTATGATACTGTCGCAATTGCATATTCAGGAGATATCGGATTTTGTTCCGGAGCCAGACAGTTATCAAAGTATCTTCCGGATGTTCACTATATTTCTGGGATTTCTTCTGTAATGTATTTTGCCGCAAAATTAAAAGTACCTTGGGAGAATGCGGTATTTCTGTCCCTGCACGGAAAATCCTGTAATATAATAGGGGCATTAAAAGAAACAGGACGTGTATTCTGTCTGATCGGAACAACAACAACTGTTTCGGAGATATGTAAAAGGCTGGTGTTCTATCATATGGATTCCGTAACGGTGGCGGTAGGAGAGCGCTTATCATATTTTGATGAAAGGATACGAAAGGGAAAGCCAGAGGATTTTATTGATGAGGAAACACAGACGCTGTCTGTATTGTATCTGGAGTTTGCAGAAGAGAAATCATATCCGATTTTATCCCGGGTAGAAGACCGCCATTTTTTAAGAGGGCAGGTACCGATGACAAAAGAGGAAATACGGACGCTGTCTGTTTCAAAACTTTCTTTGAAAAGAGACAGTATCGTATATGATATCGGAGCCGGAACCGGGTCCGTTTCCGTACAGATGGCGTTACAGTGCATTCACGGACAAATCTATGCAATCGAACAGAAGAAACAGGCGGCAGCTCTTGTTTTAAAGAATAAACAAAGGTTTCAGACAGAGAATCTGATTGTTATAGAGGGAAGTGCTCCGGATTCGTTAGAAACGTTGCCTGTACCGACCCACGCTTTTATCGGAGGAACCTCCGGCAGTCTCAAAGAAATCTTACAGGTGTTATTGCAAAAAAATCCCGAAATCAGGATAGTAATCACTGCGATTACATTAGAGACGATGGCACAGACGATTGAGATCATAAGGCAGCTGCCGATTACAGAAGAGGTGATTCAGGTCAGTGTGTCCAGAGCAAGATCGGTCGGGATGTATCATATGATGACAGGAGAAAATCCTGTTTATATTATAACTTGTCAGGGAGTTAAAAATGAAAACATCTAGAATTGTTCTTACTGCAGTCTCAAGCGGTTGCGGAAAAACTCTGATTACATGTGGATTACTGTATGCACTGCGAAAGAGGGGGTATCACACCGCTTCTTTTAAATGCGGTCCCGATTATATCGACCCTTTGTTCCATCAGGAGGTACTGGGAGAAAAAAGTACCAATCTGGACAGTTTTTTTCTTGAGGAAGATATGCTGAGGATGCTTTTGCTCAAGCGAATGAAAGGAAAAGATATCGGAATTATAGAAGGAGTTATGGGATATTATGACGGAGTGGCAGGAACTACTTTGAGAGCTTCCGCATTCGATATCAGTAGAAAGACAAAGACCCCGTCTGTATTAATTGTAGATTGCAGAGGCAAAAGCTTATCTGTCGTAGCCGAGATATCGGGATTTTTGTCGTTTCAAAAAGATTCCAATATTAAGGGGGTATTTTTAAATCGGATTTCTCCGATGCTGTACCCGAGAATAAAAAAAGAGATTGAAGACAGGTTGTCTGTATCGGTGATCGGATATTTGCCGGTTATGGAGGAAGGTGTATTTCACAGCCGTCATCTCGGTCTGTTGCTTCCTAAAGAGATTACGGATTTTCAAAAGCAGATCGGGCAGATAGGTGCACAATTGGAGAAGACCCTTGATTGGAAGAGCCTGTTTGAACTTGCAGATCAGGCAGAGCCCCTTGCCATACGGGAGAAGTTGACAGTTCCGCATCTGCCAGCAACAAGGATTGCGGTGGCAAAAGATGAGGCTTTTTGTTTTCAATATCCGGAAAATCTGGAATTGCTCAGAGCAATGGGAGCGGAGCCGGTAGAATTTTCTCCTTTAAGAGATAAGGAATTGCCGCATAATATTGCCGGACTCGTCTTGTGCGGAGGATATCCGGAACTTTATGCGAAGCAGTTATCCGAGAATCAATCTATGAGAACTTCTATAAAAGAGGCACTAGAGAAAAAACTTCCCGTCATGGCGGAATGCGGAGGTTTTATGTTTCTACATCAGGAAATGGAAGGAATGGACGGGCACTGTTATCCGATGGTCGGTTTTATAGAAGGATCGGTAATGCGTACCGACCGTTTACAGCGTTTCGGATATATTCAATCTTCCGGATCGGCGTTCGGTTACCCGATTCAGGATATAAGAGGGCATGAGTTTCATTATTTTGATTCTACGAATAACGGCAGTGCATGGGAGATAAAAAAGCCGGAGAGTGAACGATGCTGGAGAGCAATGATCATTACCGATACAATGTTTGTCGGATTTCCGCATTTTTATTATCTGTCAAATCCGAAATTGGCAGAAGGATTTTTAAGAGCAGCAGGAGTATTTCATGAAAAACTACAAAGTGCAGACCATTGATTTACAGGCAATGCAGGCCTGTAAAAATCGATGGGATAAAATTGCCAAACCTTTAAACGGAATGGGAAAGCTGGAGGAAATAATACAGAAAATAGCCGGAATAACAGGTTCTGATCATATCAGTCTCTCGAAAAAAGCGGTTGTTATAATGTGTGCAGATAACGGGATTGTAGAAGAAGGCGTTACTCAGACCGGTCAGGATATTACCAGAATTGTCTCCGAAAATTTTTTAAAGGGAGAGGCGACGGTAAGTATTATGGCGGGGATGGCAAAGGCGGATATTATCCCTGTTGATATCGGAATTGCAACGGAAACAAAGCTGGAAAACAAAAAGATTGCTTATGGAACAAAAAACTTTTTAAAACAGCCGGCGATGACGGAAGAGGAAGCAAATCGGGCAATAGATACCGGAGTGAAGCTGGTCGGGCAACTGGTTCAAAAGGGATATCAGATTCTTGCAACCGGAGAGATGGGAATAGGAAATACGACGACTAGCTCTGCTATAGCATCGGTATTATTGGATCGACCTGTAGAAGAGATGACAGGACCGGGAGCGGGTCTGTCTCGTCAGGGGATCAGCAGAAAAATTCAGGTGATTCAACAGGCGATTGAAAAATATGAACTGATTGGAAAGAATCCGTTGGAGGTTTTAGCAACTGTTGGAGGATTTGATATTGCCGGATTATGCGGAGTCTTTATCGGAGGTTCCGTTTATCGTGTACCGATTGTGATAGACGGTTTTATTTCTGCGACAGCGGCATTAGTTGCCGCCAAATTATACCCGGAGACTTTGGATTTTATGATTGCCTCTCATCGATCAAAAGAACCGGCGGTATCGGAAATCTTAAATTATCTGGGGCTTTCTCCGATTTTGGATGGGAATCTGTGTCTGGGAGAAGGAACCGGGGCAGTGACATTATTTCCGTTGCTGGATATGGCATGGGAAGTCTACCGGAGAATGGGAACTTTTTCAGAATATGAAATAGAGGCATATCGTCCGTTATAGGAGGGAATATGATTGCAGTAATTACCGGAGGAAGTGGAAGCGGAAAATCTCAATATGCGGAACAGTTCCTTCAGAAGTTTCCACAGCCCTATATTTATCTTGCAACAATGCACGGTCAGGGGACAGAAGCAAGGGAACGTATCTGTCGGCACAGGAAACAACGTGAGGGAAAAGGGTTTGTTACAATAGAGAAAGGGACACATCTGGAGGAGCTTGTATGGAAGGATCGACCGACTGTTTTACTGGAGTGTATTTCTAATTTAGTGGCAAATGAGATGTTTGACGGGGACAGAAATCTGCAGCAGACGGAGGAGCATATTCGTATGGAACTGCAGTATATGATGAATATCTCAGAGCACATTGTATTTGTGACGAACGAGGTTTTTTCCGACACTCTTCTTTATGATGAAATGACGATAGAGTACCTTCAGTTGCTTGGAAGGATCAATCAATGGCTGGCTCAAAAGGCAGATATTGTAGAAGAGGTTGTATATGGGATTACGTTACAGATAAAAGGAGGAAGATGTGAGACAGTTAAGTAACAGTGCTAAAATAGCATTTTCAATGTATTCCAGAATACCGATGCCGAAAGCGGACTGGGAAAAAGATCGAATGAAATATATTATGTGTTTTTTTCCGTTGGTTGGAGTGGTAATAGGAATACTGGAATATATTTGGATATGGATAGCAGTGTACGTTATAAAACTCCCATCAGGAATTACGGCGGCAATTTTTACAATGTTGCCGGTTTGGATCACAGGCGGAATTCATCTGGACGGAATGATGGATACTGCTGATGCTCTGGGTTCTTGCCGAAGCATGGAAGAGAGACGTCATATCTTAAAGGATACTCATTGCGGAGCATTTGCCGTTTTGAGCTGTATCAGCTTCTTTTTGCTATATGCCGGGTTTGCGATTGCGTTGAGTCGATCCTCTGTTTTATCTGTCGGAATCGGATTTGTTTTATCCAGAACCCTATCGGCTTTGTCGGTACTGACTTTTCCGAAGATCGGCAGTTCCGGTCTTGTAGCAATGTTTTCCGAAGAAAGTGATAAGAAAAGAAATATCCGGATTATAAGATGTTATTTAGCGGTGGAGACGATACTTTTGATCTGTATAGGCAGGCTGACAGGAATTGGTGTATTAATGTCTGCGATTGGGGTATTTGGATATTACAGAATCATGTCAAAAAAGCAGTTCGGGGGAATTAACGGAGATTTGGCAGGTTATTTTCTACAGATTTGTGAACTGGTAATATTGATGGCGACAGTGATAATTTCAATGTTGCCGTTATAGGGGGGAGAATAGATGATTTTGATAGTCGGAGGAGCCTTTCAGGGAAAAACAGCTTATGCAAAGGAAAGGTTTCCGCATATAGATTTTTTAGACGGAGCGGAGTGTGATCTGAATTCTGTCTTTGGAGCAACAGGAATCATACATTTTGAGCTGTTTGTAAAGAGGTGGATCGAGCAAACGGAAGAGGATCTTGCAGAACAGCTGTATAAAAAGAATCCGTCAGTTATAATTGTAACAACGGAGATCGGATACGGGATTGTTCCTGCGGATCGGATGCAAAGAAACTACAGGGAGTCAGTCGGGCGAATTTGTACAAAGCTTGCAGGATATGCGACAGAAGTTTACAGAGTTCGTTTAGGAATCGGAGAACAGATAAAATGATGGAAGTGGTGTTGATCCGTCACGGAATGACAAATGGAAATTTAGAAAAGAGATATATCGGCGGGAGAACAGATGAACCGCTTTGTACAACAGGAAGAGAGCGGTTGTGTCATCACTCGTATCCGGAGGTAGATGCGGTAATCGTAAGTCCGATGCTTCGATGTATAGAAACTGCGTCACTTATTTATCCGGACTACAGGGTGATAGAGGAGGAGAAATTTCGTGAGTGTGATTTCGGAGCGTTTGAAGGCTTCACGGCGAAGGAACTGGAACAGGATCCAAGGTATCAGGAGTGGATTAACAGTATGGGAACCGCAGCTTTTCCGGGTGGAGAGGATCCGGAGAAATTTCAACAGCGTTGCAGGACCGGTTTTTTAGAAGTGTTGGAGTTTTCCAGACGACTAGGATTTTATAAAGTAGCAATAATATGCCACGGTGGGACTATTATGTCTGTGATGAGTAGTTTTGCAAAACCGAAAAAAGATTATTTTGATTTTCAAGTAAAGAATGGAGAGGGTTATGTTTTGTCTGTTGATCAGAATACATTTAATAGCAGTCATACTCGGATTTCTTATCGATCTGATCATTGGAGATCCTCAGAATCCGTATCATCCGATTCGACTGATGGGGAAGATAATTGCAGGGTTGGAACCAATTTTAAGAAATTGTTTTCCGAAGACTGAAAGGGGAGAGCGAAATGCCGGAATATTGCTTGTTGTACTTGTACTTATTATAACCGGTGGGATTAGCCTGCTTTTGTTGTCGATTTCTTTTTATTTTCATTTATATGCGGGACTTGTGGTAGAAACCGTCATCTGTTATCAGATGTTTGCAACAAGATCTTTGAAATCGGAAAGTATGAAGGTATTTGCCGCACTGAAATCGGGAGATATCAAAAAAAGTCAGGCGGCAGTTTCCATGATAGTCGGCAGAGATACGAAACATCTGGGGGAAATCGGAATTACAAAAGCAACAGTGGAAACGATTGCGGAAAATACCTCGGACGGTGTGATTGCACCTATGTTCTATATGATTCTGTTTGGAGGAGTCGGTGGGGTGATCTACAAAGTGATCAATACAATGGATTCCATGATCGGTTACCGCAACGCAGCCTATCAGTATTTCGGCACCGCGGCAGCAAGGCTGGACGATGCGGTCAACTGGATTCCTGCCAGGCTTTCTGCGTGGCTGATGATTACAGCAACTTTGTTTTCTTCTTTTTCTACCGGAGATGCAATCAGGATTTTCTTCAGAGATCGTTATAAACATAAAAGTCCGAATTCAGCACAGACGGAGGCAGTGATGGCGGGGGCACTCGGAATTGAACTGGCCGGTCCGGCCAGCTATTTCGGTGAGGTGATTCAAAAGCCTGTAATCGGAGAGAAGCAACGTAAGATTGAAATATACGATATTAAACGCGCCAATCGTTTATTATATCGAACCGCCTTTACAGGAATGATCCTGTTCTCAATTATAAAAGCGGGATTGGTAATTCAGATAGGAGTTTGAGATGCAGATACACGGCGGGGATGTTTATCGACATCCCGGAGTCATTGATTTTTCTTCCAATGTATATCCGGAAGGAACACCGGAACAAATAAAAAAAGCATTGAAAGAGGCGGCGGAACAGGTATTTCAATATCCGGATATAGAGCAGGAACAATTATTAAAACGTTTGTCAGAATATGAAAAACGGGACAGCAGGCAGATTGTATTGGGAAATGGAGCTGCAGAACTGATTTTTGCCTGTGTACAGGCTCTGAGACCAAAAAAAGCAATGCTGGTGGTACCGACTTTTTCAGAATACGAAATTGCACTTAACAGTGTAAACTGTGAGATTGTTTACTATCATCTTTCAGATGATTTGAGATTAACAAATCATATTCTGTCTTCACTTACGGAAGATCTGGATTTGGTTTTTTTATGTAATCCGAACAATCCGACAGGAATTCCGATTGACTCCGATCTGTTACAACAGATTGGAGATGTCTGCAGAGAGAAGCATATTTTTATAGTGATTGATGAGTGTTTTCAAGAGTTCTTAGAAACAAAGCATCAATTTGATTTCAAGTCTGTAATGACAGAGGAGGACAGGGTCATTATAATTAAGTCCTTTACAAAGTTGTTTGCAATTCCCGGTGTGCGTCTAGGGTATCTGACAGCTTCCCGTTTTGATATCTGTAAACGTATCCGAAAACTGATACAGCCTTGGAATTTGTCTGTATTTGCACAGGTGGCGGGGATAACAGCACTTGATATAATAGAAGAACAAAAAGAGAAAATCTTATGGATCCATGAAGAACGCAGTTATGTAAAAATGGAGTTGGAAAAACTGGGATATCGTGTTTGGAATTCAAAAGCAAATTATCTCTTTTTTTACAGTGAAAGACCATTGTACGAGAAAGCATTGAAAGCGGGATTCTTAATAAGAGACTGCAGCAATTATAACGGATTACAAAGTGGCTATTATCGAATTGTAATTCGAAGGCGGGAAGAAAATGAAAGGTTATTAGAATGGCTAAGGCAATTATGATACAGGGGACAATGTCCAATGTAGGGAAAAGTGTTCTTACGGCAGGACTATGCAGAATATTCGCGCAGGACGGTTATAAGGTGGCACCGTTCAAATCACAGAATATGGCATTGAATTCTTATGTAACAAAACAGGGACTGGAAATGAGCAGGGCACAAGTAATGCAGGCGGAGGCTGCCAACACGGAACCGGATATTGCGATGAACCCTGTTTTGCTTAAACCGACGAATGACATCGGTTCACAGGTCATTGTAAATGGGAAACCTCTTCAGACAATGTCGGCAAGAGAGTATTTTGCCTATAAGCATCAGTTGATTCCGGTTATTATGGAAGCTTATCAAAAGTTGGATAAAGAGTATGATATTATTGTTATAGAAGGAGCCGGAAGTCCTGCCGAGATCAATTTAAAATCAGAAGATATCGTCAATATGGGAATGGCAAAGATGGCGGATGCACCGGTTTTGCTGGTAGGAGATATTGATAGAGGCGGTGTATTTGCACAGCTGGCAGGAACGCTTCTGTTGTTGGAAGAAGAGGAAAGGGATCGTATTAAGGGACTTTGGATCAATAAGTTTCGAGGAGATAAATCTATCTTAATGCCCGGAATTCGATTACTGAAGCAATATACAGAAATTCCGGTAATAGGAATAACACCGTATATCCCGTTGCAGCTGGAAGAAGAGGATAGTTTAACAGAGCGGTTTGCATCTTTTGATCAGGGTGGCAGACTGGATATTGCGGTAATAAAACTGCCTCGAATTTCCAACTATACGGATTTTTTACCGTGGGAACAAGTGGACGGGATTTCGCTTCGATATGTTCAGCGGGTGGACGAATGGGGGGATCCGGATATGATTTGTATTCCCGGTAGCAAAAACACAATGTCGGATCTGAAGTGGCTCAGAGAAAGCGGATTTGAATCACTTATCAAAAAGGCTGTGGCAAATGACCGGTTGATTGTCGGAATCTGCGGAGGATTCCAGATATTGGGAGAAACGATTCATGACCCTCATCATACAGAGGAGGGCGGAAGTATCAGCGGACTTGGACTTATACCGATTGTTACAGAGTTTTCAGAAGAGAAAACACTGTCCCGTTCCTCCGGAAAGATGATAGAAGGAGGAGTTTCTGTTTTTGGTTATGAAATTCATATGGGAAAAACCTGCCGGAAGGAACCGCTCCCTTTTTTTCTGGAATTAAAGGGTGAATCTGACAATATCAAGGGAGAGTATCATAAAGACGGAGTGCAATATCGTAATATATACGGAACCTATCTGCACGGAATATTTGATTCGGAAGAGATTATACAGTATTTTATAGCCCTTATGGGTAAGAAAAAAGGAATGGATGTTTCCGACTTGTCCGGAGTAAATCAAATACAGAGAAAACAGGAAGAGTATAATAAATTAGCAGATGCAATCAGAGGACATGCAGATATTCCCCAGATTTATCAGATTCTGGGTATGGAAAAAAAGGAGCATATGTGAAAATAGAATTGGAACAGGTAAGACCTGAGGAAATTGAAAAAAGAAGTTTTGAGATTATAACTGAAGAACTTGGGGAAAGAGTGTTTCTTCCCGGAACAGAGCCGATTATCAAGCGATGCATTCATACCAGTGCCGATTTTGATTATATGGAGAATTTGTATTTTTCACAGGAGGCGGTAGCATCCGGAATACAGGCATTGCGAGAGGGCGCTTATATTGTGACGGATACACAGATGGCAAAGTCCGGTATTAACAAAAAGGTAGTAAGTAAATTTGGTGGAGAGGTTGTTTGTTTTATGTCGGATCGTGATGTGGAGGAACGAGCGAAAAAAAACGGAACCACAAGAGCGGTTGCAAGTATGGATAAGGCGGCAGAACTTGATAAGCCTCTTATTTTTGCAATTGGAAATGCACCTACCGCATTGATTCGATTGTATGAGTTAATACAGGAAGGAAGACTGAATCCGAAGCTGGTGATCGGAGTACCGGTTGGATTTGTGAATGTGGTACCGGCAAAGGAATTATTTGTTGATTTTTCTGTACCTGCGATCATTGCCAGAGGACGTAAGGGGGGAAGCAATATCGCTGCCTGTATATGTAATGCATTATTATATCAATTAGATGAAACAAGAGGAGTATAAGATGAGAGCAATACTGATCGTGAGTTTTGGAACTACTTTTGAAGATACCAGAAGAAAAACAATCGATGTTTTAGAAAAAAGAATTGCATCGGAATTTGCCGATTATAAAATATATCGGGCATGGACTTCTAAAATGATCATAGAAAAGATAAAGAAACGGGATCATATTAAAATCCCGACGGTTACAGAGGCATTTAAACAGATGTCAGAAGACGGTATCACAGAGGTGATCGTACAGCCGACGCATGTCATTAACGGAGTGGAAAATGATTTAATGAAGCAGGATGCCAATCGATTTTTAAATCAAATGGAGCGGATTGTATTTGGAGAGCCTTTGATATCTAGTGAGGAAGATGGACAAATCTGTGTGGATATGATTGCCGATGCATTTTCTTATTTAAACAAACAGGAAGAGTATTTGGTGCTGATGGGACATGGGACTACCCACTATGTAAATACAGTTTATGCCGCAATGGATTATAAATTTAAAGAACAGGGTCATGAAAATATCTATGTGGGAACTGTGGAGGCTTATCCGGAGATTGATACATTAGTAAAAATCATTAATCAGAAAAAGCCGAAAAAGATTATTTTAACTCCGTTTATGATCGTAGCGGGAGATCATGCAAGAAATGATATGGCAGGAGCGGAAGATTCATGGAAAAGTAAATTTGAACACGAAGGCTATGTTGTAGAATGTGTTGTCAGAGGATTGGGAGAATACGAAAAGGTTCAGGAACTTCTCGTTGCACATACAAGATCGGCAGTGGCTGAGATGGAGGCATAGCTATGCAGATTCGCATGGTGGGGATTGACCATAACCAGGCTCCGGTTGATGTAAGGGCAAGGTTTTCGGTAACGACAAAAAGAGCACAGCGTATGATGCAGGAGCTAAAACAAAGAGAAGATATATCGGGAATATTAATTCTGTCCACCTGTAATCGAATGGAGTTGTGGGCAAGTGTAACAGAGGATTTTACAGATTCTTTGACATCTGTTCTTTGTAGGCAGAAACATTTGGATACCTCTTCTTTTCAGAATTATTTTCGGGAACGTTCGAACAGAGAAGCAATCACACATCTTTTTTATCTGGCGTGCGGATTAAAATCGCAAGTGGTCGGAGAGGATCAGATTATTACCCAGATCGGAAATGCGACAGAACTGGCACGTGAAAATAATGTGTTGGATTCCTTTTTAGAGGTATTGTTCCGTCAGGCGATTACTGCAGCTAAAAAAGTAAAAACAGAAGTATATTTTCCGAAACGAAATCCGTCTTCGGTAGAAGTGGCTGTCTGTCAGTTAAAAGAGGACGGATATTGCCTGAAGAACAAAAAGGCACTTGTAATCGGAAATGGGCAGATCGGTCAACTGGCAGTTTCTGTATTGTTATCTGAAGGAGCAGATGTTACGATGACAGTTCGTCCGTATCGGCACGGAAGCGTCAGGGTGCAAAAAGGATGTCATACCGTTTCTTATGAGGAAAGAGGCAGTGCACTTTCCGATTATGATTATGTAATCAGCGGTACATCCAGTCCTCATTTGACAGTATCACAGGATATGATAGAGTCGGTTACTTCCAAAAAGCTTCCGGTATTTGTGGATTTGGCAGTGCCGAGAGATATTGCGGTCTCCATAGGAGAGAGAGCAGTTCTGTACGATATTGATGACTTTCAATCAAATCTTTCCGATATTGGTATGTCGGAAGTATTGGACCAGATTCGTGATATTTTAGATGCACAGATGGAGGAATTTTACATATGGGTATCCGGAAAAGAGAGTATAGCGGTGATCAATCATATAAAGGAAGAAGCCGCAAAGAATATGATGTTCCGCATGAAAAAAATACTCCGAGAGTCGGACTGTGGGGAACCTATGGAAACAGCAATAGAGATGACGACTCAGAAAGTAGTAAATCAACTGTTATTCGGGTTAAAAAAACAGTTGAAAGAAGAAGAGTTTATTGCCTGTTTGAAAGGATTGGAGCAGCTTTATGAAGAATAAGTTCAGATTTCCGATGTTTATAGATCTGCAGGATAAAGAGGTATTGGTAGTGGGGGCCGGTGAAGTCGGATGCAGACGGATTCAGATTTTAAAGGAATTCGGAGCCAGAATTACATTGATCTCGCCACATGTTCCGAGTGAGTTCTTTTCATTAACAAAGGAGTTGGAATGGATTGAAGATAGATGGAATAGTCGCTATCTGGAAGATACCGCATATTTTTTAATCGTTGCGGCAACTCCGAATAAAGAAGTAAACAGAGAGATTGCAGACTACTGTAAGAAAAATAATATTCTTGTAAATGTGGCGAGTGAGGCGGCTTTGTGTGATTTTTATTTTCCAGCGGTTGTTTTTCAGGAGAATTGCGTAATAGGAATTACCGGGACCGGTGAAAACCATCAGGAAGTAAAGCAACTCAGAAAGAAAATAGAGGAATTATCGGCTTATGTGGAAAATAGGAAGCAGAGAAAGCAAATTAGCGGTGATTCAGAGTGAGATGGTAAAAGAATATCTGGAATCAAAGGGAGAAGAAGCTTCTCTAATCACAATGAAGACTACGGGTGATAAAATTTTAGACAGGACTTTGGATCAGATTGGCGGAAAAGGTCTGTTTGTAAAAGAACTGGATAGAGCTTTGCTGTGGGGAGAAACACAGATATCGGTACACAGTTTAAAAGATATGCCGATGGAGATTTGTGAGGATCTGCCGATTGTGGCATATTCAAAGAGAGAAGATCCGAGAGATGTTTTGGTTCTACCGGAAGGATGCAGTCAGTTGGATCCGATCAAACCGATAGGCTGTTCTTCTAAACGAAGAGTTATTCAATTAAAGAAGATATTCCCAAAAGCAAAATTTCAAAGTGTAAGAGGAAATGTTTTGACCAGACTGCATAAACTTGATCAGGGAGAGTACTCCGCTTTAGTTTTGGCGGCAGCAGGTCTGAAACGATTAGGATTGGAGGATCGGATTTTTCGTTATTTCTCTACAGAGGAAGTAATCCCGAGCGCCGGACAGGGAATTTTGGCAGTTCAAGGAAGACGCGAACGAAATTATGATCTACTAAAGGGATTTCATAATACAGAGTCTGAACTCTGTGCAGTAGCGGAACGTTCTTTTGTAAAGGCACTGGACGGAGGCTGCAGTGCTCCGATTGCCGCTTATGCCGAATTGGATGGAGAGGAATTGCATATGACCGGATTATATGCCGATTTGGAAATGAATTTTGTCAGAACCGGAACCGTCAGAGGGAATAAAAGAGATGCAAAAAAGCTGGGATTAGAGTTGGCTGAAAGGCTTAGGATTGGATAGGCAGAAGATGAAGATAGGAAAAGTATGGTTGGTAGGAGCCGGTCCGGGAGATGTCGGTCTTTTGACTGTAGCAGGCTATGAAATTTTGCAAAAAGCAGAAGTGGTATTATATGATCAGCTAGTGGGAGACGGTATTTTATGTAAAATACCGCGTGAAGCGGAAAAAATCAATGTCGGCAAATATGCCGGAAATCATACTTTGCCACAGGATGGGATCAATCGTTTGTTGGTTGAAAAGGCAAAAAGTGGAAAATGTGTGGTTCGATTAAAGGGAGGAGATCCTTTTTTATTCGGAAGAGGCGGAGAAGAAGTGGAAGTGTTGTTAGATGCGGGAATTCCTTATGAGGTAATTTCAGGAGTTCCGTCTGCAATTGCCGTGGCGGCTGCAAACGGAATACCGGTTACGCATCGCGATTACTGCAGCAGTGTTCATATTATTACAGGACACAGGAGAGTGGGTGAAGAATACAACATAGATTTTTCCGCTCTTGTGCACACACACGGAACACTTATTTTTTTAATGGGTGTCGGAAGTCTGTCTTTTATTTGCAAGGAACTGATAAATGCCGGGATGCCGAAAGATATGCCGGCTGCGGTTCTGTCAAGGGGAACAACTGCAAGGCAGAGCAAGCAGATCGGAACTGTTTCTGATCTGCCGCAAAAAGCACAACAAGTACCGACTCCGGCAATCATTGTGGTAGGAGAGGTATGCCGACTGTCAGAACCGTTTTCATGGAAAGAGCAGTTGCCTTTGTTCGGGATAAAAATTGTTGTAACAAGACCCCAAAAGAAGGAATCCGTTTTGGCGGATCAGCTTCGTTCGCTGGGAGCAGAGGTATTGGAGTGCCCGTCCATACGCATGGAGGCAAATCGTAACATGACTCTTTTGGAGAATTGTCTGGAAGGAGAAAGGAACTATCAGTGGCTGATTTTCACCAGCCCTGCCGGAGTAGATATCTTTTTTGAACAGTTAAAAAAATCTAAGAGAGATATTCGTTCTCTGTTCGGGATAAAGGTGGCAGTAATCGGAAAAGGAACTAAAAGAGCGTGTGAAGATCGAGGAATTCTGGTAGATTACATGCCGTCGGATTTTAACGGGCGAGCTTTGGCGAAAGGGTTGATAGATGAGATCGGTACCGACACTGTATCGATTCTGATGCCGAGAGCAAATATCGGAAACCCGATCATATCGGAAATTCTAAGAGAGGCGGGACATGAGGTAGACGATGTAGGGATATATGATACACGAACAGAAGCACATTCTTTTCTGCCGGATATGGAGTATGACGGGGCTGCGTTTACCTCTGCATCTGCTGTAGACGGTTTTTGGTATCATGCTCATGTTTCGAATCCCGAACGAATAACAGCTTACTGCATCGGTGAAGTGACGGCTGCCCGTGCACGGCATTACGGCATGAAAACTGTGATTGCAAAAGAGGCAACGATAGACAGTTTAGTAAAAGTAATAGCGGGAGAATAATAAATGAATTTAAACAAACGACCAAGACGATTACGGAATAATATACAGATCAGAAGAATGGTACGTGAAACCAGAGTGAAAGAGGATGCTTTGATTTATCCGATTTTTGTAAAGGAAGGAACACATATAAAAGAAGAAATACCATCTATGCCGGGGCAGTTTCGTTACAGCATAGATCAGCTTTCTTTTGTATTGGAGGAATATCAATCTTGCGGGATTACTAATTTTATGCTGTTCGGAATTCCAGATCAAAAAGATGAAAAAGCAAGTGGGGCATATGCATTGGACGGGATTGTTCAAAGGGCGCTTCGGGAGGCAAAACGTACGCACTCTGATCTGTTTCTTATGACAGATGTCTGTTTATGTGAATATACGTATCACGGACACTGCGGTGTTATCTGTAATCATATGATTGACAATGATAAAACACTGCCCCTATTGCAGCAGACGGCATTGTCTCATGTGGAAGCCGGAGCGGATATGGTAGCGCCTTCGGATATGATGGACGGAAGGGTTGCAGCAATTCGAGCTGTTTTAGATTCCAACGGGCATACGGAAATCCCAATTATGTCTTATGCAGTAAAGTATGCTTCCGCATTTTACGGACCGTTTCGTGAAGCGGCCGACTCCGCTCCTTCTTTTGGAGATCGAAAAAGTTATCAGATGGATTTTCACAATGTAAGAGAAGGATTGAAGGAAGCAAAACTGGATGTAGAGGAAGGTGCAGATATTATAATGGTAAAGCCGGCATTATCCTATTTAGATATTGTTTCCAAGGTAAAAGCTGTAACAGACGTACCGATTGCAACTTACAGTGTGAGCGGAGAGTATGCAATGGTAAAAGCCGCAGCCGAAAAAGGCTGGATCGAGGAGGCATCGGTGGTTTCTGAAATGGCAGTAGGTGCATTTCGAGCTGGGGCTTCGTCTTATCTGACCTATTTTGCGAAAGAAATCGCAGGATATATAAGGGAAGGAAGGATCGGATAATGGAAGAATTATTTCAAAGAGCAAAGCGAGTGATTCCGGGAGGTGTGAACAGTCCGGTCCGAGCCTATGGAAATGTATCGGTCTCTCCCAGATTTATGGAAAAAGCGGATGCCGGTCATATCCGGGATATAGACGGAAATGAATATATTGATTATATCGGATCCTGGGGTCCCATGATTCTGGGGCATAATCATCCGGAGATTCGGGAAGCCGTAATAAAAGCTGTTGAAAAAGGACTTAGTTTCGGTACGGCAACAAAGTTGGAAGTTGAAATTGCAGAGTTTTTAATTGCAACGGTTCAGGGGCTTGAGATGATCCGTATGGTAAATTCCGGAACAGAGGCTGTTATGAGTGCAATCCGCACTGCCAGAGGATTTACAAAAAAAAATAAAATTATAAAATTTGAGGGAAATTACCACGGTCATTCAGATGCCTTACTGGTAAAAGCCGGATCCGGTGTGATGACAGCCGGAATTCCGGACAGTGCAGGAGTACCGAAGGGTGCAACGGAGGATACATTGGGAGCGATATACAATGATCTGACTTCCGTTGAAAAGTTGTTTTCCGATTACCCCAATCAGATAGCTGCTGTAATTGTAGAGCCGGTAGCAGCCAATATGGGAGTTGTACCTCCCAAGGAAGGATTTTTAGAGGGATTACGAACACTCTGTGACCGAAACAATGCTCTGCTGATCTTTGATGAGGTGATTACAGGATTTCGATTGGGGTATCAGGGAGCGGCAGGCTATTATTCCGTCTTACCGGATCTGCGAACTTATGGAAAGATTATCGGAGCGGGGATGCCGGTTGGGGCATACGGTGGAAGAAAAGATATTATGTCTATGGTAGCACCGGTCGGTACCGTATATCAGGCAGGAACTTTGAGCGGAAATCCAATTGCGATGACAGCCGGTTTCACGCTGCTGAAGCTGCTATATGAGCATCCCGAATATTACCAGGAGCTGTCCGGAAAATCAGAATTGTTATTTTCCGGAATAAAACAGGTTGTAAAAGAGAACGGGAATTGCTATACAATCAATCATGTAGAATCTTTGGGTTGTCTGTATTTTACACCAAATACAGTAAAAAATTATGAGGATGCAAAAAAGAGTAATACGTCACTTTTTTCCACTTATTTTGAAAAAATGCTGCTGCAGGGGATTCATATTGCACCGTCACAATTTGAAGCAATGTTTGTTTCTTATGCGCATACATTGGCAGACATTGAACAGACCCTGGAAGCGGTAAGAGAGAGTATTGCAATTCATTAAAGTGATAACGTGCAAAAATAAAAACATTGTTAATTTTCTAATAATCGTTTAAAATGTAATGGACTATCGAATTTTGAGATCAGGAAGGACAATACAAGAAAAGGAGGGCATTATGACGGAATTAACAAAAATGGATAAAGTTGCACGGTATTATGCAGAAACATGTCGTACAACTGACAAGATCAGCCCCGAATTATACGACAAGCTAGGTGCAAAAAGAGGACTTCGTGATAAAAACGGTGCCGGTGTTATTACCGGTTTGACCAATATATCGAGGATAGATGCATTTGAATATGTAGACGGAGAAAAGGTACCTTGCGAAGGAAAGCTGTGGTATCGAGGTTATAATATAAAGGATCTGGTAAAGCTGATCGCAACAGAAAAATATGGGTTTGAAAAGATTACATACCTGTTGCTGTTCGGAGATTTACCTACAGAGGAGTTGTTGGAAGAATTTGTAGACCTTCTTACTGAGGCCAGAGATCTGCCTACTAATTTTACCAGAGACGTTATTATGAAGGCTCCATCCGGAGATTTGATGAATACTATGACCAGATCTGTTTTGACTCTGGCATCATATGATGACAATCCAACTGATACCAGATTGGAGAACGTACTCAATCAATGCATTCGTCTGATCAGCGAGTTTCCGATGTTGGCAGTATATGGTTATCATGCATACAATCATTATATTTGTGATGAGAGTCTTTACATTCATCGTCCTCAACCGGGTTTATCAACGGCGGAAAATATTTTGATGATGTTGCGACCGGATAAGCAATTCACACAGATTGAGGCAAAAGTATTGGATATTGCCTTAATTCTGCATATGGAGCATGGCGGTGGAAATAATTCAACCTTTACAACAAGAGTGGTTACCTCCGCAGGATCAGACACCTATTCGGTGGTAGCAGCAGCATTATCTTCCTTAAAAGGGCCGAAGCATGGCGGTGCAAATGCAAAAGTTGTTAATATGATGAATGATATCAGAGAGCATGTAAGTGATATATTAGATGAGGATCAGGTGCGTGCGTATCTCGGACGTATTGTGGATAAAGAGGCATTTGATAAAAAGGGATTAATTTATGGAATGGGACATGCCGTATATTCTTTATCAGATCCGCGCGCAGATATCTTTCGGCAATTTGTAGAAAGACTGGCGGTGGAAAAGGGAAGAGAAAGAGATTTTAAATTCTATTCTCTGGTAGAAAAGCTTGCACCGGAAGTAATTGCGGATAAGCGAAATATCTACAAAGGTGTGGCGGCAAACGTAGATTTTTTCAGTGGATTGGTGTACAGTATGTTGGATATTCCGATTGAGCTGTATACACCGATTTTTGCTATGGCAAGAATTGTGGGTTGGAGTGCACATCGATTGGAAGAGTTGGTCAATGTCGATAAGATCATTCGTCCTGCGTATGTTTCTATTATGGAAAACAGGCAATTATCAGATACAGAACAGTAGACAGAAGGTGGTGAGATACCACCTTTTATCATTGTAAAAGGGGAAAAAATGAAAGTATTACTGACCGGTGGAGCCGGATTTATCGGATCTCATACTGCAGTGGAATTATTAGAAAACGGTTACGAGGTGGTGATAGCGGATGATCTGTCCAACAGCTCCGCATCTGTGATAGAAGCAATGGAACAGATCACAGGAAAAAAATGCAGCTTTTATAAAGTGGATGTTGCAAATAAAAAACAGATGGAGCAAATCTTTCAGGAGCATTCGATTGATGCAGTTCTTCATTTTGTCGGATATAAGGCTGTTGGAGAGTCTGTGGAAAAGCCGTTGTCCTATTACAGAAACAATCTGGATACGACCTTGACAGTACTGGAACTGGTACAACAGTACGGGGTGCATCATTTTATATTCAGTTCGTCTGCAACGGTTTACAGTACGGCAACAGAAATTCCGTTTACAGAAGAGACAAAGCCCTTGGGGTGTACCAACCCCTATGGTTGGACGAAATTTATGATAGAACGGATTTTACAAGATCTCTCATCGGCGGATCAGTATTTTTCCGCTGTTTTGCTTCGTTATTTCAATCCGATCGGTGCACACGAAAGCGGGAAGATAGGCGAGAGACCGAATGGAATTCCGAATAATCTGCTTCCGTATATTACACAGGTCGCAGCGGGAATCAGACCGTATCTGTCCGTATACGGAAAGGATTATCCCACAAAGGACGGAACCGGTGTGCGGGATTATATTCATGTTGTAGATTTGGCAGCCGGGCACCTGAGTGCATTGGAATACAGTCTCTCACATTCCGAATGTGAGGTTTTTAATCTGGGAACAGGAAGAGGATACAGTGTATTGGAAATTATTGATGCTTTTGAGAAAGCAAATAATGTGAAAATTCCTTACAGGATTACAGAACGAAGAGCAGGAGATATTGCAATCTGCTATGCGGAAACAAAAAAAGCACAGGAGATACTGCATTGGAAAGCGGAGAGATCAATAGAAGATATGTGTAAAGATTCCTGGCGCTGGCAGAAAACTTGTATGAAGAATACAAAAGACAGATAAAAAAAGAATGCCTTGCGGCATTCTTTACTTGATATCCGGAAGTTTTGCTATAAGTAACAATCAGACGATGAATCGCTCTAACACATAGACAATTATAATACTTGCGATTGCCACCTGAAACAGACTTCGATGAAACCATGCCATTATGACAGCAACTAAAAAAGCCGTAAAAGCGGCAATTTTGCTGTTTGTAGCAGATAAAATAGCAGGAAATGTCATTACTGCCAATGTGACATAGGGTACATAATATAAAAAAGAACGTAATGTATTATTTTTGATCTCACTTCTCATAAGAGTAATTGGAAGCACTCGAATAAGAAAGGACAGACCGGCCATAATCAAGATATAAATATAGGGATTGTGTGACATAATTGCTCCTTATCCAGTTTCATTTGTCACTTCTTTCGGAAGCGGTTTTATAATGGCTGCGGCACCTGCAATCAGAATGGTCAGCAGAATTGTTCGATTTCCGGTGGATAATTTGGAAATAACCGGAAGAATACTGCAAAAATAGCTGGACACCATTGAAATAACGATCAGAACAGCAATTGTTTTATGTTTTCGTCCCATAGGAATAATGATGGCGATAAACATGGCATAGAGACCGATATTCAAAGCACTGACAGCGGAAGACGGGAGGATATCCCCCATTACAACACCGAGCAAAGTTCCCAAAGCCCAACCGGGAAGTGCAGATGTCATAATGCCGTAGTAGTAGACGGGGCGAATCTGATCCTCTGTGGCAATCGCAACACCGAATATTTCATCAGTAATACCAAATCCGATTGCCATACGTCCCAGTAATTTTGTTGCAGGTTGAATTCTTTGACTGAGTGAGGCACTCATCAACATATATCTCATATTTGCCACGAAGATGACCAGCATCATTTCCAGATAACTGCCGTTGGCACCCATGAGGGTAAATCCTGCGTATTCACCCGCAGAGGCGTTGACTGTAAGACTGGTAATGGTAGCCTGAAACGGGGAAAGCCCGCATCCGTGCGCAAGAATTCCTAATGTAAAGGATACTGCCAGATATCCTAGAAAAATAGGAAAACCGTTTTTCATTCCTTTTATAAAGAGTGTTATATTATTTTTTTCCATAGCCTTTATATTTTATCCTATTTTGCACATAATAGGAAGTGGATTTGTGAGGTTATTATATATTGTCAGGAGGAGCGGTATTTATGATAGAAGAAAAAAGTTGACAATGCTTTCAGAAAGTGGTAGATTTTAAAATACATATTACCTATGAGTATTATAGGCGTAGAGAGTTAGAAAGGGAAAAAGAGTGGATGTTCAATTTATGAGTGATTATGCTCCGATGTTTGTCAAAGCAGGTCTGTTGACATTACGGATCGGAGTAATCGGAATTATTCTTTCCATCTTAATCGGAGTGGTTTCCGGCATAGTGTTATATAAGAGGATTCCGATTCTCAGACAGATTATCTCTGTTTATGTCGAACTTAGCAGAAATACCCCTCTGCTTGTTCAGTTGTTCTTTTTATATTTCGGGTTTCCGAAGTTGGGGATTGTATTAACCCCGGAAGCCTGCGGTATTACGGGACTGGCATTTTTAGGGGGCGGTTACATGGCGGAGTCATTTCGAAGCGGTTTGGAATCAGTGGATAAAATACAGTTTGAATCGTCGGAAAGCCTTGGAATGAACGGATTTCAGACGATGTACTATATTATTATCCCTCAGGCATTATCGGTATCCATTCCGTCTCTGGTAGCCAATATTATCTTTTTATTAAAAGAAACCTCTGTTTTTTCAGCAGTTGCATTGGCGGATCTGATGTATGTGGCAAAGGATCTGATCGGTTTATATTACAAGACCAATGAAGCTTTGTTTATGTTGGTAATTTCTTATCTGATTATCTTGTTGCCGATTTCGATTATTGCAACCATAGCAGAAAGGAGGTTGCGTTATGCAGGATATGGCAATTAGTATTTTATTTAAAGGTGACAATTTTCTTCGTATTCTAGGCGGGTTGTGGATTACATTGCGGATCAGTTTATTAGCGGCACTGATTTCTGTACCGTTTGGAATTGTATTTGGAATGTTTATGAATATTAAAAATCCGATTACAAAGATTATCAGTCGGATTTATTTGGATTTTATCCGGATTATGCCACAATTGGTATTATTATTTTTAGTATTTTTTGGAGCCACCACCAATTTCGGAATCAATCTTCCTGCAGAGCTCAGTGCTGTCCTTGTGTTTATTCTTTGGGGAACGGCAGAGATGGGAGATCTGGTAAGGGGAGCTTTGATCAGCATTCCGAAGCATCAGTATGAGAGTGCACAGGCTTTGGGAATGTCCACAATCCAAACTTATCTGTATGTAATTATTCCGCAAACTTTAAGGCGTCTGATTCCTTTGACCATTAATCTTGTGACACGAATGATCAAGACGACGTCTTTAGTAGTACTGATTGGAATTGTAGAAATGCTGAAGGTGGGACAACAGATCATAGATGCCAATCGCTTTGAATATCCGACAGGAGCTCTTTGGGTTTATGGTATGATATTTATTTTGTATTTCCTGTGTTGCTGGCCGATTTCC
Organism: uncultured Clostridium sp.; assembly: GCA_947253885.1. GTDB lineage: Bacteria > Bacillota > Clostridia > Lachnospirales > Lachnospiraceae > SY8519. The sequence goes on from CAMYAO010000004.1 coordinate 60,106, forward strand.
TTATTGGCAGGAAGACTGGAGAAAAGATGGGCAAATTAAGAGGTAGATAAGAAGATGGACAGTCAATTACAGATTCGAGAGATAAAGAAACAATATGATGGTCAGGAAGTACTACATGGCATTTCACTGGATATAAAAAAGGGAGAAGTCGTTGTGATTCTCGGCTCATCCGGTTGTGGAAAAAGTACGTTACTTCGCTGTATAAACGGATTAGAGCCGATTTCTGCAGGAGAAATTCTGCTGGATGGAAAGCAGATTCAATATAAAAGCAAAGATTTGGTTCAGATGAGACAGAAAATAGGAATGGTGTTTCAAAGCTATGATCTGTTTCCTCATAAAACAATATTAGATAATATAACAATCGCTCCCGTTAAGGTGCAAAAACGGAATAAAGAAGAGGTAAGAGCGGAGGCAAGAACTCTTTTAAAAAGAGTAAATTTAGAAGAAAAAGAAAAAGCGTTTCCAAGACAGTTGTCCGGAGGTCAGAAACAGCGTGTTGCAATTGTAAGAGCACTATGTATGCACCCAGAGATCATGTTGTTTGATGAAGTGACGGCAGCACTGGATCCGGAAATGGTGCGAGAGGTTTTAGATGTTATTCTGGAACTTGCTGATCAGGGAATGACCATGATGATTGTAACGCACGAAATGCAGTTTGCACGTGCAGTTGCAGATCGCATTGTGTTTATGGATAACGGTGTCATTGTGGAAGAAGGGACACCGGAAGCTTTTTTTACAGCTCCGAAATCGGAACGGGCAAAAGAATTTTTACGTACGTTTGAATTTAAAACCCGTAAAGATAAATAAAACTTTGAGAGAAAAACAGAAATGAGAGGTACAAAAGAATGAAGAAAAAATTAGTAGCATTATTGGCAGCAGCCGTATTCATTACGGGAAGTATTGCAGGATGCGGAACTTCCGGGAATTCATCAGCCGGTAAATCCAGTTCTGCCAAGGCAAGGACTGTTTCAGAGATTAAAAAAAGCGGAGTGATCAAGATCGGAGTATTCTCCGATAAAGCTCCATTCGGTTATGTGGATTCCAAAGGTGCATATCAGGGATATGACGTTTATCTGGCAAAGCAGATTGCAAAAGATCTGGCTGTAAAAGCAGAGTTTACTTCTTTGGATCCTGCAAGTCGTGTTGAATATGCAAAGACAGCAAAGGTAGACATTGTACTGGCAAACTTTACCCTTACCAAAGAACGTGCGGAGCAGGTGGATTTTGCAAGACCATATATGAAAGTGGCATTAGGTGTAGTTTCTCCTAATAAGGCAGTAATCAAAAGTACCGAAGATCTGAAAGGAAAGACATTGATTGTTGCAAAGGGTACAACTGCGGAAACTTATTTCGGAAAAAATGATACCGGTGCAACTATTCAAAAATATGATGCTTATGCAGATGCATACAATGCGCTGCTGGACGGAAGAGGAGATGCTTTTTCCACTGACAATACAGAGGTACTTGCGTGGGCAAGATCAAATAAAGGATTTACAGTCGGAATTACTAATCTGGGAGATACCGATTATATTGCACCTGCCGTACAAAAGGGAAATATCTCCCTTTTAAGCTGGCTGAATAAAGAGATCCAATCTTTAGGAAAGAAGAAGTTTTTTACAAAAGACTATAATGCCACTTTGAAATCTGTATACGGTTCTTCTGCAAAAGCAGAGGATATCGTGGTAGAGGGAAATGTGGATGTATCAAATATTAAATTTAAATAACAGAGGAAAGAACACAGGGATTATCTTTGTGTTCTTTTTATTTTTTATCAACACTTGACAAAACAGTTAGTCGGTTCCATACTTAACATACCCTTATAGGGTATATTGAAAATGGAGGAAAATAAATGGAAAAGCATTGCATAGACTGTTCTCCTAAGATGAAGCATCGGGAGGAAAACGAATACAAAGATTTAATCAGAAGGTTAAATCGGATTGAAGGACAAGTGAGAGGAATCAAGAAGATGGTTGAGGAAGAACGCTATTGCATCGATATACTGACTCAGGTCAGTGCAATTACCTGTGCGTTGAACTCTTTTAATAAACTTCTTTTGACCAATCATATTAAATCCTGTGTGGTGAAAGATATAAAAGCAGATCATCTGGAAACTGTGGAGGAACTTTGTGCCTCCATTCAGAAATTAATGAGGTAGAGTTTTGAAAGAAGAAAAGTTTAATATTACCGGAATGACCTGTTCTGCCTGCTCGGCTCGGGTGGAAAAGGTAGTAAGTCAATTGAGCGGAGTAGAGACGGCAAGTGTCAATCTGCTGACCAACAGTATGTCAGTTCGATATGACGAATCCGTACTGAGGGAATCGCAGATCATCACTGCGGTAGAAAAGGCGGGATACGGAGCGGACAATGCATTAAAAAATGCAGATAAAGACAAGAAGAGGACAAATCGTATTGTTGAAACGGAAGTGTCGGTTAAAAAAGTGCGACTGCTGTTATCTCTTTGTTTTTTGATTCCTATGATGTATCTTACTATGGGAAATATGTTCCATCATATGTTTGGTATGCCGATGCCGAATTGGGTAATACAGACGTTTTTCGGCACTGAAAATGCCGGTATTTTTGCATTTACACAATTTTTGATTTTGTTACCGATTTTATGGATCAATCAGAACTACTTTAAAAACGGATATCGTAATCTTTTTCACAGAGCTCCGAATATGGATACGTTGGTAGCGGTCGGTTCCTCTGCAGCTGCAATCTATGGGATATTTGCCATTTTCCGAATTGTATACGGATTAAGCTACGGGAATTTTGAAATTGTAGATACCTACCGTTCTCAGTTGTATTTTGAATCTTCAGGAATGATTGTAACTCTGATAACACTCGGGAAAATGCTGGAGGCAATTTCAAAAGGAAAAACGAGTGATGCGATCGGCAGACTGGTGGATTTAGCGCCGAATCAGGCAACAATAGAGCGAAACGGAGAGGAAATGATCGTTGATAGTGCCGATTTGGCAGTTGGAGATATTATTATTGTACGACCGGGAGATCGCATTCCGGCAGACGGTGTAATTATAGAAGGAAGATCCAGCTTTGATGAATCCGCACTTACGGGAGAAAGCATTCCCATAGAAAAAACAGTAGGAGACGCTGTAATTACGGCATCTTTAAATAAAAACGGTTTTGTGAAATTCAAAGCACAAAAGGTCGGAGGGGATACTACATTATCGCAGATTATTACGCTGGTGGAGGAGGCAAGCTCTTCCAAGGCTCCGATTGCACGAATGGCGGATAAAATAGCAGGTATATTTGTTCCGATTGTAATGGCGGTGGCGCTGGTTGTGGCAATTGTCTGGTTGCTTAGCGGAGCGGATTTTGAATTTGCATTGTCAAATGCCATCTCCGTTTTGGTTATCTCATGTCCGTGTGCGCTCGGATTGGCGACACCTGTGGCTATAATGGTCGGAATGGGAAAAGGTGCCGAGAATGGAATTTTGATTAAATCAGGTGAAGCGTTAGAAATCGCACATAATGTAGATACAGTCATTATGGATAAAACCGGGACAATCACAGAAGGAAAACCGGTTGTAACAGATGTAGAATACTACCATATCAAACGTGAGGATCTGATTGCAGCTGCAAGCGGAATGGAGGCATCAAGTGAGCACTCGCTAGCTGAAGCAATCGTATCATATGCATCGAATGAGGGAATCGAAGAACAGAAATTTGATTCATTTGAAGCTGTTTTCGGGAAAGGAATCCGTGCAACTGCGGACGGAATTGTTTATTGTGCAGGCAATGAACGGCTTATGCAGGAACAGGGAATAGAAACGACTCCTTATACTGTGATATTGGAACGTTATGCAAAAGAAGGAAAGACTCCTTTGTTATTTGCAAAAAATAAAACGATAATCGGCATTATTGCAGTTGCAGATATAGCAAAGCCTACCAGTGCCCGGGCAATCTCAGAACTAACTGAAATGGGACTGCAGGTAATTATGCTGACCGGAGATAAAACGCAAACAGCACAGGCGATACAAAAATCTTTAAAAATTCCGGAGGTAATTGCAGAAGTACTGCCTCAGGATAAGGAGAAAGAGGTTGCCGCATTACAGCAGAAAGGACATGTCGTGGCAATGATCGGAGATGGAATCAATGATGCTCCGGCACTGGCCAAGGCGGATATTGGAGTTGCAATCGGAGCAGGAACGGATATTGCAATCGACAGTGCAGATGCGGTTTTAATGCAGGGAGATCTGTTAGATGTCGTAAGTGCAATCCGTTTAAGCAAGTCGGTCATCCGTAATATTAAACAGAATCTATTTTGGGCATTCTTTTATAATATCATCGGAATTCCGGTTGCAGCCGGGGTATTATATCCGGTGTTCGGGATTCGATTGAGTCCGATGATCGGGGCTTTGGCGATGAGCTTCAGCAGTGTTTTTGTAGTGACAAACGCACTTAGATTACGTCGATTCCAAACAGATAGAGGAATATATGGTATACAATTGGAAGAACGAGAACAGCATAAGCTGTCAAAGGAAGGAGAAATAAATATGAAAACAGAGATCAGAATAGACGGTATGATGTGTGAGCATTGTAAAGCGACAGTAGAGAAAATTTTGACAAATCTGGAAGGGGTTTCCGAAGCAGAGGTAAATCTGGAGAAAAAGACAGCGGTGTTTACCGATGACGGCACAGTAAAAGAAGAAACAGTGAAACAAGTCATTGAAGATGCCGGATATACTTATATTTCAAAAAAATGATCTGATACATAAATACAAGCATATCATTCTCTTGTAGAAGTTTCAGGATGACTATGTTATAATTTTAACAAAGTAGGAAACTGAAAAGTTGCCTATAGAATCGACTTTTGAACTGTTCTGACACATGAGGGGGATTTAAATGTTGGAGAGGACAGAGGTTAAAATATTAAATGCGGATCCATCTGCTATGGGTTTATTTGGATTGGCAATTGTAACATTAGTAGCTTCATCACAAAAACTGGGGATTACTTCCGGAACATCGCTTATTGTTCCGTGGGCAGTTTTTCTTGGAGCATTTGCACAGTTATTCGCTTGTATTCATGATGCGAAAAGCCAGAATGTATTTGGAGCCACTGCCTTTGGAGGATATGCATTCTTCTGGTTCTCCATGGCGGTTTCATGGATGATTCAAAACGGAGTCTTCGGAAGTGGTATGGCGGCAGCTGCAGATGGAAAACAGATGGCGTTTGCGTTTTTGGGCTATTTGATCTTTTCTATATTCATGACAATTGCTGCAATAGAGACCAATAAAGTGTTATTGATCATTTTTATTTTTATTGATTGTCTGTTCCTGGGGCTAACCTGTTCGACCTTTGGAATTATGGCACATGGTATGCACACATTTGCGGCGATTAGTGAATTAGCCATTGCAATTGCATCTTTTTATGGATTTGGTGCAAATATATTGAATAGTCACTTGGGGTATTCCTTATTACCTTTGGGAAAACCACTTAATATTTTAAGAAAAGAGTAGAATCAGATTCAGTTCAAAAGTCGATATTAAATTTTTCTCATTTATGCTACAATAAACAGATACAAATCAGGTTTAGAAAGTTTATGAAGCAGAGAAATGAAAGTAGAAATGAAATGGAAAAACAGAATAAGAAGTAATGGGATAAAGGGCTGTTTGATAGGGATAATAGCGCTTTTTTTTATACAAACAATTGCGTATGCGGAGCCGATTTCAAAAAAGATATTGCCGTCAGGATCGACGGTGGAACAGATCGGTCCGCAGATTTCACAGTTTGTAGCAGATCATTCCTCAGACACAGGGGTAGCAGTAAGTGTATTTTATAAAAACAAAACGATTGTACAGGATTATTACGGTTATGCGGATCGCAGCACCAAGTCTTATGTGAATAAAGATTCTGTTATGGAGTGGGGGTCTATTTCAAAAGGATTGGTATGGATCTCTGTAATGCAGTTATGGGAACAGGGAAGATTACAGCTGAATAAGGACATAAGAACCTATCTTCCAAAAGGTTTTTTGAAAAATCTGCATTTTAAAAAGAAGATTACAATGCTTCACTTGATGAATCACACCGGAGGGTTTCAGGATCTGATTATAGACACGTTTATTCGGGATCCACAGAATTTACAATCTTTATATAAAACATTGAAAAGTCATCAGCCGGAACAGGTGTTGTTACCCGGAGTTGCAACCGGTTATTCGGATTGGGGGTGTGCGCTGGCGGCTTATATTGTACAGAGGATCAGTAAGATCAATATTGTAGAGTATGAGCATATTCATATTTTAAATCCATTGGGTATGAAGCATACTGCGGTGGCTTCCGATTTGAGTGATAATCCGTGGGTAAATAAGCAGAGAGATCGTATAAAGGGATATTCGAGTATACAGACAGAATTACCACGCTATTATTTTACCTTATTTCCGGCAGGAAGTGTGACTTCCACGTTGCGGGATCTGGAACGGTTTGCAAAGGCAATTTTAAATCATAATCGATTGCTTCTAAAAGAGTCTACATGGAAGAAGATGCAATCGCCCTCTAATTATCTGGGAGACAGCAGGATACCGGTCAACTATCATGGCTTATGGGCACAGCCTTATGGACAACATGTAATGGGGCATCAGGGAAATACGATGGACTTTACTGCAACTATGATTCTGGATGTCAAGAATAAGATCGGGTGTGTGGTATTGGTAAATGAAAGCTATGATACTACCTATACGGAACAGATGCCGATTTTACTGTACGGCGCATTTTCTTCTAAGGCATATTTTCATGTGAAGCGGGAAATGCCTTCTGGATTTTTCCGAATGGCGAAATCTATCCGATACGGACCGTTAAAAATCAGCAGTCTGTTTGAAATTGTGGCGGGAGTTGAAGATTCGGAATTATGGATGAACGGAAAGATAGGACATTTGGATAAGATCTGTTTTCCATATGGAGACTTTATTGAGATTTCTATGGTAACTTTTATATTGGAATGTATACTGTTACTTGTATGGATATTTGCATTTTTGTTCTCTTTTGTCAGCCTGGCGGTAAGACTGACCACGATCCCGATTAAACTGATTTTAAGAAAGCCGGTTCGGATCCAATTGGGAAAGTGGAGCAGCATTTCGGCGGTCGTTCAGATGATGTCGCTCGGTTTATTGGGGCTGTTGGTATATCGTATTTTACAGGGAAGCATCTCAACCGATTATATTTGGATTTCAAAAGGCTTTTTTGTGGTGTTGAGCATGTTGCTGATTCTGATCGTTATAGGAATAAAAAAGATTGTTCAAACAAAATCCGGCCATAAACGAAAAATATATAATATAATTGTACTTCTATTTTTGATATTTGCAGTAATTAATATATTATATTGGAATACATTTATGTTTTGGAGAATTTAAAAGAAGAGGTGTCATACAATGGTGTTTGTATGATGCCGCTTTCTTGTCATAATTCTGTATTTCCGTTTTTGGCAAGATAGTTCATGAAAATGGAAATAATAGGATTGAAATTATCGCGTCGCCACACGGCAACCAGCAATTGTTGTTGAGCATGCTCAATAGGAATATTGACAACAGCATGATTGGATGTGGAGATACAGTTTTCATCTAATATGGCATACCCCAGGCCGGATTCCACTTTCAGTAATTGATCCTGTATGGAATTGGAGATTTGAATGTCCCTAGGAGTGAAGTTGCTCTCTTCACATAGGTGTATAATGGCATTATAGCCTCCATGTGAAATTTCAGGTGCAATATCTATTTCACCTGATAAAACATATTCCCGCAACTGTTTGAAGGTACCGGAAACAATATCTACTTTAATATTCGGATGCTGTTCCCGAAGCTGCATGAGCGTATTCGGAAGAAAGTTTTCAGAGCGCTGTGTCTCCAATACACCCAGATGAAGTGTACCGCTTTGACCGATTTCAATATGCTTTGCTTTATCTACGATATCATCAACTTCATTTACAATACGGGAGAACTCCTTATATAAAACAGCACCACCGGGAGTAAGTTGCACATATTTTTTGTGCGAACAAATAAAGTCAGACCCAGTTCGGTTTCCAGATTTGCAATATCTCTGATCAAAGAAGATTTGGATTTGTATAAAGGGGAAGCGGCTTCGGTAAAATTTAAATATTTTGCTACGTTTAAAAAACTGTGAATTTGATCTGATGTCATAAAATGAACCTCTCCTTTTTGTGGTTGCATATAAAATTATTTTGAACGATAATATAAAAAAAGCAAGAAATAAGGGAAGTAAGAATGAATTATTCAAAAGAACGAAATGAAATATGCAGTGTCTGCCATAAGATGTGGCAGAGAGGGATTGTAGCTGCAAATGACGGAAATGTTTCCGTGAAACTGGAGGATGGTACGTTTTTATGTACGCCTACAGGAATCAGTAAATATGATATACAGCCGGATATGCTGATCCGTATAAAGGAAGACGGAACCGTTTTGGAAGCTTCAGAAGGATATCGTCCGTCTTCGGAGATGAAGATGCATATTAGATGTTATCGGGAACGGGAGGATATCAGAGCAGTTGTACACGCACATCCTCCGATTGCTACCAGTTTTGCATCGATGGGAAAACCGTTGGACGGTTATTATGTCATGGAGTGCATTGTAAACCTGGGAGCAGTACCGATTGCAGAATATGCAACACCGTCTACGGAAGCGGTACCGAACTCTATCGCCCCTCATTTAGCTCACCATGACGGGATTTTATTGGCTCATCATGGTGCTCTGACTGTCGGCGATACTTTGGAGACCGCATATTTTAAAATGGAATCTCTTGAGATGTATGCAAAGACTTCTTTCTATATTCATTTGTTGGGAGGAGCGAAGGATATGCCGGAGAAACAGATAGACGAGTTATTGGATTTACGGAACAACGTTTATAAAATGAAAGGACACCATCCGGGTTATAAAAAGTTTACAGATACAAAAGAGGCAGAATGAGAGAATTATATCAGAATATCAAGGTAAAAAAAGAATTACGATCATCATTGATCGGTTTAAAAGCACTAATAAAAACTGAAGTCGGCAGACAGCAGTTATTGGCGATTTCTAAGAAAAATTTAGATCCTGTTATGTATTGTCTTGCAGAGTCGGACCCGAAAGTCAGAAAAAATGCGGCTATTATTCTTGGAAAAATAAAGTGGCAGCCGGCAACAGAAGTGTTATTAGATGCCTATGAAGCGGAGGAGATGCAGTTTGTTCGTCCCGAATATATCCATGCTTTGTCAAAATTAAAGATAATTCCGTATCTGCCTTTTTTTGAAGCACGTTTGCAGCAACTGTTAAAAGAGGAAACGGTTCAAGAAACGCAGAAACACATACAGGCGGAGATAGACGCATTGGAAGAATTGCTTTTGATAAATGGAAAGAATCGGCATGAATTTCAGGGGTATCATCAGCCTTTCGATTGTTATGTAAAAATGCTTCCGGCATTTGTTGCTCCGTCAGAAAAAATTGTTACGTCAAAACACAAAGCCCTGAAAAACGGAATTCGTATCCTGACGGATTCTATTGAAGATCTTTACGAAATACGTTGTATTCAGGAAGTGCTGTGTTTAACCAGTCAAAAAAAACGAGTTGCATTTCAACCGGAAATAATAGCAGATGCCATACTGACTTCTGATTTTACAGAGCAGTTGCAGCAGGCGCACAGCGGAAAAGGACCGTTTGCTTTTCGAATCGGAATCACAGGCGGTATATTAGAGGGAAAAGAAAAAACGGAGTTTATTCAAAATTTAGCAAAACGTCTGGTGGAGGGGAGCGGCAGATGCCTGATAAACTCTTCTTCTCATTATCAGGTGGAAATACGACTGGAAGTAAATTCGGATTCACAATGTCAGATTTTTTATAAATTGTTTACTCTTCCAGATCATCGTTTTGAATATAGAAAGGAATGCCTGTCCACAGATATGCAGCCGGAAATCGCAGCAGGACTGGTATCACTGGCAAAACCGTATTTAAAAGCACATGCACAGGTATTGGATCCTTTTTGCGGAACCGGAAATTTACTGATAGAGCGAAGCTTTGCAATACCTACCAGAAGCAGTTATGGGATCGACACATATGCAGATGCAATTCGTATCGCCAGAGCGGCTTCTTCTGTAACCGGAATGAATCACAACTATATTCATCGGGATTTTTTTGATTTTCATCATGAATATCTGTTTGATGAGATATGGGCGGATTTTCCTCGTATGGAAAAAGACAGAACAAAGATGGATCAATGGTACGGCAGATTTTTTGATAAGATCGAGGAACTGTTGTCGCAGAAATCCAGACTGTTTTTATATACTTGTGAGAGCAATCTGATAAAAAAACAGCTTCGTCTTCATCCCTATTATCGGATATTGCTGGAGACATCTGTTTCCGCTAAAGGAAAAACCGTTTTTTTTATTTTGGAAAGAGATTGACACAGTGTTTTTCTCTATGCTAAAATCAATTTATTGATTTAGCAAGGTACAGTGATACTGTTAGAAAAGAGGGAAAATATGAAAAGAAAAATAGCTGCATTTGCTCTTGTAGGAGTGATGGCATTCGGAATGTTGGCAGGATGTGGAAAAAAGGATTCTGCTACCAATACAAAGACAGCGACAACCGCATCAGAGGCAAGAAAGGCGGAAAGCAGCCGAAAAAACTTTACGGTCGGATTTGATGCATCGTATCCGCCATATGGGTATCGAGATAAGAATGGGGAGTATACAGGATTTGATTTGGAACTGGCGCAAAAGGTAGCCGATATGGAAGGTTGGAAGCTGGTGAAAAAACCTATCAACTGGGATTCGAAAGACTTGATGCTGAATTCCGGAAGTATCGACTGTATATGGAACGGTTTTACAATGACAGGACGAGAGAAGAGTTATACCTGGTCGATTCCGTATGTAGATAATTCCCAAGTAATAGTTGTAAAGAAAACATCAGGAATTAAGAGCCTGTCCGATTTGAAGGGGAAAGTGGTTGGTGTACAAAAAGCATCTGCAGCTTTATCCGTTTTGCAGGGAGATCAAAAGAAGATCGGAAGTTCTTTTAAATCTTTAAAGCAGTTTGCAGATTATAATGTTGCATTCACAGAGTTGCAGGCAGATGGATTGGATGCACTTGCGATTGATTCCGGAGTGGCGACATATCAGGTGGAATCCAGAGGAAAGGATAAATATTCGATTCTTTCAGAAACATTAAATAAAGAGCAGTATGCAATCGGTTTTAAAAATGGAAATACAAATCTGCAGTCAATTATAAATGACGATTTGAAAAAATTAGTAAAAGACGGTACTTTCCGGAAACTGGCAAAAAAATATAAGATAGAGAATTCGGTTTCTATCGGGAAGTAATACAGTACAAAGAGCTGTTGTCACGGACCAACAGCTCTTTGTCTGTCTGACAAGGAGTATATATGGAAACAATCGATTTTTATGATCTGTTGCAGCAAATGGGAATGGGGCTGCTGTCAACGGTTCAGATTTTTGTATGGACATTAGTATTGTCCCTGCCGCTTGGACTGGCGGTTGCATTTGGCAGAATGTCCGGGAATATAATAGTAAGATCTGTCTTTAAGGTGTATATTTCTGTTATGCGCGGAACTCCGCTTATGCTGCAATTGATTGCCTGGTATTTTGGAGGATATTACTTGTTTGAATTCAATTTACCTCCTCAATTGGTAGCCATTGTGGTTGGATTCACATTGAATTATGCGGCCTATTTTGGAGAAATATACCGTTCCGGTATCGAATCCACACCGAAGGGGCAGTACGAAGCCGCTCGGATTATGGGATATACAAAAACACAGGCTTTTATGAAAATTATTTTACCTCAAATGTTCAAACGTGTAATGCCTTCTATTACAAATGAGGTAATTACCCTGCTAAAGGATACTTCTCTTGCATTTGCAATTTCCTATACCGAGATGTTTACGATTGCAAGTCAGATTTCCAGTGCGCAGACTACTTTTATGCCACTGGTGGTAGCCGGAGTTTTTTATTACATTTTCAATTTTATTGTTGCATTCATTATGGAACGGATTGAAAAGAGATTAAATTATTATCACTAAGGACACAGATGGTGAAGAAATGAATATTTTAGAAATGAAACAAATAAAAAAATCCTTTGGTGACGCTGAGGTATTAAAGGGAGTAGATCTGACCGTACAAGAAGGAGAGGTAGTATCAATTATCGGACCGTCCGGTTCCGGAAAATCGACACTTCTTCGTTGTGCAACATTATTGGAACAGATAGATGACGGAGAAGTTTCGTATTTGGAGCAACCTGCAATCTACCGGAATAAAGATGGAAAATTGAAGCTTCCGAGCGCAGCAGAAGAAAGAGAACTGCATTCAATTTTCAGTCTTGTATTTCAAAATTTTAATTTATTTCCTCATTATACGGTGATGAAAAACATCACAGACGCACCGATTCACGTTCAGAAACGAAATAAAGAAGAGGTATATCGGGAAGCAAGAGAGATTTTAAAGAAAGTGGGTCTGTCAGATAAGGAAGATGCATATCCGTGTGAACTGTCAGGAGGACAGCAACAGCGAGTGGCAATCGCAAGAGCATTAGCGATCAATCCGAAGGTAATCTTTTTTGATGAGCCGACTTCCGCACTGGATCCACAGCTGACGGGAGAGGTTTTAAAAGTAATTCGTTCTTTAGCGGAACTTAAAATCACAATGGTAATTGTGACGCACGAAATGTCCTTTGCTAGGGAGATTTCGGATCGCGTTGTATTTATGGAAAAGGGAGAGGTTTTGCTCTCCGGAACACCTGACAGGGTGTTCAACGAGAATAACAATCGAATGCAGGAATTTTTGGGCACATACAGTTCAAAATAAGGAAAAGACTCAAAGTACGGAAGTATTTTGGGTCTTTTGGTTGTGAAACGAATCTAACTCCGCTACAATAGATAACAGACAGGAGCAGATCAGAATGGAGCGTATATGGCAATCTTTGAAGTAAAATTAAAACGAGTAGTGGATGATACCTATGATATTCAAATTGGAAATCACTTGGAAGAGCAGTTGGTATCAGATATTCAAAACGGTTTAGTCGGACCGATCAGAAAATATGCCCTTATTACAGACAGTGTGGTATCGGAGCTGTATGTAGACAAAATTCAGAATCTTTTGGAAGAGAGCGGCTATAGGACGGGACGTTTTATCATACCGGAAGGAGAGACCTCAAAAACAAGAGAGATGAAAGCACGAATAGAAGATGAGATGCTGGAATCAGGCTATCGCAGAGATTGTTGTGTTATCGCTGTCGGAGGAGGTGTTGTAACAGATCTGGGAGGATTTTTGGCGGCAACCTATGCAAGAGGAGTTCCGGTCATCCATTATGCAACTACACTTTTGGCGGCAGCCGATGCATCTGTGGGAGGCAAGACAGCAGTGGATACTCCGTTAGCAACCAACCTGATCGGTGCTTTTTATCAGCCGAAAAAAGTATATCTGGATCTGTCAACTTGGGAGACTTTGCCGAAAAGGCAGATTTACAGCGGATTAGCGGAGACGATTAAACACGGCTGTATGGGAGATAGAGAACTGTTTGAATATATGGAAGGACATATGGAGCGGATATTATGTCTGGATCCGGAGGCATGTACCTATATTTCCAACAGAAATTGCATGGTAAAATATCGGATCGTCATGAAGGATGAACGTGAGTCGGGACTCAGAGAGATATTGAATCTGGGACATACGGTGGGAAGAGCGATTGAAACAGTTAGCGGATATCGGTTGCTTCATGGAGAAGCTGTTGCAATCGGTCTGGTTGCACAGGCGAAGATTTCACGCTTTCTGGGATATATGACGGAAGAGGAAAAAAAGCGACTATATGCACTTTTAGAAAAAGCACATCTTCCGACTGTAATACCGGAGTGGATCGATAAGGAAGCATTGGTGCAAAAGCTATATACAGATAAAAAAGTGCGTGATGATCGACTGCGTTTTGTATTACAGAAAGGGATCGGGAATGTAGTTGTCTACGGGGAGAATGACTATGCCGTACCGATTTCAGAGGATCTGGCAAGAAAGATTATAAAAGATATGTGAGGTAGATAATGAATAAATTAGAACAATTGACACCAAAGGAAGTCTGGGCGGAATTTGAAAAGATTTGTACGATTCCACACGGTTCCACCAATACAAAGGAAATAAGTGATTACTGTGTATCCGTTGCAAAGGAGTGCGGCTTGAAGTATCGTCAGGATTCAGATAACAATGTGATTATCTGGAAGGACGGTACTCCGGGTTATGAAGTGGACCCGGCCATTATTTTACAAGGGCATATTGATATGGTATGTGTAAAAGAGCCGGATTGCACAAAAGATCTGGATAAGGACGGACTTGATCTGATAGTAGAGGAGGATTGGCTGTCTGCCGAGAAAACTTCTCTCGGGGGAGATGACGGCATTGCAGTGGCAATGTCACTAGCTCTGTTAAGATCAAAGGAGTTATCGCATCCGCCTTTAGTTGTAATTCTTACAGTAGATGAGGAAATCGGTATGCTGGGAGCGGATTCCATTGATGTAAGTGATGTAAAAGCGAATCGAATGCTTAATATCGACAATGAAGCGGAAGGGGAATTTTTAATCAGTTGTGCGGGAGGCGCAACCGTTACCTGCCATTTTCCGATAGAATGGACAGAGGCACAGGGAAGAGCGTACACATTGGAATTTACCGGTCTGTTAGGAGGACACTCCGGGGAAGGGATTATCCATCAGAGGATCAATGCAAATACTTTATTTGGACGCTTTCTGTTGGAGGCTCCGTTCGAGATAGCGATACATAGTATGAACGGAGGAGAGAAGGATAATGCAATTGCAAAGATATTTCATTCCGTTTTGGTTGTATCAGAAGATCAGGCAAAAGAATTAGAAGAATATGTAGATCGTTTTGAGAAAATAATACAGGAGGAATATGTACTGATTGATCCGGGTTTTTGTGTAATATTAAAAGAGGCTCAGAAAGTAGACAGGGTATTTACAGATGAAACGAGAAGCAACTGTATACATGCTCTGACTCATCTTCCTTCGGATATTCAAAGAATGATGCCGGGAATGAAAGATATGGTAGAGACTTCTTTAAATCTCGGAATTTTACAGACAACCGAAACAGAGGTGACCTATACTTACTCTGTCAGAAGTTCGATTCAGTCAAGAAAGGAATACCTGATCCGTCAGATGAAAGATATGACAGAGTTATGTGGAGGAACGATAACTATAACAGGGGTTTATCCGGCATGGGAATACAAAAAAGAGTCTCCTTTCCGTGAGCATCTGATATCGGTGTATCGGAATTTATATGGAACAGAGCCGATTTTAGCAGCAATTCATGCAGGGGTTGAATGTGGTATTTTTTCTTCCAAGATACCGAACTTGGATTGTGTGGCGATTGGACCGGATATGGAGGATATTCATACTACAAATGAAAAATTGAGTATTCCGTCTGTGGAACGGACATGGAAATTTATAACAGAAGTATTAAAACAGCACATTTAGGAGGAAATCAAGATGGCACATGTAAAAATTCAATACGAAACAGTTAAAAATTTCTGCGTAGATTGTTTTCAACGCTTCGGATTCAGTCAGGAAGACAGCAAGATCATTACAGATGTTTTGCTGCTTTCTGATGTATATGGGATTGAATCACATGGTACGCAGCGATTGGTACGCTATCATAAGGGAATTGAAAAAGGAATGATAAAGGTGGATGCAAAGCCGGAAATAATAAAAGAAACTCCGGTTTCTGCTGTAATAGACGGACATGACGGAATGGGACAGCTGAACGGACATTTTGCGATGGAACTGGCAATCAAAAAAGCAAAAGAGAGCGGTATGGCTATTGTAACTGTTCGTGAATCCAATCACTACGGAATTGCGGGATATTATGCGAAGATGGCTTGTGATCAGGGGCTGATCGGTATGAGTTTCACAAATTCAGAAGCTATTGTAGTTCCTACTTTCGGAAAGAAGGCAATGCTTGGTACTAACCCGATTGCAATTTCTATGCCGGCAGATCCATATCCGTTTTTCTTTGATGCCTCTACCTCAGTAGTAACCAGAGGAAAGTTTGAAATGTATAACAAGGCGGAAAAAGAAATCCCGGATTGCTGGGGAGTAGATGCGAACGGAAATACCAGTACAAATCCGGGAGTTGTTTTAGAAAATATTAAATCAAAATCCGGTGGTGGAATTTTACCTTTAGGCGGAGCTGAAGAGCTTACCGGAAGTCATAAAGGCTATGGATATGGTATGATCTCGGAAATTTTTACTTCCATTTTATCAATGGGATTGACTTCAAATTATAATCTGATCGGGAATAAAGGCGGAACTTGCCATGGCTTTATAGCAATTAATCCGGAAATTTTCGGAGATGCCGATGCAATTAAAAAGCATCTGTCCGATTATTTGTCTGAGTTAAGAGAATCCCCAAAAGCAGAGGGACACGATAAAATCTATACACACGGAGAAAAAGAAATCCTTGCAACTGAAAAAACAATGAAAGAAGGGATTTCTGTAGATGTGAAAACATTAAAAGAAATGCAGGAAATGGCAGAATTTGTGGGAGCTGATTTTTCGGCTTATTTTGCTGATCACATGGATGAAATTGCAAATGTGAAGACATCTACGTTATATTAGGTTTACTAATAATGAAACAGCTACAGGGAGAATAAATGGAAATAAGAGAAGTAAGACAGAAAGATGCAAGTGAGTTACTGCTTTTTTGGGAACAGGTTGGAGGAGAAAGCGATAATCTGACATTTGGGAAAGAAGGATTGCAGATATCAGAAGCAGAAGAACTCCAATTTATAAAAGGAATCATCGGATCGAGCAATGAATGGATGATTGTTGCAATAAAGGAAGGGCGAATAGTCGGAAATGCCGGTTTATCCAAATTACCGAGACGTATGAAACATCGGGGAAGGATTATGATTTGTGTACGAAGAGATACATGGAGACAAGGTATCGGTTCGAAGCTGTTGGAATATCTCCTTGCAGTAGCAGAGGAAAACGGATTAGAACAGATAGAACTGGAAGTTCGCAAGGATAATATTGCAGCAATCCGTCTGTATGAATCATTCGGATTCAAGAAAATAGCCACAATCCCCGATTTCTTTAAAATTGAGGATGACTATATTGATTTTGATTATATGATTTTAAAGATGGGAGTAGAATAACAATGAGAGAAGTAGTATTAGGAAGCACCGGAATCAAAACCGTTCAAAACGGATTCGGAGCATTGCTGATTCAGAGAATCACGACAGATGTAGCCGTAGATCTGCTGCGAAAAGCATATAAAGGGGGTATAACATTTTTTGACACGGCAAGAGTTTACACAGACAGTGAGAACAAAGTATGAATTGCATTTGACGGAATGCGAGAGAAAGTAGTAATTGCTACTAAGACAGGAGATGTTACACCGGAAGAATTTTGGAAAGATCTGGAAATTGCAAGAAAATGCAGCCGGAAAAATATGGGATTTATCGGTATGAAAGGTTTGGCAGGAGGTTTGATTACAAATTCAAAAGCTGCCATGTCGTTTATTCTTCAATTTGATCAGTTTGTTCCGATCTGGGGAGTACAGAAAGAAGAGGAATTGGAAGAGTAGTTGTCTTATATGCAGAATACTCCGATTCTGAGTTCGGAAATACAAGGGTTTATTGAGAAAGAAAGGAAAGAGCTGGCAGGTTCTTTTTGACGTGGTTGCGGATATTGTCTGTCTGCCTGTCCGATGGGGATTTCTATTAATAATTGCGCAAGAATGTCTTTGATGCTTCGAAGAGCTCCTTCAGATGCCTGGTTGACAAAGGAGAAGTAGGAGCTGATGGAGAATACGAAAATTTGTATTTCCTGCAGAAAATGTGAGACACAATGCCCGTATAATCTACCGATTCCGGAGCTTTTACAGGATAATTACAGAGACTATCAGCAAGTGTTGGCAGGCGAAGTATCTGTTCAGTGACAGGGTATGGTGTAAAGGCAGATTTCTTTCAGAATGAAATATGATTAAACTAAGAGGAGGAAACAGAAGACACACAAAGATAATAATACCGTTTTTTTCGGGAACTTCAGTCTGTTGAATGTATAGGATTACGGGCTCATGGGAAAGCCGTTTATTATAAAAAAGGCCTGAACTCGCTAGAATTCAGACTTTCATATGAAAATAATGCGGAAGATGGGACTTGAACCCACACAAGCGCAATGCTTACAAGATCCTTAGTCTTGCTCGTCTGCCAGTTCCGACACTTCCGCATGGCTTTTTACAGCTAGATTATAATAGCAAATTATTTCTTATCTGTCAATATGAAAAGACTTAACAAATAGGAATAAAAAAAGACTTGACGAATGCGGACAAGGTGGTTATTATTAGATAGATACGATTTGCAGGAATGGCGAAATTGGCAGACGCGCACGGTTCAGGTCCGTGTGAACATTGCGTTCATGAGGGTTCGAGTCCCTTTTCCTGCATTAGAACAGGCTTTTTACAGCCTGTTTTTTTTATTTAAAAATCCGGTGTCCCCGTATTATTTTATCGAATTGAGAAACTGTATCATATTGACATAAGAGTATAAAAAGTATAGAATTTAATAGTTGTTAAAATATGATAATAACGTATTTTGCGTTAATTATATGCACAATGAAAACTGAATAAGGGAGGTGTATCTGTGCAGACTATTATCCCAGTGATAATAGCGGTTGTAATTACTGCTATTGTAGTATATTTGCTTGCATATCGTATTTCAAAAACACATTTTGAAAACGATGCAAAACAAAAAGTCGGAAGCGCAGAAGATAGAGCCCGATCAATTATTGATGATGCTATGAAGGCAGCTGAAAGTAAAAAAAGGGAAGCTTTATTAGAAGTTAAAGAAGAATCTATCAAAGTGAAGAATGACTTGGATCAGGAAATTAAGGATCGCCGCTCGGAAATTTCGAGAGCTGAGAGAAGGATTGAGCAAAAAGAATCCAATCTGGACAAGAAATTGGAGCAAAATGAACGTCGTGAGAAAGAGTTTGTGGCCAGAGAAGAAGCTATTCAAAAACAGCAGGAAGAGGTTTCGAGGTTGAATGAACAACGGATCGAGGAACTTGAAAAGATTGCAGGTTTAACAGCAGACGAGGCTAAAGAGCAGTTACTGAAAAGCGTAGAAGAAGATGTGAAGCTGGACACTGCAAAACTGATTAAAGAGCTTGATACACGTGCAAAGGAAGAAGCAGATAAAAAGGCCAGGGAGTATATTATTGACGCTATTCAAAAATATGCTGCAGATCATGTTTCCGAAGCGACTATTTCTGTTGTGGAATTGCCGAATGATGAGATGAAAGGACGGATCATCGGTCGGGAAGGACGAAATATTCGTATGCTGGAAACTATGACAGGTGTGGATTTGATTGTAGACGACACACCAGAGGCTGTTATTTTATCAGGATTTGATCCGATTCGTCGAGAGGTTGCAAGAATTGCACTTGAGAAACTGATCGTAGATGGACGTATTCACCCTGCCAGAATCGAGGAAATGGTAGAAAAAGCTCGTAAAGAACTGGAGCTTACCATTCGGGAGGAAGGAGAAGCTGCGGTACTTGAAGTAGGCGTTCACGGTATTCATCCGGAATTGGTACGATTATTGGGTCGTATGCGTTTTAGAACCAGCTATGGACAAAATGCATTAAAGCACTCTATCGAGGTGGCACAGATTACGGGAATTTTGGCAAGTGAGCTCGGATTGGATGTCCGTCTTGCCAAGAGAGCCGGATTGTTACATGATATCGGCAAATCCATTGACCATGATATGGAAGGTTCGCACATTCAGATCGGTTCGGATCTTTGTAAAAAATACAAAGAGAATGAAGTAGTGATTAATGCGGTAGAATCACATCACGGCGATGTAGAGCCGAACAGTTTGATCTCCTGTCTTGTACAGGCGGCAGACACTATTTCGGCAGCTAGACCGGGTGCCAGAAGAGAATCGGTAGATACGTACTCAAATCGTTTAAAACAATTAGAAGACATTACCAACAGTTTTGACGGAGTAGAGAAGTCATTTGCCATTCAGGCGGGACGAGAAGTCCGTATTATGGTAGTGCCGGAACAGATAACAGACGCCGATATGGTATTGCTCGCTCGCAATATTTCAAAGCAGATTGAAGCGGAGCTGGAATACCCGGGTCAGATCAAGGTAAATGTAATTCGTGAAAGTCGTGTGATTGATTACGCGAAGTAAATTGAGTTTCAAACAGCTAAGTCGAAAGATTTAGCTGTTTTTTTCGTGCTTAAATTATGCTATACTAATCAATAAACATATTTTTATTTAATTAAAGCAAAGAATCGGAGTTTTAGTATGAAATTGATTTCATGGAATGTAAACGGACTGAGAGCTTGTGTCAGAAAAGGTTTTTTGGATTTTTTTCAGGAAGCGGATGCAGATTTCTTTTGTTTGCAGGAAACAAAGCTACAGGAAGGACAGATTGATCTGACCTTGGAGGGCTATCATCAATACTGGAATTATGCTGTAAAAAAAGGATATTCCGGAACGGCAATTTTTGCAAAGCAGGAGCCGATTTCCGTTGTATACGGTTTGGGAATAGAGGAACACGATCAGGAAGGGAGAGTGATTACACTTGAGTATCCTGATTTTTATCTTGTGACCTGTTATACACCGAATTCCAAATCGGAACTTGCAAGATTGGACTATCGAATGGTATGGGAGGATGATTTCAGATCGTATTTAAAGAATCTGGAACAATACAAGCCGGTCGTTGTCTGCGGAGATTTAAACGTTGCGCATAAAGAGATTGACTTGAAAAATCCAAAAACCAATCGTCGTAATGCGGGCTTTACAGATGAAGAGCGACAAAAAATGACAGAATTATTGGAATCCGGCATGATAGATACATTTCGTTATTTTTATCCGGATCAGGAGGGAATCTATTCCTGGTGGTCGTATCGTTTTAAAGCAAGGGAGAAGAATGCAGGTTGGAGAATTGATTATTTTCTGACAAGCGATGTTTTAAAAGATCGACTGGTATCGGCAAAGATATATACGGACGTATTCGGGTCTGATCATTGTCCGGTAGAATTACAGATTAATCTATAAATTATTTAAGAGGTCAGAGATGAATCATACAATTGAAAGCTTAACAAAAGAGATTGTGGCAAGCTATGCTCAGCATCAGATTGTTTCAAAGATTGACAGTAATACACAGCCAAGCAGAGAGGTTGTTATCCATATAATAGATGATTTGCAGAAATTGGTCTTTCCGGGTTATTTTGAAGTGAAACATTTAAAGTCTTCCATGATTGACTTTTATGTCGGAAACCTGTTGGAAGAGATTATTTATAATTTAAAAAAACAGATCGTAAAAGCTTTGCGTTGTTGTGATCATAGAATGCATCTTCCGTCTGAAGATCTGGAAAGAGAGGCAACTCAGTTGTGTCAGGATTTTTTGAAGCAGATACCGGATGTACAGGATATGTTGGAATCCGATGTAAATGCAGCCTATGACGGAGATCCGGCAGCTTACAGCAAGAGTGAGATTATTTACTCTTATCCGGGGTTATATGCAATTATGGTGTACCGTCTGGCACATGAATTGTTTCAGCTGAAGGTTCCGCTGATACCGAGAATCATGACAGAACATGCACACAATGTAACCGGAATCGATATCCATCCGGGAGCAACTATCGGACGCAGCTTTTTTATTGACCACGGTACCGGCATCGTAATTGGAGAGACCACTGTTATCGGAGAACATGTTAAAATTTATCAGGGTGTTACACTTGGAGGACTTTCTACAGATGGAGGTCAGACTTTAAAAGGAACCAAGCGTCATCCGACGATTGAAGACAATGTAACCATCTATTCCGGAGTTTCTATTTTAGGAGGAGATACTGTGATCGGAAGCGGTTCTCTGATCGGAGGAAATACATTTGTAACAGACTCTATTCCAAGGGATACAAGAGTTATTGCAAAAACACTGGGAGCACATCATTCCAGCACAAGGTAGTGTCGAAGTAGGTGGGAATTTGAATAGAGAGGACGTAATATGAAGGAAAAAGAGCCGATTGACATAAAAAAAGAAATTATAAGTTGGGTAAAGATGTTTGCAATTGTAATTGTTGTAGTGCTTGTTTTAACAAGAGGAATTTTTATCAACGCAAAAATTCCGTCAGGATCTATGGAAAATACAATTATGACAGGATCAAGGATTATTGGTTTTCGTTTTTCCTACTGGTTTGAAGAACCGAAGCGAGGAGATATTGTTTTGTTTAAATATCCGATTGATGAGAGCCAGACTTATATCAAGCGTGTGATCGGGCTTCCGGGTGAAACTGTTCGGATCAAATCTGGAAAGATTTACATCAACGGATCTAAGACGCCGCTCAATGAAACATATTTGAAAGAAACGTGGACGGTTGATAATGATGACCTGACCTACAAGGTTCCCAAGGGATCTTATTTTGTACTGGGTGACAATCGTAATAACTCAAAAGACGGAAGATACTGGGCAGAAGAAGCATTATCAAACGGTTTGACAACTTCTGTCAAGGATGCGGAGAATTACTCTTTTGTATCAAAGAATAAGATAAAAGGAAAAGCAGTTTTTCAATATTACAAAAAAATAAAATTATTGACACATACCAGTTAAAGGAGGGTAATAATTATGAAAAAAAGAGTGACATTTTTGGCAGCATTAGTAGTAAGTATCGCTATAGTATCGATCGGATGCGGTTCTAGACAGACCGGTAAGACCGGGGAGTCTGCAAAAACGGAAACTTCTTCAAAAGATACAGAAAAGAATGATAATAACCAGAATACCACAAGTGTAGAGAGAAAAATAGAATCGACAGATAATCAGGCAAAAAAACAGACGGGAACGGTTGCCGTTCCGAACGAACTGATTCCGATGCAATCACCGTTAGCTGTTTTATCTCAGATGAAAGAAACTTACAATCCTGCAAATTCTCTTTATTTTTGGACAGCGGTCAGCAACCTGTTACAGCATGATGCAATTACTTCCGCCGCAGTTACCGATTTTGGAAACGGCAAGCTGGCAATCAGTAAAGATTATCTGATTGAATATGTACATGCAATGTTTGCAAAAGCAACTGCAAACTATCCGGTTTTAACATCTAAAATATCAAAGGCGGCAGGGATTACCTACGATAAGACGGATAAGACCTATGGATATAAAAAAGCGACGGTTCAGTTGCCGGCAGTAAAATATACCAAAGTGGAAAAGCAGTCTGACGGTAGTTATGCAGTGGAATTTACTGTAAATAAGGTATCTCATAAAGCTACTCTGGTAAAGGGCGGCAAGGATACAGGAAAGCCGGTATATCAATACATGGTAGCTTCATTTGAATAAGGAGGTAGAAATATGGAACGAATGGAAGATTTTGAAAAGGAATTAGAAGAATCCTACAAGCAGATAGGCGACGGAGGTGTGGAACCGGATGCGCTGGATACATGGGAATACATGGAGCAAAATCTGCAACGGAAAACAGTAATGGAAGTAAAAATAACAGGAGTAGTAAGTAAGGGACTGATTGCTGATATAGACGGGATTCGTGCTTTTATTCCGGTTTCCAAGATTGATACCAAACGTGTAGAAGATCTGAATCCTTACCTCGGAAAAGTTCTTCGGGTGATTGTAATCACTGCAGATCGTGAGGCTCGGCGTCTTGTATTGTCTGCCAGGGATGTAAAGTATATGGAGGAGCAGCAGAAACGTACGGAAAAGATAGATCAGATAGAGGTTGGTTCTGTAGTGACCGGAGTGGTGGATTCCATTAAAGATTATGGTGCGTTTATTCAGCTGGAGGACGGTATTTCCGGTTTGGTGCATATTTCACAGATCTCTACAGAACGTATTAAACATCCTAAAGCAGTATTAAAAGAAGGGCAGGAAGTAACTGCCAAAGTAATTGGAAATGAGAACGGTCGCATCAGCTTGAGTATAAAAGCGCTTCAGGTGGCTAAAGAGCAGCAGGAAGAAGAGATAAATGTAACGATTCCGAAAAGCGAAGATATCGGAACTTCTCTTGGCGATTTGTTAAAGGGAATTAAGTTATAGAACGACACAAGGAGACAGAATGGACGAG
Source organism: uncultured Clostridium sp. (assembly GCA_947253885.1). Classification (GTDB taxonomy): domain Bacteria; phylum Bacillota; class Clostridia; order Lachnospirales; family Lachnospiraceae; genus SY8519. The sequence goes on from CAMYAO010000004.1 coordinate 84,192, forward strand.
AATTTAGTCAATGCAGAAGCACTGGAGATTGATAATCACGTATTGGAAGAAGCAATTGATACCTTTATTCAGAATCAAACAGAAGAAAATATGGCACGAATGATGGTGGCAATGAAGGGGGCGGAGTTTTTAGTTCCGGCAGAGTTTCCGAACGAACTGGATCCCGAAATCGAAAAATGCATTGAAGAGGGAAGACCGTTTCCTGAAGGAAAAGAACCGGATATGCATCCTGTTCTGGTTGAAAATGAAGAGGGGGAGAGATTTGCTCCGGCTATTACCAGTGCAGCAAATTTAGATGAATCTGAAGAGTATCAGGTTATTATAAAAGTAGAGTTTGAGGAGATTATGAGGATTGCTTCCGCTCCGGAGCTGGAGCTGAAAGGAATCCTGATCAATCCGAGCACTACCCAGATGATTCTTCATCCTGATTTTATAGAAGCGATGCAGGAAATGGAATTGGAACTGGAGGGAGATGACAGTCGAGAGGTTACCATGACTGCTTCTGAATTTGAGGTATTTGCCCGTCATACAGTAGAGTGGGGAGTGTTTCCAAGCAGGTATTTTGAAGACGGTACAAAGTTTTTGAAAGACTTGGAAGAACAGGGAGAAAGCTATATCTGTGATTTATATCAAGAACCGTTCGGAGAACTTCCGAACCCTTATTCTGCTGATGATTTCAGTATAATGAAGCTTAATATCAATGAAGAAACTTCCGTAGTATCCATTGAACTTCCGGAGGTAACTGCTGCAGAGTTGAGTCATTCTATTTACCTGATCCATAATCCGAAAACAGACGAATTAAAATATTTTTTGATTGAAAGTACAGAGGAAAGAGACAAAACATTACTTACAACTATTGATTCGGACGGCAATCGGGAAGTGTTGAGAAAAGGACCTGAAGCAGGAAGTGAGTTGTTTTTTATTTTAGATTATTTAAAGTCTGAGAGGAAATAAGAATGAATCCGTTTGATTTATTTCAGTTAAAAGCAAAATGGAATACATTTGAAAAGAATCATCCGAAATTTTGCCGTTTTTTAGGTGTGGCAGCACAAAAGGGAATTAGAGAAGGGAGTGTAATTGAGATTACGATTACCAATCCCGAGGGTGATACGATTTGCAGTAATTTAAAGGTGAAAAAGAGTGATTTGGATTTGTTAAAGTCTTTAGGTGGAAAATAGCTTGACAAGAAGAGAATTGCTCTATAAACTTAACAGTGGACAGTTCATTGGTACCATCCTGTCCTTAAACAAAACCAGGGCTATTATATAAGAATTTTAAGCCACGGTTTTTCCGTGGCTTTCTTAATGTTTGGAGAAGAGGAATCGATATGTATCAGATTACAACAGAGGCAGAATTTGATGCTGCACATTTTTTATATGGTTACCATGGGAAATGCAGTAATATCCATGGACATCGATGGAAGGTAATGATCTCTATCGCAGGTAAGGCTTTGCAGGAAGAGGATCAGCTACGCGGTATGGTAGAGGATTTCGGTAATATCAAGTCGGATTTAAAGGCATTATCGGACTATTTGGATCACTCGCTGATTTATGAGATAGGAAGTCTTAAGGATACAACTGTTTCGGCATTGAAGGAAGAGGGATTTCGTCTGGTAGAAGTATCTTTTCGACCGACTGCAGAAAATTTTGCAAAATATTTTTTTGAAAAAATAAAAGCTTCCGGTTACCCGGTTGTTTTGTCCGAAGTGTATGAAACACCGACAAATAAGGCGTCTTATTGCGAGGATTAAGTATGTATGATGTGGTAGAGATGTTCACCAGTATAAACGGTGAGGGACAAAAAGCCGGAGAACTTGCTTTTTTTATTCGGTTAAAAGGTTGTAATTTAAATTGCAGTTATTGTGACACACAATGGGCGAATAAAGCCGATGCGGATTATACAGCAATGACAGGAGAACAGATTGTTCATGAAATAAAAAAGGAAGGGATAAAAAATATTACTGTTACAGGAGGAGAACCTCTCGCCAGAAACGGAATGAGAGAATTATTTGAACTGATTTTAGCGGCGGGAGAATATGTAATTGAGATTGAGACGAACGGAAGTGTAGATGTATCCCCCTATTCCGGATTAGGAGAGAGAATTTGTATTACAATGGATTATAAATTGGCGGGTTCCAAAATGGAGCGGTCTATGAATACAGATAATTTTGCCCTATTACGAAAATGGGATACGGTTAAGTTTGTGGTTTCTGATCAGAAAGATTTGCAAAGATGTTATGAAGTCGTTTCGAAGTATCATCTGGAAGATTCGGTACAGGTATATATCAGTCCGGTGTTCGGACAGATAGAGCCGGATTCCATAGTGGCATTTATGAAAGAAAAAAAGTGGAACGGAGTTCATTTACAGATACAGATGCATAAGGTGATCTGGGATCCGGAATTGAAAGGTGTTTAAAATGGCAATAGATACAAAGGCAATTGAAGAACATATAAGAGGCATATTGATTGCGTTGGGAGATGATCCGGAGCGGGAAGGATTAAAAGATACACCGGCACGGGTCGCTCGCATGTATCAGGAAGTATTTGAAGGAATGAAGTATTCGAATCATGAGATTGCAGAACAGTTCAATACTACCTTTGAGGACGATCTGTCTCTTCAGGCGAATAATGACTTTGTGCTGGTTCGCGATATTGATATTTTCAGCTACTGCGAACATCATATGGCGTTAATGTATGATATGAAAGTAACGGTTGCTTATGTTCCGAAGGGAAAAGTGATCGGTCTGAGCAAGATTGCGAGAATTGCGGACATGGTTTCAAAACGATTGCAGCTTCAGGAGAGAATCGGATCGGATATAGCGGAGATCATACAGGAAGTGACAGGTTCTGAAGATGTTGCGGTTCTGATAGAAGGTTGCCACAGTTGTATGAGTGCAAGAGGTATAAAAAAGGCAAATGCTATTACCAACACAAGCACTCTCAGAGGGCGATTTCAGTCAGATACCATGTTGTTGACAAGATTGTACGGAACAGTCGGAAAGTGTGAGTAGATGAAAGCATTAGTATTATCAAGCGGAGGTGTGGATTCATCCACTCTATTGGGAATGGCAGTTGCAGAATACGGAGCGGATGAGGTGGTAGCACTGTCCGTTTTTTATGGACAAAAGCATAAAAAAGAGCTGGAAGCATCTGTAAAGGTGGCAGAATATTATGGAGTGGATCATTTGTTTTTGGATCTGACTTCTGTTTTTTCTTATAGTGATTGTTCTTTGCTGGAGCATTCGAACAGGGATATTCCGCATGGGGCATACGATCAGCAGTTAGAAACAGCAGACGGCAAACCGGTTTCTACCTATGTGCCGTTTCGAAACGGTCTGTTTCTGGCAAGTGCGGCGAGTATGGCATTGTCCAAAGGGTGTTCGGTATTATATTACGGAGCGCATATGGATGATGCGGCAGGAAATGCCTATCCCGATTGCTCGGAGGCGTTTTTAAATGCAATAAATGATGCCGTAAAGCTCGGAAGCGGTGGACAATTGGAGATAAAGGCACCGTTTATTGATAAAAACAAGGCGGAGATTGTAAAGATAGGTTTGCAGATCGGAGTTCCGTACGAGCTGACCTGGAGTTGTTATGAAGGAAGTGAGTTACCTTGTGGAGTTTGTGGGACGTGTATTGACAGGGCAAATGCATTTGCTGCAAATCACGTTGAGGATCCTGCATTGAGAAAGTACGAAAGGGAATAATATGACAGAGAAAAGACAGGCAGACGGATTATCTTTACTGGGAAATCAAAAGGTAGGATATCCAACCGATTATAATCCGGGTGTATTGGAAACATTTGAAAATAAGCATCCGGAAAATGATTATTTTGTAAAGTTCAATTGTCCGGAGTTTACAAGTCTTTGTCCGATTACAGGACAACCGGATTTTGCAACGATATATATTTCATATGTACCGTTTGTCAAAATGGTGGAAAGTAAATCATTAAAGCTGTATTTGTTCAGTTTTCGAAATCACGGTGATTTTCATGAAGATTGCATCAATATTATTATGAAGGATCTAATTCGTTTAATGGATCCGAAATATATTGAAGTGTGGGGAAAATTTTTACCAAGGGGAGGAATTAGCATCGATCCATACTGCAATTACGGGAAACCGGGGACAAAGTGGGAGCAGGTAGCATTTGAGCGATTGGTAGATCATGACAGATACCCGGAACGGGTAGATAACCGATAAGAAAAAAGCCATTACGGAAAAAGATTCTCTTTCGTAATGGCTTTTTAGAATATTAAACATGATTGGCTATGTAATCGAGTAATTCTTTTGAATCATCCCAACCGAGACAAGGGTCTGTAATGGATTTCCCGTATATATGTTCTCCGATCTTTTGGTTTCCGGGTGCTATGTAGCTCTCAATCATCAGTCCTTTTACAAGTGTTCGAATTTGTAGAGATTCCTGTCTGCTGTGTAAAATTTCCTTTGTAATACGGATTTGCTCCTGATATTGTTTATTGGAGTTGGAATGATTGGTGTCGATGATACAGGCGGGATTTACCACATCCATTTTATCATACATGGAAATCAGTCGGGTAATGTCCTCATAGTGATAATTCGGAGTGTTTTCTCCACGTTTATTTACAGCACCTCTCAGGATTACATGTGCATAGGGATTTCCGGTTGTATCCACTTCCCAACCGCGGTGTACAAAATGATGGGGTTTCTGTGCTGCATAGACGGAGTTCAGCATAACGGAAAAATCTCCGCTGGTAGGATTCTTCATACCGCTCGCAATACCGAATCCACTGGCTGTGATACGGTGCTGTTGGTCTTCTACAGAACGGGCGCCGATAGCAACATAGGAAAGGATGTCATCTACATAATCCCAGTTTTCCGGATAGAGCATTTCGTCTGCTGTGGATAATCCGGTTTCCTCCAAAACACGAAGATGGAGTTTTCGTACGGCTATCAGTCCTGCGAGCATATCCGGTTTTGCCTCCGGATCCGGCTGAGTGGCAATACCTTTATAACCTTCTCCTGTGGTACGGGGCTTATTGGTGTAGATTCTCGGTATGATAATCAGTTTATCTTGAAGTTCTTTTTGAATCGGAACAAGGCGATTGACATAATCGCAGACAGAGGTTTCGTTATCTGCAGAGCAGGGACCTATTACAACTAAGAATTTGTCCGACTCTCCCGTCAGAACCTTTGCAATTTCAGAATCACGTTGTGATTTGATTTTTTTTAAAGTATCTGTCAATGGAAACTGTTGTTTAATCTCTTCGGGTGACGGTAGTTGTCTTACATATGTGTAACTCATGATTATTCTCCTAAAAAATATTTTTTTCGAATCAGTTCAATCGGCATCTTTTGACCGGTCCAGCACTCAAAGGAAGCTGCGCCCTGAAACAACAACATATACAGACCGTTGAAGGTACGGCATCCGGCACTTCTGGCGAGTTGAAGAAGTCGGGTTTCCATCGGGTTATAGATAATATCACATACAATCAAATCAGATGGAAGATAGGATTGATCCGGAATCAGGCAACTATCTGTGTCAGGTGCCATTCCGACACTGGTTGCATTGGTTAATATATAACTTTGGGAAATACTTTGCTTCAATTGTTGGAAATCAGTAATCGGATAGACGCAAATACAGCAGTCGGTGTGCTGCCGAATGCGTTCGGCAAATGCTTTTGCTTTGGAAAAATACGGTTCTGTCGGCTGTTCAAAAATATCGATTTCAGTGACACCGTCTAAGGCGGCCTGTGCACAGATTGCCGTAGCGGCACCTCCGGCTCCGAGTAAAGTCATTTTTTGTCCGATAATCTGATAGCCGGCATCTTCTGCAGCTTTCATAAATCCGATTCCGTCTGTAGTATGTCCGATGAAACGACCATTTTGATTAATGACCGTATTGCAGGCGCCGGTTATACGTGATACGGGTGTCAGTTCGTCCACAAGAGTAGATACAATCGATTTGTATGGCATGGTAATATTAAATCCCAGGATACCGATTGCTTTTAATCCTTTTATCGCATCTTCAATATCATCCGGCTTGATGTCAAACGCCAAATAACGATAATCTAAATCCAATTGTTCAAATGCTTCGTTGTGCATGGCGGGAGATATACTGTGTGAAACGGGTCTCCCGATTAATCCGGTAAGTTTTGTATGTCCTGATATATTCATGATGTTTTTGTTATGCCTTTCATAATATAAATGATATTTATTGGTTCTATATTAGTATTGATTGAAAAAAAAGTCAATGATTGCCTATCTCTTTTTCTTATTATATACTAAATTTAACGAGGAGGATATTATGAGCAGTTTATTAGGTGAGGGTATCCCTTGGATCTGTATTCCTATTATAGGGACGACCGGGGAAGAGATTATTGCCCAGGCGGAAAAAATAGCTAAAACAGAGGCAGAATTGGTCGAATGGCGTTTAGACTATTTTCAAAGTTTGTCGGATATAGAAGCATTGGTACAATTACTGGATCACTTAAAGGAGATTTTTTTCCGTCAACAGCTGATTGTCACAATACGTTCCAAAGCACAGGGGGGAGAAGCGGATTTGGAAGAGGCAAAATTGGCAAGGATTTTGGAGATTGCCGCCGGTCATACTGCTGTTTCTTATGTGGATATAGAGTGGTTTGCATTACAGAAGCCGGAGAGATTGCTTCGCAGGATTCAGCAAAGAGGCGGAAAGGTAATCGGTTCTCATCATGATTTTTCCGGGACACCCGATTCGGAGATATTGGGATTGTTCTTAAAAGAAATGTGCAGATCTGATTTGGATATTGTAAAACTTGCCTGTATGCCTAAGTGCCGATCGGATGTGCTGCGACTGATGGAGATAACAGAAGAGTTTTCAGAGAGATATCCGGAAAAGCCGTTGGTTACAATGTCTATGGGAGAACTTGGTAAGATATCCAGAATAAGCGGACAGTATTTCGGTTCCCGGATTACTTTCGGGTGTCTGGATCAGGCATCTGCTCCGGGTCAGATACCATATGAACTGTTGGACAGCATAATAAGAGGAATACAAATAAAATGAAGCAGCATATATTTTTAATCGGGTTCATGGGAAGCGGAAAAAGTACCGTTGCAAAAAAACTGCAGGAGGTATTGCAGATCCCGTTGATAGAGATGGATGAAACAATTGAGCAGGAACAGAGAATGCCGATTTCAAGCATTTTTGAGCAACACGGAGAAGCTTTCTTTCGTGATCTGGAAACGGATCTTTTGAGACGAATCTGTCAGAGTGAGTCTGCAGTAGTAAGTTGCGGAGGAGGAACGGTTATTCGAAAAGAAAACCGTGAATTGATGAAAGCCGGCAGTATCGTTCTATTGACGGCTGAACCTCAGACGATTTTAAACAGAGTGCGATATAGCCGAAATCGCCCTTTATTAGAGGGAAAGAAAACGGTAGAAGATATTAGAACGTTGATGGAAGCACGCAAAAGTCTGTATATGAAGGCGGCTGATATTATGGTATCTACTGATGGAAAGACACCTGAACAGCTTACAAATGAAATAAAGGCATTGCTGAATTAGCGTCAGTATGATAGAATTATAAAGTTTCCAGGCATTGTTAGTTAAAAGTGTCTTTTGCAACCGTAGTCTAACGGATAGAACACAGGACTCCGACTCCTGTAATGTGGGTTCGATTCCCGCCGGTTGCATTTCCATTCAGAAAAGTATAGAAAGAAGAGGCTTACGATGAGTGAGGATACTAACAAAAAGTTAGGAAATGATACAGAGAAGGAGTTTGACGGATTGGAGTTTATTTCTACCGAATCCGTAAAAGACAGAAGAAGACGCCCGAAAAGGGAAGAGGAACAGACGATTGTTCCGAAGAGGCGTCATTTGTCTGCTTCAGGAAATAAAAGAAGCAACGTCAAACGACATTTTCATTTTAATAGAATGATGATCATGGGAGTTCTTGCGATTGCGGTAGTTGTGATTGCAGTCGGAATCAGCACTGCTTCATATAAGAAGCATAAGACACAGGTGGCACGACAGGAAGCACAAAAGGCAGAGGAAAAGCAAAAACAGAACTTAAAGACAGATGCGGTAGGAGCTTTGATTGTCAACTATTACAATGCTTTGACAAAAGGGGATACTTCTTTGATCTCTTCTTACTTGAAACCGATTGATGAAGTACAAAAGAGTTATATTTCGAAATTGTCTGAGCACATGGAAGCGATTAAAAATGTTTCTTCAACGGTTACCAGTGCGGACGAAGCAGATTCTTATTATGTGACAGTTACATCTGATGTAAAATATAAAAATATATCGGATACCTATCCGGAATATGAAACTTTCTATGTAGTAAAAGGTTCTGACGGAATATACTACATTGATAATGCATATACGGATTTTAATGACAGTTATCAGATTTATAAAACAGATGCATCTAAATTAAAACACTATAAGGCTTATAAAGAGTCTTCCGAGCAGAAAAAGCTGATAGCATCCATCAGTAAGAAGCAAAGAGAGGTATTGGCTTCTTCCAGGGAAATCTCGGCCATGTACAACGGAACGATTCCACAGCAGATCGCATCATGGAAAAAGGAGAATGAGAGTAAGCTTTCTTCTCTGAAGGAAAGTGTCGCTAAAGGAGAGTCTTCCGAAAAAGAAACAACAGATAAGACGAGTGAGGATAAGAAGAACGAAAAAGAGGACTCTGTTGGTACAGATACAGCAAAATTAAAAGGAGACATTCATACAGTTTCAGCTACCGTTTCCATGTATAGCGGAGCGGGAAATTCCAACAGCAAGATAACATCTGTTCCTTCAGGGAGCAAGATCGGTTTGATCCAAAACCTTGGAAACGGATGGGCAAAGGTTCAATACGGATTCAATATCGGATATATCAGGATTGCTTATATTAACTAATTCAAAAAAGTCTAGCAGTATTGCTAGACTTTTTTGAACAGAAAAGGAAACAGTATGCGCATTAATAAGTTTTTAAGTGAAGCCGGTGTCTGTTCAAGGAGAGCGGGAGACAGGGCGATTGCACAAGGACGTGTGACAATTAATGAGAAAATTGCAGTTTTGGGAGATACGGTTGAGAGTACAGATACGGTATGTTTTGACGGAAAGCCGGTGACGAGAGAAGACCCGCCGGTGTTGATTGCTTTTCATAAACCGGTTGGGATTGTCTGCACTTCCAGCAGTGAGGATCCTGAAAATATAATCGATTTTCTGCATTATCCGGTGCGAATTTATACCGCCGGGCGATTGGATAAAGATTCTGAAGGTTTGATTTTGTTGACCAATCAGGGTGATTTAGTCAATAAAATTATGAGAGCGGGGAATTTTCACGAAAAAGAATATATCGTAAGTGTTAGAAAGCCGATTACAGAAGCTTTTATCAAGGGAATGGCAAATGGGGTATATTTAAAAGAATTGGACGTTACAACCAGACCTTGTAAGGTTGCAAAATTATCCGATACAAGTTTTCGCATTATTTTAACACAGGGATATAATCGCCAGATTCGCAGAATGTGTAAAGCGTTATCCAATTCTGTTGTAACGCTCAAAAGAATTCGTATTATGAATATCAGATTGGGAGATCTGAAAGTGGGGGAATATAGGGATTTAACAGCAGAGGAGTGGACGGAGCTTCAGGAGGGACTGAAGCATTCCTACAGTACACCTGTCAGTGAGCAGAAAAGTGGAGAATAGTTTATGAATCCGAAAAAGAAAATAGAGGCATTAAAAAAAACAATCGAATATCATATCAATCGCTATTATAATGAGGACGATCCGAAAATTACCGATTATGAGTATGATCAGTTGATGCGGCAGTTAAAGGATCTGGAAGCATCCTATCCGGAATATATTACAAAAGATTCTCCAACACAGAAAGTAGGAGGAAGCGCAAAACGCGAAGCGGGAGTTCTGGTAAGACACAGAGTGCCGATGCTGAGTTTATCTGATGTTTTCTCAAAGGCAGAGGTAGATGCTTTTGTGGAAGAAATGATACAGAAGTTTCAAACGCCTGAGTTTGTAGTGGAAAAAAAGATTGACGGACTCTCTATGGGATTGCGCTATGAAGAGGGGGAGTTGCAGCTGGCGGTGACAAGAGGTGACGGAATTATTTCCGGAGAAGATGTTACGGTAAATGCCAAGGCAATTAAAGACGTAAAGCGCAAATTAAAACAGCCGCTTCCCTATCTTGAAATCAGAGGCGAGGTATATATGACGGAAGAGGCTTTTCGAAAAGTAAATGAAGAGCAGGAGCTGCAAGGAAAAAAAGTCTTTGCCAATCCCAGAAACTGTGCAGCAGGAACCTTGCGTCAATTGGATTCCTCAATTACAAAGCAACGAGGTTTATCCATGTTTGTATTTAATATTCAGGAAGTGCGGGGGGCAGAGTTTAAGACTCATACAGAAGGCTATGAATATCTAAAGGCACAGGGAATTCCAATCATAGAAAATTACAGAGTTTGCAGAACTGCACAAGAGGTATGGGAGGCTATTACAGAAATCGGAGAACAGCGTGGAAGTCTGCCTTATGATATTGATGGAGCCGTTGTAAAATTGAATTCTTTTGAACAAAGAGAACAGATGGGCGCCACCTCAAAGGTTCCGAGATGGGCAGTTGCCTATAAATATCCGCCGGAAGAAAAGGAAACGACCATTTCGAATATTGAATTATCAGTGGGGCGAACAGGAAGGATTACTCCGACTGCTATTTTTACACCTGTTCGGCTTTGCGGAACCTGTGTATCAAGAGCAACCCTGCACAATCAGGATTTTATTAATGAATTGGGGTTGGATATAGGAGATTCGGTACTGGTTTATAAATCAGGGGAGATAATTCCGAAAATAAAAAAGGTGGTAAAAAAAGCTGTTTCCGGTACTGTATATCAGTTGCCGAATCGCTGTCCGGTATGTGGAAGTAAAACTGTTCGCGAAGAAACTGCCGATTTGAAATGTATTAATCCGGATTGTCCGGCGCAAAGAGAGCGGCGTTTTATGAATTTTGTCGGAAGAGATGCTATGGATATCAAAGGCTTTGGAACGGTGTATGTTGAGGAGTTGGTGCGCAAGGATTATTTAAAAGATATTACGGATATATATCGGCTGCGGGATCATCGGGAGGAGCTGATTGAATCCGGATTGATCGGAAAGGAAAAAAATACGGATAAACTACTGGCTGCCATTGAAGAGAGCAAGGACAACGATCCGTATATGTTATTAACCGGATTCGGGATTCCGAATATAGGAAAGGCAGCGGCAAAATCTCTGATAAAGAGATTTCACAGTCTTAGTGCAATTGGAAAGGCTACGATAGAGGAGCTTCAGGAGGTAGAAGATATCGGAGTTGTCAGCGCACAGGCAGTCTCGGATTTTTTTCAAAAGGAATCGAATCAGAAAGTATTGTTGGATCTGGAAGTACTGGGAGTGCGGACAGAGGAAAAGAAAACAGAAGAAACGACTATGAAACTGGAGGGGCTGTCAATTGCAGTAACGGGAACGTTGCCGACTTTAAGCAGAAAAAATGCCAAAGAACTGATTGAAAAATACGGAGGAAAAGCAACCGGATCGGTTTCTAAAAAAACGGCATATCTGTTAGCCGGAGAAAATGCCGGAAGCAAATTGACAAAAGCACAGGAGCTGGGAATTACAATTTTGGATGAAACGGGATTTTTAAAACTGCTTCAAGATTGATCGAATAAAAAACGGGAGGATATCAAAGCAAAAGTGATATCCTCCTGTTTTTTATTTTAAACCGGATCCGTATACTGTTTGTAATGCTTTATACAGATAGTAGGTATCTACACTTCCAGCCGTTTCATAAGGAGAGTGCATAGCCAGCTGAGCAAGTCCTATATCAACAGTGGAAACGGATACATGGGTACCGGAGATATTTCCGAGTGTGGATCCTCCTGCCATATCAGAGCGATTTACAAAACTTTGAACTGGAACACCTGCATGATTGCAGATATCTGTAAAAACAGCGGCAGACACGGCATCTGTGCAGTATTTTTGATTGGCATTGTATTTTATGACGATGCCCTGATTGCAAATTGGCTGATTGATAGGGTCACAAAGTTCCGGATGATTTGGATGTATGGAATGTGCATTATCTGCAGAAACCATAAAACTGTTTGCAAGCTGTATCAGATAATCAGTTTTGGTTTTGTGAAGTGCATCGGTAATTCTCCAAAGGGTATCTGATAGAAATGTGGAATCGGCACCCTGTTTGGTAGAGCTTCCGACTTCTTCATTATCAAATACACAAGCCATTGCAATATGATCGGTAACCTCTGAATCTATCAGACTTTGGACAGATGTAAATGTGCACTGAAGATCATCCAGTCTGGGAGCAGAAAGAAATTCATTATTTGCCCCCCAAATGCAGGGTTCTTGACGATTATATAAGAACAGATCATGCCCCAGAATATCATCAGCGGATATCTGAACGGAATCGGCAATCAGATCCATAAGTCTGATTTCGGAATCGGAAGTAGAAAAGAGCGGATGCAGATCTGTTTGAGGATTATATGAAAATCCGTCGTTTGCTTTACGATTCATATGAATGGCAACATTGGGAATCATGACAAGGTCACGATCAATGTTGACAAGCTTTGTGACAAATCCGGAAGGCGTCTTGATAACGATGCGTCCCGCAATGGAAAGCGGGCGATCCAGCCAGGGTGCACAGAGCATACCGCCGTACTTTTCTACATTCAATTTTACATAGGCTTTTGCGGCAGTGATTTCGGGATTCACTTTGATTTTAAAGGTAGGGGAATCGCTGTGGCTCGCAACAATGCGGAAATTGCAATATCCTTTTTTCGGAATATAAAATGCGATAATAGAAGAATCGTTACGGGTTACAAAGTATCCTTGTCCGGGAGACAGATTCCAGTGTTCCGTTTCCTTTATCTCCAGATAATCTGCCCTGTCTAATTGTTTTTTTATAGTATCCACTGCATGAAATGCGGTGGGGCTGCTTTGGATAAAATGAAATAGTTGTTGATTTAAATAGTCTTTCATAGATAACTCCAATCATTTATTTAATGTAAAACATGATATGTGCTTTATTTTAGAGTATTTGGTCTAAGAAGACAAGAGAGCCCTATGGAATACGTTTTGAAAATGTAATATGGTTTTATTAAAATACAGGAAGAAAATATTCTTAAATAACTCCACCTCGGATAGTATTTGCTATCCCTATTCAAATTTGCTAAGATAATATATAGTGTTTTTTTGCAGTAAATATAGAAAAAAGAGGTATAAAATGAATGTAAATGAGAGAATTTCTGCACTTAGAGCAGAGATGAAAAATAGAGGTATTGATATATATTTGATCCCAACGTCTGATTTTCATGAATCGGAATATGTAGGGGAATATTTTAAGGTACGCCAGTTTATAACCGGTTTTACCGGATCTGCCGGAACCGCAATCGTAACTTTGACAGAGAGCGGCTTGTGGACAGACGGACGCTATTATGTTCAAGCGGCAAAGCAATTGGAGTCAGAAGAAGTGACCTTGTATCGCGCCGGAGAAGAAGGAGTGATAACACCACTGGAGTTTATCAGAAAGAAACTTCCGGAGGGAGGAAAACTTGGATTTGACGGAAGAGTTGTGAATACCGCATTTGCGAAGCAACTGGAATCTATTGTTGCAGAAAAACAGGGCTCTTTGGCGATTAAAGAAGATCTGGTAGATATTATATGGACAGATCGCCCGGAATTGCCAAAAAATAAAATATGGATATTAGAAGAAAAATATGCAGGAGAATCTACCAAGTCAAAGGTAGATCGTATTCGTAAGGAAATGAGTCGTCAGGGTGCCAGACTTCATATCATCAGTTCTTTATACGATATAGCATGGATTTTAAATATAAGAGGTAATGATATTTTACATGTTCCGGTTGTATTATCATTCCTGATTATTTCCGAGAAAAATATAGATCTGTTCCTTCACGAGGAGGTGTTGGATCAGGAGACCAGAAATTATTTAGAAAGAAACGGAGTTCGAATATTTGAATATGAGACAATTTATGAAACTATGGCGTCTCTTCCGCCGGCAGTTTCTATTCTGATGGATGAACATCTGGTAAATTACCGGATTGTAAAGGAACTCAATGAAAAAATACAGATTGTTTCCGATACAAATCCATCTGAAAAAATGAAAGCGATCAAAAATGAAATAGAACTGCAGAATACAAGAGTTGCTCATGTCAAAGACGGAGTAGCAGTTACAAAATTTATGTATTGGCTGAAAACCAATATCGGTAAGATTCCGATGACAGAGTATTCGGCGGGACTGTATTTAGATCAGCTTCGAAGCGAGCAGGAGCATTTTATAGACTTGAGTTTTGAAAATATTTGTGCTTACGGATCAAATGCGGCAATGATGCATTATCAGGCACATGAGGAGCAGACTGCGGAGTTACGGCCGGAGGGATTTTTCCTGGTGGATTCCGGTGGACATTACTGCGAGGGGACTACTGATATTACCAGAACTTTTGTATTGGGAGCTGTTACCGAGGAACAAAAAAAACTCTTTACCGCAACCTGCATCGGGAATATGAATCTTGCAAATGCAAAATTTCTGCATGGCTGCACCGGATTAAACCTTGATATTTTATGCAGAGGTGAATTATGGAAATACGGGATTGATTATCGTTGCGGAACCGGTCACGGGGTTGGACATATTTTAAATGTTCACGAGGGACCGAACGGTTTTCGTTGGAAAGTCGTTCCGGAAAGAAAAGATAACGGGATATTGGAGCCGGGTATGATTACGACGGATGAACCGGGAGTATATGTGGACGGATCATTCGGTATTCGGATTGAAAATGAATTGATTTGTAAAAAAGATGAGAAAAATGAATATGGACAGTTCTTGTCTTTTGAGAATATTACGTATGCACCGATCGATCTGGACGGGATTGACGTAAGTCTCATGAGTCAGGCACAGCGAGAGGAACTCAATCAGTATCACAGAATGGTGTTTGAGAAGGTGTCACCATACTTGACAGAAGAAGAAACAGAGTGGTTGAAGCTATACACAAGAGCTATATAAATGGGGGAAGACGATCATCCGGACGGATGGTCGCTTCTGTCGTTATATAACAAGACAAAGGAAGAACAGAAAATGGATAAAATCTTACTAATTGACGGGCACAGTATCTTAAACAGAGCTTTTTTCGGCTTGCCCGATCTGACTAATTCGGATGGATTGCATACAAATGCCATATACGGATTTTTGACAATTTTATTTAAGGTCTTAGAAGAAGAATCTCCTCAGTATTTAGCTGTTGCATTCGATCGGAGCGAGCCTACATTTCGACATGAACTATATGAAGATTATAAGGGTAACAGAGGGAAAATGGCGGATGAATTGCGTCAGCAGGTACCGGTAATGAAAAAGGTATTGCGGGCAATGGAAATTCCGGTGTTGGAATTACCGGGCTATGAGGCGGATGATATCCTTGGAACCATAGGGCGTCATTCGGAGGAAAACGGTCTGGAGGTTCGGATTTTATCCGGAGACAGAGATTTGCTGCAATTGGCAACGGAACATACAATGATCCGTATTCCAAAGACTAAAAAAAGTGGGACAGAGGTGGAAGACTATTTTCCGGAAGATGTAAAGGAAAAGTATCGAGTGTCTCCGACAGAATTTATAGATGTAAAAGCACTTATGGGTGACAGCAGTGACAATATCTCCGGAGTACCCGGAATAGGAGAAAAGACAGCAACTAATTTGATCGAGCAATACGGAAGTATTGAAAATGTCTGGAAGCATATTGATGAAATCAAGCCGCCCAGAGCGAAAAATGCTCTTTTAGAGCATTATCAACTGGCAGTTGACAGCAAAAAATTGGTAACAATACTGACAGATGCTCCAGTTTCGTTTTCTATTGAGGATGCAAAGATAGGAAAGCTTTACACAGAAGAGGCTTATCAGTATTTTAAAGAGTTGGAGTTCAAAAATCTGTTGTCCAGATTTGATGGAGAGAACAGCAATGAGGAGTTGGAGCGAGGATTTGAGGTTCTACATACAAAAAAAGAAATTGACCAATATTTTGTAGAATGCCAAAAGGATACGGTTGCAGTAATCCTGTCTCCTGATGAGTATTCGGATCTGACGGTAAGTGACGGAAAAAGATCTGTCTATATTACGACAGAGGAATACAGTATCAAAGAACTTTTTGATAAGGTTTCAAATCTGTTAAAAGAGACTTCCTGTATTGTGACCTCTGATTTGAAACGGTTGCAGAAGAAAGTTGGAAATATTCCGCAAGATAAGGCAGTGGATATAACGATACTGGCTTATCTGTTAAATCCTTTAAAAAATGAATATACCTATGATGATCTGGCAAAGGATTATCTGGGCTGGATGGTTCCGTCTGCGGAAGATTTATTCGGGAAAATGAAGCGTTCCAGGGCAAGAAAAGAAAAAGAGACGGAATACCGGAGACTCTGTACCTATGAAGCTTTTGTGGCATATAAGGTAAAGGATATTTTGCTGGAATCGGTAACCGAACAGGGAATGCTGCATTTGTATCAGGATATTGAGCTTCCTCTGGTTTATACATTGGCAGATATGGAACTCGAAGGGATCAAAACTGATGCGTCGGCGTTGAAAACATATGGAGAGAGCCTTTCTTCCGGAATTTCCGATCTGGAGTCTTCCATTTATGAATTAGCGGGAGAAACCTTCAATATTAATTCACCGAAACAACTCGGAGTAATATTGTTTGAAAAGTTGAAAATGCCGAATGGAAAAAAGACGAAGACCGGATATTCTACGGCTGCTGATGTACTTGAGAGATTGGCAGAGGATTATCCGATTGTTTCAAAAGTATTGGAATATCGTCAGTTGACAAAACTGAAATCAACTTATGCAGACGGTTTGGCAACCTGTATTCAGGAAGACGGACGTATTCATACTACTTTCCATCAGACGATTACGGCAACCGGACGTTTAAGTTCAACAGAACCGAATTTACAAAATATTCCGATTCGTATGGAGTTGGGACGGTTGATCCGCAAGGTCTTTATACCGAGAGACGGATTTGTTTTAGTAGATGCGGACTATTCACAGATTGAACTTCGTGTACTGGCACATATGTCAGATGATCAGAATCTGATAGAAGCATATAATCAGGCAAGTGATATACACCGGATTACAGCGTCAAAGGTATTTCATATTCCATTGGAGGAGGTAACTCCTCCGCAGCGTAGAAATGCAAAAGCGGTAAATTTCGGGATTATATACGGAATCAGTTCATTTGGCTTAAGTCAGGATCTGAGTATTACAGTAAAAGAAGCAAAAGGATATATTGATAATTATTTTAAGACTTATCCGGGGATTAAGGCATTTTTGGATAAAACAGTAGAGGATGCAAAAAAAGAAGGATATTCGATAACTATGTTCGGACGCAGAAGACCGGTACCGGAACTCAAGAGCAGTAACTTTATGCAGAGAAGTTTCGGTGAACGTATTGCGATGAATTCTCCGATTCAGGGAACAGCGGCAGATATTATTAAAATTGCGATGAATCGTGTTCACAAGCGACTACAGGATGAGCATATGGAATCAAAATTGATTTTACAGGTACACGATGAACTGCTGATTGAAGCAAAAGAATCTGAACTGGACAGAGTAAAGGAAATTTTATCGGATGAGATGCATCATGCGGCAAAATTGCAGGTGGAACTGGAAATCGATATGAACATCGGAAAGAATTGGTATGAGGCACATTAAATGTTATTTGTAGGAATCACGGGAGGAGTAGGTGCCGGAAAGTCGGAATTACTTTCCTATCTTGCAACTTCCTATAAAGCAAAAGTATATCTGGCTGATGAAATTGCTCATCGGCTTATGGAACCGGATTCTATCTGTTACAAAGAGTTGAAGCAGTTGTTTATGGGACATCAGGTCTATCAGGCAGACGGACAGTTTGATAAACGGAAGTTAGCGGATTATCTATTTAATAATCCCAATGAACGGGAGAAATTAAATCAAATTGTACATCCTGCAGTCAAACAATATGTATGCAGTTGTTATGAAGATCAGAAAGAAAAAAAGGAATTGGATCTGTTTATATTGGAGGCGGCATTACTGATCGAAGATCATTACGATGAGATTTGTGATGAGTTGTGGTATATCTATACTTCAGAAGAGAATCGTCGTTTCAGATTGAAAGCATCCAGACAATATTCGGATGAAAAGATTGACCAAATGTTTCGGGCACAATTGCCAGAATCGATTTTTCGCAAATACTGTAAGGAAGAGATTGATAATAACGGGAGTGTCGAGAACAGCTGTCGGCAGTTGGATTATATCTTGGCACAGCACGGTATTCGAAAGAGGATATAACTATAAATGGAATTAATGAGTATTGCAAGCGGAAGCAGCGGAAATTGTATCTATGTCGGAACGGATCAGAATCATTTATTGGTAGACACCGGGATCAGTAAAAAAAGAATTGAAAGCGGATTGCATCAGATCGGATTAAAGGCAGAAGAGCTGGACGGAATTCTCATTACACATGAGCATACAGATCATGTTTCCGGTTTGGGAGTGATGGCAAGAAAATATGAAATCCCCGTCTATGCGACAAGGGGAACGATAGAAGCTGTTTTAAAAAAAGAGAGTTTAGGAGTAATTGAACCTTCTTTATTTCGGGAAATCACACCAAAATCGGAGTTTTCAATCGGAGAATTGACGATTCACCCGATTCCTACTTCACATGATGCGGCAGAGCCTGTTTCCTATGTTGTAAGAAACGAAAATAAGGCTGCCGGAATTGTAACCGATTTAGGAAAATATGATGATTACCTTATAGACAAGATTCAGAAGTTAGATGTATTATTATTAGAGGCAAACCATGATGTAAATATGCTTCAGGTGGGAGCTTATCCGTTTCGATTGAAACAGAGGATTCTTGGAGAACTCGGACATCTTTCCAATGAACTGTCCGGTCAGTTGTTGGGGCAGGTTCTTCACGATAAAATGAAACGCATTATATTGGGACATTTGAGTAAGGAGAACAATTATCCGGATCTTGCATACGAGACGGTTCGCCTTGAGGTCACTATGGGAGCCAATCCATATAGAGGCGATGATTTTGAAATAACCGTTGCAAGTAGAAGTAAACCATCTGAACTGATTACATTTTAGGGTGCAGAGACACAGATACAGCCAGTTATGAAAGGAATTATTTTTATGAAGAACAGAACAATTATCACAGTAGTAGGAAAGGATACCGTCGGTATCATTGCAAAAGTATGTACTTATTTATCCAATAACGGGATCAATGTATTGGATATTACTCAGACAATTTTAGACGGCTTCTTTAATATGATGATGATTGTCGATACATCGGACAGTCAGAAGACTTTTTCCGACTGCGCAAAGGAGCTTGGACAGTTAGGAGAAGAAATCGGTGTTGTAATTAAATGCCAGCAGGAAGAGATATTCAACAAAATGCATCGTTTATAAGGAGTTACTGCTATGATTAATATGTTCGAAGTAAATGAAACGAACAATATGATTGAAAATGAAAATCTAGATGTACGCACCATTACACTGGGCATCAGTTTGTTGGATTGTATTGATTCGGATATAGATACTTTAAATAAAAATATTTATAACAAGATTACTGCGCTTGCAAAAGACTTAGTGGCAACCGGTAAAAAAATTGAAAATAAATATAGTATTCCGATTGTGAATAAGCGTATTTCTATTACTCCGATCAGTCTGGTTGGAGGTGCTGCCTGCAAAACGGAAGAGGATTTTGTCAGCATAGCAAAAACATTGGATCGTGCGGCAAATGAAGTGGGTGTCAATTTTATCGGTGGTTATTCTGCACTTGTATCAAAAAGCATGACAAGATCGGATGAGTTGCTGATTCGCTCTATTCCGAAAGCTCTGTCTGTAACAGAGCGTATTTGCAGTTCGGTAAATTTAGGTTCTACCAAGACCGGTTTAAATATGGATGCAGTCAAGCTGATGGGTGAGATTGTAAAGGAGACCGCCGAATTAACAGCTGACAGAGATTCACTCGGATGTGCAAAGCTGGTAGTATTTTGTAATGCACCGGATGATAATCCTTTTATGGCAGGAGCCTTTTTAGGAGTAACAGAAGGGGATTCGGTCATTAATGTCGGTGTATCCGGACCGGGTGTAGTAAAGACGGCATTGGAAAAGGTTCGGGGAGCTAATTTTGAAGTTTTATGTGAGACAATCAAGAAAACTGCCTTCAAAATCACAAGAGTCGGACAGTTGGTGGCGAAAGAAGCATCTGAAATGATGGGAATCCCGTTTGGAATTATCGACTTGTCATTGGCGCCTACGCCGGCAGTCGGAGACAGTATAGCGGAAATTTTTGAAGAGATCGGTTTGGAGTATGCGGGGGCACCCGGAACCACTGCTGCATTGGCTATGTTAAATGATCAAGTTAAAAAAGGCGGGATTATGGCATCTTCTTATGTAGGTGGTTTGAGTGGAGCTTTTATTCCGGTCAGCGAAGATCAGGGGATGATAAATGCGGTAAAGGCAAATGTTCTTACATTAGAGAAATTGGAAGCAATGACCTGTGTTTGTTCGGTAGGATTGGATATGATTGCAATACCGGGTAATACAAGCGCAGCAACTATTTCCGGTATTATTGCTGATGAGATGGCAATCGGAATGATTAATCAAAAAACAACTGCAGCACGTTTGATTCCCGTAATCGGTAAGGACGTCGGAGAAGAGGCACAGTTTGGTGGCTTGTTGGGATATGCACCGATTATGCCGGTAAACAGAGCTTCCTGTGAGAAGTTTATTAATCGTGGCGGTCGTATTCCGGCACCGATTCACAGCTTTAAAAATTAGATGTTATAGGAGGATGTTATGGAACGTAGTTCAATTGCAGCAAGATTAAGTGAGACTACCTATCCGGGAAGAGGAATTGTGATAGGAAAATCTCCAAATGGAAGATATGCAGTAGCGGCATATTTTATCATGGGTAGAAGTGAAAACAGCCGGAATCGTGTATTTGTAGAAGATGGAGAAGGAATTCGTACACAGGCCTTTGATCCTGAAAAATTAGAGGATCCGAGTCTGATCATCTATTCTCCTGTACGTGTTCTGGGAAACAAAACAATTGTTACCAATGGAGATCAGACAGATACAGTTTATGCCGGACTGGATTCACAGATGACATTTGAACAGTCGTTGAGAAGTCGTGAATTTGAACCGGATGCTCCCAATCTGACTCCTCGTATTTCAGGTGTTATGCATGTGGAAAACGGACGATTTAGCTATGCAATGTCGATTCTAAAAAGCAATAACGGCAATTCTGCAGCCTGCAATCGCTACACCTTTGCCTATGAAACACCGATAGAAGGGGAAGGTCGTTTTATTCATACTTATATGAATGATGGAAATCCATTACCAAGTTTTGAAGGAGAACCGGAACTGGTGGATATTTCAGATGATATAGATGTATATACCGATCTTCTATGGACAAATTTAAATAATGATAATAAAGTATCATTATTCGTTCGTTATATTGATATTGCAACCGGAAAATATAAAACTCGTATTGTGAATAAAAACCAGGCTTAGTGTAGGAGAAAATGAGATGAAAGAATTGGAATTAAAGTATGGCTGCAATCCGAATCAAAAGCCTTCCCGTATTTTTATGGAAGAAGGAGAATTGCCGATTGAAGTGTTGTCAGGAAGACCCGGATATATTAACTTTTTAGATGCTTTTAACGGCTGGCAGCTCGTTTCGGAATTAAAGAAAGCAACTGGCTATTCGGCAGCAACTTCCTTTAAACATGTTTCTCCCGCAGGAGCAGCGATAGGTCTGCCTCTCTCTGGAGTGGAAAAGAAGATTTACTGGGTAGAGGGAGAGGAATTGTCTCCATTGGCAAATGCTTATGCAAGAGCACGAGGTGCGGACAGAATGTCCTCTTTTGGTGATTTTATTGCATTATCGGATGTTTGTGACGCTCCTACGGCAAAGCTGATAAAGCGTGAGGTTTCCGACGGAGTCATTGCGCCCGGTTATACGGACGAAGCTCTGGAGATTTTAAAATTAAAAAAGAACGGGAACTATAATGTAATCCGGATGGATGCAACCTATGTACCTGAAAAGGTAGAGAGGAAGCAGGTGTACGGAATCACCTTTGAGCAGGGAAGAAATGAGTTGTCCATAGATCGGGATTTATTATCCAATATTGTAACAGAAAATAAAGAAATCCCGGATGAAGCAAAAATTGATTTAATGATTGCATTGATCACTTTAAAATATACGCAGTCCAATTCTGTATGTTATGTAA
Organism: uncultured Clostridium sp.; assembly: GCA_947253885.1. Classification (GTDB taxonomy): domain Bacteria; phylum Bacillota; class Clostridia; order Lachnospirales; family Lachnospiraceae; genus SY8519. The sequence continues at coordinate 106,472 of CAMYAO010000004.1, forward strand.
AAGGAGGTCAGGCAATTGGAATCGGAGCAGGACAGCAATCCAGAATTCACTGCACCAGACTGGCAGGTCAGAAAGCGGATAACTGGTATTTGCGTCAGTGTCCGAAAGTGTTGAATTTACCTTTTGTGGATGGAATTAAACGTGCGGATCGCGACAATGCGATTGACCTCTACATCGGAGAGGAATATATGGATCTTCTGGCAGACGGTGCATGGGAAAGAGTATTTAAGACAAAGCCTGAAGTTTTTACAGCAGAAGAGAAAAGAGCCTGGTTAAATGGTAATACGGGAGTGGCATTAGGATCCGATGCATTCTTTCCGTTTGGAGATAATATTGAGAGGGCTTACAAGAGCGGTGTATCTTATGTGGCACAGCCGGGAGGCTCTATTCGTGATGACAATGTAATTGATACCTGTAATAAATACCGTATGGCAATGGCATTTACAGGGATAAGATTATTCCATCATTAATACAGAGAAAAAGAAGAAAGTATTTACAAAAAAACTATAGACAGATACAACTAAAAAGGGTTATAATAGACTTACGAACGAGGTATGAATCCTAAACATATATCTTATATATTAGTGTTTTGGCATTTCTGCCATTCAGACAATTGAGTCGGGGTGATTTCCGGACTCACTAAAAGTTTCCTATTATAAAAAATAAGTTGATTGAGAAAAAATCCGGTAATACCGGATTTTTTTCTGTCTAAAGAAAACTGTGGCATTGTAGAACCTGAAAAAATAGTTTAAAATCAAATCAATAGTAAAAGATTTTATGAGGCAAAACCGAGGTGTTAGAAGTTGAGTCGGAGATATTTTCGGTAAATGGTCTCTGGGGAGGGAAGATGACAGAGATTCAATGTGATACCTGTGCATATATGATTTATGATGAGGAATACGAAGATTATTTTTGTGATGTAAATATGGATGAGGATGATGCTGCGCGTTTATATAGTGATCATCATTTTCAATGTCCTTATTATCGGAACGGAGATGAATATACAGTGGTAAGAAAACAGATGTGAAACAAGGCTTTTAGGCTATGAAGTTGAAATGCAGGGGGGAGACAGATGAAGATTAGTTGTCTGAATTTTAAGAAAAAATTGAACTATACGTACTAATTAAAAAGCCGAAAGTAGTTTTTGAAGATGAAAATTTTGCAAATATTTTGGTTAAAGGGTATTATGATTAATTTATGAAAAAGATGGGAGTAAAACTATGAGAAATAAAAAAACAGATTGATTACTATTTTTTTATGTTTATTTGTAATCTCTGTGCTGTTTGCATCTTGTGGGAATAAAGCTTTAGATACCAGTAAAGGTGAGCAAGCTAAAAAAGAAGCTGTGCAAGTGAAAGAAATTTCAAATTTTGATAATGATGGAGAGTCAACTTTACCGAGAAAGCTTTATGAAACAAAGGATAAGTTAGTGTTTTATACAACACAAGGTATATTTTCTTATGATATAACAAAGAAGAAAATCTCAGAAGGCTTTGCAATTACGGATAGCGAATATGCTAAGGATGGAGAGTCTGTTCGCAAAATTCCATTGAACTTCCAAGGAGATATTACATTTATTGCAGATATAGGCAAAGACCATAAGGAAATCTATGTATTCCCTCGAGATAGAAAATTCTACCATATATACAGTGTAGCAAATAAGAAAGTGACAAAAGTGAATAAATTATATAAGAAAACGATAAGTGACGAAGAGGGACTTGACAAATTAATAAAAAAACAGGAAAGTGGTTGGACTTTCGGCAATGGAGAAGCAAATATTAAAAACTATAAATATAAATCTCACATTATCGGAAAAGTATATAAGCCTTTTGCAAAATAAAGATTATACCTGATTTTTTATTTAAACTGATAGGTTAACAAGAAAAAACACCTTTCCATTACAATAAGGTTGTTTAGACCAAGTTGAAGAAAAGAAAGGCAATTTAAATGGTGAAGAAATCTAATTCATCCGCACATACAAAGTGGGCTTGAGAATATTAAAATAGGGATACAGAGAAAAAAGCTTGAAATAAAGAACATTGTTTGTGACGGAGCAATAACCCCCTATCAATATGTTGCTAAAGTACTTCGCTTTATCAGCTATAAAACGATATGGAGAACATTTGAATTCTGTAACAACTATGCTATGCCAAAGAATACGCCAAACTATGGTGAACGTATTCAATATATTCCAAGAGCAAAGGACATAAATTCTATGACGCCAGAGATGAAATTGGTTGAAAAAATTGATTACGATTTTACTGCCGCCACAAAGGATTCTCTTATGAGTTATGGTGTGATTGTAAGAACGCTTGTCTTTGATGAATTGGTAAAAGTATTTATTGACAAAAATCCAAACTGTACAGTCGTAAATATTGCCTATTCATTACTTCTGCATTCCACAGCTTAAATAACAAGATGGATATGAACACGACTGGCTGCCGTATTCATATCCATCTTTATTGTAGTAAATTTTTTAGTTCCTCTACTTTTGCTTTGGTTTTCTATTTATATCAGATCGTTTCCATTATCATCTTTTAAGAAGTGGAATGAGATCAGCAGATCATCCTGATGAACAGAATCACCAGAGGTAACATAGATTTTATCTACAGTACCGTTTACAGTTGATACAACTGTTGTTTCCATTTTCATAGCTTCTACGGTCATAAGAGGGGTATTCTTCGTAACTTCATCTCCCTCTTTTACAAGAATCTTGCCGATGGTACCAGGGATAGCAGATCCGATATGCTGAGGATTGTTTTTGTCTGCTTTCAGTTTATGATCACTCTTAATCTCAAGATTGTTATCCTGTACTTTAATGGTTCGAATCGAGCCGTTTACCATAAACATTAAGTTGCGGGCTCCGAATTCATCCGGAATACTTGCCTCTAAATATTTGATAATCAAATCCTTACCCTGATCAATATGGAGAATTGTTTCTTCTCCTTTTGCCAGACCATAGAAATAAACATGACTTTCTAATCGTGTAACATCATTGAACATTTCCACATGCTCACAGTAATCTTCATATACCTTCGGATACAGGGCATAGCTTAAAGCCTTCATTTCCATTACTTCATCCGGTTTATCTTCGAAATGATATTTCTCGATCAAATGTTGTTTGATTTGTTCAAAATCAGCAGGTTCTAATGTTTTTCCGGGACGATCTGTCAGAGGAACAATATCTTTTAAGACTATTTTCTGCAGTTCGCTTGGGAATCCACCATATGGCTGTCCCATCATACCTTGGAAATAAGATACAACAGAATCAGGATAAGGAAGTCCTGCGCCTTTTGTAAGGATATTTTCTTTTGTCAATCCGTTTTTAAACATAAAGATTGCCAAATCACCTACAGCTTTGGAGGTAGGAGTAACCTTTACAATATTTCCAAGAAGTTCATTTGCATCTTTATATAATCCCTTGATAGCCTCAAAATCTTCTGCGGAACCCATGCTGGTAACCTGTGCAAGAAGATTGGAATACTGTCCGCCAGGAATCTCATATTTGTAAATTTCCGCATTTGGAGCCTTCATATCAGATTCGAACTCTTTATATACCTTACGAACACGGCCGTAATAGCGACTTAATTCGGAAAGTTCTTCGAATTTCAATCCGGTATCTCTCTCGGAGCCGTGAAGAGCTTCCACAACTGCATTCATAGATGGCTGTGAAGTAAGAGATGCCATAGATTCAATTGCAAGATCTACGATATCAACGCCGGCAGTCGCTGCAGATAAAATAGTGGCAACACCGGCACCGGTAGAATCATGTGTATGCAGATGTAAAGGAACATGAAGTTCGCTCTTTAATGCAGTAACTAATTCCGTTGCGGCATGAGGCTTTAACAAACCGGCCATATCTTTAATTGCAATAGAATGGCAACCCTGCTTTTCCAGTTCCATAGCATTTTTTACATAATACTCCAAGGTATATTTGATTTCTTTCGGACTGGTAACATCTCCCGTGTAGCAAATGGTACCTTCAACAATTTTGTCAGTCTTTAAAGCTTCTTCAATTGGCATTTTCATATTTTCTACCCAGTTTAAGGAGTCGAAAATACGGAATACATCGATTCCCTGTTCAGCAGAGACCTTAATAAAGTTTTGTACAACATTATCAGGATAATTGCTGTATCCGACTGCATTGGATGCACGAAGGAGCATTTGAATCAGAGTATTCGGCATACGTTCACGCAGGAGTTGGAGTCTGGTCCAAGGAGACTCTTTCAGGAAACGATATGCAGTATCAAAAGTAGCACCGCCCCATGCCTCAACAGAGAAAGCATTTGCCATGTAGGCATTTGTTGCATAGGCAGCACCGCACAGATCCTTGCTTCTCATACGGGTTGCCAACAGAGACTGCTGTGCATCACGCATTGTAGTATCAGTGACATATAATTTTTTGTCATTCAGGATTTTCTGCATGTAACCTTTTGCTCCGAGTTTTAAGAATTCATCTCGAGCACCGGTAACGGGTGTGGAACGATCGAAGTCCGGAAGAACACGGTTTTCGAACTGACCTTTTTTTCCGGCAGAAGTGGAATTTAAAATTTTATCTCCTAAGAATTCAATAATCTTATTCGCACGATTTTGACTCTTTTCCAATTCAAAGAGTTCCGGTGTTTCTTCTATAAATGTGGTATAGCATTTTCCGCTGCGGAAGATGTCATGGTTTAATACGTTGATCAAAAACGGAATATTGGTCTTGACTCCACGGATACGCATTTCGGTTAATGCACGAAGTGATTTGCGAATAGCATCGTCAAAAGTACGACCGTGTGAAATGGCCTTTACCAACAGACTGTCATAAAATGGAGAAATAACTGCACCTGTATATGCGTTTCCTCCGTCTAAACGTATACCATTACCGGAACCGGAACGATAAACGGTAATTTCTCCTGTATCCGGCAAGAAATTGTTGGCAGGATCTTCGGTAGTAACACGTGTTTGAATCGAATATCCGTTGCAGGTTACATCGTTTTGAGATTTGATATTTACCTCATCTGAATGAAGAGGATATCCTTCTGCGATTAAAACCTGTGATTGTACAATATCAATTCCGGTTACCATCTCTGTGACAGTGTGCTCAACCTGAATTCTGGGGTTCATTTCAATAAAGTATGGATTATAATCCGCGTCTACCAAAAATTCCAGAGTTCCGGCATTACGATAGCCGACTGTTTTACATAAGCGGATAGCAGCCTCAAAGATAATCTGTCTTGTTTTATCCGGAAGAGAGAAGGCAGGTGCATATTCCACTACTTTCTGATGGCGTCTCTGAACAGAGCAGTCACGATCGAAGAGGTGCACAACATTGCCGTAGGCATCTCCCAATACCTGTACTTCAATATGTTTTGGTCCGCGAAGGTATTTTTCGATGAAAATTTTGTCATCTCCGAATGCCTTTTTTGACTCATTTTTTGCTTCATTAAATTCACGCTCTAAATCATCAGGGTCATTTACGATACGCATACCGCGACCGCCACCGCCGTTAGAGGCTTTTAACATAACCGGATAGCCGACCTCAGATGCAATTTTGGCTGCAACTGCAGGGTCTTTAATCGCATAATCAACTCCGGGAATAATAGGAACCTTTGCCTTGATCGCAATTTGCTTAGATGAAATTTTATCACCCATGGCATTCATAATATCACTGGACGGTCCAATGAAAACAATGCCGTTCTTTTCGCAGGCATCTACAAAGTCAGGGTTTTCAGATAAGAAACCGTATCCGGGATGAATGGCATCGACATTTGCGGCCAGTGCAATCTTGATAATGGTTTCAATGTCCAAATATGCGTCGATTGGTCCTTTTGCAGGATTTAATGGGTATGACTCATCGGCTTTTGACCGGAAGAGTGCATAGCGATCTTCCTTGGAGAAGATACTTACAGTTGTAATTCCCAATTCACTGAGTGCACGAAATACACGAATTGCGATCTCGCCACGATTGGCAACTAAAACTTTTTTGAAAGGCTTGATATTGACCTCACTCATGATAGACTCCTTACTCTTTAATAAGATTTCATAATACTTGGTTATAGTAACCATAGTTCAAGTATAAGGAAGAAGGCAATATAATGCAAGAGAAAAAATCTGATTATGCAAAAAAAGTCCTGTATTCCGCTAGAAAATGGCACACAAGACTAAAAAATGCAGGATTTCATTTATTCCAATTCATAAATTGAGTGAATTAATGCATTTTTTATAATAGTAAACCGTTAAATGAAGGATGAAAATGAAAAATGTTCATTTTATTCCTGAATTTAAGGTAAAAGTATCAGAGATTGCCTGTATATATTCGGCAATACCTGTTTCCCCTTTTCTGTGGCTGCAATACGGTAGATTTCAGCAGCATAAAGATCAAAAGAAAACAGTTGCATCTGTTCACAGGATAGCAACTTATCCGCTCGGGACAGTTTACAGATAAGAGGGATGGAGGAGGTTTGTTTGATAAGAGCCAGTAGATTGGATGCAGATTTTCGAAATCCCAGTACAAGTGCATAAAAGGCAGTCTGTTGATCGGGAGCATTTAAAAGAATCTTTGTAAGCAGCCTGCTGATACCCGTATATGTTTGGTTTTTTGTTTTGACAAGGTGTACAAACTGCGTCCAAGTTAAAAATTGTTCTTTCTTATTAATAAGTCTTCTGCTAAGATCAGTGTCTGTATTTTGATAAGACAGAAGTTTTTCATGAAGCAAAAAAGAAAAATCATCTTCCCTTAACAGCAGATTATTTTTCAGAGCAGTTTCCAAGTGTTGTTTTGTTTCAAAGGGAACATAAGACTTCCAGGTATCTTCCTGTTTGAAAATATTGGATCGGACAGCGGAAGCCGAGGCTGAGGATTTATGAAAATGTGTACTGTGATAGTCGTTTGTACGGGTAATCGAAACCGGTTCAATTGAAGAATGGAGCCTTTTTAGTGCTTTTAGATATTCCACAGCGAGGATATTGTTCGGATGACCCAATATATGTTGGAGAACGGCAGAATCTTCTTCCGGAAAACAGCGGATGGTTGCCTTATGGCGTGCGGTCGGATAAGAATCTCCCTGATTTAGAAATCCTTTTAAAAAGGTTTGATAGTGAGGAGGCTCTTTTACATATAAGGAAGCGATCTGATCTAAAAGGGAAAAATCACCGGGCTCTGCTTCACAGCCGAAACAGAGGTGGGTGATACAACCAAGCCGCTCCAAAAGTGTGATCCCCTGTAAAGCAAAGAACTCTGCACTTGCGATACTTGCAATGCATGGAAGCTGGATGACCAGATCCACTCCGCAGGAGAGAGCCATTTGTGCCCGTTCGTAAGGGGACAAGAGAGCCGGAGCTCCTCTTTGTACGAAATAACCGCTCATAATTACAACAATATAATCCGGTCGGATTTGTTTTTTTAATTGTTCTATCTGATAGAGGTGCCCATTATGAAATGGATTATATTCTGCAATAATTCCGGCTACTTTCATTGTAAAAACTCCTTGTAAATAATGTTGTTATCATCATACTTGATTTTATAAAAAAATAAAATAGGAAGATTTGAAATGAATACTTGAAACCTCGATAAAATATAATATAATAGGAATAGCGGTATAAAACTATTTATCTTATTTTGAAGGGAGCATTTTCCATGAAAGTATTAGTAATCAACTGTGGTAGTTCATCATTAAAATATCAGCTGATCGATTCCGATTCAGAAGAGGTTCTGGCAAAGGGATTATGTGAGCGTATTGGTATTGATGGTGTTTTGACTTATCAAAAAATAGGTTTAGAAAAAGAAGTTACAAAACCAAGTATGCCATCCCATAAGGAGGCTATCCAGTTAGTACTTGATGCATTGGTAAATCCGGAAACCGGTGCTATTAAATCCTTGAAAGAGGTTGAAGCTGTAGGTCATCGTGTGGTACATGGTGGAGAGAAATTCTCTTCTTCTGCAATTATCGATGATGCGATGCTAAAGGCGGTAGAGGAGTGTAATGAACTTGCACCTCTTCACAATCCTGCAAACCTGATCGGTATTCATGCATGCGAAGAACTTATGCCGGGCGTTCCTATGGTAGGTGTATTTGATACTGCCTTCCATCAGACTATGGAACCGAAAGCATTCTTATATGGTATTCCATATGAGTACTATGAGAAATACGGAGTCAGAAGATACGGATTCCACGGGACTTCTCATCAGTTCGTATCCGAAAGAGCGAATGACTTTTTAGGATTGGATAAGGATGATTCCAAGATTATTGTTTGCCATTTAGGAAACGGTGCATCTGTAACAGCAATTCAGAATGGAAAATGTGTAGATACCTCTATGGGTCTTACTCCGTTAGAGGGTCTTGTTATGGGAACACGTTCGGGAGCTATTGATCCTGCTATCATTGAGTTTATCGGTCATAAAGAAAAGAGAAGTATTGAAGGTGTATTGGAAATCTTAAATACAAAATCCGGTGTAGCGGGTATTTCAAAAGTTTCTTCAGATTTCCGTGATTTGGAAGACGGTGCGAAGGAAGGAAATGAATTATGTCAGTTGGCAATTGATATATTTGTATATCATGTTGCAAAATTCATCGGTTCTTATGTAGCGGCAATGAACGGAGTAGATGCAATCTGCTTTACAGCCGGTATCGGAGAGAATGCACCTATGATTCGTGAAGAGATTATTAAATATTTAGGATACTTAGGTTTGTCACTTGATTCCGAGAAAAATAACTTTAGAGGTCAGGAGAGAATTATTTCGACTCCGGATTCTACAATCAAAGCTTGTGTAATTCCTACAAATGAAGAATTGATGATTGCAAGAGAAACTGTAGCACTTGTAAAATAAAAATACTTGACAAACATACATGCACTCTATATACTGTTATAAGTATGTTAGAATAAACATGAAATGTTCGTTAATGGGAGGTGTTTAAGCATGTCTATTTGTCCAAAGAATAAATCTTCCAAAGGAAGAAGAGATAGAAGAAGAGCAAACTGGAAAATGTCTGCTCCAACTTTAGTAAAATGCAGCAAATGTGGAGAACTTATGGTTCCGCACAGAGTATGTAAAAAATGCGGTACATATAATAAAAAAGAGATTATCGCAGCTGAATAGTATCTATCCAAAGGGGTTGTCACTTTTTGTGGCAACTCTTTTTTTGTTGAATTATAGAAAAATATATAGTATAGTGCGATATAGAAAAGTCCGCAAAGGAGGGTGAAGTATGGAACAAATGGTATGTGTAGCAGTAGATGCCATGGGGGGAGATAATGCCCCGGAAGAAATTGTAAAGGGATCTATTGAAGCAATTAATTCCAATCAGAATATAAAAGTAATCCTGGTAGGACAGGAATCTTTGATCAGACCGGAGTTGGGAAAATATAGCTATTCCGAGGATCAGCTTGAATTACGTCCTGCAACAGAGGTAATAGAGACAGCAGAACCTCCTGTAAAGGCAATCAGAGGAAAAAAAGATTCTTCATTAGTGGTTGCAATGAATCTTGTTCGAGAAGGAATTGCAGATGCAATGGTTTCCGCAGGAAGTACAGGTGCAATCCTGGTAGGCGGTCAGGTGTTGGTAGGCAGGATAAAGGGGATCGAGCGTCCGCCGCTCGCACCGTTGATTCCTACAGAAAAGGGTGTTTCTCTCTTATTGGATTGTGGTGCAAATGTAGATGCGAGAGCGAGCCATTTATTGCAATTTGCACAGATGGGATCGATTTATATGGAGCATGTGGTAGGAGTAAAGAATCCGAAAGTGGCTATTTTGAACATAGGCGCAGAGGAGGAAAAAGGAAATCATCTGGTAAAGGAAACATTTCCTCTCTTAAAAGAGTGTGAGTCCATTCATTTTATCGGAAGCATTGAGGCGAGAGATATTCCGGCAGGAGGAGCTGATGTGATTGTTTGTGAGGCTTTTGCGGGGAATGTCGCATTAAAGCTTTATGAAGGGGTTGCGAAAACACTGATTTCGGCGATAAAAGAGGGAATTATGAGCAGTCTGCGAAGCAAAATTGGCGGCTTGTTGATAAAACCTGCCTTGAAGAAGACCTTAAAGGTATTCGATGCTTCAGAATATGGCGGGGCACCATTGCTCGGATTGCGCGGTCTGGTGGTAAAAACGCATGGGAGTGCAAACGCAATGGATGTGAAAAATTCGATTTTGCAGTGTGTGACCTTTAAAGAGCAGGAGATTAATTCCAAAATTAAAGAAAACTTAATCCAAAGGAGTGACCGGAGTGGAATTTGAGAAAATAAGAGCGATTGTTTCAGAGGTATTACAATATCCGGAATCCGAAATTTCAGAGCATTCTTCTTTTGTAGATGATCTGGGAGCGGATTCTTTAGATATTGCACAGATTTTAATGGCGGTAGAAGATGAATTTGGAGTGGAAATTCTGCAGGAGGATGCAGAAGATATTGTGACGGTTTCAGATGCCGTTGCGAAGATATGTAAAACAATGCGGGAATAAGTATATACGCACATGGCAGTTTCATGTGCGTATCTGTTTTATTTATACTTAGATGGGAAAGGAGTAAGGAGTGGAAAAACTGAAGGAATTGCAGCTTGTGATAGGATATCAGTTCCAAAAAGAAGGGTTGCTTCGACAGGCGCTTGTACACAGTTCGTATTCAAATGAAAAAAGAATGAGAAAGGGAGCGGATAATGAGCGTTTGGAGTTTTTGGGGGATGCCGTTTTAGAATTGGTTTCCAGTGACTTTTTATATAGAAATTATGAAAAATCTCCTGAGGGAGAGTTGACAAAAACAAGAGCAAGTATTGTTTGTGAACAGACATTGGCGTTTTGTGCCAGAAAAATAGATTTGGGAGCTTATCTTTTTTTGGGCAAGGGTGAAGACATGAGCGGAGGAAGAAAGAGAAGTTCTATTACTTCAGATGCTTTTGAGGCAGTGATCGGAGCAATATACTTGGATGGTGGTTTTGCTAATGCAAAAGAGTTTGTAGAGCGATTTGTAATGAATGATATTGAAAATATGCAGCTCTTTTATGATAGCAAGACAATCCTGCAAGAAGTAGTACAGGGAAATAATTTAGGAGAACTCCGTTATGATGTGATCGGAGAGAAAGGACCTGATCATAATAAGCATTATCGGGTACAGACGATGATTGATACAAAGCCTTTTGGTGTTGGAGAGGGACACACAAAGAAGGCGGCAGAGCAGGAAGCAGCATATCACTCTATTATTCAGTTAAAGCAGGGAGGGGTTCATGTATCTTAAGTCTATCGAGGTACAGGGTTTTAAATCATTTGCCAATAAAATCAAATTTGAATTTCATAACGGGATTACTGGAATTGTAGGACCGAACGGAAGCGGAAAAAGTAATGTTGCAGATGCGGTTCGCTGGGTATTGGGAGAGCAGAAGGTAAAACAGCTCAGAAGCTCCAGTATGCAGGATATTATTTTTGCGGGAACAGAAAACAGAAAGCCTCAGAGTTATGCATATGTCGCATTAACGCTTGATAATTCCGATCACATATTAAATGTGGATTTTGAAGAGGTGACGGTGGCAAGGAGAGTATATCGCTCCGGAGAAAGTGAATATCTGCTCAACGGTCATGTATGCAGGTTAAAAGATGTGCAGGAACTGTTTTACGATACAGGAATCGGAAAAGAGGGTTATTCTATAATCGGGCAGGGACAAATAGATCGTATTTTGAGCGGAAAACCGGATGAGCGAAGAGAGCTGTTTGATGAGGCTGCCGGCATTGTGAAGTTCAAAAGAAGGAAGTTAACAGCACAGAAAAAATTAGAGAGTGAACAGAAAAATCTGGTACGGATCAACGATATTTTATCGGAACTTGAGAGACAGGTGGGGCCGTTAGAAAAGCAGGCTGAGACAGCAAGGACTTTTTTGCAAAAACGTGAAGTATTAAAGAATTATGATATGCACCTATTTATAAGAGAATCCGAAGAAGTATCTGTTCAATTAAAAGATTTGGAAGAAAAGCAATTACTTGCAAGTCGGCAAAAGCAGGAAACCGAGGACAGCTATACCAAGGCGTGCGAACAATATGAACAGATCGGTGAACTTCTGCAGCATTTAGAGCAACAGATAGAAGATTTGCGAAAGAATCAGACGACTTTGAGTCTGGACAGTGAGAAGGCTGTTGGAGAAAAACGGTTGTTGGAAGAGCAAATCCAATCTATTCATCAAAACAGTGAGGTATATAAAAAACGACTGGAAGTTTTGGAGGAAGGTCTGAAAGATCGCAAGGAAGAGTACGAGAAGGAAGAGGCAAAAGCAAAGCAGATTGCAGAACAGCTTTATGTATTGGATCAGAAAAAAAAGGATTTGTTGAAGAGTCAGACGAAAGTATCAGATGAAATAGCACAATTGCAGTCAAGGATAGAAAAACATCGGAATTATCTGACTGATCTGTCTATCGAACAAACAAACCTGAAAACGGAAAAGCAACGTTTTCTTACCATGAACGATCAGGCGGAAATTCAAAAGTCCCGTTGTCATAGTCAGCTTGTTGCAGAAAAAACAGATAATTCCGGAATAGATGAAAATTATCAAAATCAATTCCGGTCGTATGAACGGATACAGACGGAATTAAATGAATTAGAAGAAAAACGAAGAACAGTTATATCTAAAAGGGAGGAATGGAGAGAAAAATACGATGTTTCCAGACAGAAATTTGAAGCATCAAAAGAAGAGTTTCACCGCATAAAATCCCGTTACGAATCATTGAAAAATATTGCGGAGCGCTATGACGGATATGGAAACAGTATTCGTCGGGTTATGGAGCAAAAGGAGTCCTATCCGGGAATTTGCGGTGTGGTGGCAGATATTATCAAGGTAGACAAGAAATATGAGCTTGCGATCGAAACAGCATTAGGCGGGAGTATTCAGAATATCGTAACAGATAATGAAAATACTGCAAAAGAATTGATCGGATTTTTAAAACGAAAGAAATATGGCAGGGCCACATTTCTGCCGTTGACCAGTGTAAAGAAACCCACCTCTGTTCCTGCAGAACAGGCGTTGGAGGAAAAAGGTGCAATAGGACTGGCGGACTCTCTGATCAGTATTGACCCTGTTTATCAGGGAGTGGCAGCCTCTTTGCTGGGAAGAACTTTAGTAGTAGATACAATTGAACATGCAATTGCTATTCAGAGGAAGTTCCGGTATCGTTTTCGGGCAGTCACTTTGGAGGGAGACTCCTTGCAGGCAGGTGGAGCTATGACAGGCGGAGCCTTTCAGAACAACAGCAATCTTTTAAGCAGAGGACGAGAACTGGAAAGTCTGGAAGAGCAGATTGCGGCGTTGAGAGAAGCGGCAAAGGCGGAACGTAGTCGAATGCAGGATATTTCAACCGCAAATGAATTATTGAAGGAAGAATTGTCGGAGTTGAACATTCGCCATCAGGAACTCACTCTTTCTCAAAATACGGCAAAGGTTCAATTGGATCATATGAAGCTTCAAAAGCAGGAGCAGGATAGTCGTGTATCAAAAATTTATGATGAGATAAAAGAGATTACAGTGGCTCAAAGAGAAAATGAGCAGCAAAAACTGCAGATAGAAAAGCAATTACAGGAAGCTTTGGAGCAGGAAATTGCAATCAAAAAGCAGATAGAGGAATGGGAAGCGCAACTGGAGAAAGTGTCGGGGTCGGAATTGGATGTCGGAGAAGAAGTGTCAGAGCTTTCTGTGCAGATTTCTCAAAAGGAACAGCAGCTTCTATTTTCCGGAGAAACAACTCGGCGCTTGCAGGATACATTGAATGAGACAAATAAAGAAATTTCTTCTATTCAGGCATATTTTGGGAACAGTAAGACGGAAATAGAAAGAAAACAAAAGGAAATTTCCAGATTAGTGTCCAATATATCAAAAATGGAAGAAGCATCGATTTCTTTTACAGGTTCTCTTGCGAATATACAAAAGGAAAAAGAGCAGAAACAAAGAGAGTATCAGACGATTATTACAAGACGGGAAGAAACTACAAAGGAAATTACTGTAATAGAAAAAGAACTGTATCGACTTGATAGTCAGATAGAGAAAGCGAATCAGTTGCTGCAAAACAGAAATGAGCATATGTGGCAGGAGTATGAACTGACATTCCGTCAGGTAAAAGAACTGTTAAACGGAGAACAGAATCGGGATCCGGAGCTGAAACAGAAGATTAAACTGTTGCAAAATGAAATTCGCAGTCTCGGGAATGTAAATGTAAATGCAATTGAAGAATATAAAGAGGTATCGGAACGATACCATTTTATGGACGCACAGAGAAAAGATCTGTTAGAGGCGGAAAAAACTCTGGAGGATATTATTTCAGAGTTGGATTCCGGAATGAGAAAACAGTTTTCTGAACGCTTTTCAGATATTCAAAGAGAATTTGATAAAGCTTTTAAAGAATTATTCGGTGGAGGAAAAGGTACTTTGGAATTGGATTCACAGGAAGATGTATTGGAGGCGGGAGTTTCCATCTCAGCACATCCACCCGGTAAAAAGCTTCAGAACATGATGCAGCTTTCGGGAGGGGAAAAAGCCCTGACAGCTATTGCACTGTTGTTTGCAATCCAGAATCTGAAACCGTCCCCATTTTGTTTATTAGATGAGATTGAGGCGGCATTGGACGATTCTAATGTAGATCGATATGCAAAATATTTGCATCAGTTAACAAAAAATACACAGTTTATTGTAATTACTCATCGACGTGGTACAATGAATGCAGCCGATCGGCTGTACGGCATTACAATGCAGGAAAAAGGTGTTTCTACACTGGTGTCTGTGAATTTAATAGAAAACGAGTTGGATAGGTGATAAAATGGGATTTTTTTGGAGAAGAAAAGAAAAACAGGAGATTGCGGAAGAATCTGCAGATTCCATAAAAGAGAATTTGAAGGAAGAGGAAGAGAGACTTCCGGTTGAAGATAGTTTAAGAGAACAGGAGGAAGTGGAAATACCGAAAGAAGATCCTGTTTCAGATCAAATTGAACCCGAGATATCAAAGCCGGATACTGAAGCTACAGAATCGGAAGAGTCAAATGCTGAGAATACGGAATCGGAACAACCAGGAAAAATCAGTTTTTTTAAACGATTGGTACGAGGTCTGAGTAAGACAAGGGATAATATTGTAAACGGATTTGACTCTGTGTTTTCCGGCTTTTCTCATATTGATGAAGATTTTTATGAGGAATTAGAAGAAATTCTGGTAATGGGAGATATCGGAATCCACGCAACCACCAGAATCATAGAACGTTTACAGGAACAGGTAAAGCAGCAACATATTAAAGACCCTTCCGATTGCAAACAATTACTGATCGATACGATTAAAGAGGAAATGAATGTAGGTGAAACCGCCTATCGTTTTGAAAATGAAAAATCGGTAGTTTTAGTGATCGGAGTAAATGGTGTCGGGAAAACAACTACGATAGGAAAACTTGCAGGAAAATTCAAACATCAGAATAAAAAAGTTTTGATGGCTGCAGCGGATACCTTTCGGGCGGCTGCCGGAGAACAACTTACGGAATGGTCTCATCGGGCAGGTGTTGAAATTGTTGCCGGACAGGAAGGGTCCGATCCTGGCTCAGTAGTGTACGATGCGGTTCAGGCTGCAAAATCACGGAATACAGATATTTTACTCTGTGATACTGCGGGACGTTTACATAATAAGAAAAATTTAATGGAGGAACTTTCTAAAATTAACCGTATTTTAGAAAGAGAATATCCTCAGGCTTATAGGGAAACGCTGGTGGTATTAGATGCTACGACCGGTCAAAACGCCTTGGCACAGGCAAAACAGTTTAATGACGTAGCCGATATTACCGGAATTGTTCTGACAAAGATGGACGGAACGGCAAAGGGTGGAATTGCGGTGGCAATTCAATCTGAATTGGGAATTCCCGTAAAATACATTGGGGTAGGAGAGACAATAGAGGATTTAGAAAAATTTGATTCAGATCAGTTTGTAGATGCACTGTTTCATGTGCAGGAATAGGAGATATTAGAGTGACGTTAGATAAGTTTGAACAGGCAAGTAAAATCGTAAAAGAGGCAACCATAGAGACCAAAATGGTATATAGTGATTTTTGGTCGGATGCAACCGGAAATCATGTATATTTAAAACCGGAAAATCTTCAAAGAACCGGAGCATATAAGGTAAGGGGGTCATATTATAAAATCTCCACCATGTCACCGGAAGCAAGAGAAAAAGGCTTGATTACAGCAAGTGCCGGAAATCATGCACAAGGCGTTGCATATGCGGCAAAGAAATTTGGTGTTAAATCTGTGATTGTGATGCCTACTACAACACCTCTGATTAAAGTGAATCGTACCAAGTCTTATGGTGCTGAAGTGATTTTGTACGGAGATGTTTACGACGAAGCATGTGAATATGCATTGGATTTGGCCGAAAAAGAAGGATATACTTTTATTCATCCGTTTGATGACCTGGATGTGGCGGTCGGTCAGGGGAGTGTTGCCATGGAGATTTTCCAGGAACTGCCTTTGGTGGAATATATTCTGGTTCCGATTGGAGGTGGCGGACTGGCTGCCGGCGTATCAACTTTGGCAAAGTTGCTGAATCCGAATATTAAAGTAATCGGGGTGGAACCTGCAGGTGCAAACTGTGCACAGGTTTCTTTGCAAAGAGGAGAGGTAACCACACTTCCGACTGTAAATACTATCGCGGACGGTACAGCGGTAAAAACGCCGGGTACCAATATTTTTCCATATTTGCAGAAGAATATTGATCAGATTATTACTGTTGAGGATGATGAGTTGATTGCCGCCTTCCTGGATATGGTGGAAAATCACAAGATGATTGTGGAAAATTCGGGCTTACTGACGGTAGCCGCTTTGAAGCATTTAAA
Source organism: uncultured Clostridium sp. (assembly GCA_947253885.1). Classification (GTDB taxonomy): domain Bacteria; phylum Bacillota; class Clostridia; order Lachnospirales; family Lachnospiraceae; genus SY8519. The sequence goes on from CAMYAO010000004.1 coordinate 123,282, forward strand.
TGTAAAAGATAAAAGGATTGCCTGTGTTTTAAGCGGAGGAAATATGGATGTTATTACGATGTCCTCAGTTGTGCAGCAGGGACTGATTTTTAGAGACCGAATCTTTTCGATTTCATTGCTGCTTCCGGATAAACCGGGAGAGCTTACTAAAGTTGCGGAAACGATTGCAGGAGCAAAGGGAAATGTAATTAAGATCGATCACAATCAGTTTGTTTCTACTAATAGAAATGCAGCGGTTGAAATCCGGATTACTATGGAAGCTTATGGAACGGAACATAAGCGGGAGATTATAGGTTCGCTGAATGCAAGGGGCTATGAGGTTAAAACGATAGCTGCGATTATATAAGAATCATTATAGTTGCCATAAGCCGGCGTGCTTTCATATTATATGAAGAAAGCAGCCGGGTATGAAGGTGATTTAAACAGAGTATTTTTCAGCATCAGGTTATACATCAATTGTCTTTTGTTAAGGGTTATTTTAAGGAGCCAAAAGGTGTCAAGAAAAAACACTTGACATCTTTTTTGATTTTGTGGTATTCTTTCATAGGTGATTAGATGGAAAAGATTGGACGTCAGGTTTTTCTGTATGATTTTTACGGAGAACTGCTGACAAAACATCAACAGGAAATCTATGAAGATTTCGTATTAAATGATTTATCTTTAAGTGAAATTGCATCAGAGTTCGGAATCAGCAGGCAGGGTGTGCACGACACAATTAAGCGATGTGATAGGATTCTTGCAGAATATGAAGAAAAGCTGCAGTTGGTAGAGCGTTTTCTGAAAACCAGAGAGGCGGTTCTGAAGATTTTGGAATTGTCAAAATGTCTGTCAGGAGATTATAAAGCAGATCTGGTTCGGATTTCCAAGATGGCAGAGACTTTATTAGATGAATTATAGTAAAGGAGTTGGATATGGCATTTGATAGCTTGTCAGAAAAACTTCAAAATGTATTTAAAAATCTGCGAAGTAAAGGTCGTTTAACAGAAGCGGACGTAAAGTCTGCATTAAAAGAAGTAAAAATGGCTTTATTGGAAGCAGATGTTAATTTTAAGGTTGTAAAACAATTTATAAAAGCGGTACAGGAGAGAGCAACCGGTTCTGATGTAATGAACGGATTAAATCCGGGACAGATGGTCATCAAGATCGTAAATGAAGAGATGGTTAAGATGATGGGATCCGAGACGACTGAGATTGTATTTCTACCCGGAAAATCTATTACTGTTTTGATGATGGTCGGCCTTCAGGGTGCCGGAAAGACAACGACTGCAGCAAAGCTTGCAGGAAAATACAAAGAAAAAGGGAAGAACCCATTGCTGGTGGCTTGCGATATCTATCGTCCGGCAGCTATTAAACAGCTTCAGATCAATGGAGAAAAGCAAGGAATAGAAGTTTTTTCTATGGGAGACAAGAACAGTCCCGTAGATATTGCAAAGGCGGCGATTGAGCATGCCATGAAGCAGGACAATCGTCTGGTAATTCTGGATACTGCCGGTCGTCTTCATATTGATGAAGCCTTAATGGACGAGCTGGTTGCCATTAAGAATGAGGTAGAGGTTGCCCAAACTATTTTGACAGTCGATGCCATGACAGGACAGGATGCAGTAAATGTAGCAACTACATTTGAAGAAAAGATCGGAATCGACGGTGTTATTTTAACAAAGCTGGATGGTGATACCAGAGGTGGAGCGGCATTGTCTATTCGAGCCGTTACCGGAAAGCCGATTTTTTATGTCGGTATGGGAGAAAAACTTTCAGATTTGGAACAGTTCTATCCGGATCGTATGGCGTCCCGTATTTTGGGCATGGGAGATGTACTTACCCTGATTGAAAAGGCGGAGCAGACGATTGATCAGGAAAAAGCGGCGGAGATGGAAAAGCGTTTTCGAAAAGCGGAGTTTTCCTTTAATGATTATCTGGAATCCATGAGTCAGATGAAAAAGTTGGGAGGATTAAGCTCGATCCTTTCCATGATGCCCGGTATGGGTGGAAGTCAAATGAAGCAGATTGAAGATGCTATGGATGAGAAAAAAATGGCTCGAATAGAGGCAATCATCTATTCCATGACTCCGGCAGAACGGGGAGATCCGAACTTGATGAATCCGAGCAGAAAACATCGGATTGCACAAGGTGCCGGTGTGGACGTAGCAGAGGTAAATCGTCTGGTAAAGCAGTTTGAACAGGCAAGAAAAATGATGAAAACAATGCCCGGTTTGATGGGTAAAGGTAAAAAAGGCGGTAAATTCGGAGGATTTAAACTTCCGTTTTAACCATATATATTTAAGGAGGAACAAACAATGGCAGTAAAAATCAGATTAAGAAGAATGGGTAAGAAAAAAGCACCTTTCTATAGAATCGTAGTAGCAGATTCCAGAAGTCCCAGAGACGGTAAATTTATCGAAGAAATCGGATACTATAACCCGACAGTAGAACCGTCAGAAGTTCGTGTAAACGAAGAAGCAGCAAAGAAATGGTTAGGAAATGGTGCACAGCCAACCGCAACTGTTGAAAAGCTATTAAAAGAGGCTGGAATCGAAAAATAAGATCCAGAATAGGTGAATTGTGATGAAATCTTTAATTGAAGTAATTGCGAGATCACTGGTAGACAATCCGGATGAAGTTACTGTTACCGAGACTCAAAATGACCGTACTACAGTATATGAGCTGCGCGTTGCTCCATCTGATATGGGTAAAGTGATAGGAAAGCAGGGACGAATTGCAAAAGCGATCCGTGCTGTTGTCAAAGCAGCTGCAACAAAGGATGATCGAAAGGTTGTTGTAGAAATTGCAGATTAGTTGCATAGAGAAAAAGGGATATGGGTCGCCATGTCCCTTTTTCTAAACTTTTGTAAAGGAGCTATATGGAACAATATTTACAGGTAGGCGTAATAGCAAATACACACGGGATTGCAGGGGAAGTGAAAGTATATCCGACTACGGACGATATAAAGCGTTTTAAAAAATTAAAAACTGTAATTCTGGAACCGGAGACAGATTATATGGAATTACATATTACACAGGTAAAATTTGTAAAAAATATGGTAGTTCTCCGATTTGAAGAGTTTAATAACATCAATCAGGTTCAGAAATTTCGTAATAAAGGACTTTATGTTTCAAGAGAACATGCAGTTAAGCTTCAAAAAGATGAATACTTTATTGCAGATCTGATCGGAATACAGGTTTTTTCGACAGAACAGGAAGATCTCGGAGTTTTAAAAGATGTGATTCGGACAGGTGCAAATGATGTTTATGTGATAGAAAAAGACGGAATAGAACTGTTGGTTCCGGCAATTAAGCAGTGTATTAAAGAAGTGGATATGGAAAACAGAATTATGACGGTGTTTCTGTTGCCCGGATTGCGTGATATAGGATGAAATTTCAGATCATGACGTTGTTTCCGGAGATGATAGAAGCTGTAATGCAGACCAGTATTATCGGACGGGCGATTGAGAAAGGGCAGATTCAGCTTCATATTGCCAATATTCGGGATTATACCGCAAGTAAGCATTGCAAGGTAGATGATTATCCTTATGGTGGCGGAGCGGGAATGGTGATGCAGGCACAGCCGATATATGACTGCTTTCGGTCTATTACAAAAAACAGCTCTCATCCCAGAGTCATCTATTTAACACCGAGAGGAAAGGTGTTTCATCAGGGATTGGCAAAAGAGTTTGCAAAAGAAGAGGAACTGGTATTTTTATGCGGGCATTATGAGGGAGTGGATGAAAGAGTAATAGAAGAAATTGTCACAGATGAGATTTCTGCTGGGGACTATGTGCTGACAGGCGGGGAACTTCCTGCAATGATCATGATGGATGCAATTTCCAGGATGGTACCGGGAGTATTATCAAATGAAGATTCAAAAGAAGAAGAATCATTGGAGGGTGGATTGTTGGAATATCCGCAATATTCCCGCCCGTCAGAATGGAGAGGAAAGGCAGTTCCGAGAGCACTTTTAACCGGAGATCACAGAGAAGTGGAAAAATGGAGAAGAAAAAAAGCAATAGAACGGACTTTGTTATGCCGAAAAGATTTATTGAAGGAAGCGAGTTTGACAAGAGAAGAATTGATGGAATTGTTCAACGGTATGCTTGATTAATTTGATGAAATTTGATAGGATTTCATCATCTTATCCCCAAATAGTGTATATGCAGTATTTTTTCATGGATTCTAATTTGATAGTAACATCCGACCGGACAATTCTATATGCCAAAAAGATTGATAGGGATTATCGAGAGGCATTTATGCTGTCACGTTTGTTACATCCGAATATTCCACAGATACATGGAATTATTAAATGGAAGAACACCTATTTGTTGGAGCAGTTTTGCATCGGCTGTTCTTTGGCTCAGTGGATCAGAAGGACAAATGAAGGTTCGAAAGAATGGATTTTAAAGGAACTGGAGCGGACTGTTCAATATCTTCACAGTAGAAAGGTGATTCATGCAGATATAAAGCCGGAAAATATCATTATAAATGAAAAAGAGCGACATCTGTGGCTGATAGATTACGGAGAATCGGGATTTCTTAATCTGAGGTGTACAAACAGAGGAACTCCGGGATTTCGACTGCCCGATTGTAACGTTTATTCTTATCAGATGGATTGGTATAGTTTTCAAAAGATACAAAAACTTTTAAATAAATAAAGGGATTTGTAAAAAGGTGTGTAATATATTAAATAGGCATCTTATTTTGGAAAGGAGTCTTTATGAATGTAAGAGAACGATTAGAAGAAATGGAGCGAAAAAATCTCAGTAAATATGCAACCTTGAGTATACATTCAAAGGGAAGAGACAGAGAAGAATCTCCTTGTGATATTCGACCGGTGTTTCAGCGTGACAGGGATCGCATTCTTCATTGTAAATCTTTTCGCAGACTGAAGCATAAGACTCAGGTCTTTTTGGCACCGAAGGGAGATCATTACCGAACGCGTTTAACTCATACACTTGAGGTGGCGCAGAATGCAAGAACCATAGCAAAAGCGCTGCTTTTGAATGAAGATTTAGCGGAAGCAATTGCTTTGGGACATGATCTGGGACACACTCCGTTCGGGCATGCGGGAGAGATTGTTTTAAATCGTCTTTGTGCAAGCGGCTTCCATCATCACGAACAAAGTATCCGTATTGTCGAAATTTTGGAGAAAAACGGAGCCGGTCTGAACCTGACATGGGAAGTTCGAGACGGTATCCTAAACCATCAAATGTCGGGACATCCTTCTACACCGGAGGGAAAGATTGTAAGACTTTCCGATAAAATTGCATACATATATCATGATATGGATGATGCGATCCGTGCGAGAATCTTGTCTGAAAGTGATATTCCGAATGAATTCCGTATGATACTTGGAGAAAATCCGAGGGAACGCTTAAATACTTTAATTCATGATATTATCACAACGAGTGAACAGACCGACAGGATTCAGATGTCAGAAAAAGTGGTACAGGCTATGCAGGGATTGCGAACCTTCATGTTCCGGAATCTATACACAAATCCCCGAGCAAAAAGTGAAGAGAGTAAGGCGACTATATTGTTAGAGGGATTATTTGAACATTACAAAAAACATCCGGAATTATTGCCTGCTTTGCAGATCAGAATGTTGGAGAATGGAGAACATATTGACCGTGTAGTATGCGATTATATCGCGGGAATGACCGATCAATATGCAATTGCAACTTTTACAGAATATTTTATTCCTCAGGCATGGATGAGTTAGGAGGGAATATGCCGTTTTATCCGGAAGAAATTGTAGAGAAAGTTCGTTCAGAGAACGATATTGTAGAAGTAATCTCTTCTTATTTAAAATTAACAAAAAAAGGAAATTCCTATATGGGGTTGTGTCCGTTTCATAATGAAAAAACACCTTCTTTTTCAGTTTCCCCTTCTGCCCAGCTCTATCATTGTTTCGGTTGTCATGCCTCGGGTTCTGTTATCACATTTGTTATGACATATGAAAATTTTACATTTTCAGAAGCACTGCAGTTTTTAGCAAATAGAGCAGGAATTGAACTTCCGAAGCAGGAACTGTCGTCGGAACAAAAAAAGGTTTTTCACAAAAAAGAACGGATATTGGAAATATATAAAGAAACCGCTATCTATTATGCACACCAATTACGTTTACCGATCGGAAAAAAGGCTTTGGACTATTTTTACAGCAGACAGTTGACGGATGAGACTATTAAACGCTTCGGCTTGGGATATGCACCGAATAACAGTAGTTATCTGTATCGATTTTTAAAAAACAAAGGATATGAAGACGAACTGTTAAAGGAAAGCGGATTGTTTCATTTCCATGAAAGATCGGGTGTGACCAGTCCGTTTTGGAACAGAGCAATGTTCCCGATTATGGACATCAACAATCATGTGATCGGATTTGGCGGAAGAGTGATGGGAGAGGGGAATCCCAAATACCTGAATTCTCCTGAAAATCCGGTATTTGAAAAGAGAAAAAATCTGTTCGGATTAAATTATGCCAGAACCAGCCGAAAACCGTATATCCTGCTCTGCGAAGGATATATGGATGTGATTTCATTACATCAGTCGGGGTTTCAAAATGCGGTTGCAGCATTGGGAACTGCTTTCACCTCCCTCCATGCAACCCTTTTAAAGCGCTATACAAAGGAAGTATATCTGACATTTGATTCTGACGGAGCAGGCATTTCAGCAGCTTTAAAAGCAATTCCGATTTTAAAATCTGTCGGATTGATTGCAAAGGTTATAAACTTATCACCCTATAAAGATCCGGATGAATTGATAAAAGCTGAGGGAGCAGAAGAATATGGGAAACGGATACAAAATGCGGAAAACAGTTTTTTGTATGAGATTCGAATGCTTCAACGTGATTATCAGATGGAGGATCCGGAAAGTAAAACACAATTTTTTAAAGCTGTAGCAAAAAAGATTGTGATTCTGGATTCAGAATTAGAGAGAGATAATTATATACAGAGTATATCCGACCTCTATATGGTACAAAGAGAAAGCTTAAAGAAGCTGGTTCGATCAGAATCAGCAAAAGGGGGATTGGTACAGGAAAGAGTACCGCTTCGATCCGGAATACAGAAGAGGGAAAAACCGGATGGTATCAAGTTAGCCCAACGTCTGCTGCTTTCATGGATTGTACAATGTCCGGAATTGTATTCTGTCATAAAGCCATATATACAGGTTTTGGATTTTACAGACACACTCTATCAGACTGTTGCAGAGAAGCTTTTTGAACAGATAGAAAATGGAGAAATTAATCCGGCAAGAATCGTAAATCTGTTTGAAGATGAGGAGCAGCAAAAAGAGGCTGGACTTATCTTCAACACTAATTTGCAGGCGGTAGATTCAAAAGAGAAAATGGATCGTGCACTAAAGGAGACGATTATTAAAATTAAGCAGCATGCATTTCAATATAAAAGCAGACATTTGGAATCGACCGATATCGGAACGTTAAAGATGATTATCGAGAGCAAGAAAAAATTAGAGGAATTACAGAACCTATATTTTTCATTTCCAAAATCGGAATAGACAAGGAGAATTACATGACAAATAAGAAAAAAACAGTTGAAGCATCAGAGGGAAAAAAGGTAAATACAACAGCAAAAGGTGCTGTGGAAAAAGAGGAATCTTTGCCGGATACCGATGTGTTTCGCAAAAAAATTGTAGAATTGCTTGCACTTGCAAAAAGCAAGAAAAATGTTTTGGAAATACAGGAAATTAATGATTTTTTTATCGATATGGATTTGAGCCTGGTTCAGATTGATCATATCTTGGAATATTTAGAGCGCAGTAATGTGGATGTTTTGAAAATGTCGGATTCCGATGATGATGTTTTGGAAAAAGAAGATGATGATGAGGAACCGGAAGAAGTAGAAAAAATTGACCTTTCGATTCCGGACGGAGTCAGTATCGAGGATCCGGTACGAATGTATCTGAAGGAGATTGGAAAAGTCCCTCTTTTAAATGCCGAAGAGGAAATTGCACTTGCAAAGCGTATGGAGGCGGGAGATGAAGTTGCAAAAAAACGTCTGGCAGAAGCAAATCTGAGATTGGTGGTCAGCATTGCAAAACGTTATGTCGGTCGAGGGATGCTGTTCTTGGATCTGATTCAGGAAGGAAATCTTGGTTTGATCAAGGCAGTGGAAAAATTTGATTACACCAAAGGTTATAAATTCAGTACTTATGCAACATGGTGGATTCGTCAGGCTATCACAAGAGCGATTGCAGATCAGGCAAGAACAATTCGTATTCCGGTTCATATGGTTGAAACAATCAATAAGTTAACGAGGGTATCCCGTCAGTTATTACAGGAATTAGGTCGTGAACCGTTGCCGGAAGAAATTGCAAAAGAGATGGATCTTCCGGTTGAACGAGTACGGGAAATATTAAAGATTTCACAGGAACCTGTTTCTTTGGAAACTCCGATCGGAGAAGAAGAAGATTCTCATTTAGGAGATTTTATCGAAGATAACAATGTGCCGGTACCTGCAGATGCTGCGGCATTTACTTTGTTAAAGGAACAACTGGTAGAGGTGCTGGGTACTTTAACAGATCGTGAACAAAAGGTACTGCGGTTGCGTTTCGGTTTAGATGATGGGAGAGCACGCACTTTGGAAGAAGTTGGCAAAGAGTTTGAAGTTACCAGAGAGCGTATACGTCAGATTGAAGCAAAAGCCTTGCGAAAACTGCGTCATCCGAGCAGAAGTCGTAAATTAAAGGATTATCTTGATTAAGCCGATCCAGCTGTCTGAACGTATGATGTGCAATGCCGAACTGGTAAGTTCAGGTAATCGTCTGGCAGATGTCGGAACCGATCATGCATATCTTCCGATTTATCTGCTTCAGACAGGGAAAATTCCATCCGCGATTGCTATGGATATCAAAGAAGGACCTTTACAAAGGGCAAGAGAACACATTGAAAGATTCCACTTGCAGGACAAGATCGAAACCAGACTGAGTGATGGATTATGTGAACTTTTACCTGATGAGGCAGAGAGCGTGGTAATTGCCGGCATGGGAGGAATGTTGGTGATACAGATTCTTAAGGAGGCATTTGCCAGGAGTTTTTATCCGAAAGAGCTGATTCTCCAACCGCAGTCCGATCTTCCGAAAGTACGAACATTTTTGTATCACACCGGTTATCGTATTATAAAAGAAACATTGCTTTATGAAGACGGAAAGGTCTATTTTCCTATGAAAGCGATTTATACGGGAATAACCGGAGAAATAGATGCTTTTCATGCATATATAGGAGTAGGTCTGTCGGAAGAGCAACATCCTCTTTTGAGGAAATGGCTGGTTCAAGAGAAAAAAAAGCTCCATCATATAAAAAATGCGTTACGAGACAGTAATAACAAAGAACAAAGATTACAAAGAGAAGAAGAATTATATCAAAAACTTCTTTATATTGAAAAGGCTGAAAAATATTTAGAAAAAACAGAATAGATGTGCTAAAATAGAAAAGTTGATTAAGTAAGACAGATGATCGCAGCTGCAGGATCCGAAAGGATGCAGATGAGGAAAGTCCGGGCTTCACAGGGCAGGATGCCGGATAACGTCCGGTGGAGGTGACTCCAAGGATAGTGCAACAGAAATATACCGCAGTGATGAGCTGTAAGGTTGGAAGGGCAGTGTAAGAGACTACCGCCCGAATGGTAACATTCGGGGCATATGTAAACCCCATCCGAAGCAAGACCGAAACGAAATGTACGTGGCCCGCCAGTTTCAGGTAGGTCGCTTGAGATAACCGGTAACAGTTATCCTAGATAGATGATCATTCAACGACATAACCCGGCTTATCGTCTTGCTTAATCTCTTCTTTGATAGATTATTAAAAGTTTATTAAAAGAAAATAGGTTCGTTGACATCCTATTTGGGGAAAGGTACATTAAAAGTAGTCGTATATTTATGTTCCGGGCAAAGGGTTATTTATGTTTCAGTATATAAAGATTGATATAAAAGATTTAGATAAATTAGATATAAAAACCTATCATGCTTATCGATGTGGATTGTGCAAGTGTCTAAAGGATAAATATGGTGCAAAGGGTCAGATGATATTAAAAAATGATATGACTTTTTTGCAAATATTTCTTTCAGGGTTATATGAACTGCCGAATCGTTATGTACGATTCTATTGCGGATTCCGGCCCGGGAAAAAGCGTCTTGCTTATATCAACGAGGCGTCCGGTTATGTCAGTTCCATGATGCTTATGACTTATTATTTCAGTCAGGTGGATGATTGGAAAGATGATAAATCTTATCCTTCCAAAGTTTTGTGTCATATGATGGAACGAGATTTCAGAGAAGCTCAGCAAAGGTATCCGAGACAGGCAAAAGCTTTGGAAAAATATGAAAAGAAAAAAGAACTTTTTGAGAAAACAAATGAAAAAAATATAGATTTGATGGCAGCGGCCACCGGAGAGTTATATGCAGAAATCTTTGTCTGGAAAGGCGAGAGTTATGCATCTATATTGTATGATATCGGTTATTACCTCGGAAAATTCATGTATCTGATGGATGCATATGAGGATTTGGACAAAGATATGAAAAGCAATAATTATAATCCATTTGTAGAAATGGCAACAGACTCCCGTCAGGATTATGAGACGCTCAGTCGTTTGTATTTAACAGCGATGATAGAGGAGTGTATCAAGGCATTTCGGAATCTGCCGCAGGTATCGCATTACAGAATATTGGAAAATGTTCTTTGCAGAGGTGTCTGGCTAAGATATGAATCATTACAGATGAAACGAAGAAAGTCTGAAAAAAAGTCACATCGCAATAAAGTCTCAAAGAAAAAGTTTTTATTAAATAGAATCAGGCAGATTAATTAAAGCGCATGTATTTGATATATGTGCTTTTTTGATATGGGCTTTAGCCTGTTGAGTACGCTTCATGAGGTTCCATAGAGATATAGTCT
>CAMYAO010000005.1 GCA_947253885.1 uncultured Clostridium sp.
TCTCGTGGGCTCGGAGATGTGTATAAGAGACAGTCTAATATACTACATGATATTTTAGTTTCGTAAAGATAAATAAGAAATTCTTAATAAATAAAAAGGGGCTGTGAAAAAAACGTAAGTTTTTTCACAGCCTCTTTTTTTCGATATAAATATTATTATTTTTTCAGCTTCTTAATACGCTCCAATGCCGCCAGCGTATTTTCATAAGTTCCAAATGCAGTCAGTCTGAAATAGCCCTCGCCGTTCGGTCCAAAACCAACTCCCGGAGTTCCGACAACATTTGCCTCTTCCAACAGATAGTCAAAAAAGTCCCAGGATTTCATTCCTTCCGGAGTTTTCAGCCAGATATAAGGTGCATTTACACCTCCAAATACCTCAAAACCTGCTTCTTCCATTCCCTTTTTAATTGCCTGTGCATTTCTCATATAGTATGCAACCTGCTCTTTCAGCTGTGCTTTCCCTTCCGGAGAATAAACCGCCTCTCCGGCTCTCTGGATCATATATGGTGCACCGTTGAACTTTGTTCCATGGCGTCTTGCCCACATAGAATGCAAGCTTACTTCTCCACATTTTAAATCCTTCGGTACTACAGTAAATCCGAGGCGCACACCGGTAAATCCGGCATTCTTGGAGAAACTGCGAATTTCAATTGCACATGTTCTTGCATTGGCACATTCATAGATGGAATGAGGTACATCCTCCTCTGAAATATAAGCTTCGTAAGCCGCATCGTATAGAATTACGGCACCTATTTTATTTGCATAGTCCACCCACCCCTGCAACTGTGTCTTTGTCAGAGTGGTTCCTGTCGGATTATTCGGATTGCACAGATAGATCAGATCCGGTGCCTCTTCCGGAAAATCCGGTACAAAATTATTTTCTTTAACGGTAGGCATATAAATAACATTATCCCACTTTTCCAGATCCATGTTGTAAGTTCCGCATCTGCCGGACATTGCATTGGAATCTACATATACAGGGTATACCGGATCGCAAACCGCAATTTTTGCATCTGCCGAAAAAAGCTCCTGAATATTGCCGGAATCACTTTTTGCACCGTCCGATACAAAAATTTCATCCTCATATACTTCGCAATTCCGGTTCTTATAATCATTTTCCGTAATTGCTTTGCGTAAAAAATCATATCCGAGATCCGGTGCATATCCTCTGAAAGTATCGGCATTAGCCATCTCATCTACCGCCTTGTGCAACGCCTCGACAATTGCAGGTGCCAATGGCTGAGTAACATCTCCGATTCCCAAACGAATCAGTTCCTTATCCGGATGTGCTTCCTGATATGCTGCTACTTTTTTTGCAATCGTGCTAAACAAATAGCTGCCCGGTAATTTCTGGTAATTATCATTTACTTGAAACATAACTTTCTATTCTCCTTCTCTCAATACTTATCTTAGTATTCTAAATTTTTGAAATATTATAGCAGACTACTTTCCATCTAACAAGTTCAAAATCATGTATGCTGTCTCTTTTAAAGTATTTCCACTGTCCATGCTCATCTTCTGCAGATAGTGGTGTGCCTCATCCTCCGTCATTTGATTTCGTTCCATTAACACTCCCTTTGCCCTCACAAGAACCAATTCTTCCTCTTTTGTTCTCTTTCTCGGCTTTTTCTTTTCTCTCTTTCGAATCTGCTCTGCGGAAAGTGCCACCATCTCCACCGTATTAAGCAGATCATACACCTTGAGCGGCAAAGGAATACATACAACCTGTGAATTCGGATTTTCCTCCCACTGCATCGGATTTGCCAATGTAATCATCTTCATAGCCGGCGGTAAGTCCATTTGTATTTCATTATAGAGCATATCTTTCAAACGATAGGAGGTAATCACAATGCCGTACTGCAGCGTATGTGCTTCCGCCAAAACCTGCGTCCCCGTCGTCAATATGCTGGTAACCAAAAAACCGTTCCTGGCAAGAATGCTCTTGATCTTCCTTCCCGTTTCAATTTTGGGAAACGCTAAAATAATATTCATCTAATATTTTCCCAAATACTCTGAAATCTCCCATTTACTTATTTGCTGACAATAGGAATCCCATTCATTCTTCTTTGCCTTAATGTACGTCCTGCTGATGTGTTTTCCTAAAACAGATTGCACAAACTCGTCTGCTTCAAATCCCTTAATTGCCTCCATCAGATTGTTCGGCAAAGCATGAATTCCATGTTCCTTCATCATTTCCGGCGCCGCATCAAACAGATTAAAGGTGCTCTCTTTCGGCGGCTCTATCTTATTTTCTATTCCGTCTAATCCGGCTGCCAGACACAGTGCCAACGTAAGATACGGATTGGCTGCCGGATCCGGATTTCTCAGTTCCATACGGGTGCTCTTTCCCTTTGCAGACGGAATGCGAATCAAAGGACTTCTGTTTTTTGCAGACCATGCAATATAGTTCGGTGCCTCATATCCTGCCTGAAGACGCTTATAAGAATTTACAAGAGGATTGGTTACAACCGCCATAGGATAAATATGCTTTAGAATACCCCCCAGAAAATAGTAAGCCTCTTTGCTCAACCCTCTAGGATCCGATGTGTCTTCAAAGATATTTTTTCCGTCTTTTGCCAGTGACATATTGATATGCATTCCGGACCCCGCCATGCCCGCCTTTGGCTTCGGCATAAATGTTGCGTACAGACCGCTTCGCTTTGCAATCGTTTTTACCACCAGCTTAAATGTCATAATATCATCTGCCGCCTGCAATGCCTCGGAATATTTAAAATCGATTTCATGCTGTGCCGGTGCCGCTTCATGATGGGATGCTTCTATCTCAAAATCCATATCTTCCAGAATCAACACCATGTCCCGGCGCACATTTTCTCCGAGATCATTCGGTCCGAGATCAAAATATCCACCTGTATCATGGCTTGTTGTCGTAGGAAAGCCGTTGTCATCCGTATGAAAAAGAAAGAATTCACACTCCGAACCCACCAAAAAATCATATCCCATCGATTTGGCATGCTCAATTTCTTTTCGAAGAATATAACGTGGATCCCCTTCAAACGGCTTTCTGTCCGCAGTATAAATATCACAAATAATACGAGCTGTCTTTCCCAGTTGCGGTCTCCATGGCAGAATCGCAAAAGTATCCAAATCGGGATATAAATACATATCCGATTCTTCTACTCGCACAAACCCTTCTATAGAGGATCCGTCAAACATACAGTCATTGCGCAGTGCTTTATCTAACTGACTTCTTGTAATCGCAACATTTTTCAGATGTCCGAAAATATCGGTAAACTGAAGCCGAATAAATTCTACATCCTCTTCTTCTATAATTTGAAAAATATCTTCTTTTGTATAACTACTCATCCTGACTCCTTTTCACTTGTTTCTTCTTATAATAGCATACCGCTTATCTATCTTCTATATAAGATAGTACCTCTTCATCTGTACTTTCGTTGTTCCAATCCACACCAAGCACATTTCTGCCATTCATATATATCGGAAATTTAAACCGGAGACCTCTTAATATCCTGCCATCCTTTTGCTCTTCCTCATAGATAAACACATCAGACAGGAAGCTCTTCAAAAATGTTTTCTTTTCCAGATCTGTAAATTTATCATACAGCTTATCAAAGAATAAAAGGAACTGGTAAACATTATCTTCTGAGATTTTGTCCTGCCTGATATTATATAGTCTTGTTTCGACTTCTTCCATGGCATCCTCAATATCAGTGATTTCATCATATAGCTTGTCCAAACGTTCCTGCATGTCATTATATTTTTTGTCATAATTCTTATCGGATACAGATAAATGATCCATCTGGTCAGCAAGCCTATTTTTCGCTCCGGTTGTCTGGCTTAGTCTGTCTTTTAAACCATCATATTCCCTATCAAGCTCCGAAGTATCAATGCTGCTTCCTATCTGCTTACGGATTTCCTGCTCAAACTTTGGATTCTTCACAAATTTGCGGATAATTTCCTCAACTGCCGCATTGATCCTTTCCTCATTCCACTGTCTTTTATAAGTACAGCGGTGTCCGTCCACAAGCTTCCTGTGTTTGCAGGCATAATAGAAATAATCCTTATAATAGCCTCCATCCGGATACTTCTTGCGGTTTACATTACCATACATACCGCTTCCACAGACAGGGCACTTAATAATCCCTGATAAAATATGTTTATGCTCAAGACTATGTGTTTTTACCTGTAAAACGCCTGTTTCCTGACGCTTTCTGTGTGCCTGATTCCACATTTCTTCTGATATGATTACCTCATGGATTCCATCATTTAACATGTATTTCTTTTGTTTTACGATATGATATTCATTCCTTGTTCCCGGAGTCTTCTCATTTTTTCTTCTGCCAAATGCGAGCTTGCCGCAATATATGGGATTGTCCAGCACCCCCTTGACGAATGATATAGAAAAACCTTCAATTGTGTTATTCTGGCGAAGTTTTTTCTTATAACCACTGTTATTTAAAAATGCAGCTATCGCAGCCATTTCCATCGTTGTATTGACGAATTTATCATATATAATACGGATAATCTCTGCCTCATCCTCTGCAATGATAAGCTCACCATTTACCAGCTGATAGCCATATGGTGCAAATCCGCCATTCCATCTGCCTTCTCTCGCTTTCTGTCTGCGGCCTTCCATTGTCTGGACAAGTATATTCTCACGCTCTATCTCTGCTACCGCAGATAACACAGATATCATCAGCTTCCCGGCATCCTTGGAGCTGTCAATCCCATCCTCTACACAGATAAGATTAACTCCACAATCCTGCATTTTCTGCAATGACGATAAAACATCTGCAGCATTTCCTCCAAATCGTGACAGTTTAAATACCAGCACATAATCAACATTGTCTTTGCCACTTTCTATATCCGCAAGCATCTGCTTAAACTGTGGTCTGCCTTCCACACTTTTACCAGATTTACCCTCATCAGAATATTCACCGACGATAGACATTTCCTGATAATCTGCGTATTTTCTAAGCTTGTCCTTCTGTGCATCAAGGCTGTAGCCTTCTACCTGCATGGAAGTAGAAACTCTTGTGTATATGTAACATTTCTGCTGTTTTTTCATCAGATGTTATCTCCTTTTTACTTCCTTGGAAACCTCTTTAATGCTTTCAAGATATGCTTTTTCGACTGGCGTCAAAGTAATCTCCTGATATTTTCTATATTCCGCTTTCGCTTTCTCTAATGCCTGTTTATGACTTACAGAACCAACTCCGGTTAAAAGTTTTCTATTTCCTGATGACAACACACTATCCAGCTGCTTTACATAATCATCCATATACATTGACTTATGTTCAATTGCATTAATTTCTGCCAAATCAAAATAACCAGAAACAAGATTGTTTAATACTTTGAGTTCATTTTCTTCAAGATAATTCTTTGCAATTTCTATATCCTTTAATGCTGGTAATTCTCCGGCAAATGAAGTAAGTCCCATAAATGGCTTTTCTGCATCTGCCCGCTGATATATAACCTCTGACGCAGTATGACCATGTGCTGCATAGTGAAGTTTATTGTGCTGCATAGTGAAGTTTATTCTGAACAATTTTAAAGAATCTAACAGACTCTTCGCTATGAGGATTGTAATCTACACTTGTAGCATACAAATCAAGAACCTGACGATACAAGACCTTTTCTGAAGATCTGATATCCCTGATTCTGTCAAGTAACTCTTTCCAGTAATTTCCTCCACCATTTCCTTTCAAACGCTCGTCATCTATCGTAAATCCCTTAATCATATATTCTTTTAACCACTTTGTAGCCCACTGCCTGAATCTTGTTGCAATCACTGATTTAATACGGTATCCAAGAGAGATTATCATATCTGAATTGTAATAAGTAACATTACATGTTTTTCCATCATCTGCAGTTGTTCGGAATTTCCGAACAACTGAATCCTTATCCAGCTCCCCTTCTTCGAATATATGCTTTATATGTTCACTTATATTTGATTTACTGCATTGATATAATTCAGTAAGCTGCTGTTGTGTCAGCCACACTGTATCATCTTCTATTTTAACTTCTATATTTGTCTGCCCATCATCAGTCTGACATATACGTATTTCCCCATATTCATCGGTTCCAATTTTATCTGCCATAAGCACCTCTCCAATCCATTACTTCTTAGTTATGAAATGTGAACACATGTGTTCACTATTGTCCCAACTGAATCTTATCATCATTCCAACCTCTGTTCAACTAAAACTTTTTCCATTATACAGGACAAAATAAAAGAGACTCCACTCGCCATGAATGAAGTCTCCTGATATATGTATACATCCTACAGCATATTATCTACAGGATGCCAGCTGCCTATGCAGCCTTTTTGTCCAGAATCTGTTTTACCCCACCTAAGTAATAACAGAACCGGTCAAATTGTTTCTGCCTGCTTACTTTCTCGTCATCAATTGAATCCTTGATCATCATACACACCTCTACTTCTTCTTTTATCTCTGGTGCATATTTAATAATCATGTCTGCAAGAAAGCTACAGCAGCGTTCAAATTCCTTGTTCGTTGCCAAGCCTCCTTAAAATATTATCTTGTGAATAATTCACAGAACATATTTTATCTCAAGACTTACTAAAATGGAATAGATTTTACTGAATAGTAGTTTTCAAATATTTCTATCTATCGCAAATCAATTCTTTCAAGGCACATATCCTGCGATATAACCAGAGTCTTCTATGTCTTTTCCCACTCAAACAATATTCCTTCTTATATATCAGTCCCCGGCGACTGCTAGATACGCATTAGAGATGTCTCCATCCAAATGCTGTTCTAGCAAGGGATTTTTCCCTTGAACCCTTTGTTTATTATATGTGGTGGCGCTTTCTGCCCCCACTAAGGAAATATTGCTAAAATACAGTTTAGATTTACCATACACACAAACTGAAATTTGAGCATTTAGCACCTTTAATGCTTAAAAATCGTAATTAATGTCCTGTATAACATAACTAATGATATACTCAATAATATCGGTCAGCCAATGAACACCTGAGATGGTTCTTCCTATTACGAGTTTTGTTTCCGCAAACGGGACAGCGTATCCATTCAATATATTGTGCTTGCATAAAATCAACCTACCCACTTATTAAGACTTTATACTGTTTCTGGAATAATGCCGCAATCCACAAAGGAAAAATTACCAATCTCAAATTTGCGTGCCGTGATTTTCTCAGATAATTGTCGGCTCTCTATAAACTCATCATATACAATCACAAAATACTGCTTGTCAGCGTCATCAATAAGATAAAATTCTTTATCAGTATTTTTCATTCCGTTGATAATATCGGGCAATCCAAACGGCGCATCAGTCAAAAAACCAATCACATTGTCCATGATTTTTTCACCTTTAGTCGCAATCTGCTTTGCCATAAGGTAGTGTATTTTCGCATTTGGATATTTGCTTCTTACAACCATATCCTTTTTGCCTGCCTTTTTGTTCCATCTTCCGCTGAGTTTTCTTTCATAAGCAAACTCCTCAAGATTGATTTTTTCTCGCATGACTGATGAGTCTAAATGCTCCCCGTTATCAAGTAGATAGTCAACACTCACACCTAAAAGCTGTGAAAGTGATTTCAAATTTTCAATATCTGGCATACCCTTGTCCGCTTCCCATTTTGAAATTGCCTGCCGAGATACCATGAGCTTTACGGCTAGCTGCTCCTGTGTTAAGCCTGCCTCTTTCCTTGCTGATTTCAGTTTTTCGCCCAATGTTTTTTGGGATTTGTTTTTTGTTTCCAACATAATGAACCTCCGATTCAAAGTCAGCATATCGCTGCTGTTTTTATTGTAGGATGCCTTGTAACCATATACAAGTAACGGTTGTTTGCATGAGTGCAACGCTCCGTGGCACTACTTTTTTCTCATTGATAGTGGTCATTTTTTGTTATAATTCTTCTTTTGCAAGTTCCGATTTATCAGACTCTTTTTAGTTCTTCTGAATCATCTTAAAATGCTTCAATGCCTCCACAATTGCACTTACTTTATCTTCTGGGCACTGTGGCTGCCTGCTATCTTCATTTTTAGGTAAATTATAATTCTTTCCAACCTCAATCCCGCATTTTCTCTTTACCTGTGAGATATACAGATTGGAAACCTTCATGCCGGCATTATGTTCAGCCACATACTTCTTTATCTCATCATATGTTGCCTTAGTCTCTGCAGATGTTATATCCACATCATCAAGTTCAATCGTGACATCAATGTAATCATCCGGCTTTTGTTTCAGTTGGGACAAAAGAACTACCGTCTCATAATTCATAGACCCTCCAAAGATATCCAGTGCACTTCCGATTGTTGCATGAATGATTCCCCTTCCCAACTGATATAATTCTTCAAGGTCTTGAAAACTTCCGATTCCACCGGCATATGTTATCGGAATTTTACCCCAATCCGCCAGTTTTTTTACCAGATCTTTTTCAATCCCGGAAGCTTTTCCTTCCACATCTACTGCATGAATCAAAAATTCATCTGCATATTCGGAAAGCTGATCCAGAAGTTCCTCTGATATCTTTTCTTCTGTAAACTTTTGCCAGCGATCAGTCACCACATAATAACAACCGTCTTTTTTCCGGCAACTCAAATCCAATACCACTCGGTCTTTCCCCACCGCAGATACCAATCGGTTCAGATTTTCATAATGGATAGTCCCATCCTGAAAGACATAAGAAGTTACGATAACATGGGATGCTCCGGCTGCAAGATATTCCGATGCGTTCTCCGCTGTAATCCCTCCTCCGACCTGCAGACCGTTCGGATAAGCACGTAATGCCTTTAATGCCTCGCATTTCGTCTGCTCATAGAAGGGAGAATTTTTTCCGTTTAGCAGGATTACATGTCCTCCCTTCAGATTGCTTTTTTTATAAAGCTGTGCATAGAATACGCTGTCCTGTTCTGCCACAAAATTCTCTGTTACATCCTCCCGATTATCCGACAGTGATCCCCCTACAATCTGTTTTACTTTTCCATTATGAATATCTATACAGGGACGAAACTCCATTTCAACCTCACTTGTCTTTTACTGGCGAACAACTCTCCATTTATAATTATTCTGATTTTTCTCAGTTCTTATCATAAAATAGCACAATATTTTAAAAAAATAAATGTTTACATTGTCGTTTCTAATGGTTTTTATGTAATCGTGGAAAATACATTGACAGACATTTTTTTTGTCACTATAATTTAATAAATTTATATAACTACTACACCGCACACGAAAGAGAGGATATCTAATGGGAAAAATCATTGGCGAAGGAATTACTTTTGATGACGTGCTCTTAGTACCTGCATATTCAGAAGTTACACCAAATATGGTAGACCTTACCACAACACTTACAGAAAAAATCAAGCTTAATATTCCTATGATGAGTGCCAGCATGGATACTGTTACCGAACACCGTATGGCAATTGCTATGGCTCGTCAGGGTGGTATCGGTATTATCCATAAAAATATGTCCATTGAAGCTCAGGCAGAGGAGGTTGACAAGGTAAAACGTTCCGAAAACGGCGTTATTACCGATCCGTTTTCTTTATCTGCAGAGCATACCCTCCAGGATGCAGATGATCTGATGGCAAAATTCCGTATTTCCGGTGTCCCGATCACAAAAGAGGACGGTACTTTGGTCGGTATCATTACCAACCGTGATTTGAAATTCGAAACGGACTTTTCCAAAAAGATCAGTGAATCGATGACCAGTGAGGGTCTGATTACCGCTCGTGAGGGGATCACATTAGATGAAGCAAAGGCAATCCTTGCCAAAGCTCGTAAAGAAAAATTACCGATTGTAGATGAAAACTTTAAATTAAAGGGATTAATCACTATCAAAGACATCGAAAAACAAATTAAATATCCTCTTTCCGCAAAAGATGATCAGGGACGATTACTTTGCGGTGCCGGTGTAGGGATTACCGCTAATATGATGGAACGAATCGATGCCTTAGTAAAAGCACATGTAGACGTTATTGTAGTTGACAGTGCACATGGGCATTCCAAAAATATTCTGACTGCTGTAAAAGAAATCAAGGCAAAATATCCTGATTTACAGGTAATTGCCGGAAATGTTGCTACCGGTGCTGCTACCAAAGCCTTGATTGAAGCCGGTGCTGATGCTGTTAAAATCGGTATCGGTCCCGGATCTATCTGTACTACCCGTGTGGTTGCAGGTATCGGTGTCCCTCAGATTTCCGCAATCATGGATGCCTATGAAGTTGCAAAAGAATATCATATTCCGATTATTGCAGACGGAGGTATCAAATATTCCGGAGACTGTACCAAAGCACTTGCTGCCGGTGCAAATGTATGTATGATGGGATCCCTGTTTGCAGGTTGTGATGAGAGTCCCGGAACTTTTGAATTATATCAGGGTCGTAAGTACAAAGTTTACCGAGGAATGGGCTCTCTTGCCGCTATGGAGAACGGTTCCAAGGATCGTTACTTCCAGCAGGATGCCAAGAAACTGGTTCCGGAAGGCGTGGAAGGTCGAGTTGCTTACAAAGGCTCTGTAGAAGATACCGTATTCCAGATGATCGGCGGTATTCGATCCGGTATGGGCTATTGTGGTGCAAAGGATATTCCTTCTTTAATTGAAAAGGCGGAATTTGTTAAAATTTCCGCTGCATCCTTAAAAGAAAGTCATCCTCATGATATTCAGATTACAAAAGAAGCACCAAACTATTCTACTGATGCATAACTTTTAACAGACAGAAGACCGGGAGTATCTCAACGTATCAATCGGTGTGATACTCCCGGTCTTCTGTCTGTTATCTAATTTTTATCAATCTCTTTTATTGCTGCTTCCGCTTCCTTCTTCATAGCATCTGATTTTCCATATTTCAGATAAGTCTGATACCATTTTTTCGCATCTTTGTAAGATTTGGTCTCATAATAAGATTTTGCCAGATAAAATGCAACCTTTCCGTCTTTATAATCTTCTGCATATTTTACAACTTTGGTAAATTCCTTAATTGCAGCATCGTATTTTTTCAGAAAATAAGAAACATTTCCTTTTGCATAGCTGGTAAACGCAACTGTTTTTCCGGCTTTTTCAGAAATTGTATCGTATATTTTCTTTGCATCTGCAGATAGACTGTCTTTGTCTACCTCCTCCAAATAACTCATCGCTTTATCATAAGATAGGCTTTTATAATAATCATAAGAAATCAACAGCTTTTCATAGGATTCACTTTTTTGCTCCGACTTCTTTACTTTCTTTTGTGCATCTTTTTTTGCAGTTTTAGCAGTTTGCAAATCCTCCTGCAGTTTTTTAATCTGACTGTTCTGCGATGTTAAGGTCTCACCGGAGGATACAATCGACTTATTTGCATTTAAATTTGCATGCTGTCTCACTCCCGGAACGATCAGAAAGCCCACTACCGCAATTCCAATTACAATTCCGATCATAATGTTTACCACTGTCTGAACCGTCGGATTACCGGAAACAATCAGGAAGGACAATAAAGATTTTCCATTCTTCTTCAGTCTTGCCCGTGCACTTCTTATCTCCCGCAACCGTCCGTCCTTTGTGACATATTTGCTGCATTCCTCCCGATAGTACCTGCTCTTACGATTTCCATGATCCAGCTTCGCAACCATTTGAAGTGGCTTGAGTGCTTCATCATATCTGCCGTTTCTCATATGTAATACTGCCATCAGAAGATGAGCCTGAAGCATCTTAGGATTTAACTCTATTACTTTACGAATCTGAATCAGTGCCAGATCAAAATTATCCTGTTCAATATAAGAAAGCACCTGATTGTATTTGCGTACAGTCATCCGATACAAATCAAATGTTGCCCTGTCTCGATTAAAATCTGCCAGATAGCCGTTCGCCCGATTATTTACCTTTCGTTCCGACACACTTATCGTCCATTGAGCATATGCTTCAAACGGTTCTCCGATTTCAAGATAAAGCAGTCCCAGCAGATTGCGTGCGGCAATATTGGACTTTTCATATTTCAAGGCAAGGTGTAAATCCGCAATTGCTACCGTCAATCTATGTTGCTTTGCCTTTCTCAGACCTTGATTGTACAAATAGTTGGAAATTGTATGCACTCGTTTTACAATAGTAATATCCTTTCCACAACTCGGACAAATACGACTGCCGGTCAGCTGACCACCACAATAACAACATTTCATTGCAACTCCTTTTGTTTTTTCATCATCTCACGAATAATATCCATTACATCAGTCAGATCACGATGAAAAATAGCATCTTCCGCATCTTCAAGTTCCGTACTTGGCTGAAATTTCTTTAATTCTTCGTCAAAATCAATCATACTTACTCCATTTCAGAAATCACGTTTAACAAAGCTCCTATCAGATAAAGAGAACCGCAGCAAAAAACCTTTTGCCCGTCTTTTTTCTCTTGTAAAACTCGTTGAAAGGCCTTTTTATAATCCTTTTCCGAGTCAACTGCACATTCAGACGGAAATGCACTCCGGAGCGTATTCAAATCCAGTCCTCTTTCCCCTTCTATCCGAGTCACTATAATCCGTTCCCATGAAAAATCCGACGTACAGCAACTAATACAAGTCTGATAGTCTTTCTCCCGAACCATAGAAAACAATAAAATTGGAGCAAATCTGTCCCCTTTGGTTAAAGCCCGAACAGACTCCATCCAAACAGAGATGCCTCCCGGATTGTGTGCTCCGTCCAAAAACACATCCGGATATACCTCCTGCATCCTTCCGTTCCATTTCGTTTTCCGCAACCCTGCTTGAATAACCGATTCCGGTAACTTCGGAAGTATCTTGGCAACTGCAAGGATCGCAAGAGTTGCATTTAAAATCTGATAGTGTGCGACAGAGGGAATCTCATACACTGTCTTTTTATCATAATCAGCAGATAAATAAAAAGCAAGAGTCCCGGGAGTCGATTTAACAATTCTACATGAATTCTTAAGAACTCTGTAAGATACTGTCCCAACTTCGTCAGCCCTTTGTAAAATTACCTTTGCAACTGCATCCTCCGTTCCGTCAAATATAACCGGCGCACCGGGCTTGATAATACCCGCCTTTTCCCGGGCAATCTCTTCTATTGTATTCCCCAAGTACTCCGTATGTTCCAGACTAATACTTGTAATAATTGTCATTATAGGTCTGGAAACCACATTGGTCGCATCCAGTCTTCCGCCCAGTCCGGTCTCCAGTATTACATAGTCCACCTTATTTTTCCGGAAAATCAATTGTCCCATCGCAAATAAAAATTCAAAAAAAGTCGGGTACGGTATCCCCTCCTCTTTCTGCCTGTCCGCCAGTTGTCGCACTGTTCGGAATGCTTCTAGAAAATCTTCTTCCGAACAAAGACAACCGTTTAGTAAAAAACGTTCCCGGATATCCACTAAGTGAGGAGAACAAAACAATCCCACGTTACAGCCCGCCTCCATGAGAATATGGGAAAGAAAGCTGCATGTGCTTCCTTTCCCATTACTTCCGGCTACATGAATGACCTGAAATTCCTCCTGCGGATTTCCCAATTGCTCCAAAAATTGCTTTGTATGTGACATCGGATTTTTTTTTGTAAACTTCGGAATTCCATATAAAAATTCCACGCATTCCTTTAATGTCATTACAATTGCTCCAAACGCATCATCACTTCTTCCATCATCTTCTGATAATTTTCCAGCTTCTTTCGTTCCTGCTCTACTTTTTCCGGCGCCGCATTATTTACAAATTTCGGATTATTTAACATTCCGTTTGAACGCTTCAACTCTTTTTCCAATTTTTCTTTTTCCTTCTGAAGACGCTCTTTCTCTTTTTCCATATCTACCAGGTCTTCCAACGGAATATAGATTACCGCATCCGGTATCACAACAGACACTGCCGTATCCGGAATTCCGGCCTTATCAGCCTGTGTTGTTACTTCATTTGCACTGATCAGCCCCCGATAACTGTCCTTTAAGTTTTCAAACCGTTCCCGAACCGCTTCTTCTGTAGAAACCACAATATAATTCGCCTTTCTGCTCGGTACTACATTCATTTCGGAACGGAGAGTACGAACAGCTTTTACAGCCTCTTTTATCTTCTCAAAGTCTGTCTCCTGTGATTCATAATTCCATGCTTCCCGATAGGTCGGCCAGGAAGCCAGCATAACGGTTTCTTCCTCCGGGCAAAGTGTACAGTAAATCTCTTCTGAAAGAAACGGCATAAACGGGTGCAGCATCTTTAGCGCATCTGACAATACCGTCTTTAAAGTCCACAATACAGTATTGGCAGCCTCCGGATCATCTTCTTTCTTATACAAACGTACCTTTGCCACTTCGATATACCAATCGCAAAATTCTTCCCAGATAAAATCGTATACTTTCTGAACTGCAATGCCCAATTCATACTTATCCATATTTTCCGTTACTTCTCTTGCGAGCTTATTTACCCTGGAAAGAATCCATTTATCTACCGGCTGCAACTGCTCATCGGCAGGTTGTTCCGGCTGCTGCTCTCCTAAATGCATCATAATAAAACGGGAGGCATTCCAGACCTTGTTTGCAAAGTTTCTGCTGGACTCCACACGTTCCCAATAAAAACGCATATCATTTCCCGGTGCATTTCCTGTGATTAACGTCAATCTCAGTGCATCTGCTCCGTATTTCTCCACCACTTCCAGAGGAT
Source organism: uncultured Clostridium sp. (assembly GCA_947253885.1). Classification (GTDB taxonomy): domain Bacteria; phylum Bacillota; class Clostridia; order Lachnospirales; family Lachnospiraceae; genus SY8519. The sequence continues at coordinate 14,591 of CAMYAO010000005.1, forward strand.
CAATTCCGTTCCCAAGAGATTTACTCATCTTCCTTCCCTGATCATCTCGAACCAGACCGTGGATCAATACTGTATGGAACGGTTCCGTTCCTGTCTGTTCCAACCCGGAAAACATCATGCGGATTACCCAGAAGAAAATAATGTCGTATCCGGTCACTAATACATCCGTCGGATAAAAATAATCCAGTTCGTCTGTTTTATCCGGCCAGCCTAATGTAGAAAAAGGCCAAAGAGCGGAAGAGAACCAGGTATCCAATGTATCTTCGTCCTGGTGTATATGGGTACCACCGCATTTCGGACAAACCGTAACAGCTTCACGAGATACTATCATTTCCCCACACTCCTCACAGTAATATGCGGGAATTCGATGTCCCCACCACAGCTGTCTTGAAATACACCAGTCACGAATCCCCTCCAACCAGTGCGTATAGGTTTTTCCGTAGTTGGCAGGAACAAATTGCAACCTGCCGCTTTCCAACGCCTCAATTGCCGGTTTTGCCAGTTCATCCATTTTTACAAACCACTGAGGTTTTACAAACGGCTCCACGGTTGTATGACATCTGTCGTGTGTTCCGACGTTATGAACATGAGGCTTTACCGCTACCAGCAATCCCAGCTCTTCCAATCGTTTCACAATCGCCTTTCTGGCTTCAAAGCGATCCATCCCCGCAAACTCTCCACCGTTTTCATTAATTGTCGCATCATCATTCATTACGGAGATTTCCGGCAGATTATGTCTTTTTCCGACTTCAAAGTCATTCGGATCATGTGCCGGTGTAATCTTTACACAACCGGTTCCGAACTCCTTGTCCACATATGCATCAGCTACAACCGGTATTTCTCTGTTGACGATCGGAAGAAGCAATGTCTTGCCGACAAGATCCCGATAACGCTCGTCCTCCGGATTGACTGCAACAGCAGTATCTCCAAGCATCGTTTCCGGACGGGTCGTCGCAATCTCTACATATCGTCCCTCTTCTCCTACTACCGGATAGTTGATGTGCCAGAAATGTCCCTGTTGCTCTTCATGCTCTACTTCCGCATCTGAAATGGAAGTCTTACATACCGGACACCAATTGATAATACGAGAACCCTTGTAGATATAGCCTTTTTCGTATAAACGAATAAATACTTCTTTTACTGCTTCCGAGCAACCCTCATCCATTGTAAAGCGTTCTCTTTCCCAATCAGCGGAAGAACCCAGCTTTTTTAACTGATTTACAATTCGTCCGCCGTACTCTTCTTTCCAATCCCATGCATGTTTTAAGAATTCTTCTCTGGTCAGATCTTCCTTGTGAATTCCCTTTTCCTTGAGGGCATTGATTACCTTTACCTCTGTCGCAATCGCTGCATGATCAGTTCCCGGCTGCCATAAAGCTTCGTATCCCTGCATGCGCTTATAACGGATCAGAATGTCCTGCATCGTATTATCCAATGCATGCCCCATATGAAGCTGACCGGTAATATTGGGCGGTGGCATTACAATGGTAAACGGCTTTTTGGATCGTTTTACCTGTGCATGAAAATAACCGGCATTTTCCCATTTCTTATACAATCTGTCTTCCAACCCGCTCGGGTCATATGTTTTTTCTAATTCTTTCATACTATTCTCCCTTTTACTACCATTTTTACAATAAAAAAAGCCCTTTGCATACAAACTGTATGCAAAGGGCAACAATCGGCTGCGAACCACCTTTGTTTATACTCATCTTATCCGTAACGGAGACGAACCGGGATATCCTACTTGATGTCAGTCAGGTTCAGATATCCGATTATTTCAAAGCTACCTTCCATACTCTCTCTCCGAGACCACCTTTCAGCCCATGAGCAATCCTCTCTTTCGGCAAGTCGTATGTACTCCTCTTTGTCAAAATCTTTACTAACTATAAATAATAGTAAAACCTTTTCTAAATGTCAAGATACAGCCGTTTCAAATGTATCTGCCACCATTTCCAGATTATTGCGAATTTTCAGATGTTGTGGACAGGCGGTCTCACATTTTCCGCATTTAATACAGTCTGATGCTTTTGCATGATCCCTGATCGTATTGGCATAATAAGCCCGATTGATAGAAAATCCCCTTGAAGCAGCTCGTTTCTCCGAGTTATATAAACTGAAAAATCCCGGAATATCAATCTTTACCGGACAGCCTTCGACACAATACTGACAGGCAGTGCAGGCGATTGCAACTGATGACTGAATCTGCCCGGCAGCATTTTCGATCACCCTGTGCTCCTGACCGGATAACCCGGTAAAATTCTGCATATAGGATGTATTGTCCTCCAACTGCTCCATATTTGACATACCGGAAAGCACTGTCTGCACCCCTTCCAAATCTGCCGCAAACCGGATCGCCCATCCGGGTGCCGACCAGTCCGGATGTTCCTCTCGAAACAGCTCCACCACTTCCTGAGGAAGCTGATCTTTAGCTAACGTCCCTCCTTTTACCGGCTCCATCACCATTATCTTCTTCCCTGCTGACCGAACCATATCATAACACTTTTGTGACTGAATTGCCGGACTTTTCCAGTCTAAATAATTAATCTGCAACTGAACAAAATCCACCTCCGGATGATCCGACAGAACCTGTTCTAACAACTCCACTTTGTCATGAAAAGAAAACCCGATCACTTTTATCAGACCTTCTTGCTTTTTTTGCTGAAGAAAAGAAAAACCGTCCAATCGCTGTGCTGCCGGATAGGTATTGGCATTGATATTATGCATCAAATAATAATCAAAATATCCGGCTGCTGTTTTTTCCAATTGCTCGGAAAAAATACGCGGTATGTCCTCCTTCTCTTTCAGCATCATAGTCGGCATCTTATCCGCCACCGTAAACGAATCTCTCGGATAACGCTCCACAAGCGCCTTTCTCAAAGCAATTTCGCTTTGAAAATCATGATACATATAAGCGGTATCAAAGTAGGTAAATCCTCTCTCTAAAAACAGGTCTACCATTTTCTCCAACTGCGGAAAAATCAATAGAAGTCTGATCTTCCTGATCCAACAGCGGTAACCTCATAAATCCGAATCCCAATTTCTGACTCATATCATTTCTATTTCCTGCTTTTTAAATACTGCTCAATCTTTGTAATATTATATTCTTCCACATTGCTCAACCGGCTATCACTGTAATTATAGTCCTCTACATACCATGTCGTGGATAAAAAATACTCTCTCATACCGGAATTACGGAATACATATCCGTGCCTTGCATAGATCTCATTCTTCGCCAGTCGAAGCTGCCAATTTGAAAAATGTTCTAATGTCTTATCCGGTATTTCTTCCTTATCACTTTTCGGACACAGATACTCCGATTCGACATTAAGCATTTGTCCTGATTCCTTTTCAGCTTTCTTTTTTGCAAACAGACCGTCATAATTTCCGATCTGAAGCTTTTTATAAATTTCAGTTTCACTTTTATCCGTTGGCTTCATTTCTCCGGAAAAACTATATGCCGTCCTTTGAATCTGATTGACCGAAATAATACCCTTACCCTTATTTTTCCTTAAAATATAATGTGTTCCACGATAAATATCTTCTGTTTTACTCTGTGTCTGCAACGTCAGATTTTCTGAAATTTTCAAGCTGGAGATCGCTCCGATCGTCCCATAACCCCAACCGTACAAAGTCAGTTGCTTCCCCTGCTCCACTACATTTCCATATAAAATCAGTTTTTTATTTCTGCAGACATACGTTTTGCCTTCCTGATATAAATATGGTCCACCTAAATTATCGGAATTCTTTCCCGTTGTTCCCGCTGATCTTTCCGGAACAGAAATCCCGCATCCCATAAAACACAGTAACAGGCAAATAAGCCCGCACAGACAAGGAACAGATCTACTCTTTCTCATATTGCAGCTCCTTTCCGTCTACTACGATCTGGAGTAATTCCTCTGATTCACTGTAGACCAGTTTCATAGAAAAAAACGGACGATCCTCCAACAGATACTTCAAAAAGATCTTATCTCCCTCCCAGAGAGTCAGATCTAACAGTCTGTCTTTTTCTACCCATTCCAAAACACCTTCATTGCAAACACCCAAATTTCCTTCAAACTCATCCGCTGTATACAAGCACATAAATTCGACCAGATCCGCTCCGTATACAAATGTAATCAGTCCTCGAAATTTAAAATGTTTCAGCTCCAACCCTGTTTCTTCTTTTACCTCACGAATCAGGCAATCCTCCGGACTTTCCTGTCCCTCAAAATGTCCTCCGATTCCAATCCACTTCCCCGCATTGATATCTTCTTTCTTTTTTATGCGATGAAGCATTAAAAATCGATTATCCTGTTCAATATAACATAAAGTAGTCATCTGAGATCTTTCTTCCATCTCTATATCTCCTGATCAAAATCAAATTTTCGAATTTCACAATTTTTTAACTTATAAGCGGAAAATTCTTCTTTCGTCATATTATAAAAATAACTGGCCAGCATTCTTGCAATCCCGTTATGTGCTACCAGTAAATAAGTTTTATTCGTATCTTTTTTTAAATCATCCAACAGATTATAGATACGCTGTGCCAACCGCAGCATCGACTCCCCACCTTCAAAATCCTGAGCAAATTCCATCTTCATAGATGCAAATACTCCTCCGTTTCTCGGCGTAGACTCATATTTTCCGAAATTCTGCTCCTTTAACCGGATTTCTTCTCTCGTCGGAATTTTCGTAATATCTGAAATGTGCAAAGCTGTATCCCTTGCTCTCATCAATGGAGAGTACAAAATCTCATCGATCTCCAGCCGCTGTTCTGCAATCAGATGTGCCGCCCGGATTGCCTGCTGATGCCCAAGTTCGGTAAGTGCAACATCAGTTGCTCCGCAGATTTTATTTTCAACATTCCAAATCGTTTCTCCGTGTCTCATATAATAAATATGCGCCATAATTCCTCCTGTCTCTGATGTTAAGATTATAGCATGTTATGTAAGACGGCAAAAGACAGATAAGGCGGAGTATCCCGCCTCATCTATCTTTCTTTATATGATCTTTACTTCCACACTTCCTCTGCTATTTCATTTACTAATGCAATCTTTGCCCACTGTTCTTCTTCCGTCAGCTTATTTCCCACCTCACAGGAAGCAAATCCGCACTGAGGGCTTAAGGAAAGATTCTCTAACGGAATATATTGCGCGCCTCTTTTATCCTTTTTATAACAGTCTCCTTATCTTCCAGTTTTGGAGACTTGGTCGTAACCAGTCCTAGCACTACCTTCTTTCCGGGTGCCACCTTGCGCAGCGGTTCAAACCCTCCGGAGCGTTCATCGTCAAATTCCAAATAAAAGCTGTCTACATTCTCCTTTCCCAAAAGAACATCCGCTACACTCTCATATCCGCCGGAGCATGCCCAGGTCGAATGAAAATTTCCCCTGCAAATATGAGTATTGATCGTAAGATCTTCCGGTTTTCCTTCTATCGCACGATTATTTGCCAGAACAAATAATTCCTTGATCTGCTCCAAACCGTCTTCCTCTACCTGAAAGATTGCCTTTGCATTCGGATCCACACAAACACCCCGAGTACAGTCATCCAATTGAATATAACGACAGCCGGCTTCGTACAGATCCTTGATTACCGTTTTCTATACAGTTGTAAGATCTTCTATTACAGCATCAATATCCGGATAAAATTGAAGTGTTCGTTCTATATTCTGAGGCAAAATCAGCTGCTCTAAAAACTGTGCCGGTGCCGGAATCGTCTGCTTTGCCTTTGTGTTCTCATCTTCTAATGACTGTACAAATTTAAAATGTTCTACAAACGGATGATATCCAACTCCCAGTTTCCCGACTAAACAGGTATCATCTATCAGTGCCACTTCATCGTGAAACGAAATTCCGTTCTCTGTCTTGTTGTGTCCCACGCCTTCACAGCCCCACATAAAGTCCAAATGCCATGTAGCTCTTTGGAATTCCCCGTCCGTTATAAAAGGTAGTCCCGATTTCTGCTGTTTTTGCACCAATTCCCGGATTGCTTTATCTTCTACCTCCGTTAATACTCCTTTTGAAATCTTTCCCGATTCATAGTCGGCTCTGGCTTCTTTTAAAAAAGTCGGTCTCAAAAAACTTCCTACTACATCTATTTTCTTTTTGCTTGCCATATCTATTCTCCATTTCTCTATCTCTTTATTATGAACTGTAGTATAACGAAAAAAAGAAAGGTTGGAAAATGTTTTCTAACCCTCCCTTTTCATATTTTTAAACTATATTAATATGATTTTTTAATGCATTCATATATTCCTGTCCATAGCGACTGAGTGTCTGCACTTTTTGTGTCAGAGTTCCGATCGTCATCTCTTCCTCCACCAACAAGGGACGTGCAACAATAGTCTCTCCGTTCAGCTCTTTGCTGATTATTCCTGAACTTACCGTATAACCGTCCAGTCCTACACACAGATTAAATAAAGTGGCCCGATCCCTTACCTTTATATTCTTACTTCTGTCCAGACTGCTTAAAATCTCTTCTGAAAAATAAAAAGAGTTGTATTCTCCCTGTTCAAAGGAAAGATACGGAAACGGTTCCAAATCTTCTAAAGATATCACACTCTGACCTGCAAGCGGATGAGAGGAGCTGATAAATACATGCGGTTTCGCCTGAAACAGCGGTTGAAATATCAGATCGTTTTGCTTCATCAGCTTACGTATGACTTTTTCATTTGAATTGGAAAGATAGAGAATCCCGATCTCACTTTTTAAACGGCTCACATCCTCAATAATTTCATGTGTCTGAGTTTCTCTCAGAGTAAAATCATAAGATTCCGCTCCAAACTTGCGTATGACATCTACGAATGCATCTACTGCAAAAGAATAATGCTGGCAGGAAACAGAAAAATGCGGACTCTGCTTTTTTTCATTTCCGAACCGTTCCTCCAACAAGTTCGTCTGTTCCAAAATCTGCCTTGCATACCCTAAAAATACATCTCCTTCATTGGTTACATTTACTCCTTTGTTGGTTCTGTGAAAAATAGTAACCTTCATTTCCCTTTCCAGCTCTCTGATTGCATTTGTCAGACTCGGCTGGGAAATAAATAATTGTTTTGCCGCTTCTGTAATATTCCCTGCTTCTGCAACTGTAATAATATAACGAAGTTGTTGTAATGTCATAACTTATTCTTCCTATTAAAATTCTTACTCATTTTAAGAAAAATCCTAAAACGCCGTAAGATAAAATCAACATGATAATTAAAGCCATTAAAATCCCGCAATATATTGCAATCATAGACTTTTTAAAATCATAATCAAAAAGACTTGCAATTAAAGAACCTGTCCAACCTCCGGTTCCCGGTAGGGGGATTCCCACAAATAAAAGTAAAAATGCAAAAATTCCTTTCTGGGCTCTCGCTGACTGCGATTTCGCCTTATTTTCCAACTTTGTAATCAATCCGGTAAAGATATTGTGATCTCGCATCCAATGAAAAATCTTCTTTAAAAATAAAATTGCAAACGGAATCGGAACCAGATTTCCTGCAAAACAGATGATCGCCGCCTGCAAGATAGGAATGTCCAATAATCTTGCAATAATAATTCCACCTCTCATTTCCACAATCGGAACCATGGAAACAAAGAAAATAAATATTTCTTTCGGTATATGACTTCCGAGTGTTGCCTGATACCAATCTACAATTGCCTGCATCTGTCTCCTCCTGTTCTTTCCGAATCAACAGCCGAAGTTCTGTCCTGAATCGCTTTTATATATCTAAAATTTTATAGTCACTTGGCAGACTCCCGTTGGAAAATCTGTTTTAAATATGCATATCTCGCTCAATACTTCAATCGTATTACCGATTTACTATCCCTCTATCATCCGGCAATCCTCCTATAATGTCAATGTTTTCTTTTGTTTTTTCTTTGAGTTCTACCTATCTTGTGGTAGAATAAACTGTAATTTTATAATAAAAAGAGGGAGAAAAAAGAAATGCAACAAAAACAAAGCACCTTTTCAGGTGGAATCGGTTTCGTGCTTGCTGCTGCCGGATCTGCTGTCGGTTTGGGAAACCTATGGCGATTCCCGTATTTAGCTGGACAATACGGAGGAGGTATCTTTTTACTTGTATACCTTATCTTACTGTTAACCTTCGGCTTTGCCATCCTCATCTTAGAAGTGGCACTGGGCAGAAAAACAAAGTCAAGCTGTATTGCAGCTTACGGAAAAATTGATAAACGCTTCAAATTTTTAGGTCCTATCTCAGCTTTAATACCGTTTATCATCCTGCCATATTACTGTGTAATCGGCGGATGGGTCGTAAAATATTGTGTTGCCTTCCTGTCCGGAAGCGGCGCTACTACGGCAAATGCCGACTATTTTGCAAACTTTACGGGATCTACACGTTCCCCACTGATTACCTTTCTTATTTTTCTGGTAATCACCATTTTAATTGTTGTCGCCGGAGTTCAAAAAGGAATTGAGCGGATTAGTAAGGTTCTGATGCCGATTCTGATTGCAATCACCATTTTTGTGTCTATTTATATTTGTACACTTCCGAATGCAATAGAGGGAATCAAATTTTACTTATTACCCGACTTCTCAAAGTTATCTTTTAAAACTGTATGTGCCGCAATGGGACAGCTGTTCTTTTCTTTGAGTATTGCAATGGGAATCATGGTATCCTTCGGTTCCTATGTAAAAGACGAAGTAAGTCTGGTAAAATCTGTCAATCATATCGAGATCTTTGATACCCTTGTGGCATTCCTTGCAGGAATGATGATCTTGCCCCCTGTATATATCTACAGCGGTATTGCCGGAACCAAAAGCTCCGGTCCCGGATTAATGTTTATGACGCTTCCGAAAGTATTCCATGATATGCGCGGCGGTCTGTTTATCGGAGGATTATTTTTTATACTGGTATTTCTGGCGGCTATTACAAGTTCCGTATCTGTTTTGGAAGCGGTTTGCTCTGCTATGATGGATAAATTCGGCTGGACTCGCAAAAAATCCGTTGTAATTGCCGGTATCTGTGCCTTAGTGCTCGGTATCCCCTGCTCACTCGGATTCGGATTATGGGGAAATATCAAGCTCCTCGGTATGGATATTCTGAGTTTCTTTGACTATGTAAGTAACAGTGTCCTTATGCCATTGCTTGCATTTTTGACTACTATCCTGATCGGATGGGTAGTCGGAACCAAGACATTGGAAGACGAAATTACCAAAAATGGAGAAAAGTTCGGACGAAGACTTATTTTCCATGTCATGATCCGATATATCGCTCCGGTATTCCTGATCATTATTTTGGTTGTATTCAACCTTGCACAGTTTAAAATTATCAATATGTAGAAATAGGATTGTTATGTCTACCGTAATTCATACTCTGGCACCTTATAAGGGACTTTCCTTACCGAAAATAGAAGTATCCGTTTCTGAAGAAGAATTAGAAAACGAACTTCGAAGAGCCGCTACTTATGCATCTGAAAAAAGGTCGAAAGAGACAGAAGCGTTAGAATTCGGTGATGAAACTGTCATCGATTTTACCGGATACCTGGACGGAGTTCCGTTTCCGGGAGGAGACGGACAAAACTTCCCGTTAACCCTGGGTTCCGGAAAATTTATTCCGGGATTTGAAGATCAATTAGTCGGTGCACTGGTTGGAGAAACCATTGATGTCCATGTATCCTTTCTCAAAAATCAAATGGAATCCTCACTTGCAGGAAAACTGGTTATATTTAAAGTGCATATCCGGCGAGCCGATTCGGTTACAGTTCCCGTTTTAGACGACTCTGTTGTTGCTATGATATGAAAATGCGTCTGTCTGTTCAATTTATTCTAGACTCTGCCGTTTCATAGAAAAAAACACTTCGTACTTCACCGTGTTGAAATACGAAGTGTTTTTTTATTCTATCGGAAACAATATCCGTATACAGCTTCCTTTATGCACTTCACTACTTACCTCTACTGCAGCTTTATGAATATTTGCTGCATGCTTTACAATAGAAAGTCCCAGACCGGTTCCGTTTATCTCTTTAGAATGACTCTTATCTCCTCTGTAAAACCGTTCAAAGATCCGTTTTTGATCTTCTTTACTGATTCCGATTCCGGTATCGGTTACAGACAATACCGCTTGTTGTTCTTCCCGATGTACGTCAATCGTCACACTGCCTTTTATCTGATTGTATTTAACAGCATTGTCACAAAGATTATATATAATCTCCCTTACCAAAGGCACTACCGCCTGAATCTTAACTGATTCTCCGTCTACATACAAATCAACCTGTCGCTGATTCGCTTTTCCTTTGAACTGCTCTGCGGTTTCTTTCGCAATCTGATACAGATCCACCTCTTCCCATGTGAAATCATCGGTATCCTCATCCAAATGAGACAAACTGATAATATCCTCAATCAGCCCTATCATATGCTGTGTCTCTTTATAGATCTTTTCGGAAAACGGTATCACATCGGAGCTCTTTACCATTCCGTTTTTCATTAACTCCGCATATCCGGAAATTGCATGAAGCGGTGTCTTTAATTCATGTGATACATTTGCGGAAAACTCTCTTCTAAGCTGTTCCGACTGCTCTTTTTGCGTCACATCAAACAATACAATCGCCACTCCCTGCAGACCTTCCCGATTCGAAATCGGAGTCGCACTTACCTGATAATAACCGTCAAAAATTTCTACTACACTTTGATTCCGATTTCCGGCAAGTGCATTTTCAATAATGGACTGAAACATTATATCCCGATTCAAAGACAAAATATCCATTCCGATACACTCCTTTAAATTCAGTTCCATTAAATGTGCCACTGCTGTATTGATCGTAATGATTTTTCCTTTTTTATTCAACAGAATCATTCCTTCTTCCAGACTTCCCAGAATCGTATTCATCTCTTCCTGTTTTTGAGACAACTCCGTATTTTTCTTTTTAATTGCAACCTGCTGAACATTGATCCGTCTAAGTAACGGAGACAACTCATCATATTCTTCATTTTCCAACGGATGATCGAGGTCAATCAGATTCAAGGGCTTTACAATCCGTTTTGCAATAATCTTTGCAATTGCAAGACTGATACAAACCGCGATAATAATAATTAAAAGAATTGGCTGTAACATTCCCAATACCAGACTTAAGACGGTATTTTGTGCAATGGAAAGCCGCAGAACCGTTCCGTCTTTTAACTTAACGGCTTCATAAAGAGATCGTTTCAGCATAGTGGAAGAATAACGTTTACTTTCTCCCATTCCGCTCTGAAATGCCTCTTTTACCTCACTTCTGTCTAAATGATTTTCTAATGCACCTTTCTTTTCCGTACTGTTGTCAAACAGAACCGTCCCCGATCTGTCAATCCATGTAATACGATAATTATCCAACTGCAAATGCTCCAAGTATGCCTCTCCGGTTGTATTAACTCCGTCCGCCACAACGTGCAGCTGCTCTTTTAACTGTTTTTGCGATATCTTTGTAAAATATTGATACAGTACCCCGTACATTAAAGTGGAGGACAATAACAACACGATAATGGTTGAAATAAAATTTAATCGAAAAATTTTATGTGTCATAAGTCCCCTCCATTCTGTAACCGACACCTCTCACTGTTTTGATCAGAGCCGATGCCGTTTTTAATTTTGTCCGCAAAGTCCCCACATGTACGTCTACCGTTCTGGTTCCACCCTCGTAATCATAGTTCCATACATAAGTTAACAGCATTTCTCTGGTAAACACTTTCCCCGGATTTTTCATCAGCAACAATAAGATTTCGTACTCCTTTAATGTCAACTCCACTGCTGTTCCGTCAACAGAGACGGTATGCTCTGTCTGATTTAATTCTATATCTGCCAGTCGAAGAATTTGAGACTTCACCGTTCCGGATACTCTTCGCAAAACTGCTTTTACTCTGGAAACAAGTTCCATCATCCCAAACGGCTTTACCAGATAATCGTCCGCCCCCAGATCCAATCCGATAACTTTATCGTACTCTGATCCTTTTGCTGTCGACATGATAATCGGAATATCAGCAGTCAAAATGTTGGCTCTTAATTTTTTTAAAACGGAAATTCCGTCCTCATCCGGCAACATAATATCCAAGATAATCAGATCCGGACATTCTTTTTTCATTCCGTTCCAAAAATCTTGTGCTTTCGCATACCCGTTTGTATGAAATCCGGAAGATTCCAAGGTATACATCATTAATTCTCTACTGCTGTCATCATCTTCCAAACAATAAATCATATACTGTTGATCCTTTCATTTTTCCCCGTAATAGAAAAGATTACCCATTCCGCTATATTGACCGCATGATCCCCGATCCGTTCAAAATATTTTGCTATCATCAGCAAATCTAAAATGCGTTCTCCGTCAGCTACCGGGTTTACAAGATATTTGATTAAATTCGTCTTTATCTGACTGAAATAATCATCCACAATGTTGTCTGATTCAATTACCGCTTCTGCAAGTTCACTGTCCTGATATACAAAGGCATCTATACTCTTTGTAACCATATCAATGGTGCTCTCCGCAATCTCTCTCATCGGTATATCCTCTTCTACCTTTGATATTACACCAGTGGATACGATATCTGCAATATCTGCCGACTGAACTCCGATTCTTTCCATATCCGTTACCATCTTCAATGCGGAAGAAACTGTTCGCAAATCCTTTGCGACAGGTTGCTGCTGCAACAAAAGGCGAAAACATATATTTTCTACCTCTCTATCCTTTGCACTGATCAGTTCTAACAGTTCAAACACCTCTCTCAACTTCTTTTTATCTTGATTTAATAATGCATCAACAACCGATGCAATTGACGTTTCGCAAAGCATTCCCATACTGATCATTTCTTTTTTTAATAACTCCAGCTGTTCATCAAATCTAGACCGCATTATCCAAACCTCCCTGTAATATAATCTTCTGTTCGTTTATCTTCCGGCATTGAGAATATTTTTTCCCCTTGATTAAATTCCACCAACTCTCCCATCAGAAAGAAAGCACACCAATCCGATATTCTCACTGCCTGCTGCATATTATGTGTTACCATTACAACCGTGTACTGATGTTTCAGTTCCATAATCAATTCTTCTATTTTTCCGGTTGAAATCGGATCCAACGCAGATGTGGATTCATCCATAAGGATAATATCCGGTTCAATCGCAAGTGCTCTTGCAATACACAATCTTTGTTGCTGTCCTCCGGATAATCCCAATGCATTTGTTTTCAAACGATCCTTTACCTCGTCCCATATTGCCGCATCTCTTAAAGATTTTTCCACTATCTCATCTAATTTTGATTTTGACTTAATCCCGTGTATTCTCGGACCGTATGCAATATTATCATATATACTCATCGGGAATGGATTTGCCTTTTGAAATACCATTCCGATACGCTTGCGAAGTTCCGTAACATCTACATCCTCATCATATATATTTCTTCCGTCAAATTGAATCTCTCCACTTATCTTTACACCGGGCACTAAATCATTCATTCGGTTAATGCTTTTTAAAAATGTGGATTTTCCGCATCCGGACGGTCCGATTAAGGTGGTAATGTTTCCTTTCGGAATTTCCGCCTGAATGGATTTTAATGCATGATGCTCTCCATACCATAAATTCAATTCTTTTACATTTAATGCCAGTTCCATCTATTTTTCTCTCTTTCTAAACAACTTCATTACAATGGAAGCCATTGTATTTATAAAAAATGTAAGCAGCAACAAGATGACTGCAATAGAAAATGCAATACTTACCTCCCCACGTTCACTTGCATAAACGTATAGTGCTACCGTCAGTGTCGCAGAAGAAGAAGTCAGCGCATGTACGATATCGTTTAGCACCAGGCCGAAACCTGCCGTAAACAGAAGTGCCGCAGATTCCCCAACAATGCGTCCGATTGCAAGAATACATCCTACCACAATCCCATCCAGAGAACTCGGTAAAATCACAGTTCGAATCATGTACCATTTTCCGGCACCCAATGCCAATGCCCCTTCTCTATAACTCTGAGGAACTGTCTTTAAGCTCTCCTGCGTGGTTCGGATAATTGTCGGCATTATCATAATAGTCAAAGTCAGTGCTCCCGCTAAAATCCCCTGTTCCAAACCGAATAATTGATTAAAAACCAACATTCCCACCAGACCGAAAATAATAGACGGAATCCCCGTTAATGTTTCCGTTGCAAATTCTATCAACGCTACCAGCTTCTTGTTTTCCGCATATTCGGTCAGGTAAATCGCCGCCCCGACACTGATCGGCATTGCAAATAGCATTGCCACTAAAATAATATAGAGTGTATTCCATATGTTCGGTAAAATTCCGATTGTATTATGAAAATAACTGCTGGTTCCGGAAATAAGTTGAACAGACAGCTTCGGAACTCCCCGGTATACAATGTAACCAATCAAAAATACCAATATTGATACTGTGACAGCAGAACAGATGTATAACAACAAATTCATGGATCGATTCCATACTTTTCTTTTCATTTGCTATCACCTCTTTTTCTTTATTACTAAATTTAAAACTATATTGATCAACATAATAAACAAGAACAATACCAGACCAATAGAAAACAATGCCTGACGCTGTAACGAACCGACTGCCGCATAGGACATTTCCGATGCGATTGCTGTCGTCAAAAATCGAACAGACCGTAACAGTCCCGGCATATTCGCCACATTTCCGGATACCATGATGATCGCCATTGCTTCTCCGATTGCCCGTCCGACTCCCAACACCACTGCAGTCGCAATCCCACTTTTGGCTGCCGGTACCGAAACCTTGAAAAATGTCTCGGTCTTTGTAGCACCCAAAGCCATAGAAGCTTCCTCATACTCTTTCGGTACTGCCTGAAGTGCACTTTCCGATACACTGATAATCGAAGGCAGAATCATAATCGCTAAAACTATTCCCGCCGTCAGCAAGGTGGCTCCGGATGCAATATGGAATCGATGCTGAATCAACGGAACCAATACGATCATACCGACAAGACCATATACAACTGACGGGATTCCCGCCAATAAAGATACTGCGGATCGAATAATATTTGCCACTTTTTTCGGCGCCATTTTAGCCAGATAAATAGCTGTCATTAAGCCGATCGGCACTCCGATCACAACTGCCAGTCCGGTTCCGTAGATACTGGTCAGTATAAACGGCAGAATCCCAAAGGACGGTTGTTCTCCGGTTGACTGCCATTTAGTTCCGAACAAAAATTGTAAAAGTCCGATTTTTTGAATGGCTGGAATCCCGGAGATAATTAAGTAGATTGAGATACAGAGTACAAATCCCACTGCTGCAATTCCACAGATAAAAAACAAAAAATGGATTCCTTTTTCTAAGTGATTCATCTTCTTTGAAGATTTCTTCATTCCTCTCACCTCATTACTTTACCACAGGCACCACTCCCGCCTTTTTTATTAATTCATGTGCTTTTTCAGAAGTTATAAAATCAAAAAACTCCTGTGCTTTTTCGGATAATTTCTTATCAGTTCTTGTAATCAGATTAAAATCTCGTTGAATCTTATAGGTTTTATCTGAAATAGTCTTTTCACTGCAACTTACACCGTTAATTGAAATAATTTTAATTCCTTTTTTCCCGGTTACTGAAGAATAGGAAGCATATCCGATCGCATTTTTACTGTTCTTTACCGATTCTATTACTGCTCCTGTAGAAGTCAGCTCCTGTGACAGAACACTTTTTCCATCTGTTCCGGTAATATGTTCAAATCCGTCTCTTGTTCCGGATCCGGCTTCTCTGCCGATACAGGATACCGTTTGCTTATCTCCTCCGACAGCAGACCAGTCTTTTATTTTCCCCGTATACAGATCTGTCAGCTGCTTTTGAGACAGATTTTTTACTTTATTATTCTCATTTACGATCACTGCTATTCCATCCAATGCAATCGTAGTCTGCTTTAACCCTTTTTCTGTTTCCTGCTTTTTCAGATCTCTGGACGCCAGACCGATATCACTGGTTCCGTTTGCCACCGCTTCAATCCCGGTTCCGGATCCGGTTGCATCATAAGTAATTTTTACTCCGCTGTTTCGATTCATAAAATCCTCTGACAAAATCCCGATTACCGACTCCATCGAAGTAGAGCCGTTTGTAGAAATATTTTCAGAGTTCTTTCCACAACCCATTAAAGCTCCGATTGTACATACACCTGCAACAGACAATACCAACATTCTTTTAAAATTTTTCATTTTCATCCTCCTTGTCTTCTTGATAGATTCAGCTTAACAAGGTAATATCAAATCTATATACATGGTTTTATCAAATCTATGTAAAGTTTTTCTGAAAAACAAAAAAGTCGCCACCATCCTTTTTTAGATAGTGACAACTTGTCTGTTCTATTTAAAATATATTTGAAATTCCATTCCGTCTCTATAAGGTCGGAACACATAAGAAATCCTGTTTTTCTCCAACAGAATTTTTACAATATAAAGCCCCATTCCGCTTCCGCCCAATTCTGAATTTCGACTTTCTTCAATACGATATAAAGGCTCGAATACTTTTCATCAGTCAACGGCTTACACTGATTCTGTATGGTAAATGTCCCGTCTCTTAATTGAATCCCGACCTTTTTCCCGGCTTCTGTATAATGAAATGCATTTGAGATCAAATTGGACAATACCTTTTGAAGCATTGACAAATTTCCTTCCCACTCCGTATGCTCCAACTCTATTTGAAGCTGCAGATTCTTCTTTTCCGCAAATACTTCCTGCTCCGATATTGACTCCATAATAACCTCATCCATTAAAAGTTTCTCAGTTTTCTGATATTTCTTTTCACTGAAAGAGTTTTGAGAATTGATAATGTCCTGTATCATTCCATACATTTTATCCACTTCTTTGATCGACTCTTCCAGATACAGTGCATAATTTTTATAAAAGCCGATTCCCAACAGCATGTTTTCCTCTTTTCTCCTCATAATTTTTTGTATGACGGCTTTTACCGCGGTGCCTTAATTTTCTAATTGCTCCACGGTTTCCACGTGACAATCCTGTTTCGTCAAATTTACCATTATAAATTTCTCGATAAATTGTATTATAACTAATAGCAAAACTAGAGTTTTCAAATTTAAGTCGTGCAGAAATTTGCTCTGGAGACCATTGATGATTTAAATACAAATCTTTCACGGTGTTAAATAAATTCGAATCGTCTGATTTTTTTATAGGTCTACAGGATAAGCGTCTTTTTTTATAGGTTTCATGAGCTTCACAAGGGATATATTCTCCATTTTGACTATTTCTTCTTATTTCTCTTGAGATAGAGGATTTATTTCTACCTAGCAAAACTGAAATTTCTATTTGATTCTTGCCAATATCAATAAAATATTTTAGCAATTCTCGTTCCTTTAGTGTAAAATGAGTATAGTGATTCATAGTACCTCCTGATTTTTAGATGTCTTAGCAAACTCTATTTTATCAGATAACTATGAATCATTTTTGTTGCACTTAGATTATATATTCAAGCAAAAAAAAGATGAACTCGCCGGGTCGACGATGTTATGACCAGAAAGTATTCGATGTATCAGCAATAACGCTCTATAGAACATGAGCACCGGACAAGCCGATGCTCATGTTTTTTATTTTTTGTTAATAGCTTTTATGATAATTATGGCAAAAATCACTAAATCAGTAAATAAGAAGCTACACTCTAGCGCATATTTTAAATAATAAAAATAAGTTGGTGGTAACTCAACCGGGTATTTAGTAAAGCGACCGCCGAAAAAATGAGGGATAAACAAGCCGACCAGTAGCAAAGCAACCGCCACCCCATATAAGCATATTGTTTTCGTGTCTTTTTTCATAAAAATCTCCTTTGTTATTATTTGTATGTTACATATCTATGGAAATCTACACCGTAAGGTTTTTTTGCATTACCTTTCCCACATTTTTGCCAGGTTCCACCGGAAATACCATTTATTATTCTTCTACGTTCTATATCAAATTTCTTAACTTCATAGATAGTTCTTGCCTCCAAGTAGCCCTTTTTGACCTTTTTTTTCTTTTTTTTCAATGGAATCTTATAGGATCCTGATATAGAGATTGCATTTTCGCTTGTAACATCAAAACCTACTAAAGCTGTTACTTGCTTTGATGATACCCCTCCAGATGCAGAAAAAGTACAACTTATCTTTTTTGTTTGTGATATCTGTATAACTACACCCGGCTTTCCGGATGCTTTCGCAATAATATCTTTGTCTATATAGTCAGACGCTTTTTTGCATTTGCAGGTCTGTAAAGAAAACCATATGCAGCAAGAGGATGAAAAGAAAAATTTCTCAGATTTCCTTCTTCCTGAAATAGCGTTTCTTCCATCAATGTTGGATCAATCACTTGTACATGTGATATATTTTCATCTTCAAACGCTTCAGCAACTTTTCGATTAACCAATGCTTCATTCGACAAATCAATAGAAAGTATTTTTGTATTAGATGGCGATTTTGTCGAAGTGGAGGTTTCAGCACCGTAAACAAGTGTATTAGAAAAAAGCACAGATAATAACATGACTAATATAACAAAGTTTTTTTTGAAATTCAATGCCATACTCATATAATCCTCCCTCATTTGTAAAACTGACAGGTACTCTCCCTACCGATTGCCCGGTAAAGAGAGCACCTATCAAACATCAGATGTGTTTTTTTGTAATTTCGTCGTTCTTCTTACTGCTTAGAGCACGTATATTGACCGGCAACAAGAAAAATACTATTTCTTTATTTTCACAGCTTTTACTGTTGAGAACTTACCGTAAACAATTTTCTTTCCAACTTTCTTAAATGCTCTTACTTTATAGAAATAAGTCTTTTTCTTCTTTAACTTTTTATTAACAAATTTATTTGCCTTTAAAGTCTTTAATTTAGAATATTTACCTTTCTTACTGGTCGCACGATAAATCTGGTAACCTTTTACCCCTTTTATTTTTTTCCAGGACAAAACAGTCATTTTCTTTTTCTTATTTTTAACTTTCAGTCCCTTTACAACTGCAACCTTCTTGTCCGGCTTCTTGTCTTTTACAACAAGCTCATTACTCATTGCGACACCGGCTCTTTGAATCGTGCCGTTTATGCTCATATTCAAAGTTTTTACTAAACGATAAGTTCCCTTACCTTTTAATTTTAAACTTCCTTTCAGCTTTTCAGACTTATTCTTTTCTGTAGTAGAAGAAATTGTTTTAAAACTTCCGTTCTTTTGTTTTTTCTGAAGTTCTGTTATAATGTTCCACTTACGGTTTTTAATAAATTCTTTTGCAACATCTTTAATTCCTTTTTCTTTTAAGATTGCCTTGTACTCTTCATAGCTGTGTACTTCTGTTGCAAAATCATCTACAGTATTATCATACCAGTATCTGATATCCAAAATAGTCAGTCTGCTGGACCAATTTGCTTTCTTTATATTTTTTGCAGAAAGTTTCAAGTTCATAAAACTCTTCTGAGGATATAACTTATTCCATGATTTGATTTTCTTTACCAATGCCGGATCTACTACATTGATATTGTTCATCGAAATATCAAATTGGTGCATATTCTTCATGCCTGCCGGTAACATACTTGCGCTTACAGAGGTCAGCAAATTGTCATGTAAGTCTACCGACATAATCTTAGGGTTATTTGCCCAAATATTTTTCGGCAACGAAGTAATATAATTCTTCATTGCATTTACTGTAGTTAAGTTCGGCATATTGGAAAATTTAATATTTGATAAACTTGTCAATCTGTTAGAACGGCAATACAATTGCTTTAATCCTCTTAATCCGTTAATGTCAGAAGGCAACTCTGTCAGTTGGTTAAGAGAAACGTTTACAAAGGTCAACTTATCTGAAAATCCCTTGAATAGTCCCTTTGGAAGTTTTTTCAGCTTCATTTCGCCGATGTTTAATTCCTGAGCACCCTTACAATCTTTAAACTGATCTTTGTCTAAAGAAGATACCTGATTCTTTCCCAAATCAAATGACCATACATTCTCTAAGCCATAGAACAAGTCCTTGTCAAAGTATTTGATTTTATTACTTGCAATGTCCAATCGAGCCAGATTTTTATTGTTTCGGAATGCATGTTCCGGAAGAGCTGTTAAAAGATTGTTCTCCAAAAATAAATTCTTCAAATTGGTCATGTTGTCAAAGAAGCCTTTCGGCAGGGATTTAATCTGGTTTCCGCTCAGATCCAATTCGGTTACTTTGTCGGATAAGTGCTTTAATCTGCTGACGTCTTCAATTCTCTGAGTATTTAAATTCAACTTTCCTGAGATTGCGGCAATTTCTTTATCACTGATTGTTCCGTCTTTGTCCGTATCATATCCAAGAGCTTTCAAACAATGATCCAAACGACCTTTTTTATCAATCTCCTGTTGATAATTTTTCCAACCTTTTTGGATAGAGGTAAAGTATACATCTGCTCTCTTATATTTACTACTGTTATACTTCCCGATATCATCAACAGTTCCCATCATTTGTTTTACTAAAACAGCAATTTCATGCTTCTTTGTTATATCTGAAATCTCAGAAGTATATTCGTAAGCATTATATTCACCGTGTGCATTGGTCTCTCCAAATCCGGTCTTCTTTGCTGTCTTAAAGTGATTATCAATTCCAACTGTCGCATCTATTAAAGAGCTTACTAATGCGTTGTTTAATAAAGATATTTTCATCTTTCCACCGGAAACAGTAAGCTTAATGCGCTTATCAAATGCCTGTTTTACCATAGCCGAATCTTTCTGTGTTCCGGTCTGTTTTACTGAATAGTACAGTGTATAATCTCCGTCCTCTGTTGGATTCTTGATTCCTTCAGCCGGTTTTTCCGGCTCTGCTCCGGGTTGTAGCTTCGGATCCGGTTTCTGTGTCTCCTCCGGCTGCTCTCCCGGAGTGTCCTGAGGTGTATCTAAATCTTTTTGAGAAATAAGTTCATATACATTGTCAAGTTTTTGAATTGTAATTTCTTTATCTTTATAACCGGTTGCTTTAATAAGAATTTCATTTTTACCGTCAACCAATCCCCCTTTATGGATAATAAGACCATGTAACAAAGACTTTTCATATCCGGGTTTTTCATATTTTTTATAATCTTCCTTTACTTCTTTCTTATTTACAAAAATATGAGTTATCTTATCTCTATAGTCACGATGAGATAATTCAGCAAACTCTGTAAAAACAGCCCCATTATCATCCTTTTCTTTTAACTTCGTCACTTCCGGAGCTACTTTTGCTTCCTTGTCTTTTTTTGTAACATTTTTTACTACAGCAGGTGCTTTTTGTCCTGCATATGCCGGTGCCATAAAGGTCGGTGCGACCATTGTTCCGGCTAATGCTAGTGTCAGCATTAGTTGGCTGATCCTCTTTTTCATGAAAAACCTCCTTGTTATTTCACAAACTTAATAGCTGAATATTTGCTATAAATCATCTTTTTTCCTTGTTTTTTATATGCTCGAATTTTTACATATACTTTCTTAGCTACACGTTTCTTAATAACGCTTACAATTTTTCCTTTATTTACTTTTGTAAGTGTTTTAAAGGAACCATTTTTCTTCTTTGCAAATACAATCTGATAACCGGTTGCCCCACTGACCTTTTTCCATGAAAACCTTATGTTTTTTCCGGATCGGATTGCTTTTGTTATCTTTGTTACAGAAAGTACCATTTTCAGCACTACTGCTTTAGATTCTTTTCCAAGAATCTTTTTCCCCTTCGTTTTTTGGAATGCACGTACTTTAAATTTATAGGTGTTCCCCACAGATAAGCCTTTTATCGTTGCGGTTGTTTTTGAAGTAGTTGCAACTGCTTTGAATTTTTTACCTTTCTGCTGGTAAACGATATAGCCTTTGGCACCTTTTACTTTCTTCCATGAAATATTTGCATGATTTCCACTTGCTTTTACTTTTATCTTGGCAGGTTGTGCTAATGGATCGGTTAAATTTACAGACTGATCATCTTCCGGAGATTTCTGAAATACTTCTATTGCTTTTTCCAATACGGCAATTTCCCGTTTTACCATATCCTCTGAAATAGGATCTTCAACTACCGTTTCTGCATCACGAATTGCAGACTGTAATGCATCCCATGCGTTCGGAGTCTTCTTTCCATGACCGATCGCCTGTGCTTTCTCAATCACCTTTTTTAAAGCTGAAACATCTACTATCTGACCGCTTTGAGTTCCTATATTTTCATCTTTTAAAACAGTAATTTTAAATGGATTCTCCGGCTCTTGAATCTTGCTTATCATGAATTCCAACTTTTTATTTTTGTATCCACCTGATGTGATTTCCATCTTAACAATACCGGCTTCCAACGGAATTCCTTTGATTTTCAATCCATCTTTTCCTACATAAAAAGTATAATCTTTTAAGTTTTTTTCTGCATAGACTCCGGTATATTCTCTGTCATTAATAGCCATTGTCTTTACATTTATTCCATATGCATCATCCGATGTTCCGGAAGTTCCAATTCCCGGAATTGTCCATATCTTTGTCTTTTCATCCACAGTCATTTTTTCAACTTTCGGTCCGTCCTTTTCAACCACTTTGACTGTTGCACTTTTTGCATATTTTATGGAGGTGTGTCTGCCCGCAGCTATCGCTCCCTGCGGAACCACCATACTAAATGCTAATGCTGCACAAAGAAATTTTGCTACTATTTGCTTTTTCATCTTAACCTCTTGTCCTTTCGCATTCTTTTACTTTAACTTGATTACTTTTGTCTTTACAAAAGAACCTGTTACTTTTTTACCCTTTACCACTTTGTATGCTCGAATTCTGAATGTATATTTTTTGCCCTTTTTCAATGCTTTGGATTTCATTGTAAAAGTTTTCGCTGACTTTACTGTTTTCAGCGCTTTGAATTTTCCGTTGCCCTTAGCATATTCAATCTGATATCCGGTTACACCCTTCATCTTCTTCCAACTGAATGTTACCTTTGCCTTTTTCACAGCTTTTGCCTTAAACTTCTTTACTTTTCCGATCTTAGCCGGTTTCTTTGCTGCTACAACAGATACTTTAATCGCATCCGATACATATCGGTCATAATTTTTTGTAGAAGATGCAATTGCATATACCAGTACAGTTCCTTTTTTTCTTGGGATTACGGTTCCGTCTTCTTTGATTTTTGCAACTGACGATTCGTTTGCCACAAAAGTCAGTTTTCCGTCTCCCGGTGCTTTAATCTTTGCTTTCAGCTTTACTTTCTTTTCATTCAACGGAATCTTATAGGATTTTTTAGCAACCGCAATATCCTGCTGACCCTTTAAGATTTCTAATTGAACCTGTCTCTTGCTTTCTAAGTATTTGTCGGTTCCTTTTGCAGTTACCGTAATCTCGCATTCTCCCGCTCCGACAATTTTTACCTTGTTCCCGGTTACCTTTGCAACCGAAGAATCGGTACTGGAATAACTTAATGCTCCATCACCCTTGGAAAGCTTCGCATCAATTGCAATTTCCTTTCCGACATCGTTCATTGTTCCACTGATACTTGGATCTGTTACAATTGCCTGATGATGTTTTCTGGACGGCTCCCCATCCTTCATGTAATCAGACATATCAATATAGCCGTAACCGAACAAATCATCTTTTCCCTTTGCGCCGATATCCTTTGTATAATCCTGAAGGCTAGCATATACATCCCATTGGTTGTAGTCTTTATGCTTCATCTTGATATAGGCGGCTGCCGCAGATAAATAAGGAGTTGCCATAGAGGTTCCGCTTAATACTGCCTGTGTATCTCTGTCTCCCGGATACTCCGGATTGTATGGCCATGCACTTAAAATCATTTCTCCCGGTGCTACAAAATCCAATCGTTTCCCTTTATTTGAAAATTCAGAATGCACAAATCCGTCTTTGGAATCCTTGTCCGGTCGGATGGATCCGCAGGAAATTACCAAAGCGGAGCTTGCCGGATAACAGTAAGCAACATCTGTATTTTCATTTCCGGATGCAACACATATGGTTCCCTTAGTGTTTACCACATTTCGGAGCGCTGTATTGCCGAGTGTCACTTCTGCCTGTGTAGGAGAATTGTGTCCCAAACTCATATTATAAATATCCGCTCCATGCTCTCTTCCGTGATCCACCCCCATCGAAATAGTCTCAATCGAAGAGGTTCCCGTAATGTCAAATACACGGATTGCCATAATCTTTACATTTTTCGGAGTAGACTGTGTAATAATTCCGGATACATGGGTTCCGTGTCCGCCGTACTTCGGGTTATCATCATAGCTCTTTGGCTGATCCTTTGAATAGGAACCGAAATTGATACTGTTTTCTGTATCAATACGATCCTTAAACCACGGATGATCTTTATCAATCCCGCTGTCAATCACTGCAACCTTTATTATCTGTTGCTCATTTTCCATGCTCTTTTTTAATTTATCCAAACCCATAATCTTTGCACCATCTACCGGTTCAATCTTCGGTTTTATTTCTCCATCTTTGGTCTTAACCTTCTTTACACCTTCCATCTCCTCAATATAAACCGGCTGATCCTGTGCTATATTTGCTTCCGGATAATCATCTCTCAGTTTGTCTACTGCTTTTTTTGCTGATGCGGCACTGTTATATTCCAAAATAAAATGCTTTCCGCCTTTGTAGTAAAAAATCTTTCCGGCTCCGTAAGTATCTTTTGGAACCTGTTTTGTATCTACAATTACACGACGCATAATCTCTTCTTTTTGCGTTGCTCTTGTCATTCTGAAACCGGACAGATGAGCTTTCGTTGTATGTAATGCCTTTACGCCTTCTTGTGCATTATGCAATACTCTCACGTATGGCTGTGCCGCCAAAATTCCTGACGGTACAGATGTCAATGCTGTTCCTGCAATTAGGAGTGCAACCACTACTTTTTTCATTCTGTTTTTCATAATTCCTCCACACTAATTCACTAACTTAGTTTAGTATTCGCTTACTACTATTTATATTTGTTGTAGCATACTCTTGAAATTAATGTCAACTTATTTCAGTTAGTACGTGACCACTGTTCACAATCATAAATGTTTCATTTCCTCTATATTCAGTAGGGATTGACCGCTTTCGCTTTTTTTCCGATTGTAGAAAAAACTTCTCTCATTCATTGTAAAAATGACAAAAAAAATAGAACCAAAAAGAGTTCAAAACTAAAATAATTTTGAACTCTCTTTTATTCTGCAATCGAAAAATAAATACAAAATTTACAGTATTCAACCTTTATCTTTCTTCTTTTTGAATGAATTTGCCAAAGCGGAAGTAGGACATTGTGATACACAATCCATACATCGTATGCACTCCGAACTGTTCGGATTCTTCCAAACAGAAATGTCCATTTTACATACATTTTGACATTTTCTGCATTGAATACATCTGCTATCGTCCACTTCTATTTTAATCAGAGAAATCCGATTACACAAACCATATATTGCCCCTAACGGACACAAATATTTACAAAATGGTCTGTAAATAAAAACAGAACAAAGTAAAATAATACATAAAATCAATACTTTCCATGTAAACAGCCATCCAATCGCCATTTGAAGATTCGGATTGGAGGAAATCAGCGGAATTCCGGCTCCAAGAGTTCCGCTCGGACAGATATACTTACAAAACCACGGGGTTCCGTTCCCGATGATATCTTTTACCGTCATCGGTAATATAATTACAAACACTGCTAAAATAAGATATTTTAACTTTGTCCATACCACATGTCCGGGTAGATTTTTTCGCTTCCGGCATTTTGCAATCGGAATCTTATATAGAAGATCCTGTACCAATCCGAACGGACACAGGAATCCGCACACAAAACGCCCGAATACTACACCGAAAAACAGTAATATCCCCACAACATAATAAGAAAACTTATATTTCAGACTCCCTAATACTGCCTGTAAAGCTCCGATCGGACAGGCTCCGATTGCCCCCGGACAGGAATAACAATTCAGGCCCGGTACACAAACAGTTTTTGACGGTCCTTGAAAAATATTACCTTTCAGAACCCCCACAAAATATCCGTTTGTAAACGCTGTTACTATTATCTGTATCCATAATCTTATTCGACTCATTTATCCGATTCCTATACATTCCAAACAGATTCGAATTGCCTTATCCAATACAACAGACGCCTCTCCTCTTTGATAACCGATCATTATAAAGAGAAATGCCGTCACTAAAAGCACATACGACACTGTTTTTTTGTTTTTCAACATTTAAACCTCTTTTAATCTTTTTTCAATCAAACTTTTCCACTGTTCCAAACTGTTTGCCCTGGTAATTGCATCTCCTACCTGTCGCCCGTTTTCATCCACAAATACCGTTGTCGGATAATACATTACCGTCTGCAAATAATTCTCCATTAAAGATTGAGACGACAAAAGATTTAAATAGGTAACACCTGTTTTCTTTACAATCTGTTTTGCCACATCTGAGTTTTTCTCTTTTGATGCATCCCCCACTATTCCAATCAACTGAACTCTCCCCTTATATTCCTTAGCCAAACTCTCTAAGAACGGAAGCTCTTTTAAACAAGGTGTGCAAAATGTTCCCCATATATTCACAAGAGACAGTTTTGATTTTTTAAAAACAGACTGATCCACTGTCGTCCCGTTTAAATCTGTAGTAGTAAAGTTTCCGAAAACAGATTTTCGCTCCGTTTTATCTGAAGCTTCTGTTGTAGTCTTTTGCTGTTTTGATTCAGAAGCAGACTTGCTGCCACATCCGAATATGCAAAATCCCGTAATTAATATTATTCCAATTGTCATAAAAACACTTTTCTTCATAATAAAATGCTCCTTATTTTTCTTACTGTATTTTCTTTATTATATAAAAATATTCTATAAAATCAATTTACTGATACAAATAATGCTATAATATTGACAGTAAAGTATGACAAAGTCACATATAGGAGTATAAACCATGGAAAAGCTGTTACTGTTTCAAACAGACGATACAACAAGCCGAAAGATCGCAATGATTGCCGGTATGCTGCACATTAAAACTGTCCGTATTCCAAGTACACAATTTCACTGTACAATAGGAGAGTTGTTAGATAATCCCGATATAAAAAAAGAGAACCCTGTCTTAAACACGGTTCCCAAAGAAAGCCTGATGGTGATGTGTAATTTATCACAGGTACATTTTGAAGATCTGCTGTCCCGTTTACGCAAAAATAAAATATCGGTTGATTTTAAGGCAATTCTTACCCCTACCAATATCGAATGGGACATCCCGACCCTTTATAAAGAAATGTATGCTGAACGTGATGCAATCCGTACTCAAACATCCACACATAAACCGAATTAGGGTTCCAACTCCTTCAGCAGACTCTCGGATTTATATGGCACCATACCGGAGGGAACTACCTCTGAAGCCGGCTCACTGTGTATTTTTTGGTCATCAAAAAAAATCTGTGCACGAAATGCCTTCAAAAACGGTGCCTTATCAATTCCGCCGAGGAAAAACACTTCATCTACCATAACATCCCATTTACGAAGTGTTTTAATTACTCGCTCATGTGCAGGTGCGTTTCTTGCTGTTACAATTGCTGTTCTGATTTTTACGGAATCAGAACCCAGTTTCTGCTGCTGATTTTGTACTGCCGACAGTGCTTTTAAGAACTTGGCAAACGGTCCCTCCTTCATAGGCTGCTCTGCCAGATTTGCTTCATTTTCTTTGAAAGCTTCCAGGCTCTGTGTTTTATATATGATTTCTGAATCCTCTGAAAATACTACTGCATCCGCATCAAAAGCAATCCGAATCTCATTACTTTTTACCTCTGCATCATAATTTTCAGAATGCGATACTTCCAGCTTTGCCGCAGGTATACCGGCATCGATCGCCATCTGTGCATCCTGTGAGTTTGCAGTCAAAAATAAATCTACATCCAGTGCCTGAATATAAGGTGTCACACTCTCTCCCCTTGTAAAAGCTCCTCTTGTAATATTTAATCCATATTCCTTGATTGAATGAAATACTCGCAAACTGGAATTTGCACTGTTTCTGGATACAATCAAAATTTCCACTTTATCTTTCAACTCCGGAACCTCATTAATCTTTAAGAGCGATTTTACCAATGGAAAAGAAGCTCCCGGTTTTAATATCTCTTTCTCATGCTCCATCTGATACCTTTCATATGCGTATTCCCCCTTCTCTTCAAAAATCTTATTTTCCTCCTCCAATTGAAAGAGGGCTCTGGTGGTAATCGCGATTTTCAGCTTATCTTTTAATGGATATCCCATATTCTCTCCTCTCAAAAATATTATAGTGATATTCTTCGATATTTTTGGAAATTTCAGACAATCTCTATATTTCCTTTTCTGTTTCCAACCCTTCAGACTCTGTTTTTGGCAAAGCACAAAATAGGAAGTCTGCCCGACTTCCTATTCCGCTGTTCTGTTCTGAAACAAAACTTTACATATTAAAATATCCGACTGCTTTATAGTTATCCGGCGCATGGATCTCACTTATATTTTCCGGCTCTCCTAAATTCCATTTACAGGAAAGGCTTCCGTATTCCTCATAAGAAACCATAAAGTTCAGTAACATCGCACCGACATCCAGCAAGATATCTTCATTGGAAGACACCTCATCTTTTATTGCAAACGCGATCAAAGTTTTCCCGAAAAATACAAAGCGGTATGGCTGACGATTAAAGAAACTTGGTGATAAACTGGCTGCATGAATTGCCTTATCGATCAAAGGATCTACTGCATTTGTATCCCAATCCATCTTAGTTCCCCATGTTTCCTTATATGCCAGATCTTCCTGTGAAATCTTTGGTGCTACATGTCCTTTTCTTGAAGTAAACTTTACCGATGCAGGTGTCTGAATATCCAAACGGTTCACAGCTGTCTCTTTCTTTCCATAACCGAATGCAATCACTGTCGCCACTTCCAGATCAGACTCTATCAGTAAAGCTTTCTTTACCGCATCACTGTCATCAACTGTTATCCAGCAACTGTCCAGATCCATATCCACCAACTTAAGGATCATATCTTCTCCCATATAGCCTGCATTTTCTAAATAATACTCTTTCTTCTCAGATAGCAGAACCAGATAAGCAGGTGCGCCGAATGCCTGTCCACGATAGCCTGCTACCCCTTCCAGACGATTTTTCGCATCATCTGTAAAAATCCGCAATTCTGTATGAATACTTGAATCTAAACGATGAATTTCATTTCTATAAAACTCGAAAAGTTCCTCTTGCAACTTCTGAGAAATTTCTTTTCCCTTATACTCGCGAATAGATGCTCGTTTCTCAATTCGTTCCACATATTTCATCCTTCATCCTCCATATAAATGTATTGTCAACCTCTATCTATTGTATATCCTCTTATTGTAACAATGCAACACCCAATACACACATAACTAAACCGATGTACTGCCTTGCCGCTAACTGATCTTTATAAAACAGAATTCCTATAATCGCCAGTACCACTGCCAATGCAATATTGGCCACTACAGATCCCTGTGAGATCTTCCAACCGACACGATACATAAACAGATATCCGATTTCTAATCCTACCAGCGCAAATCCCAATGCATAGGATGCCCAGTTTACTCTTACAACATCTTGTATAAATCCCCGGTTTCCGGAAGCAATATATACAATTGTGCAAACTAAAAAACTGACACCGTAACTGATCATTAATGCAAAAAACGGACTTACTTTTGTTGTCACACTTTTTGCAGATGTGTGATAAATCACATTCGATGTTACAACTAATATCAATGGTAAATAAAATTTAATGCTCATTTTTTCTCTCCCCGCCAATTACTTCGTTTATTTTATTGTACACAATTAGTCTTGTCAATTCGTTGTTTTATCATGGTAAACAGATATCATAATAACTGTTTTTAATTTCATATTCATTTCAAAATATTGATTTGATATGCCATTCATAAACAAATCTATGAAATTTCACTTTCTCTTGATAGCACCCGGTATTCTCCGAAAGTTTGGATTAAAGGAAAAAATATAAATTCCCATGTGAATGTATAGAAAGGCAGTCCTTTAACAAAGGATTTTTAAAATTGTAGCAATGCATTTTATTTTATAGAAAGATAATCACAGTAACCAGAAAAAGTAAGACAGACAGGACTTTCCAATAAAGTAGCAGAAATAGAATCTCAATTCTAAAAAATCATCTCATTTGATTTCTTATACCCCTTGATTTTATCAGTCATTCTATCTAAAATGAAAGATAGTTGTATACAATGATTATGAAATAAAAGGGATGATGACAGATGATACATATTCAGTTAGACTCTGACGAAACGAGGACAAGCTTACGACGATTTCTGTTGATTTGGAAATGGGTCGCATTTTCGATTCTGGTCGGTATTCTTACCGGACTGATCGGAAGTGCTTTTTCTATTGCCCTCTATAATATTACGCAATTTCGACTTGCACACAGTTGGATGATATTTTTTCTTCCTCTTTGTGGAATCGGTGTAGTTCTTACCTACCGTCTGTTCGGGATTCAAAGGGACGAAGGAACTAATCTTGTGATTTCCGCAATCCAATCTACAAAAGAAGTTCCCGGCAGTATGGCTCCCATTATATTTATTACCACCTTACTGACCCATCTTGGCGGAGGTTCCGCCGGTAGAGAGGGTGCCGCATTGCAAATGGGTGGAAGCATCGGCAGTACTGTCGGCAAACTGTTTCGATTTGACAGCAAAAATAAAAAAATATTAATTATGTGCGGTATGGCAGGTGTTTTTTCCGCTTTATTCGGAACACCTATGTCCGCTACCATTTTCTCGATGGAATTAATCAGTGTAGGTGTCATGTACTATGCCGCACTGCTCCCATCTGCCATTTCATCACTGATTGCTTACCAGATTGCAAAGTATTTAGGAGTAAAACACGAACTGTTCATTCTTTCCAATATTCCGAATTTCACATGGAAAACAGCACTCATCATTATATTGTTGACATTTTTGGCCGCTTTGGTCGGTATTTTGTTCTGCTCATCACTAAAACTGAGCAGCCACCTGTTCCGTACCTATATTCCCACTCCCTATCTTCGGGTTTTGCTTTCTGCAGGAATCATTATACTTCTGACTCAGATCATAGGTAATCAGGATTATAACGGTACCGGTATCCATATCATTCAGCGTGCAATGGAAGGAAAAGTGGTACTGCCTGCTTTTTTCCTTAAGATTCTATTTACCGCCATTACAATCGGTGCCGGTTTTAAGGGTGGAGAAATTGTACCTTCTCTGTTTATCGGATCCACCTTCGGATGTGCTTTCGGTACCGTCATCGGATTTGATCCCGTTTTATCTGCTGCTGTCGGATTGATTGCTGTTTTTTGTGGTGTGACCAATTGTCCGATTACCTCTCTGTTAATCGGATTTGAAATGTTCGGATTTGCCGCTGTACCGTATTTTTTAATCTCGGTTGCATTTTCCTATGTATTTTCCGGATATTCCGGACTTTATAAGTCACAAAAAATTCTATATTCCAAATATAGGCAAGTCTATGTAGACCGACACAGCCAATAAAAAGGTATCTAAGCTAATTTGTAGCTTTCCATATGATCAATTTTATATATGAAAAGAGCAAGAAATCATTCAGGTTTCCTGCTCTTTTCTGTCTCATTTTCTATGATTACTCCGTAATGTAAATTTCATCCACTATCCCGTTCTTCAAGATAACTTTACATCATACTGTCTTTGATACAATTAATCTATTCCTTTGACCTCTGAAACTTTCTATTTTAGGCATAGAGAAAGACAGTAGTACTGCCATCCGGAGTGAATTTATTTAATTGTATAAACCGTGTTTTTCTTCTCTCTTAATATCTACTTTATCTTCGATGTAACTCCTGCTGTAAACGATAAAATATCGGTAGTTCAATCAAAGAACCGATTACAAGTGCTAACGAAATCAATAGCTGTTTCGAAAATGTTGCTACAGCAATGGCTAATAACAATGGTGAATTACGTGCCATCGTTGTAAATGTTAATGAAATAGTATTTTCTTTTGGAAAGTGCAAAATTTTTCCTAAAAACTATGTCAAGGCAAATATAGCAACAAAAAAGATACTCAATGGAATAAACATTCTCACCAACAATAATGGATTATTTAAGGATTTTTTTCATATAATCATATGCTGTTCTTTCACTTCCATCCGAAATATAGATTTGACCGCATTTAGCAAAACCATATCTCTCTAATGCCACTTGCATCGGGATATTATCCCTATGCGTATCAATTCTTAGATATGGAAGTGATTGCAGACAAAAATCAAAGCAATAAGCAGTTATTCCCGACAATATTCCGTCAGATGCAATACGATGAATCGTTCCATAGGAACCCTGATAATTCCACGTTCCTTCATATATAGTCCGATAGGTCGGATCCTCTCCCTCTATATAAGAAAATACCCCATGCACCTGTCCGCATTCCTCCACAACATAACAGTTTTTATTTGAAATATCTTTTAAAACCAGCTCTCGGCTCGGATACTGATCTGACCACTGATTCTGATTCCCGTTTTCTCTCATAAACAGCTTTGCCTGATGAAAAATATCCATAATTACCGACAAATCCTGTTCTTTCGCTTTTCTGATTGTCATCGTTTCCCCTGATTCAAACAAAAATCCCCTCGCATCCGGAAGCTTCCTGCTACTTCTTATCTGCGAAGGGATCCATCCTCTATTTACCTGTGCCGCCTTTTTCAAAATCTACCATAGATTCTTCGGTATCTCCGTTAAACATAATCTCCATTGTATGCCAGCCCAGTACTGCACATTTTACACGTGCAGGCATATGTGAAACATCTTGAAGAATCGACGCCTCCTGTAATTCCATTTTTTCTTCTTCCGAAACCTCGCCGGAAATCATACGCAAAAAGATATCTGCCAGACGAAGTGCCTCATCCTTTTTCTTTCCGATTACCAAATCGAGCATCATATCCGCAGATGCCTGTGAAATCGCACATCCGTCTCCGGTATAACCGCCATCTACAATCACATCATCTTCTACACGAAGACTCAATACAATGTCATCTCCGCAGGAAGGGTTAACCCCTTCTAATACCAGATTTGCCCCTTCGATCTGCTTTTTATGATAAGGATGCACATTGTGACTGGTCAATACCTCATTATAAAATGTATTATTCGCCATATCCCATTAATCCTCTAATCTTTCCTAAACATGCAATAAATGTGTCTATATCCTCTTTTGTATTGTAAAATGCAAGAGAGGCTCTTGTTGTGGACATGATTCCGATATGCAAATGCAGGGGCTGTGCACAATGATGACCGGCACGCACACCTATTTTCTCAGAATCAAAAATAGCTGCTATATCGTGAGGGTGTACCCCGTCTATCTTAAACGTAAGAATCCCGTGATGCTCTTCCGGCTTATCAGAACCGATCAGATGTACATTCGGAATCTCCGACATTTTTTCCATTGCATACTTTGTTAACTGATACTCACGCTCTTCGATAAATTCCATACCGTACGACTGTATATAGCGAATAGCAGCTGCAAGTCCGATTGCTCCTGCCGCATTTACAGTTCCCGCTTCAAACTTTTCCGGAATCGGAGCATAAGTCTCGCCTTCGCGAGTTACATACTCAATCATCTCTCCGCCATATAAAAACGGAGGCATTGCTTCCAACAACTCTCTTTTTCCGAATAATACTCCGATTCCCATCGGGGCAAACATCTTATGTCCGGAAAATGCCAGAAAATCCACATCCAGATCCTGTACATCTACCGGAATATGCGGTACAGACTGTGCTCCGTCGCACACCACTGCTATACCCTTCTCGTGTGCAATCCGGGTAATCGCCTTAATATCGTTCAATCGCCCGAATACATTGGAAATCTGAGCCAGTGTGATGATTTTAGTTTTGTCTGTAATCATCTCGGCAAGCTTTTCAACCTTTACCTCTCCGTCCTGTTCGATGTCATAATACTTTATCACCGCACCGGTATGTCTTGCCACATTTCTCCATGGGAGAATATTGGAATGATGCTCTGCAATATTTACAATAATCTCATCTCCCTCTTTCAGATTATGCATTCCATAGCTGTATGCAATCAGATTCAAGCTTTCCGAAGCATTTCTGGTAAAAATAATTGTTTCTTTTTCTTTTGCATTTATAAAATCCGCCACTGTCTGACGTGCCTCTTCGTACCGGTTGGTACAGTCAATACTGAGTTCATACAGACCGCGTCCCGGATTCGCATTATTTTTTTGATAGAACTCGTTCACGGCATCTATTACACATTGCGGCTTCTGTGAAGTTGCCGCATTATCCAGATATACCATATCCCGATTAGATAACAGCGGAAATTGTGAGCGAATCTTCAGATCCAATTCTGATAACACGGATTAATCCTCCTCTTCTCCGACAAACTCTTTGATCAGGCGATCTCTGGTTTCCTCATGTGTAATCTGATTGATAATAGCACGAATACGAGCCTTTGCCATAATCTCATAAATAGTTTCCGGTGACAATCCCCTTGACTGCATATAGAAAATCGTCGCATCGTCCAATTTACCGATAGAAGCACCATGTGTTCCTTCCACATCCTCTTCCTGACATAAAATAATCGGAATACTTTTATTGATTACTCCATCATCCATCAGCAATACTTCTTCATTTTCACTACCGACAGAACCGATAGTTCCTCTTTGAAAATCAATTGTTCCTCGGAAGTTTTTCTGAGCTTTATCCTGCAGAACACCGGATGCATTGATATCACAGGTTGTCTTCAGTCCGGTATGATATGTGATGTAGTTCATGTCAATCAACTCTTCATTCTCTGCATAATAACCGATATGCATGGTTGCATCACTTGCTTTTCCGACTAATGCAGTGCGATTACCGACATAACTTTTCTTGGCATTTAATACCAGCTGAACCAGTTTAAACTCTCCCTTTTCTTCACAGGTTCCGCCTAAATCATTATAAAACTCCATCTGCTTGGATACATTTTGTATCTGTACAACAGTAAGCTTTCCGCCCTCTGCCACATGATATTTCGTCGAAACCGCACCCAGTCCGTCTATATCTCCTCCGACAAAATCCATGATGACCGTAAGTTCCGCATTTTTCTCTACCGTAATTGCAATCTGATTTGCCGCAGCCTGTGCTCCGCTATAGGAAAAAATAAACTTTGCAGGCTGTTTCGTCTTTGTTCCTTCCGGAACGGACAATACACTTACTTCCACTCCCGATGACTGAATATAGCGGTCAAATCCTTCTCCCAATGCAGTTTTCTCCTCTGCATATGGACTGACTTTTTCCGTCTGACAGGATACTTCTTTTGGAAGTTCCAATGTAAAAGCACCGACTGTATCGATATCCTCAAGTTTCACATTGGACCCGTTCAATTTTAACCATCTCCAGGTTGGAGAAGGCAGCTTATTAATTAAAAATTCCTGACTCATTTCTTCTCCTCCTTACCCAATGCTTCCAACCATTTCAAGACGAATCAGATTATTCATCTCTACTGCATACTCAAGAGGAAGCTCTTTTCCGACATTATCTGCAAATCCGCTCACAATCATCGCCTTTGCGTCCTCTTCTGATATTCCGCGAGACATCAGATAGAAAATACTCTCATCACTGATTCGTCCGATCTTTGCTTCATGTCCTACATCCGCATCCGCTGTACGAATATCCATAGCCGGAATCGTATCGGACTGTGACTCCGGATTCAACATCAGAGATTCACAGGAAACGGAAGACTTACTTCCTTTTGCATTTTTATTAATTACCACTGCACTCCGGAAAGTGTTGATTCCGTCATCTTTGGAAATTGAACGAGTATTTACATAGGAAGAAGTATTCGGTGCCGCATGTACAACCTTTGTGCCGGTATCCAGATTCTGACCGGCTCCCGCAAAAGTAACGCCGGTAAATTCAGATCTGGCACCTTCTCCTGCCAAAACACTCATAGGATACAGGTAAGAAACTGCCGAACCGAAGGATCCTGAAACCCATTCTATCGTACCACCCTCTTCTACTTTGCATCGTTTTGTATTCAAATTGTACATATTCTTAGACCAGTTCTCGATCGTTGAATATCTAACCTTTGCATGTTTACCAACAAAAATCTCCACACATCCTGCGTGCAGATTTGCGACATTATATTTCGGTGCGGAACATCCTTCAATAAAATGAAGATAAGCGCCCTCATCTACTACGATCAAAGTATGCTCAAACTGACCGGCTCCCGGAGCATTCAGTCGAAAATAAGACTGAAGCGGAATTTCCACCGTTACACCCGGTGGAACATATACAAAGGAACCGCCTGACCATACCGCTCCGTGCAATGCTGCAAATTTATGATCGGTCGGAGGCACCAGCTTCATGAAGTGTTCCTTAATAATCTTTGCATATTCCGGAATATGAAGTGCACTTTCCAGATCTGTATATACTACGCCCTGTGCCGCAACTTCTTCTTTTACATTGTGATATACCAACTCTGAATCGAACTGTGCTCCGACACCTGCCAGAGACTCCTTTTCCGCATCCGGAATTCCGAGTCGATCAAAAGTATCCTTAATTTCATCCGGGACTTCATCCCAGGTTGCATGCATCTTATTATCTTTCGGTTTTACATAAGTTACAATATGATCCATATCCAAAGCATCGATTGAAGGTCCCCAATTCGGAATATCAGTATTGTTATAAATCTCTAGGGATTTTAATCGAAACTCCGTCATCCACTCCGGATCATTTTTCTCTTTTGAAATCTGCCTTACTATATCGGCAGTCAGACCCTCATCTACTTTATAAGTTTCTTCTTCTTTTTCCTCTAACCGGAAATCATATATACTGCGGTCAATGTCATTGACTTGTGCTTTTTCTTTTGCCATATCCTGGACACTCCCTCTTCTACTGATTGATATACTTCTCAAATCCGTTTTGGTTGATCTCATCTACTAAAGAGCCGTCTCCGTCCTTTACCACTTTTCCGTTTACAATAATATGGGTCTGATCCACCTTTAAAGACTCTAAAATACGAGTACTGTGTGTAATAATCAAGAGAGCTCCTCCAACGGTTTTTTTATATTCTTCGATTCCCTTTGAAACAGTACGAACGGCATCTACATCCAAACCGGAATCGGTCTCATCCAAAATTGCAAAATCCGGTTTCAGCATCAACAACTGCAGGATTTCCGCTTTCTTTTTCTCGCCTCCGGAAAATCCGACATTCAAATCACGATCCGCATAGGACTCATCCATGTTCAATACCGCCATCTGCTTTTTCAGCTCCTGAAGAAAATCCCAGTATCGAACCGGTTCCTCACTTCTTGCATCTAAAGTGCTTTTAATAAAGTTGCGGAGTGTCAGTCCCGGAATCTCGATCGGATTCTGAAAAGAAATAAACATTCCTTTTTTGGAAATCTTGTCCGCATCCACTCCGGTAATATCTTCACCTTTAAATGTAACGGTTCCGTCTGTCACTTCAAAACGGGGATCTCCCATAATCGTAGAACCCAAAGTGGACTTTCCCGCACCGTTCGGTCCCATGATCACATGTGTCTCTCCTGATTGAATGGTCAGGTCAATCCCGTGAAGAATCTCTTTATCTTCTATTCCGGCTTTTAAGCCTTTGATTTCTAATAAATTTGACATAACTATACCTCTCTGCATCTTTCATAAGTTATATGGAATTTCTCTGTCTATTTCCCCTAATTCATACTGATTTTATATGGATTAAGTTAAAACTAACCCTCCATAATAAAGCAAATGACCACCCATAGGGTAGTCGAATCAGTGGGAATGTGCCTCTTAACACATAAATTTTCACTTCTTTAAAATAATGAACACTAGCATTATAACATTAATTTCTCAATATACCACTACATTGTCACATAAATTTTGATTTTTTTATTTTAAATGTTTAAAAATAAATAAACATAAATAAAACAAAAAATCCCATCATTTCACATATGATGAGATTTTTTTGTTGTGTAATTGTTATTTTGTAAAATTAAATGCACTCTTTTGAGGGTAAACTGCGCTGTCATTCAAATGCTCTTCAATTCTCAGTAACTGATTATACTTTGCTACCCGTTCACTTCTGGATGGTGCACCGGTCTTAATCTGGCAAGTATTCAATGCTACTGCTAAATCCGCAATTGTTGTATCCTCCGTTTCACCGGAACGATGGGAAACAATTGCTGTATAGCCTGCTTTGTGTGCCGTTTTGATTGCTTCCAGAGTTTCAGAAACAGATCCGATCTGATTTAATTTGATCAAAATAGAATTACCTGCCTGTAACTCAATTCCTTTTTTCAATCTTCCTACATCGGTTACAAATAAATCATCTCCGACCAACTGAACCTTGTCTCCCAAACGAGCTGTCATTCTGGTCCAACCTTCCCAATCTTCTTCATCAAGACCGTCTTCGATAGAAGAGATCGGATATTTGTCAATCAAAGATTCCCAATGCGCAATCAATTCATCGGAAGTATAATGTACACCGGATTTCGGAAGATCATACTCGCCTTTCTTTCCGTCCTTGCTCTTCCACTCGGAAGAAGCGGCGTCCATTGCAAGTACGAAGTCTCTGCCCGGTTCATATCCGGCATTTTTTATCGCCTGTAAAATATGCTCAATTGCATCCTCATCCGATTTCAAATCCGGAGCAAAGCCACCTTCATCTCCGACTGCTGTAGTATTTCCCTCTTGTTTCAAAAGAGCTGCCAATGCATGGAATACCTCTGTACACCAACGAAGTCCCTCTTTAAAGGAAGGTGCTCCTGCCGGCATGATCATAAACTCCTGTGTATCCACCGAGTTGGAAGCATGTGCTCCTCCATTTAAAATGTTCATCATAGGTACCGGCATACGATTTGCATTTAATCCGCCGAAGAATCGATATAACGGAATATTTAAGGAAGCCGCCGCCGCTCTTGAGGCTGCAATGGATACTGCAAGAATTGCATTAGCTCCCAGATTG
This sequence comes from uncultured Clostridium sp., assembly GCA_947253885.1. Taxonomy (GTDB): domain Bacteria; phylum Bacillota; class Clostridia; order Lachnospirales; family Lachnospiraceae; genus SY8519. The sequence continues at coordinate 53,400 of CAMYAO010000005.1, forward strand.
GATTTATCGGAAGTTCCGTCAGCTGCGATCATAGCCGCATCTACCGCATAGATATCGGATGCATCTAATCCAGTTACAACATCGGCAATTGCCGTATTAATATTTTCAACAGCCTTTGATACACCTTTTCCGCCAAATCGATCCGCATCTCCGTCACGAAGCTCCAATGCCTCGAATTCACCTGTAGATGCTCCCGAAGGTGCCATACCTCTTCCAATAGTTCCGTCTGCCAATACAACCTCTGCCTCTACAGTCGGATTGCCTCTGGAATCGATAATCTCACGGCCATATATTTTTTCAATCTGTAAATTATTCACGTATCCTACACTCCTTTCTTACAAATAAATAGAATACAACTACTGCCCTAATTACATAATAGTAATTATAGAAGAGTCCCTTTTAAAAGGCAAGACAAAAGATTTACACTAAAATCTGTCATTTTTTAGTAATTTTTCCATCCAGATCATGTCATAAAACCGTTCAAACTTATATCCGCAGTGATGAAATCTTCCGACTGTACGGTATCCCATTCGTTCATGAAAATATACACTTCTGTGATTAAGATAACAATCTTCCTGTTCGGCAGTGGCTATACAGGCATACAGATTTAAAATTCCCTGCCGCTTCAGGCATTCCTCCAGTTTCTGATAGAGCAAACGTCCGATTCCGCTTCCGGTATCCGCCTCTCTGATATAAATAGAAACCTCCGCACAGTGGCTGTAAGCTGCACGGGTATGAAAACGGGATGCATAGGCATAGCCTGCCAGCACCCCGTTTCTTTCTGCTGCCAGATACGGAAAGTTCTCCGTTATCTGCTGTATCCTGTTTTGAAATTCCTCCAAAGAAGGCACTTCATACTCAAATGAGACCGCGGTCTTTTCAATATAAGGACGGTACACCTCCAGTAAAGATGCTCCGTCCTCTGCCGTCACCGCTCGCACACGAATATCCTCTACGCCACTGCTCTCCGGCTCTATGCCTGTGGATTTGCCGAAAGCCATTCGATAATATCCCCGCTTTCATACATCGGTGTTCCGTCAATAAACAGACATGGCACCTGAGTGCTTCCGCCATGCTCCTTTAAATAAGCATAGTCCGCTTCGTTTGCACGAATATCATGGAATTCCACATCCGTTCTTCCGGATTCTTCAATCGCCTTAATAACACGCCCGCAATACGGGCAACCTTCAAATTTATATAGATCCAACTTCATTTTCTGCCTCCTTTTCAATGGTATGCAACTTTCTGTCTTTTATATATATAACATAAGAAAGAAGCATTAACAATCCCGTTGTGCCCCAGGTAATCGGATATACGATTGCTACCGTCTCTATAGACGGATATCCCGGAACCAGTACTAATAACAGCATACTCCGAATTCCGCAAACGCAAAGTAACACAATCACCATAGAAAGATGAGACTTGCCGATTCCCTTTAGCGCATCTCCGAAAATCTGAAGAAAACAATACAGAAAATAAAAAGGAAAGGTAATTCGAATCATCTGCAAACCAACTGCAGTTACCTCACTTCCGACACCGAAAATTCCGAATGCCGGGTTTCCGAGCCAAAGAAGGGTACTGCTAATTCCGACTGTAAGGATCAAGCTGATTCCCAGACAGATCAGCACTCCGTTATTACATCTTTTACGATTGCCGGCACCGTGATTCTGTGCCACAAAGATAGTAGCTGCCTGTCCGATTGCCATAATCGGATAATAAATCGGCAATTCAACCTTCAAATAAACAGTAAAGGCTGCAATGGTTTCCGTTCCCAGCGAATTAATAAAATACTGAACAATTAAATTGGAAAAAGTAATGACCAATGCTTGTATTCCCGCCGGTATCCCGACCCGTAAAATACTATGCAGCTGTTCTCTGTCAATATGGATCGAATGATAACGCAACCGGATATCCTTCTCCAAATGACAAAACAGAAACTGGATTGTTAAAATTGCTGCCGCTCCCTGAGAAAACAAGGTTGCAAAAGCAACTCCTTTTACTCCCATATGAAGTCCGAATACAAATACGGCATCCATGACGATATTGACAAGTCCGCCTGCCAACTGATAATACAGCGGTGTTTTGGAATTTCCCATTGCCCGAAGGATTCCTGTACCCATATTATATGCAATCATAAAAAACGCACTCAAAAAATAAATCCGCAGATAGTCTCCTCCCGCCTGCAGGATACCTTTCGGTGTTCCCAGTAAAATCAGAAACTGTTTCGCTCCGACTATCCCCAGAACAGTCAATACAATGCTGCTGACCACTGTCAAAGCTGCTGCTGTCTGTATCACAAGTGCAGTTTTTTCACGATCATTTGCTCCGAAGTGCTTAGATGCCACTACAGATGCTCCTACGGAAATCCCGCTGAACAGTCCGACCAGACAAGTTACAATCATCGTAGAGGCTCCCACCGCTGCAGAACCCGTCTTTCCGATTGTCTGCCCCACAAACAGCAGATCAATTGTATTATAAAACTGTTGAATAAATGCAGAACCCAACAGGGGAAGGGCAAACAATACAACCTGTTTTAGAATCGGACCTGTTGTAAAATATTTTTCTCTCATCCTATCTCACACCGAATCATAAAAAGCGGCGTATTGCCGTAAATCAGCTTTTCTTTCTCATCCCACAGTTCCCCTGTAATATCTTCCCGTATCGTGATCTTATCAAAGCCCGCACGCTGCAGGATAGGAATATCCCATGCCGGACGGATCACATTTCCCAAAAGATGACGCTCTCTCTTAAACTCCATATCCAGCTGTTTTTCATCAAAAAAGGTATTTCCGCTAAAGTCGGAACCGAATCGTTCGATTCCCTCTTTATGACGTCTCATCGACTCCCGGTATACCTCCTCGTCAGTATCTGCAAGATGCCAGTTGGCATCAAAGATCAATACTGTACCGTTCGGCTTCAATATGCGTTTCCACTCCCGATATACAACTTCCTGATCCAGTAAAGTATGGGTCAGATTACGGCTGATCACAAGATCAAAACTCTGATCTTCCAATGCCAGCTGATGACAATCCATCTGTAAGACGGAAAAATCTCTGTTATAAAGTTCTCTGTTTTCTTTTGCATACTTCAGCATTTCCACACTGGCATCAATTGCAGTTACCCGATGACCCAGTTCCGATAAAATCAACGAAAAAAAAGCCGGACCGCATCCTGCATCCAAAACAGAAAGACCCTGTCGATTCTGTATCTGATGCTGAATGAAGTCCTGCCATGCCGGTACACGAAAACTATGCAATTCTTCTCTGATAATCGAATTGTAATTGAAAGCTCCGTCGCTCCATAAACGGTTTATTTCTTCTTGTCTGTTCATATCTTACTCTCTCAATGTTATTTTTTGTAAAATTTAACATTTTTAGGAGCAACTAACAACCCCGTATGGAGGATAAAGCCGTTTCTTATTTCCTTTCCTCTATTCCGAGAATCTTCTCATAAGCACGCACTGCATTTTCTACACAATCCACACAGGAACAGACGCCCGGTGCTCCGTCTTTTCCCTTCAGATCCTTGCAGGCGGTTGCACCGCATAGTGTTTCGAATTCTTCTGAAATCTTTACAGTCTCGGAAACAGTTTTATTTGTTTTTAACTTTAGCCCCGCAACCATTACCGCTCCTACCAGAGCCCCGCAGGTTCCTTCCATATTTCCGATTCCTGCAGCAAATCCCGATGCTGCCTGCTGCAACACTTCTCTCGGAATCTCCGTTTGATCTTTCAATACCTCCACAACTGCCTGACAGCAATTATGAGTCGGCTGAACTTTCAGTTCTCTCGCCTTTGCAATCCGTTCTTCTAAATTCATTTACCGATATACCTCCTGTTGTTTTCTTTTTATCACGATCTTATTTTCCGAAACTAACAGACCGACCAAAGTGAGTACCATACCGATCACCAGTAGTAACGTAATCTGTTCCTTCAAGATAATGGCAGATGCCACTACAGTTACTACCGGGCTGGCATAGATATAAACACTCGTCTTTATCACGCCGATCAGTTTCACTGACAGACTCCAGGTCAAAAAACAGATGGCAGATGCTCCGATTCCCAGGAATAGAAAATTCCCCAGATTGATCGGCTTAATAAAATCTGCAACCGATATATGTACTTTTTCATACAACATAATCGGAATCATCCATAAAATTCCGTAAAAAAACATTCTCCTTGTCGTCTTAATCGTATTATACCCCATCATACCGATTTTTTTGGTCAAAATAGAGTAAATTCCCCAAACAATCGCCGCCAGCAGAGATAAAAAGTCTCCAAATGGATTAACATGTACCTGACTTCCGTTAAAACTGATCAGCACCACGCCTGCCATAGATACCAGAAAACCGACAAAAAATGTCGGCTTCATAGGCTCCTGCCCTTTAAACACAATCATAGAAAAAATTCCGGTAAAAAAAGGAACCATCGACACGATTACTCCTACATTTGCCGTACTGGTATAGGTAAGTGCAATATTTTCCAGCATATAATAAAGTGTCAACCCGGTTAATCCGGCCAGCGCAAATGTCAGTTCCTCCTTCAGACTGGTTATTTTAATCGGAATCGGAGACAGTATAAATAAAACGACAAAACCGATTACAAATCTGATTATCAATATTTCAAACGGACTAAAATCTTTTAACAATACCTTAGTTGCAATGAAAGTGGTTCCCCATAAAACAATCGTAAAGATGGCCAACAGATGGCCGGTCATATTTCTTCTTTCCATTCTGTTTCTCCTCACATACATTATCTAAACATAAAAAAGGCTGCATAACTGTCATCAGCTATGCAGCACTTTATGAAATTTATTGTGGATCATACTGATTACACCTATGTAGACACATAGCTCTATCACTATAATCAAAAGTCACTCAACTTTTTCTTTTATCATTGTAACTCTAACAATTAACTATAGACAGTATAGTCCAATTCAATTTGTTTTTCAAGTAATTATTCAATCGGTTTTTGATAATAATTCCCGACTATTCGCTCTACCTGACTGACGGAAATAAACGCTTTCGGATCGATCCTTTTAATTGCATCAATCGTAGAATTCACCTGAAATGCATTGATGGAAGTAATCAGCATCGAATGTCTCGCATTTCGATAGGCTCCTTCTACCGATACTTTTGTAATCCCGTGATGGCATACTTCAAAGACGACCTCTCTGACCTCATCCGGAGAATCTGTAATAATTTCCAATCTGCAGACTTTGAATCTCTGATACATCCCGTTTACAACCGTCGTAGAAACGTACTGAAAAATAATGGAATACAAGGCCTGCTTCCAGCCGAAACTTATACCTGCTATCACCAGTACCACTGCATTCAGACCCAGCATGTAATTCCACGTGGACTTATGCAGTCTTCTGGAAAGATCCATTGCAATAAAGTCTGTTCCTCCACTGCTGGCATTTGAACGAAGTGCGATTCCGATCGCCACTCCGTTGATCAATCCGCCAAAAACAGAAACCAACAGCATATCCTGCGTAATATGAGGAAGCTTGATTACAATGATAAAGATGGAGGATAAGGTATACCATATAAAAGAATACAGCACAAACTTATGCCCGATCCTCTTCCAGATAAAAACAGTCACTATAAGATTCAGCAAAAAATAAACCGCTCCGAAGGAAATTGTCACATGTAGATATCTGTGTGATGATATAGATACCAATCGCGCAATCCCCGCAAATCCTCCCGGATATAAATTTCCGGATTTTACAAAAGATTGCATTCCGACTGCATATAGCAATGCGGAGATCACAATCATAAAAAGATAAGCAACATCCTTCCTGGTAAAACTGATATTCAAAAATTTTTTTAACATGATACTACTTTTTATCAACTGAAAAAAATCCGTCTAGAGCAGAATGATTCCACCCTCTTTGCATTCATTCCGAATCTCCTCCGGCCAGAGGGAAGCCTGAACCTCTCCTACATGTGCCTTATTTAACAGCAGCATGCAGAGTCTTGACTGACCGATACCGCCTCCGATTGTATATGGAAGTTCTCCGTTTAACAACATCTTGTGAAACGGCAGCTTCGCTCGTTCTTCGCATCCTGCTTTTTTAAGCTGTTCTCTCAAAGATTCCTCACTTACACGGATTCCCATGCTGGATACCTCTAAAGCACAGTTTAAAAGAGGATACCAGAATAATATATCACCGTTTAGCGCCCAATCGTCATAGTCCGGTGCACGTCCGTCATGCGGTTCTCCGGAAGACAGCTTATCACCGATCTTCATCAGAAATACACAGCCTAATTCTCTGGTAATCAGATTTTCTCTCTCTTTCGGAGTCTTATCCGGATAACGTGCTTCCAGCGCCTCTGTTGTAACAAAGTGAATCTCGTCCGGAATTTTATTTACCGCCTGAGGATATTTGTACCATACCTCATGCTCCATATGTTTGATAATCTTAAATATAGTCCGAACAACCTCTTTCAGTGTCTCTTCTGTACGCTGTTCTTTGGTAATCACCATTTCCCAATCCCACTGATCAACATAGCAGGAATGCAGGTTGTCCAGGTCCTCGTCCCGACGGATCGCATTCATATTTGTATATAATCCCTCTCCCGGAACAAACCCGTACTTATGCAAAGCCATACGTTTCCATTTTGCAAGAGAATGAACAACCTGTATCTCCTCGTCCGGAAGCTCTTTCATATCAAATGCCACCGGTCTTTCCGTTCCGTTTAAATCATCGTTCAAACCCGAATTTTTCTCCAAAAACAGAGGAGCGGAGATACGCTCTAAATTCATTTCTTTCCCGAATTCCTTCTGAAAAGTATCACGGATATACTTAATTGCTTCTTGTGTCTCTCTTACAGTCAGATGTGGATCATAACCTTCCGGAATAACTGTTGTTCCCATAAAATCTCTCCTTAATTACAAACAAAACCTATTTCTCTTGACTTGGATAAAAAACATTATCGCACTTTTTATTCACTTTTTCCACCCCATTTTACGATCTCAAGAAATTTTTCAGCATTTTCTGTGTCTTTATGCTGCACTTTCCTCAAATTGAGATTGATACAAGTTGGCATAAAAGCCTCCTTCTTTCAGTAATGTATCGTGGCTTCCGGTCTCTACAATATCTCCGTTGTTCAATACAATAATCGTATCTGCATCTTTAATAGTAGAAAGGCGATGTGCGATCACAAAAGAAGTTCTTCCCTCTGTCAGTTTCTCCATACCCTGTTGAATCAGCAACTCTGTCCGAGTGTCTACAGAAGAGGTCGCTTCATCGAGTATCAAAATTTTCGGATTCTTTAAAAAGGCTCTTGCAATAGTCAAAAGCTGTTTCTGACCTGCGGAAATATTAGATGAGGATTCATCTAACACCGTATCAAATCCGTCCGGCAAAGTTTTAATATAATGATATACATGTGCATCTCTGCATGCTTTTTCCATTTCTTCATCAGAGGCATCCAGACAGCCGTATTTTAAATTGTCTCGGATTGTCCCGTTAAATAACCAGGTATCCTGTAATACCATTCCAAACATGGAGCGCAGATCGCTTCTGCTCATACCGGTAATCGGTCTGCCGTCGATTGTAATCTGACCGCCGTTTAATTCATAGAAACGCATCAGAAGTTTTACAATAGTTGTCTTTCCGGCTCCGGTAGGTCCGACAATTGCGATTTTTTGTCCTGCATTTACTTTCAGATTAAAATTTTGAATAATTGTCTTATCCTCTGTATAACCGAAACGAACCTGTGAAAACTCTACATTCGCTTTCAAGCTCTCCACTTCTTTTGTGGAAACAGTTACCTGCTCTTCTTCCAGTTCTTCTGCTTCTAAAAACTCAAACACCCGTTCAGATGCAGCCGCAGCAGACTGTAATTGCGTGATGATCTGTGCCAGCTGAGAAATCGGCTGGGTAAAACTTCGAACATACTGTATAAACGCCTGAATATCTCCAATACTGACAGCTCCTCCGGTTGCCAGTAACCCTCCTAAAATACATACGGCAACATAGCCCACATTTCCCACAAAGTTTGCCAGAGGCATCATAAGCGATCCGAAAAACTGAGATTTCCACGCAGATCTGTACAACTCCTCATTATAAGAACCGAATGTTTTCACTGCCCGTTCTTCTCCGTTAAATGCCTTTACAACCTCGTGTCCTCCGTAAATCTCTTCCACAAATCCGTCCACTTCTCCGAGTGATTTCTGCTGCTGCTTATAATAAATCTGTGAAAACCGCATTACCAACCCGATCAGACCGAACGAAACCGGCAGAATCGCCAATGCGATCAAAGTCATCTTCCAACTGATTGTCAGCATCATGATCAACACCCCGATCACTGATACCACAGAGGTAATCATCTGTGCCAGAGACTGATTCAAACCGGTTGCAATTGTATCGATATCATTGGTTACTCTGGATAAGATATCCCCACTGCTGTGCTGATCAAAATATGATAGCGGTAATCGATTCATCTTTTCCGCCAATGCCTTTCGCAGATCATAAGCCGTACCCTGTGCTACTTTGGATACAATAAAACCCATCAGATAGCTGAAAATAGAACTTACAATATACATAACGATCAAGATCGCAATAATCTTTCCAATATAAGTAAAATCAATCCCTCCGCTGTCTTTTACCTTATTCAAAACACCTTCCGCCAGTTTATCGGTAGCCTTTGACAACACCTTCGGTCCCAGTACAGTAAATACCGTGGATATAACGGCAAAAATCACAACAAAGATCAGTTTTACATAATGCGGTCGTAAATAGGCAAACAACTTTCCCATAGACTGTTTGAAGTGCTTCGGTTTTTCTACAGCGCCAATTGCTCTGGGTCCTCCGGAAGCACGCTTATTTTTCTCTGTACTGCTCATCTGCCAGCTCCTCCTTTGATAATTGGGAATAAGCAATTTCCTGATATACGGAACATTGTTCCATCAATTCCTTATGTGTACCCTTTCCTGCTATTCTTCCTTCTTCTAATACAATAATCTGTTCCGCATGCATAATAGATGCAATTCTTTGCCCTACCAGAAGAACAGTAGTATGTTCCTCTTTGCACATTGTATTTAATTCTTTTCGCAAAGCGGCATCCGTTTTAAAATCCAATGCGGAAAAGCTGTCATCAAATACCAGTATCTCAGGATGTTTTGCAATCGCTCTCGCAATTGCAAGTCTCTGCTTCTGACCTCCGGATACATTTGCTCCGCCTTGTGAAATCTCAGAATCCATCCCCTTCTCTTTTGCAGCAATAAAATCATCTGCCTGTGCCACTCGTATTACGTCCGACAGTTCTTCTTCCGAAAGCTCCTCCGCTCCGTATAAAATATTTGAACGGATTGTTCCGGAAAACAGATTTCCTTTTTGCGGTACCAGTCCAATTCGATCTCGCAGCTCCTTTGTTCCGACTTCTGTAATCGGAACCCCGTCTATCAGAATCCGTCCTTTTGTCACATCATAGAAACGCAGTACCAGATTCATTAAGGTTGACTTTCCCGAACCGGTGGAACCGATAAATGCTGTCGTCTCTCCCGGATGTGCAGTAAAGGTAATATCCGACAATACGGGTTCCGATGCTCCGGGATAAGAAAACTCCACCTGCTCAAACTCGATCAGTCCTTTTTTATTTTCCTCAAATGCAACCGGAGCTTCCGGCTCTTTGATACTGTTTTCTGTTTCCAGTACATCTGCAATACGCCCTGCGGATACAGAAGCGCGGGGAAGCATAATTGCTACAATTGCCACCATTAAAAAAGCCATGATAATCATCATACCATACTGTAAAAATGCCATGACTCCGCCGATTGCGATATTTCCTTTATCTACCTGATGAGCACCAACATAAATAATTGCCAATGTTACACCGTTCATAATCAACGTCATAACCGGAATCAATATGAACATAACCCGGTTTACAAACAGATTAACCCTGGTCAGATCCACATTGGCTTTATCAAATCGCTTTTCGGATTCCTTTTCATTTCCGAAAGCACGGATTACCAGCAAACCCTGCAGGTTTTCTCTCATAGAGAGATTGACCTTGTCAATCATGGTCTGTATCACTTTAAATTTCGGCGTTGCAACCCCAAAAATCAATCCGATCAAAATCATTAAAATAACCAGTGTCAGAGCAATCGTCCATGTTAAAGAAGGGGAGGATTTAATTGCCTGAATCAGCGCGCCGATTCCCAGAATCGGTGCATAAATAACCAGTCGGATAAAGATTACCAAAACCTGTTGTACCTGAGTAATATCATTGGTGGACCTTGTGATCAGAGAGGCGGTCGAAAATTTATGAATTTCTCTGCTTGAAAAGCTCTCAACCTTTTTAAATAAATGAAAACGCAAATCCCTTGCCACACCGGCACCTGTTCGAGAACCGAATAACGCTGTCAGTACCGCTGCAACTGCGGAAAATAATGCCAGCAATACCATTTTTATTCCCGCTTTCTGAATATAAGCATTCTGTACATGATCGACATCTGCACCCAACTTCTGATATTCGTTTTTTACTCCTTTTCCGGAAGCTATTTTAATGGTATACTCTCCCATTGTTTTTAACTGCTTGTCTACATCTTTAAAGGTTTCTTTTCTTTTTGATACAGACATTTTGCCGAAGAAGTAGAACAGGTCTTCCTTTTGTTTTTTTTGTTTCATCTCGTCAATCTGTTCTTTGCCGTCCTTCAGCTTTTCTTTTCCTTCCTCTATTTTCTTTTTAGCGTCATCCAGCTTTTTCTTTACTTTTCTTAATTGTGCCTCTCCTGCGTCCAGCTTTTTCTTTACAGCTGCCAATCGGGCCTTCCCTGCTACTATTTTTTTCTTTGCCTGTTCATATTGTACAAATTTCTTTTTCGCTTCTTCTAATTTTGTCTTTGCTTCTATGAGCTTTGCTTTTGCTGAAATTGCCTTTTCCAACTGCTTGTATCCGCCGATTGCCTGCTCCACTCCCTGAAGCTGACCTTGGAGTTTTCCCTTTTCTGCGGGGTCGGTCGTTATCTCTATCTGTTTTTTTAACCCCTCTGCCATCTGAACAGCTTTTTTTTGTGAACCGAAAGTGGTGTCCAGTTTTCTCTTTACCGCTTCCGCTTTTTGGATTCCCTGTACACCTTTTTGATACTGTGCCAGTCCCTGACGATATTTTGCCTTTCCTTCTTCTATCGCAGACTGATTTTTTTTCATCTGTGCTTCTGCTGATGTCAGCTTTGTATATCCTCCTTGATATTGTTTTTTCCCGGCATCCAGCTTTTTCTTTGCATTCTGATATTGTGTTTGTCCGTCCTGATATTTCTTTACCCCGTCTCGATATTTTTTTGCACCCTTTTGATAATTTTCATCCGCCTTTTTCACTGCTTCTTCCAGATTATCACGGATCTTTTTATAAGCATCGGAATCTTTATCCATGGTATCTACCGAATATACAATCAACATCGGCTTTATCAGAGCATCGTTCAGCTTCCCTTTATTTGCAAGCTTTTTTAAGACATAAATGTCCTGCTCTTTTGCTTTCGGAAATGTTTTTGCAACAGAAGTGCTCACATTATCCTTTTTTACCGGATAATACGATTGTTTTATTATCTCTGCCTGTTTTTTATCTGCAAACAGCAGCAGGCGGTCATACGTTTCTTTGCTCAACACAGGACTGACCGCACTGTCAAATCCGCCGCCCTGAATTCCGGTACTGACAATATTACTCATATAATCCGGCATTGCCAGTTCACTCATCGCCTGTCCGAATACACAGACCAGCGCCAGTAATATAACTGCCCAATATTTTGCGATATATTTTTTTATTCTTCTCACCGCTACTCTCCTAATTTCTCCAATTTACCTTTTAACTTCTGAATGCATTCCATTATAAGCTCATAATCTTCCTCTGATAATTCATTCCATATCTCCAACTTCATTTTTTCTGATATTTCTCTGAAGATCTTTACCACCTGTTTTCCAGATTCTGTCAGATTCAAATCATACTTTCGTTTATCCTGAGAGTTCGGAGTTCGTACCAGAAGTTCTTTTATTTCCAGTCTCTTGATATTGGATGAAAGTGTTGCCTCTGTAATATGTAAATGATTTGCAATCATTTTCTGTGTCATTCCCTCTTTCTCTACTAACATCAGCAAAATTGCCTGTTTTTCATTGATGTCACAAAATGTGATTGCCTTCGACAGCTTTCTGTTTAATAATTTAAAATAACTGATATGTATCTCTTTTATGGATCTTTGCAATTCCTGTTCTCTACTCATATTTCTTCCTCCATTTTACTTTGATATCTAATTATTATACTTAGATATCAAAGTATGTCAAGAGCAAATAAATTGAAAATTTCAAAAAAATTCTTTATAATATAAAAAAGGAGGTAGGCTTATGAAAAAGATTTTAATTCCGATTGACGGTACGAAACGCAGTCTTAAGTCCATAGAACTTGTGAAAGAGTTATACAAACCGGAAGATATCTCTATTATGCTTCTGATGGTTTGTGAGGATATTATCAGTTATGTTCCGGATAATGATTTATCTCCTGCCAGACCTGAAGTAGTAGAAAAAATGAATCAGGCAAAGGAATTGCTTTCCGAATTCCAATTGGAGAGTGCCATTGTATTCGGACGTGCCGGAGAAGAAATTTTGCGTTGTGCAAAAAAAGAAAAAATTGACATGATTATTATGACCAAATCCACAAAGCGTGGATGGGTCCAGGCAATCGGTTCTGTTACTACCTACGTTGTAAAATATGCACCTTGTATGGTTATGATTGCTCCCGAGGTATGATCTTCCACAAAAAATAGCTTTCCGCTGTTCAGCACGGAAAGCTATTTTTTTAACTGTTGAGCATATGGCGGAAACGCTTGATTTCACTCACAGATGCGTTCATCAACTGTGATCTCATCGCTACCCCCTGTATTATATCATTTTTCATAAAAGGCTTTAATAACGGAATAGTCTTTGGCGTAACCCCTCCCAATGCATAAAGCGGAACAGAAGTGGATTTTCGTATATCCGAAAGCAGCAACAGACCTTTTGGCGGTAGATTCGGTTTGCAGTTTGTCTTAAAAATATGGCTGACTGTATAATAACACTCCGGAACTCCCGAAAACAGTTCCTCCGCCATCCTCAATTCTTCCAATGAATGAATCGAGCTTCCTGTTTTCTGAAATACTCCGCAATCTGCTTCGGCGGCAATATCGAGAGGGAGATGAATTCTGTCGTATGCCAACTTCTTTGCCGCCTCCACATGCCGGTGTAAAATCAATTCAGTAGAACTGTCCCTGCAAATTCGAATTGCATCTATTGCCAAAGATCGATACGCTTCCTCCGACAAATCTTTTTCTCTCAGAATAATCTGATGGACTCCTCCGCGTACCATACGTTCCAGTTGCTGTAAAAAATCGCCTTTACACAAATGACGATCTGTAATCCCGATTAATTTATACATAGATATAGTCACTCATTACCGGTTGGAGACCCTCTTGAATGATTGCATCATAGATTTCTTCTACACTTCTATTATCTGCAATTTCAAACTGTTCATCTCCTTTAGGCTCTTCTCCATCCAGGTGTTCTCCTATTCCAACCGATACTCCCGCACTGATCTTTGTCGCCGCAATCTTTATCAGGTTGTTTCTAACCCGCTCACACTCTCTGGTCGAAATCGTTATGCTTGAAAACGGCATGAAGATCCGATAGGCACAGACTACCTGCAAAAGCTGCATCTCATGCACATCCATCGGATTAATCTTATCATTATTGATAATCGGACGCAGTCTCGGACAGGAAAACGCAATCTCTGCATGCGGATATTTTCTCTGCAGTAAATAAGCATGGTATCCGGTTGCAAATGCATCCTTACGAAAATCATCCAGTCCCAACAGTGCGGCAAATCCGACGCCACGCATTCCTCCTCTCAATGCTCGCTCCTGTGCATAGAACCGATATGGAAAGATTCTTTTATGTCCGGATAAATGAAGAGTTTCATATTTGTCGGAATTGTAAGTTTCCTGAAACACTGTCACATAATCGGCTCCGCACTCATGAAGATATGCATATTCCTCCGTATTCATCGGATATACCTCCAGTCCGATTACATTAAAATATTTTTTTGCAATCTGAACAGCCTTTCCCAAATAGGATATGTCCGACATCTTTCTGCTTTCTCCGACTAAAATCAGAATTTCCTGAAGTCCCGTCTTTGCCAGTTCCATCATTTCCTTTTCAATTTCCGCTTCATTCAATCGAGCTCTGTGAATAGAATTATGACAGTTAAATCCGCAGTAAATACAGTAATTCTCGCAATAATTGGCAATATAGCTCGGGGTAAACATCATAATAGAATTTCCGAAATGCTTTTCTTTTTCTTCTTTCGCTCTTTGTGCAATCTGCTCGATAAAAGGCAGTGCTGCAGGAGATAACAATGCCTGAAAATCATGAATATCAATCATACTGTGAGATAAGGCAATCTGTACATCCTCTGCAGTAAACTTCTGATAGTCATACGCATTCATTTCCATAATCACTTCATCTAAAATATCCGAAGGAATCTGCTCCATATCTTCCAAGTAGGTCATATGATCTATCCGATTTTCTTTTAAATGCTCCCGAATTTCATCATTTAAAATACTTTCATTCAACTTATCTGACATAATAACCTCCTATTCCTGCAAAAAACCTGTCAATGGAGAAGATGCCTCTCCTCCTTTTTCCCGTACACGTCCGAGTCCTGCTAAATATGCATTTCTTCCTGCTTCAATTCCCTGCTTGAATGCAGCCGCCATCAAAGGCACATCTTTTGCTGTTGCAATTCCCGTATTTGCCATTACTGCCGCTGCTCCCATTTCCATTACTTCTGCAGCCTGAGAGGGACGACCGATTCCTGCATCTACAATAATCGGCAGATCGATCTCATCAATCAATATTTGAATGAACTCCTTTGTGCACAGACCTTTATTGGAACCGATCGGTGCTGCCAGCGGCATTACGGCTGCTGCTCCCGCTTCTGCCAGATCTCTTGCCGTATTCAGATCCGGATACATATACGGTAAAACTATAAATCCCTCTTTTGCCAGTACCTCTGTTGCCTTAATCGTCTCCTGATTATCCGGTAGCAGGTATTTAAAATCCCTCATAATTTCTACTTTTACAAATTCTCCACAGCCCAGTTCTCTGGAAAGTCTTGCAATTCGAACCGCCTCCTCTGCATTTCGTGCTCCGGAAGTATTTGGAAGAAGGGTTACCTGTTTCGGAATATAATCTAAAATATTTGCCAGACCTCCCTGATTTGCACGCCGAACTGCCAACGTTACAATCTCCGCCTCTGCCTGTTCCACTGCCGCTCGAATCAGCTCCAGTGAATATTTTCCGGAACCTAAGATAAATCTTGAGTGAAACTCCTTATTTCCCAATTTAAATACATCTTTCATTTGAATCCTCCTCATATCCTGCGATAATCCGCAATATCATATTTGCCTGATGATTGGCACAGACCGCCACATGCGGTGCAAACAACGCCAATCCGTCTTCAATCCCGTTCGTTCCGTCTCCGGAAAGATAAAATCGCTTATTTAATTTCTTTGAAACAATCTCATTCGGACTTCCGAGACCTGCCATTCCGGATGCCGATACAAGTATCTGTTTTGTATAATGCTCAAATATCCCATTTACCAACTTTGCTTTCTCTGTCGCCTTATCAAATGCTTCACAAACAACATCGTCCTCCTGAAACAAATCAGGCATATTTCTCTCATCTACATAGACTTTCTCCGCCTTCAGTTGTATAAACGGATTTATTTCCGATAATATTTCAGATAAAGCCTCTGTCTTCCATCTCCCGATATCCTTGATTCGATATTGCTGACGATGGATATTGCTGACATCCACCCGATCAAAGTCAATCAGATGAAGCTGCCCGACACCTGCTCTCGCCAGGGAAATCGCTACATTGGAGCCCAAACCGCCCAGACCTGCGATTGCCACCCTTGCCCGACGAAATTTTTCCTGTATCACTGCCGTATGCCTTTGACACAGTACCTCGTAATACTCCTTCTCCGACAGCATCTCAACCACCTCCGACAAAAGAAACCACCTCTAAGTGATCATTCTCATGCAACTGATACGCCCCATATCCGGACTTCGGTATGATTTCTCCGTTTACCTCTGCCGCAATCCTGTCCATAGAAAAGTTCTGCCGAATCAGGATTTCCTGTAAGGTAGCGCCATCCTTGCAGCTGACTGCCTTTCCATTTACATATACTTCCATTTTTCTCCTTTCCAAACTATACCGGATGATAAATTCTTATTCTATAAAACAAAAAAAGGTACACAAAGAACTGTACCCGTGGTGGTGCACCCCTTCATGAACCTTTTGAGCTCAATCTCATCTTTTTCTTAAATTGTAACAAAGTAACTAACATTTCTGAATAAAAAAAGCAACCTACGATAACGTAAGCTGCTTGTCAGTTCTCTATACTCCCTACGTTAGCATTATCTAAATCAGGTTATAGGTCGAAGCGGATACAGCTTCCTCTCAGCCGCCTCCCGGCAACTCCCTGTTGCTTTTTTATAATAACACACTTTTTCGCATCTCACAACACTATTTATCTTTATTTATATATCCTCCATTTTACAGAATGGCGTTTTGCAAAATTGATAAGGTTCGAATTTTTTTTTGCATAAATTGTTCCTTTAAAATTTTCAAAACAGCTTTCCCTAATCTCTTTTACATCTCCTTTAAATAAAATAACCTTCAAATTTTTGCAGTTCCCAAACTCAATATCTTCCATATGTTGAATTGTCTTTGGCACTATGATTTTTTTTATTTCCTGATGCCATGCATGACTTGTTCCGCCCAAACCCGTAACCTTGTGACCATCTAAACTGTCGGGTATTTCTACCAAGGACTTATCACGTTTATTATAGCTGATAATTCTACAATTTCCATCTTTCAGCACATAATAGGAATATCTGTTATCCTTGGACACCTTAACTTCTGATACCCCGTTCGGAAACCCTGTTTCTGATTCTACATACTGACTTTTGTGGTTTTTATGGAGTATATAATTTCCTATAAAGGATCCTCCAAGCAATACTATCATACAGCCTGCCAGAATTCCCAAATATCTCTTTTTACCCATTTATAACTCCAATCTTCCATTCTTTATATGGAGAATTTCATCACACAACTCCTGCAAATCACCTTTGTTATGTGTAGCTATCACAATACAAGCTCCTCTCTCTCTTTCTCCTTTCAACAGCTTATATACTAAACTTATCCCCTCTTCATCTAATGCATTCATAGGTTCATCTAATAAGATTAGGTTCGGATGCTCAAAAACTGCCTGTGCGATATTAAGACGTTGATTCATCCCTAAAGAAAACTTTTTAACATCTTTTTGTGTTTCTAATCCTACCTGCTCCAATACCTCTTTGATGTCTTCCTCCGTAGCAACCTTCTTTATAGACGACAGATATTTGAGGTTTTCAAAAGCCGTCAGATAAGGTAACATTCTCATATTTTCAATAAGTATTCCGATGCTTGACGGAAAACGAACATCCTTGTACAACTCTTTCCCCTCTGCTATCACAATTCCCTCGGTCGGTTTGATCAATCCGGCTAACGCTCTCAACAACATAGTTTTGCCGGATCCGTTCCTTCCGTACAAGCCATATATATTCCCGGGCTTAAATGTATAACTGACATGATCTAATACCATTTGTTTTTTTAAATATTTTGTTACATTCTCCAATTGATACATCTCATACTCTCCTATATATAATCCATTTTTTTCATCTTGGACTGTGTAAATTTATAAACAATTCCCTGCAAAAGCAGAATCCAAATTAAAAATCCAAATTTAATGACAAACGTTCCATCTTTATAATTCCAAATATAATCTGCTGTCCATAATCCCGGCAGACAAATCAAAGACAACCAAAAACTGCCATACCACCCGATTACACTGGATATAAGCATATAAATCAGTATTCCTACATCTGCAAGTCCTTCTGAAATATAAAAGGATAGAACCAATTTCATACTTCCCAATATGACCATGATTGCTATATTGATAAATACGTTCCAAATTATACCGAAAGAAAATGCTTTTGTCCCAAATAATACCAGATTAACTGCTAAATGGAAAAATCCGAAACAAGAACAAGTCAAAATCATTCTTTTGTAAATCCCTCCTATTACCTTTGAAACGCTTCCTCTCCTTACTACAACGACAATCTGCTCTCTTATACAGATTTGCTGGCAGTCCAAAAACAGCAGCAATTGAAAAATATACGGAAGAAGTATTATCATGGCTCTCACAATCGGATATTCCTCCTCCGGCACTCTCCTTCCTATCCCGATAATTCCTTCATATGCTCCGAATTCTCCCATGAATTTTTTTAACAAAAACCCTTGTAATACATAAATAGCTAATACAAACAACACCTCTCTCTTTTTTTTCATTTAAATGAAATCCTCCTTTTTTAGCATATATAAAAATACGCTGTATACAAATAGAATAGAAATCACCACTTTAAAAAAAGAGACGGAAACTGTCTCAACTGCTAAGTTATTATAAGATACGATATGTATAGGCAACTCTCGCACAGGAGTCCAGAATTCTGTCAATTTTGCCAAAAAAAACATTCCTGCCGATATAAGAATCGTAACTCCCTGTGGGATACCGATTGAAAACCGCAATGATAATAATTCGCAAACCCCAAATAAAAGCACAAGATATCCGGCTACAATTAAAATTTGAGTAATCTCCAATTTCATATAGAAAGTTGTAAAAAAATCTCTGCTTCCGACCAGCGGAAGATATATCAAACTAACCGCCTCATATACAGTTGTAGTGGCAAGTGCCAGCACAAGCCCTTTGCGGAAGCGTTGTTTAAAATAGTCTTTTATGTCCTGATAGCGAATGATTTCATGTAATTGCACCTGTCCCACTAATTTTGCCTGTAAAATCAGATATACACTGGTTAGTATGATAGGATATGCCACTTCCCTACGATACGGTCCCAGATAAATGATTTTCACAAAATCCTGCAGGCTGAGCATTCCGATTTTATAATAATATAAATAGCTGGGCAATGTTGTTTTCAAACTGAAAAACACAAACGGCACCAATGCAACTAAACAATAGCTAATCCATTTTAGATTGATTTTTCTTTTCATAAATTCCACCTGCTATAATAAAAAACATGTAAATTGCCAAAGAAATTCCACCTACCACTTTACAGTCTAATATACTGTATTCACAAAATGGCTGAAACAAAATTGCCAGAGACGGTCGCATCGTTAAAGGGACTAACCAAATCAACAACGTCAAACCATATACAATTTTTCTATCTTTCAATACGACAGAAAAGGCAGAGCCAACTGCAGAAATCAATCCTCCAAAAAGAGCAAACAGCAAGAGATATATAAAGTATGTCATGATTTGATGTGTATTCATCCAGTTTGCAAGATCATCTTTTGCAAAAAAAGTGCCAAGTGTCCCCTTTCCTCCGTGAAATAAAATCACAGAGGATAGCCAGTTAAGTCCCAATCCTCCAAAAATCAAGACAAATCCACCTAAAAAGCTTTTTAGCGTATGCATGACATAATAATTATCTTTTTTTCCCCTTACCAGAAAACAAGCCTTATAATGCAATTTGTTGTCCTCTAAAATGTTTTCTGAAAACAAAACCAAAAGATATAATGGCATAAACCAAATGTAGATTATTTGCAGTACATGACCGTTTCCAACTGTGGAAAGAGATAAAAAAGCAGCCATTTCCGGCTTATAAATTTCAGCTCCTTCTATTACTCTTTTTATCTGCAACAGTAATTCAACAGATGGCAAAAAAAGCAACACCAAGGCTATCACATATCTTGCTTTGTGAAAAAAAATTCTATGAAAAATCATTTTTATATTCATTGTCTTCCCCAATCCAATAGAAGGCGGCAATCAACCGCCCTCCTCTCACAGTACAGTACTTCTCATTTCGTATACGTTGCTTTCAGCCATTGATATGCACTGTAATATTGTAGCAGTCCGATTTGTCATCCTAACTTTTGATAAATAGAAACATAAACTATTGAATGTACACCAAAAGAAAGCTAGAGAAATCTCTAGCTTTCTTCCTAACTATTAACGTTCCTCATCCCAATAACCGGAAACATGGCATCCATCTGCATTATTATTTTCCGCTCCTAATGCTACATACCTCTTACTGGCACTATTGTATGCAGAAAACCAACGATCACCTGTTCCTTGTTGAATTGTATGTGCTGGCGATACTTTCTTGTGCCCTGATACCTGACTAGAGGCAAGCCAAAAAGTGGCTGCACATCCCGTCCCCTCACTATTATATGCAAAATTTACCATCCATGGGTCAGTTCCCACCGTTGCCTCTCTATATTTCTCAGTGTTCTTTGAAGTATAGCTATTTGCATGACCCGGTCTTAATCGAAAATCAAATGCATAATGGTTTACCTTTGCTAAAGCAGGCACCATACTAATCGAAAAAATTGATATCGATAAAGCCAATACCATGAATCTCTTTACTCGTCTTCTCATATTCTTCCTCTTGCATTCAAAAATAGCATTAATAAAGTATCATTTAACAATATATTTTTTTATATTATATCATTATTTATCTTTTTTGCAAATAGTATATACAATTAACTTTTGCTGTCTCTTCTTAGCTTTTGCTACCTCTCCTTATACTTCTACCTTCCAGCTGACTGCCTGCCCCCTTTCTCCTATAAATCTGGCATAAATTCCATCCTCCTGCAAGAGCTCCTGATGGGTTCCGTCCTGTACAATCCTTCCCTGATTGAGCACAAGAATTCGATCTGCGTTTCGTACCGTTTTCAGACGATGTGCAATCATAAAAATCGTTTTATTTCTTGTCAGCTCTTCTATTGCCTGAACCAACTCCCTTTCATTTTCCGGATCTACGTTTGCTGTTGCCTCGTCTAAAATTATAATCGGTGCATCCTTCATAATAGCCCTTGCAATGGAAATTCGCTGTTTCTCTCCACCGGAAAGAGACGCACCGCCCTCTCCGATTACCGTCTCATATCCATCCGGAAGCTCCATGATAAATTCATGGCAGCAGGCTTTTTTTGCTACTTCCATCACTTCTTCAATAGATGCCTCCGGCTTTCCAAAGCGAATATTATTGGCAATTGTATCTTGGAATAAATACACATTTTGAAACACAAAGCTGAAATTTTTCATCAGACTGTCCATGCTGTAGCTTCGAATATCCTGTCCTCCCAGCTGAATAGAGCCTTTTTGCACATCCCAAAACCTTGCAAGGAGATGACAAAAGGTAGTCTTTCCGCTTCCGGACGGTCCTACAATTGCCGTAGTAGTTCGTTCCGGGATTTCAACAGATATATCTTTTAAAATCGGCTGCTGATCATAGCAAAAAGTAACATGATCCACCTTTATCGAATGATTCTCCGGTGTCATATCCATGCCTTCAATATCCATCGGCTCAATATTCAAAATATCCATGGCATAATCCACACTTTTTGACACGATACGAAGCAAGGCGGAAAAGCTTCCGGCAGTCTCCAGATTAGTATAAATCATAAAGGAACAAATCATCATCATAATTGTAATTTCCAACTCCATTGTTCTTTGCAGAAAAAACCATATTGAGCACATCGTCATCCCGACACCGATCAGTTTTGTCACAAGGCTCTGCAGCCCCATAAAAGGTATACTTCGATACTCCATTGCAGTATTGATCCTGACATTTTCTCCGATTACACGATGCAGCTCTTTTGACTTTTCGCCTACCAGATTATACTGCTTCACTTCCGCAATCCCCTGAATCTGCTCTAACACGTTTTCTACCAACCGGCTTTCATTTTCCATTTTTTCATCGGATATCGAACGTCCCATTTTTCGCATGCCGTAGTTTACTATAAAAAACAACAGCATTCCGATCAATATAAATAATCCGATCCGAGGATCAAATATCATAATACAGATAAATATCCATGCCATGTTTAATAAGCCGCCGGTTACCAGCATAACTACGCGGGTTGCAACATCTCCCAAAGCCTCCATTGTATTGGTTGTCACAGATGTAATAGAACCAAGACTTTTGGAATTGAAATATCCCATCGGTACATATCTCAGATGCTCTGCAATCTCAATCCTCTTTTTTGCCGTTGTCCCGTATCCTGCTTCTGTCTGAAGCATTGTGGACTTACTTCGTATCACTATATCCCCAATCACACTGATCAGCATGATTCCTACTGAAAGCAGAATCGTTTGTTCATCTACCGTATCCCTTACGATTCCCATTACCATCACTCCGATCGCCGGAATTTTCAATGCTTCAAAAAATGCCATTATTACTCCCAGTGCAATTGAAACTCGAAATTTCTTATGATTGTACTCATCCGAAAATCTCAAAAATTTGACTAACACTTCGATCATGCCGATACCTCCTCTCTATGGTCTTTTACCGAAATATGTGCCTCCCACATATTCTGATACAGACGATTGTTCTTCAACAACTCATTATGAGTCCCGATACCGTCGATTCTTCCGTCTTTTATAACACAAATCTGATCCGCATCCTTGATTGTAGACAGTCGATGTGCGATCACAATCAATGTTTTTCCTTTTACCAGCTTCGCTACAGAAGATTGAATAACTGCCTCATTCTCCGGATCTGTATAGGCAGTCGCCTCATCTAAAATAACAATCGGAGCGTTCGCCAGCATTGCTCTTGCAATTGAAATACGCTGTCTTTCTCCTCCGGACAGATGTCCGCCGGATTCTCCAACTATCGTATCATACCCCTGTTCCAGCTCTGTGATAAAAGAATGGCAACCGCTCCGTTTTGCAATTTCCTCCACCTGTTCATCGGTTGCACTCTGATTTCCCATTCTGATATTCTCACGAACGCTTACATTAAACAGATAATTATCCTGAGATACATAACTGATCATTTTATAATACTCTGTAAGAGGTATTTCTTTTATATCCATCCCTCCCAACGTAATGCTTCCCTCTTTTACATCCCAAAGCGATGCAATCAGCTTGGCAATTGTAGACTTCCCACTTCCGGACGGTCCTACAAAAGCAGTCATAGCCTCTTTTGGAACAGTCAGATCTATTCCGTGTAAAACTTCTGTTTCTTTATAAGAAAAACGCACTTGATGAAGCACTATCTCATGATTCTTCGGGGTATGATGCAACTGTTTCGCATGTAACTGTTCCGGAATAGATAAAATTCCGATAATTTCTCCGAATATTGTCTTTATTTTTGCCAGATCATCACTATATGACATTGCAGTAATCAGAGGAACCAACATTCCGATTGACAGCATAATAATCAGAATGAATTTTTCGGCAGGCAGAGTTCCCTGCATATAAAACCATCCACCGAACGGAAGAATAAACAGCATGGTATATGGCAACACTACCATGGCAACACAGTGCTTCAAAATATGCTTTCTCATCCATTCAACAAAACAATCCGCACCTTCTTTTGCCGCCTGTACAAATTTATCATAAGAAGTCTTTGCTTTTCCGAATGCCTTGATTACTTCAATCCCGTGAATATATTCCACAGCAGTATCATTCAGTTTTTTTGTTTTTTCGATCGCATTCTGATAGTCCTCTGCATATCCTACAATCATCAGTAAATATGAAACCACTCCTATCGGTATTGTGATAAGAGATATCAAAGCCATTCTCCAATCCACCGTAAACAGATAGATAAATATACATATCGGCACTAAAAGATTGGCACTGAACTCCGGTACAATATGTGCCAGCGTTGTTTCAATACTGTCCACTCTTTCTACAATGATATTTTTCAGACTTCCGGAAGGCAGATCTTTGACTCTTCCAAGCTCTACTTTTGCCAAATGTGCACAACTTCTCTCTCTTACTGCTCCTATAACGGAAAAAGTTGCCTTATGAGAACAAGTTGTTGAAATGGAATGGAACACTACACGAAGAAGCCAAAACAACGCCAATATGACTCCTTCTTTTACATATACATCCCAATCTCTTACTCCGGACAGTAATTTACGAACCATATCCGCCATCACAAAATAAGGCCCCATAGAACATAGCACGCCGACAATTGCCAGAATAATAGACAGGATATAATACGATCTATATTCCCCTGCAAACTCCATGACCCATGACAGCGTGCTCTTTTTTCTTTCTTTCTTCATTATTAAATCTCCCTCATCTGTCTTCGATATTCAATCGGTGCCAGACCCACTTTCTTTTTAAAAGCACTTGCAAATTTCCCCTGATTGGCATATCCCACCTCTTGTGAAATATCCAAAATACTTAAATTCGATCTCTCCAAAAGGACTTTTGCCCGATCCATCTGCAGTTCCTTTCGGTATTCCGAGATGGTTTGCCCATACACCTCCCAAAAGTATTTTTTCAAAGAAGAAGGGCTCACTCCATACGCCTTTGCATAAATCTCAATAGAAGTATGCTCCTTTATATCCGACTCAATTTTGGCACTGACCGCTTTTACAATACGTCTCTGTCCTTTTGTCACAAAATGTTTTGTAGTATCTAACGGTACAAGTCCTTTCTTCAATCCAATCAGCAACTGAAGAGTTTGAAACCGAATCTGTTCTATTGTCCCTATTCCTTCCAACAACTCCTCTACTATTTTTTTTGCCAGAAGCTTCCAGTCATCTGATGCGCTTCCGATAAAATGTCCCTGATCCGAACTGAAAAACGGTTGAAAAAAAGTCTCATTAATGCCAAACAGATCAAAATACGCTTTTTGTAATTCTGTTTTCTGAATTGTGATTTCCAATCCGTAATAATTTCCGGATGAAAAAACCAAATCGGACTTCGGTGTATTCTGATCAACACTCACCCACTCTTTTTCCAAATAGACATAGCGATCGTTGATCAGTTCCACCTCACAGCGCCCCGATATGCAATAGTTAATATGAATAATATCCAACGGAATGCTTTCCATACAGGCAAAACCGTTGGAATGGAAATCATTTACATAGACCTGAACCCCTTCAAACGGTTCTGCAAGATAGACGATTCCATATCCATATTCTTCTCCAAATATTATTTTCCTTGCCAAATGATTCCATGGCTCTGTTTGAACCTGATACGGCTCAAAGCAATCCGGAAGTTTTTTCATTTCTTCCAACTCCTCCTAATATATAGTTTGTACTATCTAACCCAAATTCAGTATAACATGATATATTTTTATCTCTCTACTCTTTTTGTGTATTTTGAATCCATCTGACATTGAACTGTCAAAGATACGATACTTGCCAAAACTCAAAAATATGATATAGATACTTTCAAAAAGAAGTCTTTCCCGACAACAAAGAAGCCGCCTCCGTCACACATCTGTGTGACGAAGACGGCTTCTTCCTTTTCTTATGTAATTATTTATTTCTCTTTATTCTTAATATATTCGTCAATTCCTTTTGCAGCTGCACGTCCGGCACCCATTGCAAGGATTACAGTTGCAGCACCTGTTACAGCATCTCCACCTGCATATACTCCTTCTTTCGTGGTCTGACCGTTGTCTTCATCTGCGACAATACATCTCCATTTATTGATTTCCAATCCCTCTGTAGTAGAAGAGATCAATGGATTTGGAGAAGTACCGAGTGACATGATAACCGCATCTACAGGAATCTCAAATTCAGATCCTTCGATTGCAACTGGACGACGACGACCGGAAGCATCCGGCTCTCCGAGTTCCATACGGATACACTTCAATGCCTTTACTTTTCCTTCTTCATCCGGAATAACCTCAACCGGATTGCACAAAAGATCAAAAATAATACCTTCTTCTTTTGCATGATGAATCTCTTCTCTACGGGCCGGCAATTCCTCATCACTACGACGGTATACGATATGTACTTCCGCTCCTAAACGAACTGCAGTTCTTGCAGCATCCATTGCCACGTTACCGCCCCCGACTACTGCTACTTTCTGTCCTTTATAGATAGGGGTCAGAGAACCTTCCTCATATGCTTTCATCAGATTGCTTCTGGTCAAATATTCATTTGCAGAGAATACACCCTTTGAGTTCTCTCCCGGTATTCCCATAAACATTGGAAGACCTGCACCGGAACCGATAAATACCGCCTCAAATCCTTCCTCATGTAATAATTCATCAATTGTAGTAGACTTACCGATTACAACATTGGTTTCAATCTTCACGCCAAGAGAACGCACATTGTCGATTTCCGCATCCACAACCGCTTCTTTAGGAAGACGGAACTCCGGAATACCATAACTTAATACACCTCCGGCTTTGTGAAGTGCTTCAAAAATCGTAACGTTATATCCAAGTTTTGCCAAATCTCCTGCACATGCAAGACCGGCAGGACCGGAACCGATTACTGCAATCTTATGACCGTTCTTTACTTCTGCTGTTTTCGGTTTTACTCCATGCTCTCTTGCCCAATCCGCTACAAAACGCTCTAACTTACCGATCGACACGGCATCTCCTTTGATGCCGCGGATACAGACACCTTCACACTGAGTTTCCTGCGGACACACACGACCGCAAACAGCCGGAAGGGAACTTGATTCATTGATAATATTATATGCCTCTTCGATATTTTCTGCTTTTAATTCCTGAATAAATGCCGGGATATTGATAGATACCGGACATCCTTTGATACATCTTGCATTCTTGCAGTCCAAGCATCTTTCAGATTCTTTGATTGCTTCATCGATATCATATCCGTAAGATACCTCTTCAAAGTTTGTAGCACGAACTTTGGGATCCTGCTCACGAACTGGAACTTTTACAAATCCGTCTGCTGCTGCCATTATTTATCACCTCCGCCTAAAACACAGTGTTCTCCATCTTTATGGGTATCTCCCTCTTTGGCATCCAACTCTTTGCGGCCTTCTTCTGTTTTATACATCGTCATACGCATCATAGCCTCGTCAAAGTTGACCTTGTGACCGTCAAATTCGGGACCGTCTACACATGCGAACTTGATCTCATCTCCGACTGTCAAACGACAGGCACCGCACATACCGGTTCCGTCTACCATGATAGGATTCATAGATACAACCGTAGGTATATTTAATTTTTCGGTAAGCAGACAGACAAACTTCATCATAATCATCGGTCCGATTGCAACACAGTGATCATAGTGCTTTTCTTCTTTTGTTACGAGATCTTCCAAGCACTTTGTAACCATTCCTTCTCTCTGATACGAACCGTCATCGGTTGTAATATACAGATTACAGACACTGTTAAACTCTTCTTCCAAAATTACGTAATCCTTGCTTTTGGCACCAATAATAACATCTGCCTCGATTCCATGCTCATGCAACCATTTTACCTGTGGATAAACAGGTGCCGTACCCACACCGCCGGCTACAAATAAAATGCTTTTTTTCTTTAATTCTTCTAAATCTTCACTGATCAGATCCGATGCCAATCCTAACGGTCCGACGAAATCATGTACGGAATCGCCCTCTCCGTAGGTGGCAAGTAACTGAGTAGAAGTACCGATCGGCTGAAATACAATCGTAACGGTACCGGCTTCGCGATTATAATCACAGATAGTCAACGGAATACGCTCTCCGCCTTCATTTGCGATTACAATAATAAACTGACCCGGTTGACAATGTTTTGCAACACGTGGTGCATCAATTACCATGCGATAAATATTACTGGATAATTTATCTGCGCTAAGAATTTTGTACATCTTAACCCCTCCTCGTCATTTTTTAAACAAACTTAACTAAGATATACTTTAGCTTAAATTCCTTTAAAACACAAGATTGCACGAAAAATGTTTTGATTTATTTTCCAAACATAAAATACGACTAACCGTATAGTTCTTCTGTTTTCCGCAAGAAAAAAAGTATTGCAATCCTGTCAGACTTTGCAATACTTTTTGATTTCTCCGATCCTATCTCATTGTAAGATAACCGCAATAATTTGCAAGATTATTACTTGGGGTATAGTCCGCAACTGCAGCCGATACCACATTGTGGTACGGTTTTTAAAACGGGAAGGTTTCAGTCTGTGCTCACTCCGGCTTTTCCAGATCCACCATGCTGTCCACCATTACCTTGTTCCATGCACTCTGATGATGGAACCAAAACTCTATTACCCAGTCCATTACACTTCCGTTAATGTCTTTCTTTACGGCAGATGCCAGAATCCGGTGCTTCTGCTATTTTTGCCAATACCATGTCAAATAACCATTTTTCTCCTACCACTTTTTCAACGCCTTCCGGAAAACCGATCGACATATTAAAACGATAGTTGGCACCGTCTTCGATTGTACGACCCTTTCCCTTTATATCTCTTTCCCACCAGATCGGAAGGAAATTAAATATAAACGGATGTCCCTCTGCATTATTAGTCTTTCTCGCTTCATTTCCCGCATCTCCATCAGATGCAACCTGTCCTCCGCTTAATGCAGTCTCCGGAATATTTCCCTGCCATACCAGTACATCCATAGGAAATGTTTCAGTAATGACTTTAATCTCCAGACGGGGATCCAGATCACTGACCAGCCAGTGATGTTCGGTCAGCTGCATTTTCGCATATCCGAAACGTTCTGCATCCGGAGCAATCGGAAACGACGGATAAAATGCATATTTGGTTACATAAGGTTCAAACGGCGAAATGGAATCCGGTACATGTGTTTTGTGCAAACATCTTAACAAATTGGGGGGCGATAGTCCTCCTTTGCCACATCTACATAAATCAAACTTCGCATCGGTTCAAATTTAAAATCTGCCATAATTGCTCCTCCTGATCTTCTGATCAAATCCGCTATTATATACTAGAATTATAAAAGGAGTTTCGATTTTAAAAAAGCATATTCTGATTGCTCTTTCTGCAACTAAAGATTGCAACACATCAGGACTGCAGATGAAACTGTTGAAGACGTTTTATCCATTCGGCTTCAAGATGCTTGTCCCGATAGACAGCTATAATTTCATTTTCATGTTCATAAACATCCGGTAGTCTGAAAAGCTTGAAATTTCCCTCCCGCTTATTGTAATATTCTCCGATAATTCCGAAATGTTCTCCCCTACAAAGTTCTGCCATATAAGTATCCAGATTGCCAACCTCGATTTTCTCCGCTACTTTTATCTGATCAAAGTAAGAATTTTTCTCCCGATATCCGTTTTTTTGATAGATTAAAAGGCTCCCCTCTTTTTGAATTTTTCCAACTTCATCCGTTTCTTTTAAATAGGAAGTAATCGGCACAATCACCTCCTGATAAGGCATACCGTTGAAGTATCCGATCCTCAAATTTTTCTTTTTTTCGACAACAAAAGCCGTTACCATCTCACAGGCACTGCGATAATCCTGTACAATCGGGTAAAACAACTTATATACTTTTCCCCGTTTCCGTCAGCCGGATTCCACCAAAAGAGCGTACTAACAGAATCTCTCCGACTTCTTCCTCCAGTAATTGAAGCTGTTTGGATAATACCTGATGGGAAATAGGAAGCTTTTTTGCCGCCCCACTGATACTCTTTGCTTCTACTATCTCTAAAAATGAAATAATCCTTTGAAAATCTATCGTTCTAATGCTCCCTTATATAACGGTTCAATGTATTTAATACCACTTTCTTATTTCCGCTCCACAACGGCTCAACCAGCAACTTCTTATCACCGTCACCGGTAATCCGATGTATCACTGTTTCTCTTGGAATCAATTTCAGACAGTCCGTTACTAATTCACAATACTTCTCCAGAGAAAGAATCGGAAACGGATCTTTTTGATATTCCTCCTCCAGTTGTGTTCCCTTTAAAATATGCAGCAGCTGAATCTTTATTCCGTCTATGCCCGGTTGCAGATTTCCTAAATAAGCAGCTGTTTGCAGAATTTCTTTTTTTGTTTCTTTCGGAAGCCCAAGGATTATATGTACAATAACTTCCAGCCCCTCTGACTTCAATCTTTGATAGGTCTCTTCAAAGCAATTCAAACGAAATCCGCGATGAATCCGCTCTGCTGTTTTTTCATGAATTGTTTGCAAACCCAATTCAATCCATACCGGTTTAATCTTATTTAGCTCAGAGAGTCCCGAAAGCATTGCGTCTGAAATACAATCCGGTCTTGTTGCAATGGAAAGGACTGCCACCTCCGGCTGAAGAATGGTCTCCCGAAACAGTTCAAGAAGCGCTTCTGTCTCCCCGTACGTATTGGTAAATGATTGATAATATGCTATATATTTCCTGTCTTTCGGCAGAATTCCCTTTGGAAATTTCTGATCGATCTGTTTTTTTGCAATCTCAATCTGTTCTCGTATCGGCAACAACGGAGAGGCGAACTCTCCTGAGCCTCCACCGGAACAAAACGTACAGCCTCCGATTCCTATCGTCCCGTCCCGATTAGGACATGAGCAACCGGTCTGCAAAGAAATCCGATATACCTTGGTTCCAAATCTTTTTTTTAAATAGTCTGATAATCTGTTATATTCCATCTTTTTTATTTCGCTTCGGAGCAAATCGCTTTGCCTTATGCACTACGGTCTTTCCATTTGCGATAACCAATGCCTTTAAGGTTTTTAAGATTACTTTTTTTCTGTCCTGCTCCATCTGTAATAATGCAGTCAGAGTGCTGCTGAACGTTCTCCACTTTTCACTGTTCATTTCTGACAGTGTCGCCATACCGGAAGCCGTCATTGCATCAAATACGGCTGATACAAACTCCTCTCTCTGACTGTACTCCACACTCCCGATCCATTCATTCAGTGCTTCATCTAAAAACTTACTGGCTTTTGTCTGTTCTTTTGCTTCTAAAAATCCCTTCGGCGAAACCTTCCAGTTATATGGATTGTGCTGATTTAAACCGTGTCCTTTACTTTTTATTATCTTTTTTTCCGCCTTATTTGCAAGGATCACTCCAATTACGGATGACTGCGGAATAATATGCTGCGTTTTATCCTTTACGGCAATCAGTTCCGGCTGTTCCCAAAGTGTCTGATGAAACCCCGGTCCGTCATTGGAATACACCTGTACAATCTGATCCCGTTGCCGGGGAGTACAGAAAGCGGCTGCATAGATCGCCAGATTGCCTCCCTTGGAATGACCACCCACTATAATCGGAATCTCCTCGTATTCTAACGTTCTGTTTAGATACTCCTTTGCCTCTTCCTGTCCCTGTGTACTGTTCATATAACTGAAATTAAAATCTTCCCTCCAGCCGATAATCGTATCGTCCGTTCCACAGATCCCGACATACAAGTGACCGTTTCCCGGTACAAAGGTAACTGCGGAAAATTGAACCTGCCGATCGGTATCTACATCTCTGACATGATGCTTTACCACTATATTCTGATAACGTCTGGACATCGCACAGATCTTTAATAAAGGAAACGGATCTAAAAAATAAGAAGACTGATCGTGTTCCAACTCGATATACCTGCGGTATACCTCTTTCAAACGAATGCCTCTTGTCATATCTTTCGGTACAATATCTGTAAAATCTACGTAAGCCAATGTCGCCAATATTAAATTATCCACTTCATTAAACCTTCTCTCCTGAAAAGTCAGATCTCCTCTCCAGCAGACATAATCCAGAATTGTTGCCATATCCGCTCCTTGTTCTTAGAATCCGTACCAGCTCGTGTTCTCCTCCAGTTTTACTCTGGTACTCTTTACCTGATTTGCTCCAAATGCTTCATCCGGATATCCCATACAGATTCCGACCACAAATCGCTTATCCTCTCCTATCTGCAACTGCTCTCTTGCCGCTTTCTGATAGGTGATTGCCTGATCCGCTACACAGGTACCCAGTCCGTATGCTTCTGCCGCAAGACAGATGTTCTGTGCGACACAACCCATATCAAATCGATATGCCGTTTCCTCTAACACACTGTCCATTAATAAATATATTACTACAGGTGCATCAAAAAAACGATAGCCTCTCTCCAACCACCATGTTCTTTTTTCCTTATCTTCTCTGGTAATCTGCATTGCGGAAAGGAGTGCCTTTCCGATCTCTCTGCTTCTCCCTTTAAATACGTCCCCCGGAACCTCCGGATCCGTCCGATCCTCCGGATATTGCTCTCTTACTGCTTTTTGATTATATGCTTTAATCTGATCCAATACCTCCCCGGTCACAACCGCAAACTCCCACGGCTGTAAATTCACACCAGACACGGCTCTTGTCGCCAGTTGCAACACCTCTTCGATCACTTCTTTCGGTACCTCTTTGGACAAAAAACCTCGTACGGAACGTCTGTTTTGAATTGCCTCTCTTATCTCCATTTTCTTTCCTCCGTTTCTATCACGTTTTGTTGACAGTATATAACCGTCAGCTGGTGGAGAGTCAATTATTAATACGACTGAATAAAGGATTTTTTTCTCCTTCTCTCTCTGATATAATGTACCTGTTGACTTTTACAGAAGGGAGCACTTGACTGAATGAAAAAAATAGCACCTATCTTACCTTTATTTGCAGGTATGTCCTGGGGGTTCTCCGGAGTTTTTGTCCGTACTTTAACAGATTACGGCATGAACAATCTCACAATCCTATATTCAAAAATAGCAATCGCCTCTATTCTGCTGTTTTTTGTGATTCTGATTTTTGACAAACATCTGCTGCTCATAAAGTGGAAGGATCTCTGGCTGTTCGCTGTTTGCGGTATTATCGGAATGCTTGGACTGAATGTCTGCTATAACGCCGCCATTCTTACCTTGACTATGTCCTTAGCGGCTGTTTTGTTGTGCCTAGCTCCCGTTTTTGTAACCGTTTTATCCGTTTTTATCTTTAAAGAACCCGTTACTTTGAAAAAAATCGGCTATATGTCTTTAGCAATTATCGGATGTTCCTTTGTCAGCGGTATATTCACCTCTGATGTAACATGGACTGTTTTCGGCGTTTTTCTGGGGTTGCTATCGGCATTTTTCTATGCCTTAAACAGTATTTTTACCAAGCTGATCCTGGACAGAGGTTATTACTCGTTTACCGTTGTATTTTACTCCATGTTTTTGACAACCGTTATATTGATACCGTTTGCCGACTATTCCTCTATTTTTTCATTTGCAAAACAGGCACCCGTTGCACATTCTGTATTTTATCTTCTGCATGCGAGCTGTTCTTCTATTTTACCTTATATCCTTTTTGCAGTCGGATTGAAATACGTCGAAACCGGAAAAGCCTCTATCATTGCCTCTGGAAGTGAACCGACCTCTGCAATGATATTCGGAGCCGTTTTCTTTCAGGAGCAACCAACCTTTTTCTCTGTATTCGGATTATGTCTGACAGTCTTGGCACTCTACCTGCTGCTGAAACCGGATACCGCCTGATAAATAAAAACACCATAACAGATAAAACCGCTGAATGTTGTATCGCCTCAAAAGTTTAACAATTGAAGACGATACCTTATTCAACGGTTTTTCATCAATATTATGAGCGTGGAATCATTTGAATATTTAAGTCTACATTTCCTTTGATTCCGTCAATCTTCCCTGTAGCGGAATACTGCCAGTAGGAAAAATAATACGGGATCTGAGGTGTCGGCAAATAATCCGCATACCAGATCGGATATTCCGAAAGCTGTCTTAAATCCAGAAAATAAGCTTCCCACAACATATTGGCATATATCATAGGTGTATATCCTGCCGCCTTGATTGCAGAACAAAAAGCAACGGCATTTTTAGTAAACTGCATTCCTCCGACTCCGGCAGTTCTGGCATCTTTCGCATCTACTGTTTCAGGATCATACACAACCGGCAATTGTAACTTACAGTCCTTTAAATTGGAACGTACAAACTCCGCTTCTTCTTTTGCCTCAGATTCATTGACCGCCTGTGAAAAAAAATATACTCCCACTGCAATCCCTGCTTTTTGTGCTTCCTTTATATTCTTCTTAAACATAGAGTCCAATCGAATGTCCCCGGTCTGTCCGTATCCCCGAAATCCGATTCTTATAAACACAAAGGTAACACCGGATGCTTTTACCTTTTTCCAATCAATCTCTTTTTGATGTGCTGAAACATCGATTCCCATTCGACCGGTAAACTTCTCATCCGAATAGGTCATTATCTGCCCGCTCTTTATAAATGCACTTTTCGTATAAGGGTTTTTCTTTACCCCCTCCAGAAGTCTCGCTGTGTATTCCTTTCCCTTTGCATCTGTAAACTTGAACGTCTCTCCTATATTTTTTTTGACTGATTTTCCACAGCCCGCCAGAATTGTAAATATTATAATTACAAGTAGTACATAGGCTATGTTTCGTTTGTTTTTCATAATTCCTTCCTTAAAATATCCACAGTATGAGCACTTGCCCCCAGCAACTCATACCTTTCTGCAATCTGTAACTGATACTGCAGATAGATCTCAAACTCTTCTTCAGACAGAGCATTCATATAAGGTCTCATATAATCGGCAGCTCCGTCGACGCCGATAATTTTTTCTCTGTGCAACCCGACCTGTTGATTTAGTTGATCTATATCCTCAATTCTTACATAGTCATATAGATCCTCTTCTCTCGGTTTTACCCGAAACTGCTCTGTTAACAGCCCTTTTTCCATCATCTCCAGAATATGATGCTGTTTAAATCCATAGGTAATCACACTGTATTCGTTCATGCAATAAGCCACAAAAATAAGACCACCTTTTTTTGTAACCCTTTTTGCTTCTGAAAGAGCTCTGTATTTTTCTTGCGAT
Source organism: uncultured Clostridium sp. (assembly GCA_947253885.1). Lineage (GTDB taxonomy): Bacteria > Bacillota > Clostridia > Lachnospirales > Lachnospiraceae > SY8519. The sequence goes on from CAMYAO010000005.1 coordinate 88,011, forward strand.
GTCTGCAGATGATACATCGGTCCGAACAAAATCGTCACATCAAAGGAATTCGATGCAAAGCGCTTTAAATTCATAGCATTTCCCTGAAATGCCTTTACATTACTGTTTTTTGACTTCAATATTCCCAGATTGTATTTTACCAATTCGACTGCTGTTACCTGATAACCCATCCGAGACAGAGCGACACTGTAACGTCCTGTTCCGGCACCTACATCCAGAATCGTCGGATCGGTAAATTCTTCCAGATAGGTCTGTAGGTAGTGCATAGATACGAAAAACTCCACTCTTCCGTGTCTGGATGACAATCTTTTCTCTTCGTTAAATTTATTATAGTATTGTTCTAACAGTGTCCATTCCTTCACGCTGCCTTTCTCCTTATTTTGATTGTCTTGCTCCAGATACCGTATCCTATTATTATTCCGAACAAATTTAACAGAATATCATCTACATCAAACGCTCCCAGTTGTGTCACCAGCTGAACGGTTTCTATCAACAGCAAAATAGCGATTCCGAACAGGACTGTTCGAATCAAACTTCTGAAACAGGTCAGAAAGTACGGAAGTGAAAGCCCAAATGGAATAAACATTATAATATTGCCGATAATATTTTCAAATGCAGATAATCCGGTTACCCGATGTCTGATATATCCCTTTACAAACAGGCGAATCGTATGGAGCGGAACGATATTTAAATTTCCGCTACAGGCATACTCTTTCAGTGTTTCTCTTGTTTGCAAAGCTGAAAAATTCATCACATCTACTCTGGAATAAAACAACAGATATATCAAAATTGCAATATATATGATAAACAGTCCCAAAATAAACCGCTTCCCAATCTGTTTCATGTAATCTCCTATCCATAATTTCTATAAATAAAAATATGTATATCATCATATCATATTTTTCCCTCTGATTTCAGATTATCACAAAATTTTAATAATAAATATTATGGAAGGATGCTCTCCCATAACAACAAGAATCCGAAAGCTTTTTTCGTTCAAAACTTTCGGATTCTTGTTTACTCTATATAAAATATTCGGTTTTCCTTACGCTCTGCTGCTACCTGATGTCCACCCTCTCCGTAACCTAAAATACAAAAACCGATTCCTTCCCATTTTCCTTCTATATTCAGGTCTTTCAGAATCTGTTTTCCTATTTTATGTTCAAATGTTTCTTTTGCACGATGAATCCAACAGCCTGAGATCCCAAGTGCCTCTGCGGCATTCAGCAGATTCCCGATTACCAGTGCCCCGTCATAGACACAGGTAGGTGACTCTTTATCCGAGATTACGGCAAGAACAGTCTGCGCTCCGTAAAAAGGATCAAATCTGGCATCCCAACCGCCGATCTCACGATTTAATTCTGACAGCTGATCTCTCAACTTTGTATTTGTAATTGCAAGAATTTTGACTGACTGTCTCCCCATTCCGCTCGGAGCATACAACCCCGCCTCAATAATTCGATCCAGATCTTCCCTTGCAACAGGGCGATCGGAATACTTTCTTACACTTCTTCTTTGCTTTAAAACATCTAATGCGTTACTCATATACTCCTCCCATCCTTCTATTTGTTCTATTTCTCCTTTATTTTATCATACTTTTTCCTGCATGGAAAAAGCTTCCTTCCCCTCATTTATCAATTTGGTAGAAGCTGCACTGTAAAACTCCGGATAGGTCTCCTGTAAATAATGAATGTTTCCAATCCAGCTCTCCAGCATCAAACGCAATGTATTCTCAAAATCATGATTAATATGAAGGATGTCCTCCTTTGTTAACTGACTCCATGCTCCACGCAGCCGATACTCGTCCAGCAAATGAAAAATAGACCACAGCATTTCAGTAAAACATTGATGCTCCAACAGAAACGGATTGGATGCAATTACCAGTAAAGTAGTCCTATTTTGTATCAAAATATTATGAATTGCAGTATAACCGGCCTCATCCATCTCCACTGCCAGAGATGCTTTCTTTAAGATATCCCGTTCCGTTCCTTCATTTTCTCTTCCGCCAAACAAAAAAATCTCTTTGATACACTGCTCACACTCTGTCCGGGGCATCAGTTCCAGCAGAAATACCGACCCAAACTGCGTAAAAAAACTACTGGTCAGCATTCTTGTTTTTTCTAATCGTTGCTTTCGTTCCTGTGCATTTACCAGTTCTCCGACTACAATCGTTGCAATCGCAATCGTGATCGGCATAAATGCAAAGTCCTGCAATATATAAAATGTGGTATCTCTGACATCATGAAACAACAGAATCTGTATGAGATAAATACATACCGATATTCCGATCAATATTACGGAACTGATCAACATCTTTTTCTTATCCATAGTCTGCTCCCTCCTCTTTTCCGTTTTCTATCACACCACAATGATACAGCCGAGTCTTTAAAAACCCGGCTGTGATCTATATCTTTTATTTTATGCTGTCTGTTTCTATCAGAAAAGTAACACTTCCGTCTGTTCCCTTTTCCAAACCGGAAAACGTATTGTAATTCTTTGCATTCCGCCTCATATCCTTAAATGATCGAATACTGCTCTCCACCTCACTCAGAGGCTTCTTTCGAAGCTTTTCCATTCCTTTTCGATCAAATGTCCTAAGTCCTCCCGAAAAAGAGGATTGTCCGGATAAAAGCTTTGAATAACCGTTTATCAGAACACTTCCGGAAGAAACCAGCTTCCATGCTCCCTGATCAACGGTGCGACTTCCTCTGTACAACTGATGCAATCCGTCAGAAAAATCTGCACTTCCCTGTGCGATCTTCTTGCCTCCCGAACACAGCTGCCCAAGAGTTTGTTCCAATTTCTGTAAGGACTGCTTCAAATTCTGCTCTCCGGATTTGTTTCCGGTTAAGGATTTTAAAATGATAAACTGCTTTTTGATATCTGACAATAACTGCTCTATTTCCGATAACTGTAATCCTGATGGACGTTTCGGAGCTTCCGGCAATTCCTTTAATATTTTTTTTGCTTTCTCTAAAGACTTCTTCGATGACTGATCTACCGAAGACAGGTCAATCGACGCATCAATTGAATTCAATATCTTTGATTTCTGACTTTCCGTCAGGGTGGTTCCCACCAGTGCATCTGATACTGCCGACTTTGCCTGCTCTTTTGCTTTCTTCTCATAAGAACGAGATACAGCAGTCCAGTCGACGGCTTCCAGATACTTGCTCGCCTCGGACAGCTGTCGATTCAGCGTATAACGGTACATCTCCGCTTTTTTTACATAATCCTGTACTTCCTGCAGCTGCTGCAAAACCTTCTTTTTTTCTTTAGAGAGTGCATACGCATCTTTTTGCAACTGCTTAAGTGCCCGAACTGCTCTTTTTTGATGATCCTGAGACAAGTAGGGGCTGACAGATTGATAAACAGACTGAATTCCTTTTGAAAATGTCAGTGTTGCCCGCTCCATCTTTTTCGCATTCTGACAACCACTCTCAAGTCCTTCTGAAACAAGCTTTGTTCCCTTCGCAAATGTTTTCACTCCCTTTTGATAGCGCTCCAAATACCCTCTGTACTGCATAGACCCTCTGTAGATCTGTTCTGAACTCTCCACCAGCTTTTTAGAACCTGAAGCCATAGTTCGAATTCCCTTTATCAAATCTTCGCCGTTATTCAACTGCTTTTCTTTGAGTTCTGTTATCGGCTGTGCCGTAAATATAGTCTCTGTATAATCCAGACGAAAATCGGTTACATCCGCTGTTATTTCAACCTCATCGGTCAACTCCAGCTTTTTATCAATGTTTTTCAATTGGAGTTGCGATTCCCAACCCGGAAATCCGGTTCCCAGAACCAGATAATTTTGATCCACCTCCGCAACACGACCGTGCTTTACCTTTACATTGGAAAAATGCTCCTTTGACATCAAGACCGTAGAGATAGCCATAAACGGTACGGATCCCGTATTTTTATAATGAATTTTTATTGTAACCTTTCCATTTTGTCCGACCAACTTCTTCGGTGTAATCTCTTTCCCATTTAAAAGGTAGTAAATTTCTACTCCTACCGGAGGTTTCTGCTGACTCTTTCCCTCATAGGAAATTGATTTCCCTAGATTCTGCCAATACAGCCTTCCATTGCTTTCTTTTTGAAACAGTTCATTTCCCTGTGTATTTTTAATCTGACTCAAATCCGTCTTGTCCGAAATCCACTTTTGCTTTCCTTTATTTTGAAGTACCACTTTATCGGTAACTGTACGTATTACTCCGTTCGCATCTGCTTTAGCCTGTACGGTTTCCTGCTTTTTACTTCCCGGTTCCGCCTTTGAGGTACCAACGGAAACGGCAGAGAGTATCTGACGCTCCGGTTTCGAGCTGACTGCAGATCCTGCAGAGTCGGAACGGCAAGCCATCAATGACGTACAGCAAAGCAATCCGGAAGCTAATACAGCTGTTATTTGAAACGGATGTTTTTTCATTTCTCCCTCCTCTTCTAATCTATATGCTTCAATGCATCTGACATCGGTACCTTGCGAATGCGCAGCATCTCAAATACAACAACTCCCGTATATGCAACAATTCCGAGCAAAAAGCATTTATAATACACAATGGTATGGATATGAAACGGAATCCACCCCGTCATCTCTCTTCGCATCATTGCCATGAACAACTGCTTTAACAGCACCATATCAATCGGCACCGCCAAAAGCAGGCAGATTACCGCTACGACAGAAGTTGGAAGCAGATATAGCTTCCCAATCTCATTATTATGATATCCCAGTACTTTTGTCATGGAAATCGATGTTGCATTCTTATCAATAATGATTTTGCATAATAAATACATTACAACTGCAAACATCACAATCGCTACAATACAAACCATGTCTGCAATAGAACCCATCGATTTATCCAGCTGATCGGACATCTTTAACAAACTTTCTTCCTCAATTACCGAGCCGATTGCCTCCTGATCGATATCGGTAATTTTTGAATCCGAGAAATATCCGGCAAAATATCCCTCTCCCAGATCAAAGGTTTTATTTAGGGTCTTTTTCTCCATAAAAACTGCCAGCGAACCGCTGTACGGATAGATTCCCGCCACTTCGAACTGATAGGACTTATCCTCATAAAGCTCTTTTAACCTGATTGTATCCCCTGTCTTCAGCTTATATTTTTCTGCATAACCGGAGGTAATATACACCCCTTTCTTTGATGTATCAACAGAAATATATCGACTGTTCGGAGAAATCCCGTATAATGTAATCTCATCCTTTGCAATCTTCTCTTCCTCTGCTTTTAAGGTATAGGCGGAAAAAGCCTCCGCATCTTTATTCTCCGTATCCACTTGTTTTTGAAAACGATACATGGCAATAGACTGACTCCATTTGTCACCGGTCTTTGTGAGTGCCACCGGGATTTTTAGCATATACTGATAATTGCTGAGCCGATTTGTCTGAATATCCGTTCGATAGGACTGAAGCATATCCGGCAATCCTAATCCGAACAGCAGGATAAGATTGACAAATATAATTCCTAAAAACAATATAAAATAGTTGCTCAGATTCTGACCGATTACCCGCAAAGAGAAACGTGCTAAAAACGGAATCGATTTATGAAGCCCTACAACCTGCTTTTGCTTCTTTACCCTTAATTCTCTTCTCAGAAATTGAAGCGGACTGATTCTCATCAGACGGATCAACAAAATAATATTAACAATAAACATCAGTGCCATCGGTATCAGGGTGGTTTCTATCAATGCATCCATGGACCACAAAATCTCAAAGGTCGGCAAACTGTAGCTGTTGTAGTAAAGCCCTGCAAAAGTATTTGTAAAATATGTATACCCCAGTATATTTCCTGTGATTGCACTGACGAATGTAACTATCAAAGGCAATGCCAGATAATGCCGTATTAATTCTCCTTTTCGATAACCGGATGCGCGCAATGTTCCGATCACCCCCGCCTCGGTTTGAATTGTATTCACGGTTATGATTCCATAGATAAACGCAATCAGAGCAATGGACAGATACAGCAAAATCCTCATCATTGCCATATCTTTACTCAGGTCGTCTCCGGCAAAGCGAATAGCCTGATTCTGATACCTCGGAACATAAGAAGAAAGCGTCAGCTCCCGATTCAGCCTTTTCAGCAAGGCATCTGCCCTCTTTTTCTCCTGTGCTTCCGTTTTCGGTTCCGAATGGTATCTCCATGCATATTGAATTACTTTCTCTCTGTCTTTAAAAGAAGAAAAATCCTGCTTTGTAACTACTGCCGTTCCAAAAGTCAAAGCATTCAGCATAGCGTCCTCATTTTTTTCAAACAAAGCGGTATAATCCGAAAGAGCTACCAGACCGGTAATAGAAAAATTTCTAGTTCCGACCCTGAGACGGTCTCCGACTTGAATATGGTTATTCGATGCATAAAGCCGGTCAATTGCCATTTCCCCCTTTTTTTTAGGAAGACGTCCTTTCATAACAGACGGAAGATTCACCTGCTCTCTATTGGCAAACATACGGATGGAATCTCCGTCTGACGCTTTTTCTTCTGCATAAGACAGGTCATAGAGTGTAATTCCCTGCTTTTCAATCGACTGCTTTTGCTGTATGTTCAGTGCTCTGTTTACACTGAAATGTCCGTTTTCTATACGATTGGCATGAAAACTTTTATGGTAAGCCTCTAACATACTGTTGTCCGATACGATATAACCGGATACAAAAGAAATCATCAGTCCCAGCAGCAAAAAGATTACCAGATATTTTCCGAAATCCCTCTTTAATTCTCTTTTTATTCGCTTTCTTAGCGGATTCTTCAAGCCATCACCTACCAATCTAATGCATGTGCATTCACTCTCTGTGCATTATGCTCTATATTGTGGATTTTTCCGTCTCGAAGATATAAAACCGTATCCGCCATTTTTCGAAGTCCGTTATTATGAGTCACCATTAAAATGGTACAACCGTACTTTACATTGATTTCTTCCATCAATGCCAATATATCCTTCGATGTATTATAGTCCAATGCTCCGGTCGGTTCGTCACAAAGAAGCAGATCGGGATTTTTTATGATGGCTCTTCCGATTGCCGTCCGCTGCTGCTGTCCTCCCGATAACTGATTCGGAAGCTTTCCTTCATGCTTGGATAATCCCAATACTTCTATAATCTCATCAATATCTAACGGTTGTTTTGACAAATAGGCGCCAACCTCAATATTTTCTCGAACGGTCAGATTCGGAATCAGATTGTACTGCTGAAAAATATAGCCCAAATGTTTTCTGCGATAATCGGTTAACGTTCGTTCCTTCATATCAGACATTCTCTCTCCGCGAATCAGGATCTCTCCTGTATCCGCACAATCTATCCCTCCTATGATATTTAATAAAGTGGACTTTCCGGAGCCGGAGGGTCCTAACATAATACAAAACTCTCCTTTCTCCAGTTTCATACTGATCTCTTTCAAAACCTGTACATAACTTTCGCCCTGTCCAAAGGACTTTGTAATATTGTTCAAAGACAAAAACATCTTACTCTTCCTCCAAGATTAGTCACTTCTAATATTAGTATAGCATATGCCAATTAATTTGTATATTTTAAGGTCGGAAAATATAAGAACACAAAAAAGACCTCTATATATTGCATCGTCTCCCTCAAATTGTTTTTTGAGAGACCCTCAATATATAGAAGTCTTTCTTAATTTAATGACAGGAATGACCATCTCCGCTATGACAGCTGTGTCCTTCTCTATGTTCATGATGACTGCAGTGAACATTCGGATCATAGCTCAACTGATCCTGTAAAAAACTTTGAACGGCATCATCTGCCGAACCTCTTACTCCTCCGTAGAGTTTAATTCCAGCGTTTGAAAGTGCATTTTGAGCACCTCCTCCGATTCCTCCGCAAATCATTACATCCACTTTATGATTTTGTAAAAACCCTGCCAATGCCCCATGACCGGATCCGTTGGTTCCCACCACTTCTTCTTTTACCACTTTGCCGTCTTCCACATCGTAAAACTTAAATTGCTCCGTGTGTCCGAAATGCTGAAAAACTGTTCCGTTTTCATAAGTTACTGCAATTCTCATACAATCTTCTCCTTTTTTGAATCCAATCCGCCTGTTGCAAGGAAGTATCAAAAGTCTGCCAACAATCAGATGAGTGACAGCTGCACGGATGTCCGGAACACAAATGAACATTCCCTCCACCAATCTCCAGTCACTTACCGTTGACCACCATATCTGCCAGTTTATGTCTTGCCCTTTCATATATTTCTGTAACAGTCGTTCTGGAAATATCCATCTGTCCGGCACATTCTGCATGGGGCAGACGTTCATAATCCACTAATCGAATTACTTCATATTCATCGACTGTTAAACGTACAACTCCTTCCATCGGATATCCCTCCGGATAGAAACAGCTATACTCCGGTTCCTGACATACGCGTCTTGCTCTTTTTGGTCTTGGCATCCTTTCTCCTTTCCGACATATGTCGATTATGCCGTTTCTCTATCATTCTGTCAAATACGCCTCTGCTCTGCTAAAGGTTGCTTTCTTTTTGATTCATTTGCTTTCTCATATAGTTTCCGATATTTGTGATACATAAGAGCGTTGCAATCAAAAAAATTCCCGGAATAACGATCACCCACCATGAATTGGTCAACAATGCCTTTTCAGATAAGGAGAGCATACTGCCCCAGGATACCTCTTCAATCGGCAGTCCGATACCCAAAAAGCTGAGTGTAGATTCCGCAATAATGCTGCTTCGGAAATTCATTACCACCATAAACATGATGGTAGATAAAAAATTCGGCATCAGATGCTTTTGCAAAATATGGAAAAATCCGCCTCCCATACAGCGGGACATCTGTACAAACTCGCTCTGATAAATAATCTTTACTTCTGTTCGAACCATTTTTGCAATACTCATCCAACAGGTAATCCCAATGATTATCGCGATTGCAAAAATACTGTCTCTTCCGATCATCGCCTGTGTAAAAATAATCAGCAAAATAGAAGGAATACTCAACAAGATATCTGTAAACCGCATCATGATACTGTCGATTACCGACTTGGAACTCGCACTTAAGGTTCCGTATATAATTGCAATCCCTGTGGAAATAATGGTGGAAACAGCTCCAATCAAAATAGAATTTCTTCCACCGTACCAGATCATGGAGAAAATATCACGTCCGAGACTGTCCGTTCCAAAAAAATGCTGCGCATCCGGCGCCTGATTGTAGGCGGACAGATCCATATACAGAGGATCATGATTCATAACCAGTTTACAACCGATGCAACCGAGTACAATCACCAGCAGAATGAAAAACGATAGAATCGGTTTTTCTTTGTACCATTTCATCTTTTGACAAGATACTTCCTGCTGTTTCTGATAGTGTGCCCCTACAATCTGAAACAGATCTGTTTCCGTCTTATGATTCATGTCGGATTACCTCCCATTTCATTCTGCTGTCAATTCTCTCACTGATCACCTGACCGATTCTATTTCCTATGATTACAAGTGTCCCGGTTATCAAAACCAGAATCATCAGCATATTATAATCATGATATTTGGCACTCTCAAAAGACAGAGTTCCCAATCCCGGATAAGAAAATACCATTTCTACAATATAAGTCCCCTCCAAAATATGGTTTAAGGAGATTGCCATAAGACTGATAAACGTCGGTAAAATATTCCGAATACAATGTCGGTTTAAAATCTGTGCCCTGGATAAACCGATTCCCTTTTCCAATAAAACATAATCCATACGTACTTCTTCTGCCAAACGATTTCGAATCAGATAAGCATAATACCAAAGATGACTCAAAATCAAAACTGCCAAAGGCAGAATCATGTGTCGGATCCTGCTGCCGAAATCAGATGCCTCTCCTAATCCGAACGCTCCGCTACTCGGTAACAGGCGGAACATTACACTGAAAACCAGAATAAAGAGCAGTGACATCCAAAATTCCGGTATGCAACTGGTCACAATACCGACTTTACAGATAATCCGATCCAATCGGGAATCTTCATAGCGAATACATAGACGTCCCAGCAACAGCGCCAGAAAAAAGGTCAGACCGAAACCGATTCCTCCCAGAATCAATGTGTTTAAAAAACGCTTTGCTATCACTGATTCTACTTTTTCTTTATATTTATAGGATATTCCGAAATCCCCTTTTAAAGAAGACTTTGCCCAGGCCAGATATTGCTGTGGAAGCGGCTTGTCCAGTTCTAAACGATGGATTGCCTGCTGCCTTTGTTCTGTCGACATTCTGGAAGTACGGTCTCCATAATAGGCTACTAACGGATCTCCCGGTGCCTTTCGTGACATTACAAAAGTGATGGCGGAAAGCACAATCAGAGAAACCACAATGAGCCCGATTGTTTTTATTATTTTTTTCACTATTTCTGCTCCCCTTCTACTGTTATCTCCGGAGTAGGAATCGCTGCGATCAGTTTTTTGGTGTAAGGATGTGTCGGATGCTCATAGATCTGCATCGTTTCTCCCACTTCTACCAACTCTCCCCGATACATAACTCCCACTCTGTCACTCAGAAATCGAACCATTGACAGATCGTGTGCAATCAGCAGCAAACTGCTTCCGTGTTCCTCGATCAAATGTCGAAACAAATTGACGATCTGTGCCTGTATGGATACATCCAGTGAGGCTAACGGCTCGTCTGCAATCAGCAACTTCGGTCTCATTGCAAATGCTCTCGCAATACTGACTCTCTGCCTTTGTCCGCCTGACAGCTGTGGAAGATAGCGATCCAAAACAGATGCATCCAATCCCACACTTTCTAGCATTTCAATCAGATAGCGTTCTCTTTCTTTTTTATTTCTATACATACAATGAAGCTTCAGCGGCTCAGCCAGAATCTCTCTGATTTTCATTCTCTGATTCAATGCAGTTGTACAATCCTGTAGAATCATCTGTACTTCCCGTTCTCTGTCCTCTATTTCAGCAGATGAGAGCTGAATGCTGCCCTGCTGCAGTCCGTGCATCTTCATCAACAGCTTTGCTATTGTAGTCTTTCCAGAACCGGATTCTCCCACCAAAGCAAATACCTCTCCCTTTCGCACTTCAAAGGATACCCCCTTTATCGCAGATACCCCTTTACCGCTGTCTGTCCAAAAGGTATGAGACAGATCTGAAACAGACAAAATCACTTTTTCTTCTTTATCTTTCTGCTTCCACTGTTTCCTCTCTTTTCCCGGCTGCGGTTTCTGATAAGGAAGCTTCGGAGCTCTCTCATCCAATGTCCATGTTGCGGCAAAATGAGTAGAAGAAAGTGAAAAAAACGGTGGTTCTTTTTCATAATCAATACGCATCGCCTGAGGATTTCGCTCTGCAAACGGGTCTCCCTCCATCGTTCGTCTCAAATCCGGCGGCTGTCCGTCAATCGGATGCAGTTCTCCCCCGTATGCATACGCCGGCAATGCCTGAAGCAATCCTCTCGTATATGGATGTGCCGGTGTTTCGTATATCTCTCTGCTCTCTCCGATCTCCAGAATCTTTCCTCCATACATGATTGCGACACGGTCTGCAATTTTTGCCACGACTCCTAGATCATGCGTAATAAACAATATGCTGATACCTGTCTTTTGTCGGATCTGAAGCAACAACTCTAAAATCTGAGCCTGTACCGTCACGTCTAATGCAGTCGTCGGTTCATCTGCAATCAATACCTTGGGATCTGATGCCAATGCAATTGCCAATACCACCCTCTGACGCATTCCTCCGGATAGACTCCATGGCGGCAGATGATAGCATCTGCTCACATCCTGCAACCCGACCTGTTGCAATAATTCCATAGCTCTGATTCGGATCTCTTTCGGTCTTGCCGAACGATGAACTCTAATTGCCTCCTCCAACTGCTTTCCTATTTTCATGGTAGGATCCAATGACGTCATAGGATCCTGAAATACCATCGCACACATTTTGCCCCGTACAGCATGCATCTGCTTCTCTTTATAATCAGTAATCGTATGATGATTCAATACAATGCTTCCGGATGTATAACGCGCTGTTTTTGGCAACAGTCTCATAATACTTTTGCACATAATACTCTTTCCGCACCCGGATTCTCCTACAACGGCAAGAATCTCCCCCTGTTTTAAACACAAGGAGAGATTTCTCACTGCATGTACGGTTCCGTCTTTAGTCGCAATATCAACCGATAAATTCCGGATCTCCAATACATTTTTTATCTTCACTTCTCTAATTCCCAATCTTTTACATTCCAGAATATACCCACACCATGGTGTCCTAAAATGGTGTTTTTTGTAATTCCTTTAATCTTAACTCCGGATACATAATTTACGTCTACATAGCAGAAGAATGTATATGGAGGGTTTACAACCGTTTCTTTCAGGAACTGGCTGTAATAATTCTTACGCTCCGCCTGATTATTGATCTGTCTTGCTTTTTTCAAAGCGGTATCAACCTTTGTATCTGAATAATAATTATAATTACTTGCCTGATCTGTAGAAAAGATCTTGTAAGTATGATCATCCGCATCAAACGGACTTCCCCAACCAATCAGAAAGGCTTCCTGGTGTTCCCAGTCGATCTTGGAAGCAATCTTTGCCTTACAATCTACGCCGATCTTCTTTAACTGCTGAGATGCTACTGCTGCCAGATCTGCACGAACCTGATCTCCTTCCATCACATTTACTGTAAAGGAAAGTTTTTGTCCGGATTTCTCATAAATACCGTCCTTACCCAATTTCCATCCTGCTTTTTCAATAATCTGTTTTGCTTTTTCCGGATTATACTGAAACTTCTCAATGGAACTGTCATTAAATCGATTTCTCTGAATCGGACTGTAAGCTGTGATTCCCTCTCCGAGCAGAACACTCTTTACCATTGCTTCACGATCAATTCCATAATTGATTCCCGGAATAATATTTTTGTTCTTTTTCCAGAAAGCATTTTTGAAATTATACATGATGCCGCGATAATCTGCTGTCTTCATCTTGTATACGGAATACCCCTTATCGGAAGAAAAATTCTGTGTATCTTTTGGTGTTACCATTGCAAGATTAATCTCTCCCGATTTCAACTGCAATGCCTTTGCACTGTCGTCCGGCACAATCTTAAATACAATATTTGCAATTTTAGGTTCACCTTTATAGTACTGATCATTTTTCTCAAGAGAGATACTCTGTCCCTGAGTCCACTCTTTTAATTTATACGGACCGGTTCCGACAGGATGCTTAAAGAACGAGTCTGTCTGCATATTTTTGCCCTGTAACAGATGCTTAGGAAGAATACCGATCGTCATATAATCCAAAAAGGCTACATTTTTCTCTTTCAGTTGGAAAGAAACAGTATATTTATCCTTTACCGTAATCTTTTTAATCTCTGCATAGTTGGATGCTATTTCCGATTCATTTTTCTTATTCATAATCGCATCAATGGTGAACTTTACATCATCCGCCGTAAACTCCTTGCCATCGTGCCACTTTACACCTTTTCTTAAATGGAAAGTATATGTATTGCTGTTTTGATCAATCTCCCAGCTTTTTGCCAATCCGGGCTCCACTTTCCCATCTTTATTATGAGACGTCAGTCCGTCAAATAATAATAAGTTGATCTCTCCATGCTCATCAATTGCCGGATTAATACGTGTATAGTCATGACTACCGTATACTAAAGTTCCCGCTGCAATCTTTCCGTTTGCATTAGATGCACTTCCTGTGCCTTTTGCTCCGCAACCGGCCAGCATGGAAAGGCTTAAAACGCCCACCGCCATAATCGATATCAATTTGTTCTTCATAAACCAGGCCCCCTTTTCATTGTAATACATACTCTAGTATTACAATCATGATGTCTTTCTTTTACAGTTGACAAAAAAATATCATTTAATCCCAAAATCTACAAGCGGGGTAGGGGGTAATCGTCCTATTTGCAAAAAAAGCAACGAACAGATTAGAAGTCTTCGAAAACTCACTTAGTTCAAAACCCTTCTTCGTTCGCTGCCTTTTGCTTTATCCTAATACGCCCTTATCGGCATTTTTTACCGTCAGAATTTCGTCCAAACACTCATCATTGATTTTATTTCCCTTATAACGCCTTGTCTCCGCCGCAATTACTCCGCTCAGTCCCAGAACTGCTATAATATTCGGAATTGCCATCAATCCGTTCAACAGATCCGCCAGATTCCATATTAAATCCAAACCTACCAATGACCCGATAAAAACACCTGCAACCCATAATACTTTATATACTTTAATCGCTTTTTCACCGAAAAGATAAACGGCACTGCGTTCTCCATAATAGTACCACCCCAATATAGTGGAAAAAGCAAAGGTGATTAATCCAAAGATCAAAATCGGTAAACCGATATGAGGAATCGTATCAAATGCCTGACTGGTCAGTGCGGAACCGTTTCCGCTCAAAGCATCGATATGAGGATATTTAATAATGCAGGAAACCAGTACGAGACCGGTCATCAGACAGATTACAACCGTATCCCAAAAGGTTCCCGTCATAGAAACCATAGCCTGTCTTTTCGGATTTTTAGTCTGTGCCGCCGATGCGACTAACGGTGCGGAACCCATTCCTGATTCATTGGAAAAAAGACCTCTCGCAAATCCGTATCGACAAGTAGTCGTAATAGTGGCTCCGATAAATCCTCCTCCAACCGACTGCGGATGAAATGCCGCTTTTACAATCGTACTAATCGCTTCTCCCAATACCGCATGATTCATAATCAGAATTACCACACAGCCTACTACATATAAAAGCGCCATAACCGGTACTAATTTTTCCGCCACCTTAGTAATAGACTTAATACCGCCTAAAATAACTAAAGCCACCACAATGCTCAAAAGGATTGCTACAATGATTTTTGGCGTTCCGAAATTCTCGGCAAAATCAGCTGCAACTGCATTTGCCTGCACCGTGCACCCGATACCCAATGCACAAATTGCAGCCAGCACTGCAAAAACAATTCCCAGCCAACGTTTTTTCAGACCTCGATCCAACGCATACATTGCTCCGCCGATCATAGTTCCGTCTTCACTTTTTACACGATATTTTACTGCTATCAGAGTCTCCGCATACTTGGTTGCAATTCCGAACAGGCCGGTCAGCCACATCCATAAAACGGCTCCCGGTCCTCCCATTGCAATAGCGGTCCCGACACCGATAATGTTTCCGGTTCCGATTGTAGAAGATAACGCAGTTGTCAGTGCTCCGAATTGAGAAACATCTCCTTCTGCACCTTTGTCCGGTGTAACAGACATTTTGATCGCTTTAAAAATATATCTCTGTATCACTCCTGTCCGTATTGTCATAAAAATATGGGTTCCAAACAATAAAATAATCAATGGCCATCCCCATAACAAATTATCCACAGTGGAAATTGCGTGTTCTAGCATAAGCAGTACCCTCCCTTACTTACTCTTATCCTTTCATTAATGTTTGTTATTCCTCTAATAGAAAAAAAAACAGTTCCTGCCGGAACTGCCACAATGCATTTAATCTGATATATTATACTGCCAATGGAAACCTCTGTCAAATAATAGTTCTTTCCGATTCCCTTTTTTATAAGGGATTTCTACACTTTCCGTTTTTACGGATTCTCTCCGATATTTCATGCAGTTTCTCTTATCCATGCTAAACTCGATTGTATCCTCTCAACAAGTAGTTGAGTTTCCTTTTTCTACCCTCTGTTCCTGTATTTTTTTTCGAAAATCCCGTTATTCTGTAATCGAAATGAGGTTCCGATGTGAATTCAGTGAGCATCGGATAAAAACACTATGAAAGACTATAAAAAACTTACCGTATCACAGCACACATTTGCAATGCATGAAGGAAGAACCCGATATATGGTGTGCCCTTCCTGCGGCACTCGTTGCTGGGCGAAAAAAGTACTCACCAGAGAAAAACCGGAACACTGAAATGGACCCCGAAAGTTGGATACGCAACCAACTTTCGGGGTGCAGTTCGCTCACACTCCTATTTAATACTCGCCTCCGTCTGTGTCTCCCATGATTTCACGATTTACCACTCTCTTTTTATCTCGCTGCTCCTCAACCATATCAGATAGTCTTTCTTTTACTTCTTTTGAATTTTTTATACTCCGGATCTCAAAATCAGCTACAGTTTTCTCGGATGAATGTACAAAAATACTGCCTAATCCAAAAATTCTCTGTCCGAAAGAACGCTTTAGTTCAATATCCAAAATACGCTTCTGTATTCAAAAGACCGGTCTCTATAAACAGCCAGTCTTCTGTCAGTTCGTATTTTGTGAAACTGATCGGCAATCCGAACAGGGTTCTCTTTCGATCTTTTCAGATTACTTTTCTTTCCATCATTCTTCCATCCTTTCTATCTGACAAACACGGGATTTCCACTGCTCCCTTGTCATTACATTTACATGTCCGATCCGATATTCTTCCAACATCGGCACTTCCACACGCTCTGTTGTATGATGATATACAAATCCGCACTTTTCCTGTACTCGTTTTGACTTGATATTCCCATCATAATACCCGCACCATACCTTTTGCAAATGTAACTCTTCAAATCCATATGCTAATAATGCGTTAACTGCCTCCGGTATGTAGCCGTTCCCCCAAAATGACCGCCCTATCCAGAAACCGAGTTCACATTCCCCTTCCCGGTCTGTCAGATCTGTATCTTTTCCAAATTTCAAACTGATACTTCCTATTGCCTTATTGTCTTCTTTTCTGCAAACAGCATATGTCTCCGGAACTGCTAAAATCCCTTTAATAATTTCCAGACTCTGTTCTCTGCTTTTGTGCGGCAACCAACCGGCAATCGGTCCTATTTCAGGATCTTTTGCATATTGAAACAGACTGCCCGCATCACTTTCCTGCCACGGGCGCAAAAACAGACGATCCGTCCGAATCAATCCCTCTACAGATTCAAAGCGTTCCTCTCCCCACCAGTAAGGCATCAACTCCTTTAATGTAATCACCTCACGTGTTTCATAATCCAAAAGGATTTCCATAAAGCGATTTTCATAATTCAGTTCCATCAAAAATTCTCTACATGAGCCGCACGGCATTCCGCTGCCACCTCCATATGGAGGTCTGTCTCGAAACGCCAGCAATCTTTTTATTTTTGTCTGTCCGCTTTGCAGATACATATTGAGAGCTGCCGTCCGCTCTGCACATAATTCCATCGTTCCGCAAAGTGCTTCCATACAAAATCCTGTATAAATTTCCCCGTTTTCCGCCTCCACTGCCGCCACAACATGATGTGCATATAAAAATGGAGATACTTCCCTCGGACCATATTGTTCTTTCGCTCTGTTATACAATTCTTCCCAGATATCCATCTCTTCTCCCCCTGATCTGATTGTGCAAAAACAGCTTAATCCCGTCTAAGCCATATCTCTCCCTCCAGCTTATGCCGGATATCACGCTCTACCTCTGCAACCGTAATACTTTTTAACTCTTCTTCCATTTGCTTCTGTATCCGGCTCAGCTTTCCGTCCATTGCCGTATGAATCGTTCGACCGATCGGGCATTCCGGATTGGGATTCTCATGAAAATGAAAGATTCCTTCCTCTCCCACGCTGTCTACAGCTTTATAAATATCAAAGAAAGTAATCCGATTCAGCGGTTTTATTACTTTTGCTCCGCTGACACCCTGACTGGTGGAAACAATCCCCGCTTCCTTCAACTTTGATAAAATAGTCCGAATAATAACAGGATTGGCCCCGACGCTCTCTGCAAGAAAATTGCTGGAGATCTTTTTCTTTCCATCAAAATATGAAATCGCACTGATCACATGAACGGCTATAGTAAATCTGCTTGTTATCTGCATTCTGTTCTCCTCTTTCACAACATTTTTTTATATTTTTGCACACAGACATTCTCTTGTCAAAGCAAATATTACAGGTCTTCTCTGACTTTCTTCTTTTCCCCTTCCTCTAAATGCATCATTCTTTTCGGAATATGACAATATCCTTCCGGATTTTTATCCAGATAGTTCTGATGATATTCCTCTGCCGGAGAAAATAATTCAATCGGTACAAGTTCCACTGCCAATTTATGAGACAACGTCTCTTCCATCTTCTGATAAACCGGACGAATCTCAGATAGCTGTGATTCTCTAAGATAATAAATTCCGGTGCGATACTGAGTTCCGAAATCTCCACCCTGATGATTAACTGCAACCGGATCAATTACCTGAAAATAAAAATCAAGAATCTCTCGCAGTGAAATCTCCTTTTTATTGAACACAACCTTTACGGTCTCCGCATGCCCGGTTTCCAGTTCACACACCTCTTGATAAGTCGGGCATATCCATGTCCCGTTCGCATATCCCACCGTAGTCTGTATCACACCTCGGAACTGTTTCAGAAATTTTTCCAATCCCCAAAAGCACCCTCCTGCCAGATAAATCCCGTCAAAAGGTTCTTCAAACGATTCCTCTGCCGGCCAGAGTTCCCTTTTTAACTCTGTAAATCCGGCTTCTTCCATCTCCTCATATGAAATAAACCGTAATGCTGCAGAATTGATGCAGTAGCGAAGCCCTCCTTTTTCCTCCGGTCCGTCCGAAAAAACATGTCCAAGGTGAGAGTTGCCCACCATGCTTTTTACCTCGATACGCTCCATGCCGTAACCGGAATCCTTCCGATACTGCACTGCATTTCGACTCACACTGTTTGAAAATGCAGGCCAACCGCAGCCGGAGTCGAACTTATCCTTAGAAGAGAACAAAACCTCTCCGCTTACAACGTCCACATAAATTCCTTTTTCAAAAAACTGATCATACGCACCGGTAAACGGTCGCTCAGTTACCGCATTTTGTGTCACATCAAATGCCAATGCTCCGATTCTGTCTCGTAATTCTGATCTTTCTTTCAATATTTACACCTCTTTTTCTCTGTGAAACAATTTAAAGTCTTCACATATTTCTCTATAGGTATCCCCATACATACTGTTCTTTTCCCATATAAATGCATAGTCATGCATCACATGAAAGTCTGCCAGCTTAATTTCTTTTAATATCTTTTGTTTTATCAGTTCTTCCGCCGCAGACCGAAACAAAAAAGTGATTCCCATATCCTGTTCCAGCATCTGCAAAATTGTGTGCATACCGCCTATTACAATCATTTTATCAAATTCTCTGATCGTATGGTTCAGCGCTTCCATATGTTTTTCCAATATTTCTCTGGTTCCGCTCCCTTCCTCTCTGATCAAAAGAGTTTCTTCCAGCAAATCTGCCAGTACCCTCGGCTTTTTCTTAAAATGGTGTGCCGCATTGCATACCGGAATAAACGGTACCGTATCAAAAACCGCGGAATCAAATATTTCCCCGTCAAAATATCCTTCTACAATGGCAAAATTAATATTTCCCTCCCGGATTTCTTTTACCAAAACAGATGTATTGGAAATCTGCATACTGACATTCCACGAAGCATGCTTTCGAATAAAGGCCGATAACGGCTTTACCACCACATACTCCCCTATTGTACGTGTTACTCCGAAATGCATAGGCATTGCCTCTTCCCGTGATTCATGCATGCGGTTTTGCAGCAGCAGCTCATCATTTCTGGAAATTCTGGAAGCTTCTTCCAACAATCTGCCTGCCCTGGTAAGAGATAGTTTCTTGTCTTTGTATAAAAAAAGCTTTGTCTGATAATACTTTTCCAAATATTGTATATGCTGGGTAACAGCCGGTTGTGTAATGTGCAATTCTTCAGCAGCCATCGTATAGTTCATAAGTCTGCATACCGTTAAAAATGTTTCAATTCTGAAATCAAGCATTCTCCCTCTCCATAATATAATTTTATCGGTTAATAATTTTTTATTATTTTATTTTATCATTAATGACTTCTATAATACAGTTATACGATAAAATTTAATTTGAAAGGGAAAATTATGAAAAATGTAAAAGAAAAAATCCCGGGTTTTTTAGTTTGCCTTGCAATCTCTATTCCCGCATGGTTCCTGGGTAAAAAATTTCCGGTCATCGGAGGTCCCGTTATCTCTATTCTGATCGGAATGATCGTTGCTCTGTTTTGGAGTCCGAATGCCTCTTTTAAAACAGGCATCTCCTTTACTTCCAAAAAGATTCTTCAACTTGCAGTTATTCTATTGGGGTTCGGTCTGAATTTAAATGTAATCCTTATTACTGGAAAACAATCCCTGCCCATTATTGTATGCACGATTGCCACTTCACTTATCATTGCCTTTGTCCTGCATAAGGTATTACACATTGAATCTAATATCAGCACTCTTATCGGTGTCGGCTCTTCTATCTGTGGAGGCTCCGCCGTTGCCGCAACAGCACCTGTGATCGATGCGGATGACAGCCAGGTGGCTCAGGCAATTTCTGTTATCTTTTTATTTAATGTAATTGCTGCTATCCTGTTTCCGATCTTCGGACATTTTATCGGTTTCAACACGACTACGGGCGAATCCTTCGGTATCTTTGCAGGTACTGCCGTAAATGACACATCTTCCGTTACCGCCACTGCCTCTACCTGGGACAGTATGTGGCATCTTGGAAGTCAGACACTGGATAAAGCGGTTACTGTAAAACTGACGCGAACACTTGCGATCATTCCGATTACCCTGTTTCTTGCTCTCTTTCGTGCAAAAACCTATCATTCCAAAGAACAGACAAACGGATTCAGTTTTAAAAGAGCCTTCCCTATGTTTATTCTCTGGTTTATCGTTGCTTCTGTTATCACGACAATCGCACTGCAACTCAATGTACCTGCTTCTGTCTTTGTTCCTTTAAAAGAATTGAGCAAATTCTTCATTGTGTTGGCAATGTCCGCCATCGGTCTCGGAAGCAATGTGGTAAAGCTGGTAAAAGAAGGAGGGAAACCGATTTTCCTCGGAGCCTGCTGCTGGGTCGGCATTACCGCCGTCAGCCTTCTGATGCAACATGTCATGCACCTTTGGTAATTATAAAATGCAATATCGGAACTCCCGACAGATTCCGATATTGCATTTTTTATTTTATGTAAAAAGCGGCCTCTCTTAAATTCCTCACCAGTTCATTCCGACTCTGCTCCAAAATATACTCCGCTTCTCCTATCTGTACAATCTCCCCGTTTTCCACTACCATTACACGATCTGCTACTGCGCGCATTACTGCAAGATCATGCGTAATAAACAATACAGATAATCCGTATTTTCTCTTTAATCGTCTCAACATCTGTAAAATCTGATTTTGAACAGATACATCTAATGCCGATACAATTTCATCCGCCACCAATACATCCGGAGACATTACCAGTGCTCTGGCCAATGCGATTCTCTGCAGCTGCCCGCCGGAGAACTCCCCCGGATACCGGTCAAGACAACGCTCCGTCAGACCGCAATCTTTACACACCTGTTTTACCATATTCCTCTTATCTCTTATGGAACGCTTCGACTCCCAAATCTTAAGCGGCTCCATTAAAAGATCTAATATCTTTTTCCCGGGATCCAAACAATCAAACGGGTTTTGAAATACCATCTGTATCTCTTTTCGAAACGGGCGATACCCCCTGTCCGTCAAATGATCAATACGCTTTTCCCGATAGTAAATCTCTCCCGAATCAGGTGACAGTAAACCTAAAATCATTTTTGCCAAAGTTGATTTTCCGCATCCTGATACCCCGAGAACGCCCAGAATTTCTCCCTGATACAACTGAAAAGAAACTGTATTCAATATTTTTTTATTAGAAAAATATTTATCGACCTTTTCTATTCGGAGCACTTCCTCCTCTTGTGCCAACAGTACATTTTCCTTTCGCCTCTTTTTATAAAGCTTTTTGGTCTCACCTAACAGATGTCGGGCAATATCTGTTTTCGGATGTTTCAGAATCTCTTCCACTTTTCCGCTTTCGACCAATTCCCCGGCTTTCATAATAGCAACATGTGTACAAAGCTTCTGAATAATCCCCGGATTATGACTGATATAAAGCAGTGTCATTTGGCACTGTCTGCAGATATTCTCAATATACTCTATTAATTTTCTCTGATTCACACTATCCAAAGAAGTTGTCGGCTCGTCTGCAATCAAAATATCCGCATTGGATTCCAACGCCATTGCAATCGCTATCCTCTGCTTCATACCTCCGGATAATTGATGCGGATATTTTTTCAAAATGTCCCTATCATTCATTAAACCGAACTGCTTCAATCGTTCTTGAAAATGGAGATCCAGTCTCTGTCTTTTTTTCTCCGGATGATGAAAAAGTACCGTTTCTTTCCACTGATGTTCTATTGTCTCAAACGGATTCAATGCATTAATTGAATCCTGTAAGATCATTGCCAGCCTCTTGGCACATACCGCTCTTCGTTTCCGGTAAGGCTGAGCAAGCAACTCCATACACTGATCCCGGTCTGTCAACTGTATACTTCCGGTTGTTTCGATACTCTGTTCCGGCAACAGAGAAGCCAAAGCATAGAGCAGCATGCTCTTCCCTGCTCCAGATTCCCCTGTAATCCCCCAGCGTTCTCCTTTTTTTACAGAAATAGAAATATCCTTTAAAATTTCAGTTGTCACTTTATTTTGTTTCAGGGACAGAGAAAAATTTGTCACTTCTATTACATTGGAATCATCAGTCATAAATTGTCTTCTCCTCTTCTTTTTGTACCCCTACATCAAATATAAAATGCAACAATAATATAAACACTGCAATTGCAAGTGTCGGATACAGAATCAATCTCGGGCAGGTCGTAACATAGACCCTGTACTGATACAGAAGGGTTCCCCAATCTGGATTTGTCACATCACATCCCAACCCGATAAACGCCAATCCGGAATATTGTGCAATTACATTTCCCGATTTATTTCCTGCAAAGACGAACAGCTGACGATAAATATTCGGTAACACATGACCGAACATAATCTGAATATTATTTAAGCCGACCACTTTTTCCGCATAAATAAATTCCCGGCTGCAGACACTTTCCGAAAGATCATACGCCTGATTGATATAATCACCGATATTTCCGATCCCGAACAAGATTCCCGCTACCACCGGGTGAAATCCGAACAGAGCGGAAAATATCATTGCCATCACAAACGTCGGCACAATCAACGAAATATCTGCAAAAAACTGTATACATACTCGCAGACTCTTTCCCAAGAAAGCTTCTGCCATTCCTAAAAAACTTCCTGCCGTAAATGAGATCAAACCTGATATTCCGACTACAAACAATGTTCGGAATCCGCCTTCCACAATCAAAGAATATACATCTCTTCCCAAATTGTCGGTTCCGAGCCAATGCGCCGCAGAACTTTCCGCAAATGCATTCGCAATATCTGTATGCAAAATATTCTGTCTCGGTGTTGCCACCATAAATATCAGTAATAAAATAAAAAGGATTATCGGTACCTGATTCTTTCTTGTTGTCATTTTCTCCTCCTCACATCTAATCGATATAACAGGATCTGAAACATAACATGAATCAGACACATCCAGATCACTACTACTAATATATACGTCTGTAAAACCGCATAGTCTGCATTTTTCATACTATTTACTAAAAAAAAGCTGATCCCCGGAATTCCGAATGCAAATTCCAGTACGGTACTTCCTCCGAACACAGTTGCAAAACTGCCTGTAATCGCAGAGAGCAGATGGCATACAACCGGCTTATATGCCTGTGTAAGCAATACCCGATTCTTTTCAAATCCTCTTGAAACGGAAAATCGAACATAGCTTTTTGACATTTCCTCCCGAAATGCTTTTTTCACCACACGACTCAAGCTTCCCATACGATAGACCGCCATTATTAAAATTGCCGCAATCAGAGCACATCCGCTGTTTCCGGAAAAAAACTTTATAATTCCTAAACGGACACTCAAAAAATAAATAATCAAAATAGAAGATATAAAACTCGGAACAGACTGTGTCAAAACAGATAAAAACGATGTCAGTCTGTCGCAAACTCCCTTACTGTGGATTGCCGCACGATAACCGAGAAAAAAGGATATGACTGCCGAAAGCAGGATCCCGATCATACCTATGCTGATCGAGTACGGTAATTTCTGAAGAAATTGTTCTTTGATATCCAAATGTGCATATAAAGAATAACCCCAATCCCCCCTGAAAAATCGCCCCAGCCATTCAAAATACTGAACTGCAGCCGATCGGTCCAATCCCATCTGTTTGGTAACATATTCTATATTTTCTTCAGTATGAGGCAGATTGAAATTCATCAGCCAGTGTTCCGCCGGACTGATCGGCATCATACGCACTAACCCAAAAATCAAAACCGATACGGCTCCGAAAAGAATTCCCCACTTCAATAAAAAAATAAGCCATTTTTTCATACACAACTTCCTAAATAAACTAATCAGCAAAACTGCTTCATTTGTTTCCCGATTGTACGCATTTGTCAAGGTGGCAGCTGAAAACTATGCCTTCAGTTACCTGATTTTTATCATCGCAAATTCAAAAAACCTTCGGCCCGTTTACAGACCGAAGGTTACAAATCTTATATTACCGCAATCCCAACTGATCATTTACTACATAATAATCTCCGCAATACGGCTCATAATTCGCCAGTTTATCCGATACGGCAATATGCCACTGAGGATCTATCAGATAGATTACCGGTAAATCCGTTGCCACCATCTTTTGTACCTGTTTTGCCAGCTGATTTCTCTTTGCTCCTTCCGGCAGTGTTCCCATCTGATCTAACAGATGATCCACCCTTGTATTATGATATCCGTTATGATTTTTTCCTTCTCCGGTTCGGAAAAACTGATTCAATGCATAGGCAGGTTCTCCTGTCGGTGCCGTATGCTGGGCATAGAATGCGATATCATACTTTCCGGAAGCTAACACCGTATCAATTCCATCTACAATTTTTGTTTTCACTGCAATTCCGATCTTATCCAATTGATCTGTCGCAAGCTGCATTAAAACTTTCAAATCCGGTCTGGAAGGATATGTAACTAATTCTAAAGTAAGCTTCTTTCCGTCTTTATCCAGATATCCGTCTTTATCGGAATCACGATAACCGGCTTCTTTTAATGCCTTTTTTGCAGCATCTATATCGGTTGTTTCTTTTACATTTCCTGCAAAATCATAATATTGTGCAAAAAATCCGTTCGCAATTCTCCCTCCTTTCAGGGCAGCAGTCATATTACTGCGGTTCATTGCCTGATTGATTGCCTGACGTACTTTTAAATTACCCAAAGGTCCTTTTTTCATATTTACGATTGCAAAATACTGATAACCCGCATTCATAGTTTTAACAGTCCGACCGGATTTCTCCAGAGAGGCAGCTGTTTCCGGTGTCACTGTAAATGCCATATCAATTTCTCCCGACTCAAATGCCGTTTTCATTGTCGCCTCATCTGCAAACGCTTTCAAAGTGACCGCCGGACGCTTCTTCGCATTTTGATCATAGTAAGGATTCGGTGTCAATTCCATAACAGTTCCGGGTGTCAGTTTCTTAAGCATATACGGCCCCGTAAATACATATTGTTTTGCTCCGACCTTTTTATAAACTACATTGGTCCACTCACACAACACAGATTTCATTACAGTTGTCTCTCGTTTAGTACTCAATTTTACCGAAAGCTTTCCGACCGGTTTGGCTGTAATTACACCGACAGAAGCCGTCGCCATCTTATTATGCTTCATAATATCATTAATACATGATGCAATTGCTTTTGCATCTACAGCCGAGCCGTCCGAGAATTTCATTCCGTTTTTTAATTTCAACATCCAGGTTGTCTTATTTTCTTTTGTAACCGATTTTGCAAGATGAGAAACCAATTTTCCGTTCTTATCCTGTTTATACAAAGTCTCTGAAATTCCGTCCGCGGTAAGAGACCACGGATCTCCGTTATTGGTCGGATCTACACTGTTGACTACACTTGTTAGCCCGATTGTCATTCCCGAATTCGAAGAATCCGCTTTTTTTGCAGTTGTTTTGCAACCTGCAAAAGCTGTTACTGTTACCGCTGCCAATCCACATACAGCCAGTCTTTTTTTTCTACTGTTTTTCATACATTTCCTCCTTCTCCCTGTTTCTCCAATAAAAAAAATCCCCGTATTGTTACGGAGACTATGAAAAAAATAGGGTACACAAAAAAGAATGCCGTTTGCGACACTCAACACCCCGAGTGCATACTGTAACTGCTTTCATTATACACAGATGCCCCTCACACACGGAGTAATTTTTCATGCTTGTTTGTTATCCATATTATACATCGTAACGATAAATAACAAATTGTAAGCAGGTCTCCTGACTTATGGCAATCATTTTATAAACCTTCCCGATTTTCCTCAGTGGTATTCTTATAAAAAATCCAAATACAGTTGCGAGACAGCACAGGATTCTCACCTGTTTCCCTCTTCACAGAGCCTATTACTCTGCACTTACAATCAATTGTCTTTATCAGAGTAGCACAGTCGTTTTTCTATTTCAACCTAAAATACTGCCCTTTTTGATTATCATTATGCTTTATTACATCGTTTTTTTATATATTTCTCATGTTTCGTATTTGTATATAATATATGATGCTTTAGACTTTTAATTGTCTATATTTTGACAAGTATTTTTCAGTCTTCTTCATATTGACGAATTTTATTCGTGCAATATAACAAAATTCCCCTTATTTTTTGTTAATAGTTCTGAAAATCTTATCTGTTCTACTTTCTCATATCTTATATCTGTTGGTTCATGTTATAATTTTGTCAAATAAACGAGACTGATACAATACAAAGGAGGTAATTGTATGAAGGGTTATGCAATGTTAAAAATCGGCGAATCCGGATGGATTGAAAAAGATCGTCCGAAATGTGGTCCTATGGATGCCATTTGTACCCCGTTGGCAGTTGCGATCTGTACTTCCGACGTACACACTCTGTGGGAAGGTGCAATCGGCGATCGTCACGATATGATCCTCGGACATGAGTGTTCTGCTGAAGTGGTCGAAGTCGGTGAATTGGTAAAAGATTTTAAACCGGGAGATCGTGTGCTGGTTCCTGCTATTACACCTGACTGGAACTCTTTGGAAGCTCAGGCAGGATATTCCATGCATTCAGGCGGAATGCTTGCAGGCTGGAAGTTCTCAAACTTCAAAGACGGTGTTTTTTCTGAGTATTTCCATGTAAACGATGCAGACGGAAATCTGGCACTTATGCCGGAAGGAATGGATCCTGTAGATGCCTGTATTCTCTCCGATATGGTTCCGACCGGATTCCATGGTGTAGAATTAGCAGATATTCAGTTCGGTGACTCCGTTCTGGTTATCGGTATCGGTCCGGTAGGATTGATGTCGGTTGCAGGCTCCGCACTGCGCGGTGCCAGCCGGATTATTGCAGTCGGTACCAGACCTGTCTGTGTAGAAGCCGCAAAAGCATACGGTGCTACCGATTTCATCAGCTATAAAAACGGCTCTATCGAAGATCAGGTGCTGGCTATGACTGATGGAAAAGGAGTAGATAAGATTGTAATTGCAGGCGGTAGTGTTGATACATTTGCATCTGCTGTAAAATGCTTAAAACCGGGTGGAAAAATCGGAAATGTAAACTATCTGGGAAGCGGAACCACCATTGATATCCCTCGTGTAGAATGGGGTGTTGGAATGGGGCACAAGATGATCAATGGCGGTCTGATGCCCGGCGGACGTCTTCGTATGGAAAAATTAAGTTCTCTTGTAACTGCCGGAAAATTAGATCTTCATAAAGAAGTTACACATGTATTTGACGGATGGGAACATTTGGAAGAGGCACTTTTCCTTATGAAAGACAAACCTGCAGAATTGATCAAACCGGTCGTACGTATTAAAAAATAAACTTTGCAACTGATATAACCTCTCTCCCTCTTACACTTATAAAGCTGCGGAGAGGGGTTTTCTTATCTAAAATATATGAAAATTCTTATTATATCCGGTTTTTTAGGTTCCGGAAAAACAACCTTTATCAAAGAATTCTGCAAGCAAATCGGAAAAGACATTGCGGTCATGGAAAATGAATACGGAGAAGTCGGTATCGATAAGACACTTTTAGAAAGCGGCGAACTCAATATCTGGGAATTTACAGAGGGTTGCATCTGCTGCTCTATGAAGTCGGACTTTGCCAGTTCTATTTTGACGATTGCCAATACCATTGACCCAGAATACCTGATCGTAGAACCGACCGGTGTCGGAAAACTGTCCAATGTGATTGAAAATATTCGAAAAGTGGAATATGAACGTATTTCTCTACTGTCCCCTCTCACTTTATTGGATCCTCGCAGTTTTTATCACTATCGATCCCGTTATGGGGATATTTTTGAAGATCAACTTCTTCATACCGGACAAATCGTATTCTCCAGGATGGATCTGCCTCATCCGACTGAGATTGATCTGTCAGATGTATGCACTGCAATTGAGACCATTCATCCGGGTGTAACAGTGGAAACAATTGATTATCGTCAAAAAGAAAGAGACTGGTGGGAACATCTTTTGAATACTCCGCCAAACAGCTGTCATCAGGAAAATAATCCCGCTTTACTATCTGCCGCCTCCGAATTTAAAAAGCAGCTTTCTTCTTCCGATTTTGAAAATACAGGTATCGTAGACGGGTATCTGCCATCCGAATCTATGCTCCCGGTCTTTTTGGAACATCTGATTCGATATGAATATGGCGAAATTTTTCGTGCGAAAGGATTTATCCGTGCCGGACAGTCCATGTTCCAATTCGATGTGTCAGATCATCGCTATTCTATTATTGGTGTCGAAGAACAGCCGGACCAGAGCTGTCAATGTATTTTTATCGGTCACAATATTCAAATAGATGCCATTAAGCAATTGCTGATTCCGGGATATACTGCTCGAAAAAAAATTCAGATTCCAATTCGAATCAAGCATCTGTAAATTTACAGTCAGCAAAAAGGTGTTTCGGCAAAAAGCAAGCCAAAACACCTTTTATTTTTAATTTAAGAGTTGTTCCGCATAACGAACAGTTTCCATCGCATCTTTTGCATAATAATCCGCATGAATCATATTCGCATATTCCTGATTTAAAACAGCTCCTCCTACTACCGTCTTACACCATGGAGCTTCCTCCTTTAATTGACGAATTGTTTCTTCCATCGACGGAACTGTTGTAGTCATCAAAGCACTCAACCCTACCATCGGAATCCGCTCCGACTTTACTCTCGTCACAATTTTCTCCGGCGGAACATCTTTGCCCATGTCAATTACCTGATATCCATAGTTTTCCAATAAAACCTTTACAATATTCTTCCCGATATCATGAATATCCCCTTTTACCGTAGCAACCAGTATCTTTTCTCCCTGTTTACTCTCTCCCGAAACTGCCATTCTCTCTTTTATAATATCAAATGCCGCTTTAGCCGCCTCTGCACTGATTAAAAGCTGTGGTAAAAATAATGTTTTATTCTCAAAACCTTTTCCTACAATATCAAGTGCCGGAATAATCTGCTGATTGATCACTTCCAACGGCTCTGTATGCTCCAGAAGTTCTTCCGTCAGCATACCGGCTCTATCTCTCAGTCCTTTTACAATAGCATTCTGTAATTGCTTTGCCTCTTCAACCGAATCGGACACTCCGATCTTTTTTCCGGATGTATTTTTTACTGTCGTAATTTCTTCCGGCAAACCGGATACATAGTCGATAAATCCCATACAATTAGCATCTAATCCGGACAATGCCAGAAATCCCCGATAAGCCTGCATCATCTCCCTTGAAAATGGATTCATAATCGCCGCTTTTAATCCACACTGCATTGCCATAGTAAAAAACGTTCCGTTGATCAAATTTCTTTTAGGCAGACCGAAAGAAATATTGGAAACCCCAAGTGTTGTATTTCCATGCAGTTCTTCCGTAATCCTTCGAACCGACTCCAATGTGACCAGTGCGGACTGATCGTCTGCTGAAACTGTCATTGCCAACGGATCGATGATAATGTCCTTTTTCCCAATTCCGTATTTTGCTGCCGTATCGTAGATCTTTTGTGCAATCTCTACCCGCTTTTGTGCCGTTTCTGGAATTCCGTCTTCATCAATCGTAAGAGCCACTACCAGTCCTCCATACTTACGTACCAAAGGAAAGATTTTCTCCATCTCCGATTGCTTTCCATTTACAGAGTTTACCATCGGTTTGCCGTTATAAATACGCAAGGCATGCTCCATAACATCTTCCTTGGTAGTATCTATCTGGAGAGGCAAATCTGTAACTGCCTGAAGTTCAAATATGGTTTCCTGCATTCTCTCATCTTCATCAATTTCCGGCAATCCGACATTGACATCTAATACATCTGCTCCGGCTTCTTCCTGTCGAATTCCCTCCTCCAGAATATAATCCATATTGTGTGTCACTAATGCTTCTTTAAACTTTTTCTTTCCGGTCGGATTGATCCTTTCTCCGATCAGGATCGGTCTTTCTCCAAACGTTACTGCATGTGTATAAGATGAAATCACACTGTTGTTTTTTTCTTCTATCGGATAAAACGGAAGTTCTCTCACCTTTCGGATCATCTCTTCCATGTATGCCGGTGTCGTTCCACAGCAGCCGCCGACGACAGAAGCACCTGCCGACACTATTTCTTCCATATGTTCCGCAAACTCTTTCTCATCTACATCATAAACAGTTTTTCCGTCTACGGAACGCGGAAGTCCCGCATTGGGAGCTACAATGACCGGTATACTGGCTGCTGCAACCAGTCTGGGAACAATGCCCTTCATCTGTGCCGGTCCTAATGAACAGTTCATACCAAGTGCATCTACACGCAAGCCTTCTAACATTGCAACCATCGCTTCTGGATCGGCACCCGTCATTAACTTAGCTTGCTCGTCGTATACATTTGTTACAAAAACCGGCAAATCCGAATGTTCCTTTGCTGCCAACACGGCCGCTTTTGTTTCATAAGAATCATTCATTGTTTCGATTAGAATCAAATCTGCTCCCGCCTTTACTCCCGCTTCCACTGTCTCTGCAAATAATGTAATCGCATCTTCAAACGGGAAATCACCCAGCGGTTGTAACATCTTTCCTGTCGGTCCCAGATCCAATGCAATATACGCTTCAACTCCCACATTTTTTCTGGCTGTTTTCGCATGACGTACCGCTGCCGATACTACCTCTTCCAAAGAAGGGATTCCTCCCTCTCCGGTAAATTTTAATGCATTTGCTCCAAATGTATTGGTTTTCATGATCTGACAACCGGCTTTTAAATAGCTTTCATGCATAAAACAGATATCCTCCGGATGACTGAGATTCCATAATTCCGGTAACTCTCCGGGCTGTAATCCCTTTTCCTGAAGCATGGTTCCTAAACCACCCTCAAAATACATCCTCTCTTTTTGAATACGCTCTATAATACTTTCCATCTGTCTTATTCCTTTCGAAACTCACAGGACGTTTCACTGCAATTTGCACATCCGCCGGTTTTATGGTGTCTAGTTCTGTCTCCGTCGATTCCGACAATTGCTGTAACGGACTTCATCGGCGTCATCATCATCTCCCCTGTTAGCGTTAACCCGATCTTTCGATTACAATCTAATACCTGTAAAAATTCCTTTTGTATTTCAATATTCAAGTCGCCATATCCCGGACTGAATCTTATTGTCAACGGTTTTTTCTCTATCTCTTCCAGTCTTTCACAAACAAGATCACATATTCCCTCAATTCCGGCAGAGCCCATTGCATCGGTCAACAACCCGTCTACTGCAGATTTTCTTGTCGATCTCGCAATTTCACGATCCAGCATCGATCCGGTTGTTGCAGCAAACAGATAGGCTTCTTTACAACCCTTTAACGTATATGCCAGGCTTTTACTCCGTATCTTCATACAGGAGAAGTCTATCTCATCGGTCGTTTCCTCTATCGAAACCGGCACTTTTAAATAGCAGGCTTTCGGAAGCAGAATCTCCCTGATCCTCTTCAAAACCGAATCCGCTCTTTTCTCGAGTATATCTGAAGGAGTATCCGGTCGATAGCCTATATACCGCAATCCTTCCGCTCGATCAACACAGACCTCTTCTTTATTTAACTGCATTGTTATAACTGTTGCCATCCGCTTCTCCGTCTAACCTAAAATAGCTGAAATATTATTTCGCACCGCTTGTGCCACTTCTACATCATTCATGGCATATACATGGACATGCTTTATTCCCTTTGCATACAAATCAATGATCTGATCCGTCGCATACGCAATTCCCGCCTGTCGCATCGCAGCCTCATTATCCCCGAACCGGTCTACCAAATCCAGAAAACGAACCGGCATATACGATCCTGACAGTTCTTTGATACGCTTCAGCTGAGAGCCCTTTGTCATCGGCATGATTCCCGGAACAACTGGAACTTCAATTCCTGCATCTCTAATTGTATATAAGAAATGAAATAGAATATCATTATCGAAAAACATCTGTGTCGTTAAAAACTCTACTCCGTTTTCTACTTTATGCTTTAAGTTCTTTATATCCTCTGTCATATTCGAAGATTCCGGATGCCCCTCCGGATAACAGGCGCCTCCCACACAAAAATCTCCATTCTGCCTGATAAACTCCACCAACTCACTTGCATACTGAAAACTCCAGTCTTTTCTTTTGGCAGCACCTTCCGGAATATCCCCACGCAATGCCAGAATATTTTTTATACCCAGTTCTTTCATTCGATCCAACTGTGCCTTTATCTCTTCCTTTGTATTGGATACACAGGTTAAATGTGCAATACTCGGAACATGGTATTTATCATGAATACTGGAGGCAATATCCAATGTGAACCTGCTCGTTCCTCCACCTGCACCATAAGTAACACTCATATACTCCGGCTCCAGAGCGGCGATCGCATCTGTGGACTGTTTTACCTTTTCAAATGCAGTTTCTTTTTTGGGCGGAAATACCTCAAATGATATCGTTCGTTTCTCCGATTCAATTATATCAATCAGCTTCATACTTTACCTCTGCTTCCTCTATCTCATTTTTGATAGCAAACAGTATACCACCCTTTCCATTGTTTGTATTATACCTATATCTCATACATCATAATAGTTTTTTGCTATTGCAACCCCACATCTTTCGGGTTCAGGGTAACACTTCCATCTTCTAATATAAAACAGGGAATCCCAATGCTTCCGTTTTCTCTCGCTTGTTCCAACACCGGTGAACAGTCTCTCAACTGTAAAAACTGCTTTAATATGCGTGCATGTGAACCGATCTCCAATACTTTAAATTCCGGATTTCCTTTTATCTGTTCCAACACACGGATACAATCCGGGCAACTTCCCATACTATACACAAGTATCATTCTTTTCCTCCCATCCAAAGGAACGGGTAATAGCTCTCTCCCATCCATTTCTTTTTTGCTCTCTAACTGTTTTATCCATTTGAGGTGTAAATACCTTGTCCAACTGGACATTTTTTACAACCTCTTCCTTGTTTCCCCAAAATCCGACAGCTAACCCTGCCAGGTAAGCAGCTCCCAATGCTGTGGATTCCAGACATGCCGGACGATTTACCGGCTTATTCAACAGATCTGACTGAAACTGCATCAGAAAATTATTTCCGGATGCCCCTCCATCTGCTTTTAATGTTCTTAATTCGATTCCCGAGTCCCCTTTCATCGCTTCAATAACGTCACACACCTGATATGCAATCGACTCCAAAGTTGCCCGAATAATGTGATTCTTATTAGTACCTCTTGTAATCCCCACAATTGTTCCTCTTGCATACTGATCCCAATGAGGTGCTCCCAGTCCGGTAAAAGCCGGTACTACATAGCAGCCGTGAGTATCTTCGACTTTTCCTGCCAGATATTCAGAATCTGCTGAAGAATCAATGAGCCGAAGTTCATCTCTAAGCCATTGAATTGCTGCCCCTGCCACAAAAATGGAGCCCTCCAGCGCATACTGTACCTTTCCGTCCAATCCCCATGCAATAGTTGTTACCAGTCCGTTTTTCGAAAATATCGGTGTTTCCCCGGTATTCATCAATAAGAAGCATCCGGTTCCATAAGTGTTTTTTGCTTCCCCCGGTGCAAAGCAGGTCTGACCGAACAAAGCTGCCTGCTGATCTCCCGCCGCCCCTGCAATCGGGATCTCTGCACCGAAAAAACTTTCATCTGTATATCCGTATTTTTGACTGGAAGGAACCGGTATCGGCAACATAGATTCCGGAATTTGCAATTCCTCTAAAATATCTGTATCCCATTCCAGAGTATTGATATTAAATAGCATCGTTCTGGAAGCATTCGAATAATCAGTCACATGAACGGTTCCTTTGGTAAGTTTCCATATCAGCCAGGTTTCCACTGTTCCGAAGAGCAACTCACCCGCCTGTGCTTTTTCTCTTGCCCCCGGAACCTCATCCAATATCCATTTGATTTTGGTTGCGGAAAAATAAGCATCGATCATTAATCCTGTTTTTTTTCTATAGTTCGCTTCCAATCCCTTTTCTTTCAGTTTATCTGCAATCCCCGATGTTCTCCTGCACTGCCATACAATCGCATTATAGACAGGTGCACCGGTCATCTTATCCCAGACAACTACCGTTTCCCTCTGATTGGTAATGCCGATTGCTGCTATATCTTCCGCTGACGCACCGATCTTCGACATCGCCTCTACTGCCACCCCCAACTGTGTGGACCATATTTCATTCGCATCATGCTCGACCCAGCCCGGCTTCGGAAAAATCTGTCGAAACTCTTTTTGTGCCATAGAGCAGATCGTTCCGTCTTTGTCAAATAAAATACAACGATTACTGGTGGTTCCGGCATCTAAAGCCATAATATATTTTCCCATTTATACCCTCCGACATTTTATAAATAACGCATTATCCATTCCTTTATATCTGCAAAAACCGTTTCTTTATCCAACTCATTGGTCAATTCATGCCGATCCTTTTCATATAGCTTTTTTTCTATATCCGTCAGCCCTTCCCGTTGATACAGCTTATACACTGTCTCTACTCCCACTCCATAATTACCGACCGGATCTTCCTTTCCGGATATCAGAAGTATCGGCAACTGCTTCGGCGTTTTTTTAATGTGTTTCTTCTCCTGTATTTCTTCCAGAAGTTCAAACAACGTCCGGTATCCATTTACGGTAAAGGTATATGTACAAAATTTATCCCGGTTATAGGCATCTATCACCTTCTCATCTCTTGTCAGCCAATCCGTTTCTGTCCGAGGCTGTTCAATCCGTTTTAAATAACCGGAAAATGACAGCTTTTTCAAAAATGAAGACCGATAACGCTCGCCCTTTATTAACTGCAACCACCCGGAAAGAATTTTGGCAAAACGAAGTACTCCATTCGGTGTATATCCCGTTCCGGATAAAATCACTCCGGACAATTGCGTACCATAATACATTATGTATTTTCTCGCCAAAAAAGACCCCATGCTATGTCCGAACAAAAAGATCGGTGTCTGTGGGTATTCTGCATGAATATATGCGGTTATCCTGTGCAGATCTTCTACTAAAGTGTCACTCTTTCCTTTTCCGAAATATCCGAGATCAGATTCAGCTCCTGCTGTTTTTCCATGCCCCAGATGGTCATTTCCTATTACCAAAATATGTGCCCGATTTAACTCCTCTGCAAATTCCTCAAATCGTTCCACATACTCCACCATACCGTGTGAGATCTGCAGGATTGCACAAACCTCCCCTTCCGGTTCCCAGATAACAGTATGTAAATGATGTTTGTTGTCCGCTGACGGTATCACTCTTTCTTTTTTCACTGTATTTTCCTCTTACCTTATATTTTCTTCCTTCTATTATAACAAATATAGAATACAAAAAGTCGTCAATAAAAGAACCCTTTTATCCACGACTTTTCTTTCTTATCTATTTCTATGCTCTTTTTCTAAATACCATTATAACGGAAATTCCTACAATTGCCGCCACAATTGCCACCATGAAACCGATATTCTTCCGATCACCGGTTTTCGGTACATCGGTTGTCCTTCCTTTTACCGTTTTTACAGAGACTTTTTTCTCAGTTCTCTTTCTAACCGCTGTTTTATTCGGTGAAACCGACTTGTTCGGAGTATCCGGCTTATTCGGGGTGTCCGGTTTGTCCTGGGTATCCGGTTTATCCGGGGTGTCCGGTTTGTCCTGGGTATCCGGTTTATCCGGGGTGTCCGGCTTGTCCGGAGTATCCGGAGTGTTCGGAACGATTGGTTCCCAAACAGCTCCTACTGTCTGATGCGGATCCGCATAAGTAAGGGTATAGGTCTCTCCTGGCTGATAAACCACTCCTGTTTTTTCATCCTTCCAACCTTTAAAAACATATCCTGTTTTGGTAATTGCCGGCTGAAGCGTCACCTTCTGATCCTCTGTTTTTGCTTCTCCGAGTGTAATATTAATCCCAAATGTTCCTACTTGCTTCTCAGGTGTTTTATCTCCTCCATTTGCTTCATAGGACAGGCTGTAATTCTTATCCCAAACTGCCTTTAGTGTCTTAGTACGATCCGGTTTTGATACAAACATCTCATACTCTGTAAATATATTTTCTGTTTCAACCGGATATTTTTTGCTGTCAAATGCGGAATCGGCACCGTGATATACCAGATGGCGAAAAGAGTAACTGTTCGGCTCGATCCAAAATGCAAATGTATACCCGTCACGTACCGGCTCTTTATGGTAGATCGGAATCTTTACTGTCCCATAATTTGTTGCTGAGGTCTGTCGATTTTCTTTATCTTCCAATGTTGCATTTCCATTTACAGTTCCTCCGTTCGCATCATAAATCAAATATGCTCCATAGTTCTGTTCAGAAGGAGGCACCGTAGTTTTTGGTACTACCTTGATTTTATATCCCAAAAATCCGTTACGGGCAATCTCATTTCCTCTTGCGTCTTTTCCCAAAACTGTATAATGATAGTACACACTCAGGTACTTTCCGTCTGTCGACTTATTTCCTGTAAAAGAATAGCTCAATTCTTTTCCGCCCGTCTGCGTATTTAGATCATATTTCACACTTGTTGCCGACGGATAATCCATTGTAAAATACTTTACATATTGTGCATCCATATTATTAGCAAGATCGTGAAGCCCCGGATCTACAGATGCTACCCCTTCATTATTGCTATAGTACTGAAATGAGGTAGAAAATATAACCGTTCCATATTTCACATTTGCGCCATTTATAATCTCATCTGTAACAAATGTATTTATAAATCCTTTATCCGTTACCGTCTGTCCCTCCTGTACCACAATCTCGCCTAAGTTTGTTTCTGTCCCGGTCGGTCGCTTTGTTCCTAATGTAACAGCTGATTCTCTCGTCTTATCCGATGCAAAAATACTCTTTACTACTCCGGTCTCACTTGCTGATACATTTGTTGAAAACCCCGGCAACACAACCATTGCCATAATACAAGATAAAATCAATGTTTTTATTCGCTTCATCTTTCGTTGCCTCCCTTTTTTCTTGATTTTTTCTGTACGCTTCATTAAACCAGATCCTTCTTTTCAATACAACTGAAATTTTCCTTTTATTCTTCTCTTTCAGAATAAACAAAGTTGTGCTATACTCAGTATATGCAGGCATAGTTCATCGGTAGAATATCAGCTTCCCAAGCTGAGGAGGTGGGTTCGATTCCCATTGTCTGCTTAAAGCTTCAAAACCCTTTATTTACAGTGGTTTTGAAGCTTTTTCATTTCAATGAAATTGAACTATTTCCATTTTGGAAAGTGTTAAATATGTACTTTTTTGTACCTTTTGATGTTGTACCCTACATACTCTTTGGACAAAAAAAAATAAGGGTAGCCCTTTGACCGCCCTTTTTGCTACATAATATCATATGTATATACATATGTCAATGGTTTTTTAAGATTTTTTTATTTTTTCCCGGATTAATTCTTTTATGGCACCTTGTTTACTTGGCTGTTTCTCTAGCCAAGCTAAAATATCGCTATCTAGGTGTATATTTAATTTTAAATATATACCCTTTGTGTTTTTTTTATCATAGCGTGCTTGCCGCTCTGAACTTTTTTTCATTTTTTATACCTCCTTTTTTATTACATTCGTACGTCTTCAGATGAATAAATGTAATATTTTTTAATTATATTTATTGCTTTTTCTCGATCTTTTCCTTTATCGTCGCACACCACAATTCGCCCAGCATCAAACATATTGTATTTATTAATTCATAAAAAAGTAATCTACTAAGAGCTTTACCTGCTCTGATAGATTCCTGTATTCGATAAGTGCTTTTCCACTATCGAAGCTATATGTAATTTCGTCACTTGTTAAATCTTCTAAGCTATATCCAAGCGTTTGTATCAATGCCGATACAGCAGAACATACAATGTCCTTGCCTGGATCGGCATAATTAGCATGCCCGTTAACTCTAATTGAACGGGCTGATATGCATATTTCAATCATATTTTCTCTTAGATTCTCCTACAAAATGGGTACAAAATACCACCTTAGAAGTCTAAGGTGGTTAAATAAGATTCGATAAATTTTAAAGCTTCCTCTTCTGTGATTTCCTTTGATTTAATGTGATCTGTAAAAATAACGCCCATGTCAATATCGTCAACCCACCCAAATCTTTTTTTATATTTTTGGATTTTAAATTTTGCCACGTCTTCCGTGTCAGTCATTCTTACTAAATTTTCTAAGTTATCTCCAGCTAGCACATAATTATATGTCATAATTTAATATCCTTTATTTGAATAATATTTTTTGCTTCTATAATATCCTTGTTATTTGCTCTCATCATTGTATATAGCTTTATTTTTCTGACCTCGCTCGTACTTGAAAGCTGTGCTTCTTCATACAACTTATGATTCTCTTTTTTCGCTTTCAGACTTTCCGGAGTGTGGAACTTGTAGCTCAAATACATATCCATCTTTCGATTTCATCAAGGTGTTAACGCCTTTATAGCTACCAGTGCCCGAAAAAGTATTTGTAACCTCCACTTGAGTATATTTCTTTTTCTTTAATGATTCAACTGTTTTGAAATACTCTTCCGTAAAATTCTTCTTGTTGGCTACGCTAGTATATCTGATCACATCCGTAACTTTTTTTGCATAATCACTAATGAATATATTTTTCTCTTCAGCTTTATCCCTTAATTTTCGCTCAAGAGAATCTTGTGACTTAATACGATAATCAAGCCCTTCTAATTTGCTATGATTACTATTAGCTATAGCATCTTTTAAATCATTAGTGATATTGGGCTCAGTCGCTTTTGCTTTCTCAAGTAATCTGCCGGCTTCATATTCTTCCGTCGTCTTTCCGTTCGCCAAAGCATTCAACCATTTCTCATAGGATCCTGTCTGTATCCGTCCTATTACCACAACTTTCATCCCTTTTATGAAATACTTCTCCGCAAACTCTGCACCTCTACCAAACACTACACAATTGATAAAATCTGCAGTCTGTTCACCATCTCTTTTATATCTCCGATCACTAACCTGCATTAAGGATAAACCGAACTGTACAATTAGAAGAAGCTTTCGGAGTTTTGAAATCAGATAAATTTCACAAGAATATTTTCCCCAAAAAGGCTTATTAAGTGTACCTATTCTGAAAAAGATTATTAACAGTTAGTATAAAATCATGGCAGGCGCTCCTACCCGTAAAACGGATGGCTAGCGTAGCGGGCTATAAGCCCTTATTACTAGGCCAG